>JBAVTF010000110.1:0-55082 GCA_049695995.1 Pirellulales bacterium | reverse complement strand
GTCGCGGCGGTGGACCGCGGGCGGCGCGACGCCGTCGTAGCAGCAGCGCGGCGGATCGACGACCTGCTCGCGACCCACTGGCGCGAGCATGGCGTGCAGCCGGCGCCACCACTCAACGACGAGCAGTTCGTGCGGCGCGTGTCTCTCGATCTCGCCGGGCGGATTCCAACGTACGACGAGGCGACCGCGTTTCTCGCCTCGCGAGATGTCGCGAAGCGGGCCGACCTCATCGACCGGCTGCTCGAGAGTCCCGACTACGTCAGCCATTTCTACAACTTCTGGGCCGATATCCTCCGGCTCACGGAACGGCCGCAGAAGGCGCTGCCATTCGAGCCCTACCTCTATTACGTCAAGGACTCGATCCGTACCAACAAGCCCTATGACGAGTGGGTGCACGAGATGCTCACGGCCGATGGGCGACTGTGGGAGAACCCTGCCGTCGGCTTCCAGCTCCGTGACTTTAGCATGCCTCTGCCCTACGTCGACAACACCGTCCGCGTGCTCCTCGGCACCCAGATCGGCTGCGCTCAGTGCCACGACCATCCGTTCGACCACTGGACACAGAAGCAGTTTTACGAACTCGCCGCGCTCACCAGCGGCACGAAGATGCGGCCGGGGCCCCAGCCGGGACAGGAGAAGCCACCGGCAGGCCCGCGGCGGAGAGGGGCCGGCATGCGGGATCCCGAGGCGGTGGCGGTGCGGCGACTGGTGCAGGAGGTGAGGCGGAAGACGGAACGCCCCGGAGCCGTGCAGTTCGTGCTTGCCAACGCCACGAAGGTGACGTTTGCCGATCGGCCGTTGGCACTGCCGCACGACTATCGATACGACGACGCCACACCGCTGGATGTGGTCAGTCCCAAGGTGCTCTGGGGGGATGTGCCGCAATCAGCCGCGACCGCGGACGGCCGGGCGCGGTTCGCCGCCTGGGTGGTGGCCCACGACAATCGGCAGTTCGCCCGCACGATCGCCAACCGGATGTGGCGGAAGGTGATGGGCGTGGGGCTCGTGGAGCCGGTGGATGATTTTCGGGAGGAGAATCCGCCCAGCGATCCCGCTCTGCTCGAACACCTCGCCGACCTCATGGAAGAACTCGACTTCGATCTCCGCGAGTTCGTGCGGGTGCTGGTGTCGACCACCGTCTATCAGCGGCGGGCCGTAACGCACGATCCCACTGCCGCCGAGCCCTTCCGCTTCTCTGGCCCTGCCCTCCGCCGGATGACGGCCGAACAGGTCTGGGACTCGATCCTCACGCTGGTGGCACGCAACCCGTGGGCCGTGCAGCGGCCGACTCCTGAACGGATCGCCGCTGCCGTGAGCATCGACATCGAATACGCGGACGCAGCAACGGTAGCGCGGGCGTTCGACGCCTATCTCGCCGAGTTCGGCCCGGGCCGCTATCAGCGGTCGCTCCAGCAGATCTGCGGCTACCGCGGCCAACTGCTCATGCGGGCCAGCGAGATGCCCACGCCCCTGCCGCTCGGCCACTTCCTCCGGCAGTTCGGCCAGAGCGATCGCGAGTCGATCGAGGGGGGGCGGACGGTGGCCACGATCCCGCAGATCCTGGCGATGTTCAACGGCCCCATCACCCACGCGATGCTCCAGCCCGGCTCGGTGATCTTCGACGAAGTCACGGCGCACCGTCCGCAGGAGGCGATCGACATCGTCTTTCTCTCGGTCCTGTCGCGGCGCCCGGAGGCCGATGAGTGGCGGATTGCCCGCGAGGAGATCGCGACAGCCGACACGCAGTCCGTCGGCTGTGGCAACCTCGTGTGGGGCCTGCTCAATACCCGTGAGTTCCTGTTCATTCAGTAGCGAGGCGCGACCATGGCGAATCTCAGGACGTTCGTCGACGGGGTCGGCGACGAGCGGCTCGCGCGGCGGCGGCTGTTTGGCCGGATCGCCCGGGCGGCGTTCGGCGTGACAGTGCTCGACGGCGTCGCCGGCCGACTGGCGGCCGCGGAGCAGAAAGCCGCAGCCGCACGGGGCGGTGTGAACCTCATTTACCTGATGATGCGGGGGGCGATGAGCCACCTCGACACCTTCGATCCGAAGCCGGGCCGCGAGGAGCAGGGGGAGACGCGGGCCATTCAGACGAAGACGCCAGGCGTCTGGTTTGGTGAGCACCTCCCGCAGCTCGCCGGGCTCTCCGACCGCTTGGCCGTGATCCGCTCGCTCACGACCGAGACCGGCGCCCACGAGCAGGGCACCTATGCCATGCGCACCTCGTATGCCCAGCTCGCCAGCATCCAGCATCCGTCGCTGGGGTCGTGGGCCCTGCACGTCGCCGGCAAGGCGAGCCGCGATCTGCCCGGCTACGTGCTCGTGGGGAATGGCAATGAGCATCCTGGCTGCGGCTTCCTCGACCCGGGCGTCACACCGGTGCCCGTGGCCGATCCCGCCCTCGGACTGGAAAACACCGTCCGTCCGGCCTACCTGTCCGAGACGAACTTCCGCCGCCGGCTTGCGCTGGCCGAGCGGATCGACCGCGACTT
This sequence comes from Pirellulales bacterium, assembly GCA_049695995.1. Classification (GTDB taxonomy): domain Bacteria; phylum Planctomycetota; class Planctomycetia; order Pirellulales; family UBA1268; genus QWPN01. Next base: position 52,590 of record JBAVTF010000110.1, on the reverse strand, counting down.
TCAGCGGCTCCACGCCGGCGGGCAGGTTGAGGCCTACAACCAGATGTACAAGGACGCGGTGCGGCTGCTCGGCAGCGTCGATCTCGAAGCCTTCGACATCTCGCGGGAGCCCGAGCCGCTCCGCGAACGGTACGGGGCGGGCCAGCTCGGCCAGGGCTGCCTGCTTGCGCGTCGGCTCGTGGAGGCGGGTGTCCGCTGTGTCGAGGTGGAACTCGGCGGCTGGGACATGCACCGCGACATCTTCGAGGAACTGCCGGAGAAAACAGCGGAGCTCGATGCCGCGCTGGCGACGCTGGTCTCCGATCTGCGGGACCGCGGCCTGCTCGACTCGACGCTCGTGGTGCTGGGCACCGAATTCGGACGCTCTCCTGCGATCAACGAGAACGCCGGCCGCGATCACCATCCGGCCGTCTTCTCCTGCCTGCTCGCCGGCGCGGGTATCAAGGGGGGCGTCGTGCACGGCGCAAGCGACGCCCGCGGCCACTCGCCCGACCGCGACGCGGTGACGGTGGCCGACTTCAACACTACGATCGCCGCCGCCATGGGCCTCCCCCACGCCAAGGAGTTCCGCGCCCCGAACGGCCGCCCCTTCACGATCGGCGGCGGCGGCACGCCGATCGCGGCCGTGCTGACGTAGCGAGCGTCCTCTTTTTTGCCGACAGTCCGGCGACGGGGCATGGGCAGCCCCGAACTTGCACCACGGGACGTCGACCCGCGGAGGAATAGAAGGGTCTGCGGTGTTCAGGCCGTGGGCCACATGCGGAGCATGCGGACTACGGGGTGAGTGTGCGGACTACGGTCGGGACATGCAGATGACGGGTCGCGCTACCCGCGGGTCTCGCGGCGGCGGCGGCGTTCTTCCTTCTCGCGCTGCTTCTTGAGCTTTCGCCGCTCGTCGGCCGTGAGCCGCTTGCCGGTGTCGGCCTTCGGCTTGGACAGGCGGGCGTTGGGATTGGAAAGCTGGGCCTGCAGCTGCTGCACCTGCTGCATCCGCTCCCGCATGCCGAGCCCCGCCATGCCCTTCATCATCGCCGCCATGCCGTCAAACTGTTTCACGAGGTCGCCCACCTCGTTGAGTTCGACGCCGGCGCCCGCGGCGATCCGGCGCCGCCGCGACTGGTCGATCACCCGCGTGGGATTCCGTCGCTCGTCGGGTGTCATCGAGTCGATGATGCCGAAGAGCCGGTTCATGTCCTTCTCGAGATCGGCGCCGGCGAGCATCTCCTGCATGCCGCCCATGCCCGGGATCATGCCGAGCACCTTGCCGAGCGGGCCGAGCCGCCGCGTCTGCTGGAGCATCTTCTTGAAGTCGTCGAGCGTGAACTCGCCCGCCTTGAGCCGCTCCTCCTGACGCTGCATTTCCTCTTGGTCGAACTTCCGCTGGGCCTCCTCGACGAGCGAGACGACGTCGCCCATGCCGAGGATCCGGCCCGCCATCCGCTCCGGATGGAAGTCCTCGAGGGCTTCGATCTGCTCGCCGGTGCCGATGAACTTGATCGGCACGCCCGTCACGCTCTTGACGGAAAGCGCGGCGCCGCCGCGGGCGTCGCCGTCGAGCTTCGTCATGATCACGCCGTCGATCTCGAGCGCGTCGTTGAAGGCCTTCGCGCTCTTCACGGCGTCCTGGCCGGTCATCGCATCGACGACGAGGTAGACCTGGTCGGGGCCGACGGTGCGATCGATCTTGGCCAGCTCCTGCATGAGCGGCTCGTCGATCGCGAGCCGCCCTGCGGTGTCGAGGATGACGACGGATATACCTTCTTTTCGCGCCCGGGCCACGCCCGCGTTGCAGACGGCGACGGGGTCGGCGGAGGAGCCTCCCGGCATGTCGGCGGGCGTGTGCACGGGCAGGCCCAGCTGCCGGCCGAGCACGGCGAGCTGCTCGATGGCCGCGGGCCGCTGTAGGTCGGCGGCCACGAGCAGCACGCCGCGGCCCTGCGCCTGGATGCGCCGGGCGAGCTTGGCACAGGAGGTCGTCTTGCCGGAGCCCTGCAGGCCGCAGAGCATGAGCACGGTCGTGCGGCCGGCCTCGAGGTGGAGTGAGTGGTCCACCGGGCCCATGAGGTTGCAGAGTTCGCGGTGCACAATGCCCACGAGCTGCTGGGCCGGGTCGAGCGACTCGAGCACCCGCGCCCCGACGGCGTCGGCGACCACGCGGTCGAGAAAGCCGTCGGCCACGTCGTAGGCGACGTCGGCCTCGAGGAGCGCCGTGCGGACATCCGCGAGCCCCTCGCGCATGTTGGCCTCGCTGAGCTTGCCGCGGCCACGGAGGGCGGTGAAGGCCGAGGAGAGCGAGGCGGTCAGCGATTCGAACATGGCGGCTCCGGACGTACGGGAAGCCGGCGAGTATATCGGCCGGTCATTCGCCAATCCGGGGAGGCGAGCGGGTTAGAGGAGGCGAAGGAGTCGGCGACTGCTCGAGGAGCATTGGACCGAGTCTGCGAGGTCCCGCGACGAGACAGTTGCCGCTCCCGAGCCAGCGGACCCCCCATGACAGAGTCGACGTGTTCGCCGCGGCCCCCGCCGGTGACGAGCCGCTCGAATCGGGAGCAGGCACACAGCGTGCTGCTTACCCGACGCGTGGCCGGCGGAGCGGCGCATCACCGGAGGGGCCGCGGAGATCTCAGCTGAACGTGCCGGGCTCGGTCACGATCGGCGCCGAGGAGGGCCCCATGACCGCGCCCCCTTCGCCGCAGGAGTTGCACGGCGAGCCACAGGCCGGACCGCAGGCGGGCTCGCAGACCGGCGCATGGCACGGATCGGCCTGCCCGCGGCACGGCGAGCGGAACTCCATGAACGACGAACGGCGGCAGCTGTTGCTGCCGAAGCAGCTGCTGCAGCCGGGGGCGGCCACCAGGCTGCCGAGAATGAGGGCCAGACACAGGCAACGCGACATGACACAGTCTCCACCGCGGGGGATCGGAGCGATCCGAAGAGGACGGGAAGCGTCGTCGCCGACGACGCCACGAGAACCGTAGCTCACGATCCGGCGCGACGCGTTGGAGGGCGGCACATTTTTCGGACGGTCGGAGGGGGAGTGGTCAGGTCGTGCGGCCTGTGCGGGCTGCGCGGCTGCCGATCGCGATGTGCCTCTTTGCTTTCGGTGCGGCGGCCGTCCTGACGCTGCAACGAGTGCTAGTTTTTGGCAAGGAGTCGGCGAGAACCGCTCGCCGATCGGGGTCATGCTCCAGCTTCAGCCACCGACACACTCAGCCGGTCAGACGCCGCGCCGCCTGCGGCGTGGCCTCGTGCACGTCGCGATCGCAGCCTTGGCTTGCCTCGCCACGGGAGGTGCGCACCAGGCTCGCGGCGCGGAAGGCGACGCCATCGCCACCACGGCGGCCGTCTGTGCAGACGACGTCTGGCTCGTGAGCACGCGGCATCTGCCGGGCATCTGTCGGCTGCCGACCGCCGCCAAGGTCGCAGTCGAGCGGCGGACGGAGTGTGGCCGTTGGCAGCGTGCGGACGTCGTGGACCTGCTGGCGGACGCCGATCGGCCCCTCGTGGTGTTTATTCACGGCAATCGCTACACGGTGGGCGACGCGCGGCAGCAAGGCGTGCAACTCGCGAGGCAACTCGCCGGCTGCTGCCCGACGGCGGGCCCGGTGCGGACCGTCATCTTTTCCTGGCCGAGCGAGCAGCAGGGGCTGCTCCTCAAAGATGGCCGCGCGAAGTACGAGCGGGCTCATGCCGACGCGCACTATCTCGCCTGGCTGCTCGGCCAGATCGAGCCGACGCGGCCGGTGGCCATCGTGGGCTACAGCTTCGGCGCACTCATCACGCTCGGCGCCCTCGACGATCTTGTGGCCGCAGAGCGAAGTGGCCGCCGCGACGTGCAGCCCTGGATCGACCGTCCCGGCCGGGCGCATTTCGTGTTCATCGCACCAGCCGTCCGCTGCGACGCATTAACGCCGCGGGGTCCCTACCGAGAAGCGGTCGACTGCCTTGACCGGCTCACGCTCGTGATCAATTCCCGGGACGACGCCCTCAAGTTCTTCCCGTTCCTCGATCGCGATCTCCGCGCCGACGCCCTGGGGAGAGTGAGCATGCCGCGCCGGTGGCTGCCCCCAGATGTCGACTTCACGGCCACCGACGCCGCGGCGATCGTCGGTAAGAATCACGGCCTGCCGCTCTATCTGGCATCCCCAACACTCACTGCCACGATCGCGGCCGGCGCACTCGAAGGTTTGTAGGGGCGAGCCGGTTGGTGAAAGTTCGGGGCTGCCCGTGCCCCGTCGCCGGACGCGCTTCGAACATCCTGTTTTGCATAGGCCGGACCGAGCGATCGGTGTCTTTGGGTGGACACCGGTGCCGATCGGTGTTCGACGTTGCCGACGCTTCCGCGTCGGGATCCCCCGGCTTGCGCCTAGGGGCTTCCTTGTGCCGACATACAAGCCCTGAGCGCAAGCGCGGGAATCCCGCGGCGGGAGCCGCGAACGGCTCGCCACGCTCATCGACCCCGCCGGCTCTCTGAGCAATGGGCCTTCGGGAAGACAACGGCGGTTTGCGCCACATGCCGTGGCTCAGTGCTCGGCGAACCACGCGGCGGTGCGGGCGAGGCCGTCGGCGAAGCTGATGGTCGGTGTCCAGCCGAGCAGCTCGCGGGCGCGGGTGGCGTCGACGAGGTTGCTCCGGAGGTCGCCGGGCCGGGCCGGGCCGTGCAAGGGCGTAGGCAGCGTGACTGTGCGGCCGCGGGCAGCGAGTACGTTGGAGAGCGCCTGCCGGAGTTGTGCCTCCAGTTCATTGACGTCGGTGCCGATACCGGTGCCGATGTTGAGGCTCGTGAGTGTCTTGGGCTGCACGGCCGGGAGGTCGGCGGTGAGGGCGATCACGTTGGCGCGGGCGACGTCGGGGCCATAGACGTAGTCGCGGATGTAGCGGCCGTCGCCGTTGATCGTGGCCGGTGCGCCGGCGAGCAGCTTCGTGCAGAAGATCGCCACCACGCCCGCCTCGCCGTGCGGGTTCTGTCGCGGGCCGTAGACGTTGGAGTAGCGGAGCGCCACGGTCGCGAGGCCATGCTCCTCGGCATAGAACTTCAGGTACCGCTCGCCCACCCACTTCGTGATGCCGTAGGGGCTCACCGGGTTGGCCGGCGTCGATTCCGGCGCCGGCGCCGTCACGTCGCCGTAGAGCACGCCGCCGCTCGAGGCGAAGACAAACCTGCCGCAGCCGCTCCGTACCGCGGCGTCGAGCACGTTGATGAGGCCGATGCAGTTGACCCGGGCATCGAACAGGGGCTCGCGGACCGAACGGCTCACCGACATCTGGGCCGCCTGGTGGCAGATCGCATCCGGCTGCTCGGCGGCGACGACCCGGCCCACGGCCGCGGCATCGACGATGTCGGCCACGTGGAGCGGCACGTCTGCGGGCAGATTGCCGCGGGAGCCCGATGAAAGGTCGTCAAGCACGGCCACGGAATGACCGGCGGCCAGGAGGGCATCGACGATATGGCTGCCGATGAACCCGGCGCCACCGGTGATGAGGATTTTCATGGGGCTGGGCCGCGGGAAAGAGAACAGGTGCTCGTGGGCGAATGCAGCATACCGGTGGCCTGGCTGTTCGCGTTCTACGAAATCCTTCGTACAATGTGCCTGAGGCTGCCCGGCAGCCCGTCCCGCGGCTGGCTGCGAGCTCCTCATGCCCCGACACGCTCCCGTCCGTCCCACCGACAACGAACTGGCCGTGCTGCGCGTGCTCTGGGACCGCGGCCCGTGCCCGGTGCGTGAGATCCACGACGTGCTGAGCCGGGACAAGCCTGTGGGCTACACCACGGTGCTCAAGACGCTGCAGATCATGGTGGAGAAGCGGCTCGTCGTGCGCGACGCGCGGGGCCGGGCCCACGTGTATGCGCCGGCGGCACCGCAGCCCCACACGCTGAAGCGACTCGTGGACGATCTCGTCGATCGCGCCTTCGGCGGTGCGGTCGGCCAACTCGTGGTCCAGGCGCTTGGTGGCCGATCGGCGTCGGCTGACGAGATTCAGGAGTTGCGCCGGTTGCTCGATGGGCTCGAAGCGCAGGTGACGCAGGAGCGGGCGTCATGAACATGTTTCTCGAGGGCACCGTTGGTGCGACCGCCGGGTTCGAGTTCCTCGGTGCGGTGTTCTTTCACTCGCTCTGGCAGGCAGCGGCGGTCGCCGGCGGCTTGGCTGCGCTCCTGGCCGCCGTGCCCCGCACATCGGCCGCGGCCCTGCGGCTCCGGTATGTGGCGTGCGTCACTGCCCTGGTGGCGGTGCCGCTGCTGGCCGTGACGGCCGTGGCCCGACCTCCGGCGGTCGCGAACTGGGCGGCCGGGAGCCTGAACGTCTCCGCTGCCGTCGTTCACCGACTTGCCCCCTGGCTCTCTGCATGCGGACTCGCCTGGGCGACGGGCATCGGTCTCGGGATGCTGCGACTGGCCGTGGGCTGGTCGCTGTCGCGCCGCCTCGTGGCGGCCGCCAGGCGCGATCCGCGGCTCGAACGGCAGGTCGATCGTTGGCGGGCCACGCTCGGCATCGGCGGTCGCGTGCGGGTGCGGGTGTCGGCGGCCGTCACGGTGCCGGTGCTCGTGGGAGTCGTTCGGCCGGCGATCCTCTGGCCGGCGGCAACGTTCACCGGCTTTGCGGCCGAGCACATCGAGGCGATTCTTGTCCACGAACTGGCGCACGTCCGCCGCCACGATATGGTCGTGAACCTGCTGCAGGCGATGATCGAGACCACCTTCTTCCACCATCCGGCCGTGTGGTGGATCTCGGCCCAAGTCCGCGGCGAGCGCGAGCACTGCGCCGACGAATTGGCCGTCGCGGTCCTTGGCGAGTCGAGCGCCACGACCCGACTTCGCTATGCGACGGCCCTCGTGATGCTCGAAGAGCGGCAGCGCGATCGGCTGGCGCTTGCCATCGCCATTGACGGAGGTTGTCTCGTGGCCCGCATCAGGCGGCTCGCGGGCGGCGGCGAGCCGCCGCAGCGTCGTCCGCGGTTCGTCACCGCGGCGTCGCTCACGATGGTCGCCGCCATCTCGGCCGCCACGCTCGGCGTGACCGACCGTGGGCTCCAGGTGCCGACAGCGGCACGCCTTTCTCAGGCTGACGGTGGCGCGGCAGCGGCGGTTGCCAGTGCGGGCTCCACGAACCCACGCGTGTCCGATGAGGTCACCCTGCCGCCGGCGCAGCGGCAGGTCGCTGCCGAGACGGAACCTGCCGCACGCCTGGTGCCAGCACCATCCACCGTGGTCGCCTGGCCCAGCCAGATCGCGGACGACCTGCGGGCCCGGGCGACGGCGGTCGCCGCCGCCCTGCCCCGGCTCAGTCCGGGCGTCGTCCGGCTCACCACGCTGACGAGCCTGTCGGCCGACGTTGCGGCGGTCGTCGGCAGGCTTCGATCCGACGAACTCGAGCTCGGCAGCAGCGGCTCCGTGACCGTGCAGGAGATCCTCGCGGCCGCCCAGCAGCGGTGGCGGCGGGTTTCGATCGGCGGCCTCACCACGGTCTGCCCGGAGATGGCCGCCGCGATCGCGAGGCTGTCGTGCGTAGAGCTCGAGCTGCCGGGTGTTCACACGCTCTCACCGGCGGCGGCAGCAGCCCTGGCCGGGTTCCAGGGGCGGCGGATCTGCCTGAGTGGGCTCGAGACGCTTCAGGCGGACCTGGTCGACGCCTTCGCGGCCTATGCCGGCACGCTCTACCTACCGGGCGTGACGGCGGTCGATGCCGCCACGGCTGAGGCCATCGCACGGATGCCGTGCGCCGTGTCGCTGCCGAATCTCGAGCACGCCGCCCCGGCGGTTCGCGGCCCCCAGTCCGGCCGACATGCCGTCATGATTCCGATCGGCGCGGTGTTTCGGTTGCCGAGTCCCGTTTCGACGGCTCTCCTTCGTGTCGCTCACGTTCCCGGCCGAGAGCCGGGAGCGTGATGCCCTCGCCCTCCCTTCCTTCCGAGGATCCATGATGGCCAGTCCCTCCCCGTCCGCCGCTCCCTCGCTCCATCACGACGACGTCGCGGCGATCGACCGACTCCGCGACGTGCATGCCCGGCTCAAGCGGGAGCTGGCCCGCGTGATCATCGGTCAGGAGGAAACGGTCGAGCGGCTCACGATCTGCCTGTTCGCGCGAGGGCACGCGCTCTTGATGGGCGTGCCGGGCCTCGCCAAGACGCTGCTCGTGAGCAAGCTCGCCGAGTGCGTGTCGCTCAAGTTCAGCCGCATCCAGTTCACGCCCGACCTCATGCCGATGGACATCACCGGCACCGACATTCTCCAGGAGACGGCCGATGGCCGCCGCGAGTTTCAGTTCGTGCCCGGCCCCGTGTTCGCCAACATCGTGCTCGCCGACGAGATCAACCGCGCGCCGCCGAAGACCCAGGCCGCCATGCTCGAGGCGATGCAGGAGCACAAGGTGACGGTCGTCGGCAAGACGTCGCGGCTCGAGCCCCCGTTTTTCGTGCTCGCGACCCAGAATCCCGTGGAGCAGGAGGGCACGTACCCGCTGCCCGAGGCCCAGCTCGACCGGTTCATGTTCCTGGTCGAGCTCGACTACCCGTCGGAGGCCGAGGAAGTCTTGATCGCCCGCACCACGACGGGCGACGCCGTGCCGGCGCTCGACCACGTGCTCACCGCGGCCGAGATCATCGACTACCAGCACCTCGTTCGCCGCGTGCCGGTGCCCGACCACATCTACGAGTTCGCCGCGAAGCTCGTGCGAAAGACGCGGCCACGGGGCGAGACGGCCCCGGCGTGGCTCAAGCCGCTCGTCGCCTGGGGCGCGGGGCCGCGGGCCGTGCAGAACCTCGTGCTCGGCGCGAAGTCGCGGGCGGCCCTCGCCGGCAGCTATATGGTGCGGCTCGAGGACGTGGAGGCCGTGGCGGCGCCAGTGCTCACCCACCGCCTGATCACCACCTTCGCCGCACAGGCCGAAGGCGTCGATGCCAAGGCGATCGTCGCGCGGCTCGTCGCCGAAACCGTCGCGGAGCAGGCCGGCTGACGGCCCGGGTCGCCACCCCATGCTCACTGACCGCCAGCCCCGCTCCTTCCTCGATCCGCAGTCGCTCGCGCGGCTGGCGGGCGTGCCGCTCGTCGCCCGCAAGCCGATGGTGGGGGGCGTGTCGGGCCGGCATGCGAGTCCGCACCGCGGGTCGAGCATCGAGTTCGCCGAGTATCGCAAGTATGTGCCGGGTGATGATCTCCGGCGGCTCGACTGGCGTGCCTTCGGCCGCTCCGACCGCTATTACGTGAAGGAGTACGAGGCCGACACGAACCTGCGGCTCTGTCTCGTCGTCGATACGAGCGGCTCGATGGGCTACGGCTCCGCCGGCACGACGAAGCTCGACGTGGCCCGGCGGATCGCCGGCTCGCTCGGCTACCTCGCCGCGCAGCAGGGGGATGCCGTCGGCATCTCGTGCGTGGCCGATGGCATCGTGCAGTCGCTGCCACCGCGGCGGAGCCCGGCCCATCTGCGGCTCGTGTTCGACGTGCTCGAGGCCGCCCGGCCCGACGGCGGCACACGGCTCCCCGAGGTGCTCCATGAATTTGCCGAGACGATCCGGCAGCGGGCCCTCGTGGTGATCGTGTCGGACTTCTTCATGCCGCCGCCCGAACTCGAGAGTGCGTTCAATCATCTGCGATTCCGCCGGCACGACGTGGCCACCTTCCACCTCCTCGATCCGCAGGAGGTCGGCTTCCAGTTCCAGCGGCCCACGCGGTTCCTCGACCTCGAGGGCAGTGCGTCGATCTTCGCCGACCCGGTCGACATCGCCGACCGCTACCACCGTGCCGTCGAAAGCTATCTCGCGGAGCTGCGGCGGATCGTGCTGGCGTCGGGCATCGATCACCACCGCGTGCTCACGACCGACGACGTCGAGCAGTCGCTCGCGCGGTTTCTCGTGGGCCGGGCCTCCGGCCAGGGGGCGCGGCGATGACGTTCCTGCAGCCCTGGGTGCTCGTCGCGCTGCCGCTGGTGAGCCTGCCGCTCATCATCCACCTCATCAACCAGAGGCGGTTCCAGACCGTGCACTGGGGCGCGATGATGTTCCTGCTCTCCGCGCGGGCCCTCTCTCGCGGCTACTCGCGGCTGCGGCACTGGCTGATCATGCTGATGCGGATGCTCGCCGTGGCCGCGGTGATCCTGGCGGTGGGCCGCCCGCTCTCCCGTGGCTGGCTCGCACTCGCCGGCGGCGGCCGGCCCGACACGGCCATCGTGATCCTCGACCGCAGCCCGAGCATGCAGGCCCGCGACCCCGACGCAGCCGATACGAAGCTCGACACCGGTCGCCGGCAGCTCGCCGAGGCGGTCGCCACGCTGGGGGCCGCGCACACGATCCTCCTCTCTGATCCGGCGCAGCCGCCGCTCGAGCTCGACGATCCTCGGGCACTCGCCGATCTCCCGTCTGCCGGGCCTGCCGCCGCGCCGGCCGACATCCCGCGGCTCCTGCAGGCGGCCTACGACCACATCCGGGCGAGTGCCGCCGGCGCCAGCGAGGTCTGGATCTGCTCCGATCAGCGGGCCAACGACTGGGCGATCGAGGCGGGGGGCTGGAGCAGCCTGCGTGAGGCCTTCGCCGCGCTGCCGCAGCCGGTGCGGTTCCAGCTGCTGGCCTTCCCGCAGCCAGCGGCCGGCAACCTGGCCGTCCGCGTCACGGACACGCGGCTGGAACGCCGCGACACCGCCCGCGATCTCTTGCTCTCGATCGTGGTCTCACGGGAGGCCGACGGCCAACCGTCGGCCTCGCCGGTCACCGTGCCCGTGACGATCGAACTGGGCGGCGCGACCTCCACCGTCGAGCTCGTGGTCACCGGTCGCGAGGCCGTGCTGGCCAACCATGCGATTTCACTCGGCCCCGAGGCGGAGCCGCAGGGGCACGGTCGCGTGTCGATTCCCGCCGACACCAACGCCGCCGACAACGATTTCTATTTTGTATTCGCGGAGCCGGCGCCGCGGCGGACGCTCGTGGTGTCCGATGACGATGCCGTAGCCCGAGGGCTGGAACTCATCGCCGGCATTCCGCCCGACAAGTCGGCCGTGGCGACGGTCGATCGCGTGCCGGCCGCAGCAGTCGCCACCGCCGCCTGGGAGGAGTCGGCTCTCGTGCTGTGGCAGGCGCCGCTGCCCGAGGGTGACGATGCGAAGGTGGTCGAGGCGTTCGTGAATCGCGGCGGCCAGGTCGTCTTTTTTCCGCCGGCCGACCCCGATGGCCGCGAGTTCGCCGGCTGCCGCTGGACGGAGTGGACGGCGCATCCCGAGCCGCTCGCGCCGGAAACGTGGCGGACCGACGAGGATCTGCTCGCCAACACGCGGGCCGGTGCGGCGCTGCCCGTCGGCGAACTGGCCGTCACCCGGTCGTGCGGACTCGCGGGCGAGATCGTGCCGCTGGCGTCACTCGCGGGAGGCGAGCCGCTCGTGGGCCGCCTGCCGACGCAGCAGGGAGGCATCTATTTCTGCGCGACCACGCCCGCCCCGCGCGACTCGTCGCTGGCATCCGAAGGCATCGTGCTCTACTCGCTCGTGCAGCGGGCGATCGACCGCGGCCTCGAGTCGCTCTCACCGGCGCGGCAGCTCGAAGCAGGCGCGGCCGCGGTGGCTGCCCTGGGTGGCACCGGCCGCGACGCGGGGGCGGGCTGGACGCGGATCGCCGGCTCGACGGCGGCACCGGTCGATGCCAGCGGCACGCAGCCCGCGGTCTATGCACGGGAGGGGCGGCTCGTGGCCGTGAATCGTCCGGCCGCCGAAGATGCGGCGCGGAGCCTGCCGGCCGACCGTATCGACGGCCTGTTTCAGGGCCTCGCGTTTTCGCGGCAGGATGGCCGCGCTGGTGGCGTTGACAGCCTCGTGCAGGAGATCTGGCGGGCCTTCCTGATCGCGATGGTGCTGGCGCTGATCGGCGAAGGCCTGCTCTGCATGCCGGGCCGCCAAAGCACGCGGGCCGCACCGGATGCCTCTCCGTTCGGAGCCGCTGCATGAACGCCACCCATGCCCTGCGGTTCTTCACGACGCCGTGGACGATCGCGCTGTCGCTGGCGCTCGTCGCGGCCACGGCTGCCGTCTGTCTCGTTGCGTGGCGACGCAGCGGGTTCGCCCGCGGCCAGGGACTTCTGGAGCTCGTGCGGCTCGGGATCGTGAGCCTCGTGGCCCTCCTGCTCAATCAGCCCGAGTGGGTGGAGGAATATCGGCCGGACGCCAAGCCAGTGATTGCCGTCCTCCACGATGCCTCGCCGAGCATGGATACCCGCGACGTCGGGATGACTCCGCCGCGCAGCCGCCGCGATGCGGTGTCGGCCGTGACCACCCCCGAGTTCTGGCAGCCGCTCGCGGAGCGGTTCGCGGTCCGGATCGAGCCGTTCGCGGCGACGCCGCCGGCGACTGGCACCGATCTCTCCGGACCGCTCGCCACCGCGACCGACCGGTTCGCGCCGCTCCGCGCGGTCGTGCTCGCCTCCGATGGCGACTGGACGGCTGGTGATCCGCCGTTGTCCGCGGCGCAGAGCTTGCGGCTGGCACAGGTGCCGGTGTTCACGGTGGCGGCCGGCAGCCAGACGCGGCTGCCCGACGTCGAACTCACGAGCCTCGACTGCCCCACGGTAGGCGTGGCCACGAAGCCGGTGCGGATCCCGTTCACGGTATCGTCGTCGCTGCCGACCGAGCGAGTGGTCACGGCGACGGTGCGGATCTCGTCCGGCGAAACGCTCACCAAGGAGCTGCGGCTGCCGCCCATGGGCACCGTCACGGACTGGGTCTACTGGACGCCGGCCGACGTCGGTGATGTCGAGGTCACGGTCACGGTGCCGCCGGTGGACGGTGAGCTCTTGCCCGACAACAACGCCCGCACGGCACCGCTCTCGATCCGGCGCGAGACGCTGCGGGTGCTCGTGGTGGAAGGCGTTCCCCGCTGGGAATACCGCTATCTGCGAAACGCGCTCTCCCGCGATCCCGGCGTGGAGGTCTCGTGCCTCCTCTTCCAGCCCGGGCTCGCGAAGCGCGGCGGCGGCAACAAGGACTACATCGACCGCTTTCCCTCCGGCCTCGACGAACTCTCGCAGTACGACGTCGTGTTTCTCGGAGACGTTGGCGTCGGCCCCGGTGAACTCACCGACGAGGACTGCCGGCTGCTCGCGGGACTCGTCGAGTATCAGGCAAGCGGCCTCGTGTTCATGCCGGGCTGGCGGGGCGAGCAGGCGTCGCTCGCCGGCACGCCGCTCGACGAACTCTGCCCTGTCGTCATCGATCCGGCGCAGGCCGAAGGCATCGCCACCGACCAGCCCCGGCGGCTCGTGCTCACGGAGGCGGGGCGTGCGAGCCTGCTCACGAAGCTTGCCGATGCTGCCGCCGAGAACCTCGCGGTCTGGGAGAGCCTGCCCGGCGTGCAGTGGTATGGGCCCGTGCTCCGCGCGAAGGCTGGCAGCGAGGTGCTCGCCGTGCACGAAGACGCAGCCAATGAATACGGCCGCATCCCCCTGCTCGTCACCCGCACCTACGGCGCCGGCAAGGTGCTCTACATGGCGACGGACGGCGCCTGGCGGTGGCGGAAGGGCGTGGAAGACACCTACCACTACCGGTTCTGGGGCCAGGTGGTCCGCTGGATGGCCTATCGCCGCAACATGGCCAAGGGGGAGCGGATGGGGCTTTCGTTCACGCCGGAGCAGCCGCGGCTCGGCCAGACGCTCTCCCTCGATGCCCGGGTCGCTGATGCCGGCGGCGAGCCGCTGGAGCGCGGTGAGGTAGCCGCCCGGATCACCTCCCCGTCGGGCACCGTGGAGACCGTGCGGTTCACGCCCCCCGCAGGTGATGGCGGCTGGGGCGTGTTCGCCGCCACTTTCACACCCCGCGAGCCGGGCCGGCACGAGGTGGTGCTCGGCTGTCGCGAGACGGGTGACAGCCTCGAGGCATCGTTCTTCGTACAGGGGTCGGCGGCGGAGGGAATCGGCCGGCCGGCCCGTCCCGAGGTGCTCGCGGAGATCGCCCAGGTTACCCGCGGCCGGCCCGTGCCAGTGGATGAACTCACCTCGCTGCTCGAATCGCTCGCGGCCCTCCCGGAGCCCGCACCGGAGATTCGGCGGCTCCAGCTCTGGAGCCACCCGGCGGTGGCGGCGGCCGTGGTCGGATTGCTCGGGGTATTCTGGATTGGTCGCAAATGGCAGGGCTTGGTGTAGGCGTGGAACGTCGGCTCATTCGCAGGAGACACAGTCATGCACGCGGCTGAAAGCCCGATCGCCGGCGAGGGCGTGGCAGCGCCGCGGATGTCGCTGCCGGTGGAACTCGAGCGGCGACTGCTCGCGTTCCGCGGCCTCGTGTGGCGGATCAAGCTCGTCGAGGCGATCGCGGCCGCCCTCTGCGGTGTGCTCGTCGCCTATCTGCTTCTCTTCTGTCTCGACCGGCTCATCGACACGCCTCAGGTTGTCCGCGGTCTGATCTCGGCGGTTGCGGTGATTGCCTGCGCGGCGGTGCCATTCGCCTTTCATCGCTGGATCTGGAACCACCGCGGCCTCGATCAGGTGGCGCGGCTCATCGCGCGGCGGTTCCCCAGTCTTGGCGACCAGCTGCTCGGCATCATCGAGATCGTGCGGGGCGAATCGGCCGCCGAGCTCGCCCGGTCCCCCGCGCTCTGCGAAGCCGCCATTGATCAGGTGGCTGCGCGGGCGGCCACGCATGACTTCGCCACCGCACTGCCCAGGTCGCGGCACCGGCTCTGGCTCGGTCTGGCAGCGGTGCCGGTCATAGCCGCAGTGGCACTGGCCGCCGGTGTGCCGGCCGCGGCGGCCAATGCCTGGGCGCGGCTGCTCGCGCCGTGGAAGGCGACCGACCGCTATACGTTCACTCGGCTCGACCATGTGCCGGAGCGGCTGGTGGTGCCACGCGGCGAGCCCGCCACGCTCACCGTCTCGCTCGCTCCCGACACGCGGTGGCGGCCAGACGCGGCGTCGGCCCGCATCGGTCGTCGCACGGTCGTGCGGGCGGAGCGGGCGGACGACGCCTACGCCCTCGCGCTGCCACCCCAGCTGGAGCCGGCCACGCTCGCCCTGGCGGCGGGCGACGCCCGGGCGCGGGTGGCGATCGAGCCGATGCTGCGGCCGGAGATCGTGGCCGTGCAGGCGGAGGTGCGGCTGCCTGGCTATCTGGGGCGAGAGGCCACGGTCCACCAGCAGGACGTTCGCGGCGGGACGGTGAGCGCCGTGAAAGGAAGCAGCGTGGCGGTCGTGGCCACGGCAGATCGCGACCTGGAGGCGGCGACGGTCGACGGCGTCGCGGTGTCGCCGGTGGCCACGGAGGTGCGAACGCCGGCCGTCGAACTCACTGCCGAGCGGACGGTGGCGATCGGCTACCGCGACCGCCATGGCCTCGACGGCGTCCGACCATTGACGATCACCCTCGCCGCCCGCGACGATGCGCCGCCGACGCTGATGCTGGTCGATGCACCGCCAGCCCGCGAGATGCTGCTCGACACGGACACGCTCCGGTTTACGGTGGCGGCCCGTGATGATTTCGGGATCAAGGAAGTGGGCCTCGTCTGGCAGGGGCAGTCCGAGGAGCAGGGGCAGCCTGGCCAGCAGGGATCGGATGCCGCGCGGGGCGAACTCCTGCTGCAGGCCGGCGGCGTCGACCGCGAGGCGGTCGATGCGGCGGCCACGTTTTCGCCACGCGCGCTTGGCATCCCTCCGCAGCCGGTCGTTCTCCGGGCCTACGCTGAGGACTATTTCCCAGGCCGCGGTCGTGTCTATTCGTCGCCTGTGCTCGTCTACATCGTCGATCAGGCCGAGCATGCCCTCGTGATCAACGAGCGGCTCAATCGTTGGCGGCAGCAGGCCGGCGAGGTGCGTGACCGCGAGATGAACCTGATGGCGACGAACCGGGAGCTGCGGGCCCTGCCAGCGGAGCGGCTCCTCGAGGCCGACACGCGGCGGAAGGTGGAGTCGCAGGCGGCCGCCGAGGAGGCCAATGCGCGGCGGCTCGACCGGCTCGTGGATGCGGGGGCGGGGCTCGTCCGCGAGGCGATGAAGAATCCCGAGTTCGAGGCCGACATGCTCGAGCAACTCGCCTCCGACCTGCAGACGCTCGGTGAGATCGCCGATGCGCGGATGCCCGGCGTGGCGGAACTGCTCAAGCAGGCGGCCCGGGCACGGATGGCGTCGAAGGCCGGCGGCCAGCCGCAGTCGAGCGGGAAGCCCGGCGAGGGGGGCAAGCCGAACGAGTCTGGCGAGCCGTCGAAGTCCGGGGGCGAGCCGTCAGCCGCCAGCCAGGCTGAGTCCGGCAAGCAGCCGCCCCGAGTCGGTGAGGATCGCGGGCAGCAGGGGGGCGGGAAGCCCGGCGCGGGCGGGAAGCCGCAGCCCCCGGTGCCCCAGGTCGTCGATCGCGAGAGCTCGCAGCAGCCGAATGCTGGCGAGTCCGATGCGGGCGAAGGCAAGCAATCGGGCGGCAAGCCGCCGACGTTCGGCCTGCCGACGACGCAGGCCGGCGTCGCGCCGCCCAAGAAGCCGGGCGAGCAGGAGCCTGCGCAGGAGGATGAAAACACGCCCGCCGACGAGGCGATCGATCAGGCGATCGCCGCCCAGGAGGCGCTGCTCGCGGAGTTTGCCAAGGTCGCCGACGACCTGGCGGCGGTCATGGCGCGGCTCGAGGGGAGCACGTTCGTGAAGCGGTTCAAGCTCGCGTCGCGGGAACAGGCGACGATCGGCGGCCGGATCGCGAGCCTCTCCGCAGCGGCATTCGGTGGCGAGGAGAAGCCCCGCGATGTGGCTGATCGGCTCGGACAGGTGATGGACACGAGCACCCGCGAGGCCGAACGAGTCTCGAACCTGATGGACGATCTGCAGGCGTATTTCGACCGGCGGCGACTCCCGGCGTTCGAGACGGTGCTCGAGGAGATGAAGGACCTCGACGCGCTCGGGAGCCTGCGGCAGCTCTCGACCGACATCCGCACCGAGGCCGGGATGTCGATCGCCCAGGCGGAGTTTTGGTCCGACACCTTTGACCGGCTCGCCGACGACCTCGTGCCGCCGCCAGGTGATGGCAAGCCGGGCAAAGGAGGGGGCAAGGCGGGCGAGAACCTGCCCCCCGAGGTCGTGCTGGAGGCGATGCGGATCCTGGAGGCCGAGGTGATCTTGCGCGAAGAGACGCGGGTCGCCCAGCAGGCGCGGAAGGGGATGCAGCCCGAGCGGTTCGAGGTGAAGGCCGACGGCCTGGCCACCGAGCAGACGGCCATCGCCGACCGCGTCGAGAAGCTCACCGAACAGCTCCGCGCGACGCCGGTCGGCGGGCTGCCGTTCGGCAAGAAGGCGCCGCTTTTCGGACCGTTGCCGTTCGCGCAGGGCAGCGATGCCTTCGCCCGGGAGATCAAGCTCTTCGCGCTCGTCGAGGGAGTGATGCGGGAGGCGGCCGGAATTCTCGACAGTTCCGACACTGGGCCGAAGGCCATGGCCGCCGAGACGGAGGCGATCGAGCTGCTCCTTGCCTCCCAGGCTGCCGGCGGTGGCGGAGGAGGGGGTGGTGGCGGTGGTGGCGGCACGACGCCGGGCGGCGGCGGTACCGGCTCCAATGCCCTGCCTGCGCTCGCCCTCGTGGGCCGCGGCAATTCCGCTCGTGGCGGCAGCGAGGAGCAGGAGAAGGATCAGGCGACAGGTGTCTCGGGCCGTGTGCTGCCCGACGAGTATCGTGCCGGCCTCGACGCCTACTTCAACCGTTTCGAGAAGGGGCGGCCATGAGTCGGCGAGTCACATTGCGGAGTGCGTGGTTGCTCGTCGTGTGTGCGGCCGTGCTCGCGGCTGACCGCGGCGTGGCAGCCGAGACGGCGGGCTTCGGGCCGCTCGTCAAATACGGTGACCCGGTGCCCCGCGATGTTCGCGACATGTACGACGCGGGCGTGCGGTATCTGGTGAAGACACAGCAGCCGTCGGGAGCCTGGAACGACAACCAGTCGGGACCGGGCGTGACGGGGATGGCGATGATGGTGCTCCTCGCCTCCGGCGAAGATCCCAATCATGGGCCGTATCGCGACGCGATTCGCAAGGCGATCAAGAACATGATCGACGCCCAGAATGCCCAGACGGGCTTTCTCGGAGGAGGTGGCGGCCACGACAGCATGTATCAGCACGGCTTCGGTATGCTCGCTCTGGCCGAGGCCTATGGCGCGGTCGACGATCGGGGGCTCGGTGCGGCTCGCCCGGTCGGCGCGGCGCTCGAACTGGCCGTGCGGGCGGCCGTGACGTCGGCGAAGTCGAATCCCTATGGCGCCTGGCGGTATGGCCCCGATGCGAAGGATGCCGACACGTCGGTGAGTGGCGCCGTGATGATGGGCCTGCTCGCCGCGAGGAACGCGGGCATCGAGGTGCCCGACGAGACGATCACCCGGGCAATCCAGTATTTCGTGTCGATGACCGGGCCGAATGGCCAGGTGGGCTATTCGGGCAGCCCCGGCGGCGGCAGCGATGCTGTCACGAGTATCGCCGTTCTCGTCGAGGCGATCGCCCGCAAGAAGGACCTGGCGGAATACAAGCGGTCGCTCGTCTATCTGAAGGAGCGGAGTCTGTCGGCGGCGGCTGCCGGCGACGGGTACCCGGCCTATACGCGATACTATCGGGCCCAGGCGCTCTTTCAGGGTGACGTGACCACCTGGGAGCAATGGAACGCCGGTCTCGTGCGGGAGCTGAAGACGCTCCAGGGAAAGGACGGCAGCTTCTCGGGCTTCGCCGGTCGCGGCGGATCCGGGGGCACGGTCGATACGTCGCTCGCGCTGTTGGCCCTCGCGGTGAACTACAAGTTCCTTCCGGTGTACGAACGATGAACGCTCCTCGGTCCCTCGGTCGTCGAATCGCATCCCTCGCCCCCCTCGCCCTCGCGGCCGGCACGTGGGCGTGCCTGGGCGCTCAGGAGGTCGTGGTCAACGGCGATGCCGAGCAGTTCAAGATCACCATCCGGGTCGAGCCCGGCAGGCAGCTGGTCCCCGCCGAGCAGAAGCCACAGGGCGACGCACCCGCCGGCGACGACCAGAAGAAAGAGGCCGCGGCACCGGTCGCAGCAGCCGTTCCACCCCAGCCCGTCATCGCGGAAGGGATGCTCAAGCAGGCAGTGGAGGGAGGAGTGCGGATCCTGCTGGGGCTGCCGGGGGCGGGGCCGCAAGGGGTCGTGCTCCCCGGCGGTGACGCCGCGGCCCGGCAGCTCAAGCAGCAGCAGCTCCAGCAGGCGAAGCAGATGGAGCAGATGCTCCAGCCCGTGCTGCATGCGGAGCTCGAATTCATCCGCGCCACGTGCGGCGACCTCGGCCCCGAGGCGAAGCGGGCCATCAAGGCCGCGGCTGCGGATGCCGTGCGGGAGGCTGCTGGGCGGTTCGCCGCACAGCAGCACCGGCCGGGCCGGCGGGTGCTCGACCTGAGCCAAGTCTTTGCGGAGAAGCTCGATCCCGTCGTCGAGCAGCAGGTGGCGTCCGATGCAGCGGCTGTGTGGCGGCGTGAGCGGGATGCCCGTCGGGAGCGCCGGGCCGAGGCGGCCCGGCTGTTGATCGTGGCTAAGCTCGACGAAACGCTCGAACTCACCGCGGCGCAGCGCGAGGCGATCCTGGCCGACCTGCGGGCGCGGTGGGACGACGCCTGGCTGTGCGAACTGCAGGATCCCGGCGGGTTCATCGTCAATGCCCATCGCCCTGCCCCCGACTACGCGGCCGCGGCCATCGCGCCGCACCTCGACGACCGTCAGCGTCAGGCCTGGGATGCCTGGGTGAAGGCCGCGGGCTGGCGGCAGGCGGGCGTGCACCTCGGCTGGCGGTTCCCCGATGGCCCGGGGCTGCGTGGCGCGGATCCATGGTGGGACAAATGATGCGTTCCCTACGAGTGCGAACGGCTGCTTTCCGGGGCGCGGTTCTGGCCGGCGGCATCATGCTCGCTGTGGCCGCTGTCGGCCGCGCCGACGATGACCGCATCGAGGACGCCATCGCGGCAGGGAATGCCCAGCAGCAGGGCCAGCTCATCGACCTGGCGTCGAACTTCGACGCCAATCTCTTCGAGCAGGCGAACGGCCTGGTAATCCGCGGTGGCGGCATGCGGCTACGGCGGCCGTCGCCCACGGGGAGCGAGGACGTTCCCGAGGAGTCGCCGGCGCTCGCGCGGCTGCGGCGGCAGGCCCAGGAGCATCTGGACCGGGTCGATCGCACGTGTGGCCTCTCCGCCGACCAGCGGATGCGACTGGAACTGGCCCTGGAATCGGATGCCCGACGGATCGCCGCGGACATCGATGCCACGCGGGCTCGCTACGCGGGCGACGCAGTGAACTTCCAGGAGCCCGAGGGGCAGCGAAAGTGGCAGAATTTCCAGCAGGACATCCAGCGCTGCCGGTCGCAGTTTCAGCAGGCCTTCGGCCAGGACTCGCTGTTCATCGACCTGCTCGGTGAGATGCTCGACGAGCGGCAGCAGGCCAGCCTCGACAAGGAGCTGCGGTCGCGGCGGTCGTTCCGCTGGCGGGCGATGGTCGCGCCCGTGCTCCTGAAGATGGACGAGACGATCGGACTCGATGAGAGACAGCACGCCCTCGTCGAGCGGCTGCTCGTGGCTGCCGAGCCGCGGCTCGTGCTCGACACGTCCCCCGGTCGCCGCAACACCCACGCCGAGCAGATGCTCGTCTACCACCAGCTGTCGAAGGTCGACGCCAGGCTGATCCGCGAGCGGCTCAGCGAGCGGCAGTGGCAGGCCGTGTCGATGATGATGAACCAGGGCAAGGCCATGAAGTCGTGGCTCGACCAGCAGGGCCTCGTCGAGTCTGAGCGATAGGCTTCAGCTGGCGGACGGCGTCGGCAGGAGTTCGGGGGCCGGTGCCGCCGGGCTCGCGGGCAGGCCCGCCGGGAGTGGCTCTTCGCGGGTGGCCGGATCCCGAGGTGGCAGCTGCATCGGCCGGGCGTCGGCGCCGATGGCCTCGAAGTTCTGCGAGATCGCGCCGCGGCTGAACACGCCTGGCCGCGAATGGCCGTAGTCGAGGTAGAGGCTCGCGTCGCGCTGGCGTGCCCGACGATGGGCGTCGAAGTAGGCCTTGCCGGGCCATGGGCCTTCCGCGAGGAACACACCGTTGTATTCGAGCAGCGAGCCTTTTCGGTAATGGAGCTGCGAGATCGAACGGTTGTAGTCCACAAGGGCGCGATAGTAGCCGCTCTCGGCCTCCGCCCGGCGCCGCTGGGCGTCGAGGAGCTGGTCGAGCGTGACGGTGCCCGCGTCGTAGGCTGCCTGCACCGCCTCCACCTGCCGCTCTGCGGCCACGCGCCGATTGAAGTTGGTCTGGGCGAGGGCGAAGTTCGTGTCGACGTTTCGCACCGCCTCGACGAGGGCATGCGAGGCCTCGAGTTCCTCGTCCTGGAGTCGGGCCCGCTCGCGAGAGAGCTGGAGCTGGTGATGCCGCACGGTGGCCAGTTCGCGGCGGAAGCCGAGCGGCATGAGGAACTGGGCGCCGGCCTGCCATTCTTGGAACTTGCCGCTGAACATTGTCGAGTAGGCGTCGGTGCCGGCGAGCGGGTCGGCGTTGTCGGCATTGTAGGGGTTGTAGTTCTGGTTGATCAGATCCTGGCCCATGCCCAGGAACCGCCAGCGGCCCACCATGTCGAGCCGGGGCAGAAGCAAGTTCTTGGCGGCGGTGAGCTCGAGCTCCCGCTGCTTGATCACCCACTTCTGGCGGCGGAGCTCGGCCGATCGCGAGAGCGCCTCGACGAGCGACTGCTGCCAGTCGAATGAGATGCGGGCGGTGGTGGGCTCGTCGGACGGGCGGATGAGCCGGCCGTCACTGGCCGAGATGCCCATCATGAACCGCAGCCGGTTCTCGGAGCGGTAAACGTCGGTGAGGGCGTTTTCCACCTCGCCGCGGAAGAAGAAGTACTGTTCGCGGGCCTGGGCCTCCTTGTCGGCCTCGCCGCCGCGCGACTGCTCGACGTAGAGGGCGTGCACCTTCCGCCACGCCTCGAGCGAGCTGTCGCGGCCCGCTTTGCGGGTCTCGAGGTTGCGGTAGGCGAAGTAGAGCTCCCAGTAGCTCTGCTCGGTGTCGCTGATCAGGTTGCGGACGCCCGCCTCGAATTCGGCCAGCGAGATGTCGGCGTTGATCCGGGCGAGGAGCACGCCGCGGAAGTTTGGCCGGCCATAGAGGTTGTCGAAGAAGTCGGGGCCGGCGATGCGGTTGTAGGTGGTGCCGGCCCCTTGGAGCAACGGCTGGTTGAACGTGAAGTCGTAGTTCGTCGTCCAGGTCGAAGGCACCTCGCGGATCGGCGAGTTGTTGTTGTCGTAGATCGTGGAGTTATTGAAGCCCCAGGTGGCACCGGTCGCCGTCCGCTTCGTGATGCCGGACGTCCAGTTGCCCTGATCGCCGAGCAGCTGCTGCGGGAAGATCGTGCCGCCGGTGGCATTGAAGTTCTGCGGGCGGTTGAGCCGCTCCCAGGTAAGTGAGCTGGCCAGCTGGGCGTCGAAGAGGGCCAGTGCGCTCTCGACGCCGCGGAAGGGATCAGTCTCGACGATCGCCGGGTCATAGACGGTCGGCGTCTGCGTAGGGGCGGTGAGGAGCGACACGGCCGGTTCCCCTGTCTGCGGCCGGGGACCGCCGAAGCTGGCGAACCGGCCGCCCAGGTTGCGGAGCACCTTGCCGTTCTCGAGGGCCGTGCGGATCGCCTCCTCGAGCGACACTTCCCAAATGTTGTCGAAGTTGGGATTCGAGAGCGTTAGCGGCTCGACGGCACCGGCCGCCTCGTCGAGTGGCTCCTGTGTCGCGTCGGGGTACTCGAGCTTCTGGATTGCCCCTACGTAATGCGAAAGGTCGCCGTCCTCGAAGAAGTAGAACGGCTGCCGTGGCGCGCACCCGCTGGCCACGAGCGTGATGCTCGTGAGAGCCACCCAGAGTTGTCGGGCGAGGCGTGGCACGGTGGGGGGTCCGGCGTGGTGAGTGCGTCGGTGGTGTTGGGCAACGATGAACCGAAAGTGCCGCCGCTGCGCCGAGGAGAACCGGCCGTCGAACGACGGCGGTGCTCGCCACGGTGCCCCCCGACGCCATGGTGAACCGATTCACCCGGGCGCAGCGGCAGCACCGTTGGTATCGGCCCCCCAACCGTCAAACTTGGAGGAATCGTCATGGTCGCGACAGCGCGGGAGAGGCCGGGGCAAGATGGGAAGGCCAGGCTGGCGTCGTGGCGGTCCGCGTCGAGTCGCCGTCCTGCCAGATGACGCGGGCTGCACACCCGGGCGTGGCGGCGACGAGGCGCAGCCCCTCCTCGGGTCCGAGCACGCTCGCAGCCGTGGCGAGCGCGTCGGCGGTCGTGCAGTCGGGGGCGATCACGGTCACGGCTGCGGGGCCTGGCACGCCGAGGCCGGTGCGCGGGTCGACAATGTGGCTGTAGCGGCGGCCGTCGATCTCGACCACCTGGAACGCGTCGCCCGACGTCGTCACGGCCGCGTCCGCGAGGAGCAGCGATTCCCTGCGCTGCGAGCGCTCGGTTTCCCCCATGTCGAGTGACGCGACCTCGATCCTCCAGCCTGCCGATCCCGGCGGCGCGGCCGACACCGCCACATCGCCGGAGGCATCCACCATCGCCGCCGTGACACCGGCCGCGGCGATAGCCTCCAGCGCCCGGTCGGCTGCATAGCCCATGCCGATGCCGCCAAGGTCGAGTCGCGTGCCTGGCTTCGGCAGCTGCACGCCGTGCGTCGTGGGGTCGAGTTGGAGGGCGTCGGGCCCGACCGTCGCGAGGGCCGTATTCAGTTTCTCGGTCACCGGCAGCCGCTCCGACCTCCGAGACTGCCGCCACAGTGTCGTCAGCCGGCCGATGGCAGGGTCGAAGCCGCCGCCGGTCCGGTCCCGCAGGGCTACGGCCTGCTCGAGCACCCGCCAGAGATCGCGGCTCACGGGTGTGGCCGACGCCATCGGGGTGGCAGCGGAGAGCCGCGAGAGCTCGCTCTCGGGATCGTAGTCGGAGAGCACCCGTTCCAGCCGTTCGACCTCGGCGAAGCCGGCCGCGATCGCCCCCCGCCCCGTCGCCTCGTTCGTGGTGCAGACGGTGATCGTCCAGGGCACGCCCATGAGCCGGCGGGTCTCGGCGAGTCGAAGCGTGGCGGCTGACGGCGGGCTGCAGCCGACCACGGCCAACAGCGTGAGCGCTGCGGCTTTTCGCATTGCGGTGTAGACTTCTGTCGTCATGGCCGATCCCGACATTCTGCCCGCCGTGGCGATCTCGTTCGACTGTACGCCGCTTCGCAGCGTGCCGCGGCTCGACATTCCGCTCGATGCCTCGCCCGTCTACCGCCGCCGCCTCGAACGGATGCAGCGGGCGGTGGGCCGGCACGGCACGCGGAACACGTATTATCTCACGGGCGGCACCTGCACGTTTCGGTTCACCAACGAGCCCGACAGCGGCTGGGTGCGATTCACGTTCGAGGGCACCGTGCTCACCGACGATGCCGACGCCAAGACGATCGGCAGCGATCTCGAGATCACGCTGGCCCTGGAGACCTGCGACTGGCTCACGCAGCCGGCGGTCAACTGGCTGCAGCTCTCGGTGAAACACGCCGTCGAGGCCGAGTTCAATCGCTACATCGCCGCCGGCGACCTCTCCCGAGCGCTCGAGCGGCTGGCCCGCGAGCAGGCCGCCAGCGACGCCGCCGGCGGATACCTCGGGATGAATCTGTAAGCCCCTCGAGGCCCGTTGCTCCGCAACGGGCCTACATGGTGTCGATGCGGCGGCGGATTTCGAGGAGCACGCTGTCGTTGTCGCGGCCGGCGGTCCGCCATGAGGCAATGCGGCGGATCGTCACCTTCTTGCCGCGGCCTTCGAGCCGGGCCGAAGCCTTCTCCTCCTCCCACCGTGGCCCCTTCACGACGAGCATGCGGCCATACGAGGAAGCGATCGGCTCGAACCAGCCAAGCAGCTTGCCCAGCGGCGCCACCGCCCGCACGACGAGCGTGTCGAACCGGTCGGCTCCGGAGGCCCGTGCTGCGACGAGCTGCTGGGCGGCGCCGTCGTGCACCGGCACCGCGAGCCCCGCGGCCTTCACGATCTCGGCCACGGCCCGGGCCTTCTTGCCCACGCTGTCGCAGAGTTCGACACGGAGATCGGGCCTGAGGATCGCGAGAATCACGCCCGGCACGCCGCCGCCGGTGCCCACGTCGAGCACCCGCTCGCCTGCCGCGAGGTGCGGCGCGATCGCAGCGGCATCGCCCACGTCTCGGCCCACGAACGTCTCGGGATCGGTGTGTCGCGTGAGGTTGAGCCGCTCATTCCAAGACCAGAGGCTCGCCGCATACGCGGCGAGCCTCTGTACTGACTCGGCGGGAACATCGATGCCGAGGCGGGCGCACGCGGCGCCGATCGCCCCGGTGAGATCGGAATCGCTCACTTGATGAACAGCATCTCGCGGTAGGTAGGCAGCGGCCAGAGGTCATCGGGCAGAATCGTCTCGATCTGGTCGGCCGTCTCACGCAGCGCCACCATGGCCGGGATCACATCGTCGTGGAAGTGCTTCACCTCGGCCCGCAGATCGGCCGCACCGTGGTGAGCGAGCGACTTCTCCAGGGCCTCGATCTTGCCTTCGAAGGCACCCACGAGCTTCGTGAGCTTCTCAAGCGTGCCCATGTGCACCGTCTGGCCGAGGCTCTTGAGCTTCGACGCCGTGTCGACCAGCTCGCCCTGGTAACGGTAGCCGGCCGGCAGGATCATCGTCTTGGCAATCTGGAGGGCCGAGGAGGCCTCGGTGTTGATGTCCTTGCAGTACCGCTCCATGTAGATGTCGTAGCGGCTGCGGACCTCCCGCTCCGAGAGCACGCCGTACTTCTCGAACAGGGCGATGTTCTTCGGGGCGACGAGTGCGTCGAGCGCCTCGGGCGTGGCCCGTAGGTTCGGCAGGCCACGCTTTGTGGCCTCGTCGTGCCACTCCTGCGAATAGCCGTTGCCATTGAAGATCACCGCCTTGTGCTCGGAGATGATCTTCTGCAGCAGCTTCTCGACGGCGCCAGCCAGCTTGGACTGGTCGCCACCGGTCGCCTTTTCCAGCTCGGTGGCCACGTAGTCGAGGCTCTCGGCCATGATCGTGTTGAGTGTCACGAGCGGTCCGGCGATCGACTGGCTCGAACCGACCGCACGGAACTCGAACTTGTTGCCCGTGAAGGCGAACGGGCTCGTGCGGTTGCGGTCGCCCGCGTGCTTGGGCAGCGAGGGCAGCGTATCGACTCCGACGGTCAGCGTGCCCGATGACTTCGAACTGGTGGCCTTGCCCTTCTCGATCTGCTCGAACACGTCGGCGAGCTGGTCGCCGAGGAAGATCGAGATGATCGCCGGGGGTGCCTCGTTGGCCCCGAGCCGGTGATCATTGGCGCTGGAGGCGACGACCGCCCGCAGCAGGTCGCCGTGCAGATGCACCGCACGGATCACGGCGGCGCAGAACACGAGGAACTGCATGTTGGCATGCGGCGTCTCGCCCGGCTCGAGGAGGTTGCCGAGCCGGCAGCCCAGCGACCAGTTGACGTGCTTGCCCGAGCCATTGATGCCGGCGAAGGGCTTCTCGTGAAGCAGACAGGCCATGCCGTACTTCTGTGCCACTCGCGTGAGCATCTGCATGATCGACTGCTGATGGTCGGTCGCGATGTTGGCGTTCTCGTAGAGTGGCGCGATCTCATACTGGCTGGGGGCCACCTCGTTGTGCCGCGTCTTGACGGGCACGCCGAGCTTGAAGAGTTCCCGCTCCGCTTCGAGCATGAACGCGAGCACCCGCTCGGGGATCGCGCCGAAGTACTGGTCCTCGAATTCCTGTCCCTTCGGCGGCTTGGCCCCGAAGAGCGTGCGGCCAGCCATCACGAGATCGGGCCGAGCGAAGTAAAAGTTGCGGTCGATGAGGAAGTATTCCTGCTCCGGTCCGCAGGAGGCCGATACCTGGCCGATGTCCTTGTGGCCGAACAGCGTGAGTACTCGACGGGCCTGCTTGTCGACCGCCTGCATCGACCGCAGGAGCGGCGTCTTCTTGTCGAGCGCCTCGCCCGTCCACGAGCAGAAGGCCGTGGGAATGCAGAGCGTGGTGCCATTGGGGTTGTCGAGGATGTAGGCGGGGCTCGTCGGATCCCAGGCGGTGTAACCGCGGGCCTCGAACGTGGCGCGGAGGCCGCCCGAGGGAAAGCTCGACGCGTCGGGCTCGCCCTGGATCAACTCCTTGCCGGAGAACTCGGCGATCGCGTCGCCGTCGCCGGTCGGCGTGAGGAAGCTGTCGTGCTTCTCGGCGGTGAGTCCGGTGAGGGGATAGAAGACGTGGGCGTAGTGGGTGGCTCCCTTCTCAATCGCCCAGTCCTTCATCGCCAGCGCCACCGCATCGGCGATGCCCGGGTCGATCGGCTTGCCCTGCTTGATCGTCGCCTGCAGCGCCTTGTAGACGCTCTTGGGCAGCCGATCCTTCATGACGGCGTCGCTGAAGACGTTGGCGCCGAAGATCTCGCTCGTCGGGGTCTCGCGGAAGTTCCAGGCTTGGCCGTTCGACTTGTAGTTATTGATGGCGGCGACTGCGCTGGCGCGGGCGGTGGTCATGGCAAGGTCCTTCTTCTAGGTTTCCCGGGGGTGGCTGCTGAAAGGGAGGCACGGACAGACTGCGACCGAAGCCGGTCCGCGCAGGAAATCAGCGCGAACCGAACTCGGTGCCGGCGCGAAAGCGCCAGTGCCCACCGCAGCCAGAAGAAGAATTTCAACGGCAGGCACACGCGGACGACCGACTCATTGCAGACTAGCCGCGCCCCGGGGGCAGTTCAAGTAGCGGCCGCTGGCTGCGAAACCACCGTAGTCCGCACAGCCGCGCCGCCGGCCGGGGGCACGTGCTCGCCGCCGGCGGATCGTGCGAGTTCACTTCTCGCTCTGGATAGGCAGCTTTTTGGTCCGCACGATGCACCGGCGGCTGCGCGCGACCCCCGACCGGCTTCCCGCTTCCCGTAGGCCCGTCACTCCGTGACGGGCAGCCCGTTGCGGAGCAACAGGCCCACAGTGACGGGCAGCCCCTTACGGCGTATTGGTTTGCGACCGCCGGCCCTGAAGATCCGCAGCCCTGCGCACGAGGTCCAGAAACTCGGCGCGGTAGCCCCCCTCGTCACGGCCGAGTGCTCGGCCGGCGATCCGGGTGACGTCGTCGAGCGAGAAGCTGCCCGCGTGGTCGCCGCCCCGCAGAATCATGCCGAAGGCGGCGACGGCCGCGGCGAACCGCATGTCGGCCGAGGCGGCTTCGAAAGCGGCGCCGCGATCGGCCAGCGGATACTCACGGAGCACGCTGGTATCACCGTCGGGCTGCTTGAACCGCAATTTCACGGTGAGCAGCTCGTCGCTCGGCACGGGCGTCGTCGCTGCCTCGGGCTTTGATGTCGGCTCGGGCTGCGGCTGGTACTTGAGCGGCTCGGCGCCGCCCGGGCCGTCGGCAGCTGCCGCGCCGACCGGCACGATCTCGTAGAGGGCGATCACCGTGTGTCCGGCTCCGATGTCGCCGGCGTCCTTCCGGTCGTTCCGGAAGTCGCTGTTCGCGAGCAGGCGATTCTCGTAGCCGAGCAGCCGATATGACGCGACGAGGGCAGGATTGAACTCCACCTGGAGCTTCACGTCCTTGGCGATCGTGATCGTGGCGCCGGTGAGCTGCTCGACCAGCACCTTGCGGGCCTCGCGGACACCGTCGATATAGGCATACACACCGTTGCCGTTGTCGGCGAGCTTCTCCATCTTTTCGTCCTGCAGGTTGCCCTGGCCGAAGCCGAGCACCGTCAGGAACGTGCCGCCGGCGGCCTTCTGAGTGATCAGGTCCACGAGGGCTGCGTCGCTCGTGACGCCGACGTTCAGATCGCCGTCGGTTGCCAGGATCACCCGATTCGCTCCCCCCTCGATGAAGTGCTCCGCCGCCTGCTCGTAGGCCAGCGCGATCCCGGCACTGCCGTGCGTCGATCCGCCGGCCGAGAGCCCCTCGATCGCCGCGAGGATCGTCTGCTTTTGGTCACCAGTGGTCGGCGGCAGCACGAGCCCCGCGTTTCCGGCGTAGGTGACGATCGAGACGCGGTCGTTCTCGGCGAGCTCCGCGACGAGCATCCCCAGCGCCTGCTTCACGAGCGGCAGCTTGTCGGGCTGCTGCATCGACCCGGAGATGTCGATCAGAAACACGAGGTTGCCGGCCGGCCGGCGGTCCCGCTCGACGTCGCGCCCTCGGATAGCGACGCGGACGAGCAGGCGACCCTCGTGCCACGGGCAGGCGGCTGCCTCAAGCGAGACGGTGAACGGGTCGTCCCCGTCCGGCACCGGGTCGTCGTAGCGGAAATAATTGACCAGTTCCTCGATCCGCACCGCGTCGCGCGGAGGCAGGCGTCCAGCCGACAGGAATCGTCGCACGTTGGCATACGACGCGGTGTCGACGTCGATCGAGAACGTGGAGAGTGGCTCATCAGCCACGGCCCGATCGCGATGCTCCTCGAATCGAGAATACCGCTCCCGGCTCACGGGTTCCGGACGCGGTGTGCTTCGATTCCTGGCCATGCGCAGGCCCGGAGCTGCGGCTGCGGCCGGCGCGGGGCCGGCCTCCGCGAGGGCAGATGGAGGCGCAGGACTGGCAACCGCAACCGATCGAGGCGACTCTTCAACACGACTGGCTTTCGCTGCGGGGGCCGGCTGGTCGGCCGATGCAAGGAGTTGCTCCTCGGCGGGTGCCACACGTGGGCTGGCGGCACCCGTGGCCTGCGCGACCTGACGGCTGGCTGCCCCGCCGACTTCGCGGAGGGCACGCTGTGGGAATGGTTCATGGAGCATCGGCAACGTGACGGCGACGAGCACGGCTGCGGCGAGCGAGCCGACGACGGTGAAGAGACCCCACAACCTGCGGCGCCGAGGCGGATGCACCGGCGGCCTCGGCAGCGGATGTGATGCGAGCTGTGCGACGATCAGCTGCCGCAGGTCGTGCGATCTCGGAGCCGCGTCGGGACTCCGCAACTCCTCGTCCCGTGCCCCCCGGAGGGCCTCGCCAAGCGCACGCGTCTCGGCCACGATCCGCCTCGGCTCGGTGGCGTCCGGCGCGACGAGCGACGCTGCCACCTCGTCCCGTTCGTTGCCATCGAGCTGGTCGAGCGCGTGGGCCGTCAGCCACGCCGCGGCCTCTTCGGCAATCCGATCCGCTGAATGGTTCGTGCTCATGATCGGTCTCGCTCTCTTCGGGAGGTCTCGTGGCACTCGGACGCATCGAGCATGGTTCGCACCAATGGATGGCTACGGAGGGCGGAGAGTCCACGGTGGGCGAGCACCCGCACATGCCCCTCCTGGCGACCGGTGATGTCCGCGATCTCGCGGTAGGTCAGCCCCTCGCACCACAGGTCGATCGTCTCCCGCTGTGGCGCCGGCAAGAGCAGGAGCAGCCCGCGGACATGCGCGGTCAGGTCGCGACGCTCGGCCGACGAGGCCGGATCGGCCTCGCGGTGATCGGCCTGCGCCGGTGCGTGCAGCTGTGCATGAGGCTCGTCATCGACGAAGGCCCGCTCGCGGCCCGCCCGTCGTAGGTGATCGAGCGCCTTGTTGCGGCAGACCCGGTAGAGCCACGGGGCGACCCGGCCGTCGAGCAGATCGTGCCGCTGCGCGCAGAGCTGCACGAACGCATGCTGCACCGCGTCCCGGGCGAGATCGAGATCACCGAGCAGCCGCCGCGCATACCTCAGGAGCGGAAGCTCGTGCGCATCGACCGCCTCGAGGATCCACTGGCAGGGATCGCTGCTCGCCTCCATGGTTCGCTCCTCGGGCGGATTCCGGGCTTCCGGCAGGATAACGGCGGCGGCGCGGGTTCGTTACAGACTGAACTCGTCGACTCGCTCGCGCCGTAGTCCAAATGCTCCGCATGCGGCACACGGTCTGAATACCGCAGGCCCGTCTATTTCTCGGCAGGTCGACCTCCTGTGGCGTGGGTTCGGGGCACGGGCAGCCCCTCACGGGCGTATTGAGCAGTAGGTAGTAGCCCGGACATGCCGTGACCGGATAAACGCAGCCTGTCACGGCGTGACAGGGCCACGCGGCGAGCACGTGCTCCCAACCGGCGGCGACGGCGAGTGGACGCCGCACAACCGAGCCCCCGCTCAGCGGCTGGCGGTGGTGCGTGCGGCGGGCTTCGTGGCCTGCCGGGGCGTGAGGCTGCGGGCGGCCTCGGTGGCGGCGGCGAGGGGGGCATCGTCGGCCGGCTGGCTGATCACGCCATCCACCGGGCGGGCGACGGTGTGGACCGGCAGGTCGGGCTCGACGCCGACGCCGCTGTAGGGGAGGCCCTTCGGCGAGAAGAACTTGGCCGTCGTGAGCCGCATGCCCACGCCGGCCGATTCGAGCGGGAAGATGCCCTGGATCGAGCCCTTGCCGTAGCTGCGGGCGCCGACGATCCGGCCGCGGGCGTGGTCGCGGATCGCGCCGGCGAAGATCTCGCTCGAGCTGGCCGAATCGCCGTCGATGAGCACCACGAGCGGCACACGCCAGGTGCCCGGTCGGCCGGCCGAGTAGTTGAAGTCCTCATCCGGGCTGCGGCCCCGTGTCGAGACGACGAGGCCGCGCTCGAGAAAGATGTCGGCCGTATCAACGGCTGCCGAAAGCAGGCCGCCCGGATTGCCCCGCAGATCGATCACGAGCGACCGCATGCCCGAGGCGTCGAGCCGCCGCAGGGCGGCCTCGACGTCGGCGGCCGTCGTCTTCTGGAACGACGTGAGTTTGAAGTAGCCGATGCCAGCGGTGCGGTCGAGGATCTTCACGTCTTCGACGCTCGGCACCTCGACATGCTCGCGGCGAACGGTCACCGCACGGGCCGGGGCAGGAGCCCGCAGGATGGCGAGCGTGACGAGCGAGCCCTCCGGCCCCTGCAGGAGCTGCGCGGCCTCATCGACGCTCATGCCTCCGATCGACCGACCACCGACGCCCACCAGATGATCGCCGGCGCGAATGCCCGCCCGCTCTGCCGGGCTGCCCGGAATCACGTGCACGACGAGCAGCCCGTCGGTCGCCGTCTTGAGCTCCACGCCGAGACCGACGAAGCGACCTTCGATCTGTGCGTAGAGATCATCGAGCTGGCCATTCGTGAGAAAAGCTGAGTATTCGTCGAGCCCACCGACCGCGGCCGCGGACATCTCCATGAGCGTGACCGCCGGCTCGATGCCGAGCAGAGAGTGGGCCGTGCGAGCGACCCAGGCGGCCACTGTTTCGGCATCCGCCTGGGAGGCGACCGGCCGGGCCGTGGAGAGCCGCGAGATCTGCTCCCGGTAGAGCGACCGCCGCTCGGGCGTGGCCTGGCTTGCATGGAGCGTCACGAAGGCCGGGTCATCGATCGCGATGTCGACCGCGAGCCGGCCGCGGGCCGCAAGCCGGCCGAAATCGGGCGCATCGACATGGTGCGACGCGATCCGCGTGAGCACCTCGGCATAGACCCGCCGCGCATCGGCCTCGGAGAGCGTCTGGAGCTGCCGCCGAAACGCCGGTTCGGCATGCCGGCGGGCGATGTCGCAGTGCAGCTTGGCGAGGTCGTACTGGTGCCGCAGCGCCGGCGACAGCACGCCCTTGCGGGCGGCCACTTCACACATGCTCACCACGTCGGACCACCGCCCCTGATGGACGAGCGTTTCCGCCCGGGAGGCGAGGTCGTCGGCGTGAGAGGCCGGCGACTGTCCGGCGGGCACCCAGTGGAGCGGCGATTGGGCGGATGCCGGTCGGCTGGCAATGATGCCCGCGAAGATCACGAGCGACAGGAGCACAGTGAGTGCCCGCTTCGCACGCTCGAGAGACGCCTGTGTCCAGCCGCCAGTCACGTGGTCAATCCGTTCGCGGAAGGCCGCGTCCTGTCGCGGCTGCCAGCGGTTTCTCCGTCAACCGCCAGCGATTATGGATCACGGTTTGGTGGCGGGCAAAAAACCGGTGTGGCAGGGGCGGGAATTTTCAGCCGGTTTGCCCGCCGCACTCCGGCACCGTCGCTACGACCGGCATGCGCGGCAAACTCACCGTCGCTCGGGCGACACGTTGGTACGATAAGAGGCGTATGGCACCCCTTCCCGACTCCTCTGGACGGTCCGCGGTTCCGGCGGAGCCACATCCGACCCTCGCGCTGCTCGAACAGGCGCGACGGGGCGACTCGAATGCCATCAACGGCCTGCTCGAGCGGCATCGCACGGCGATCCGCCGGATGATCGACCGGCGCATGGACCGTGTGGTGCAGCGGCGGGTCGACGCCAGCGACATCGTGCAGGACGTGCTGCTCGAGGCCAACCGTCGTCTCGGCGACTACCTTGCCAATCCCACGATGCCGTTCCAGCTCTGGCTGCGGCACATGGCCCGCGACCGCCTCATCGACGCGCACCGCCGCCATCGCGTGGCCGCGAGCCGCAGCCTCGATCGCGAGGTGCCGCTCGCCACGAGTGACGACAGCGACCGATCACAGGGCGGGCCGGCCGCCCAGCTGACCGACCGGGAGCTCACGCCCGCCGCCGCCGCCACCTGGCATGAACTCGAGCGGCGGTTCGCCGCCGCTGTCGAACAGCTGGAGGATGACGACCGACAGATCGTGCTGCTCAAGCACTTCGAGCATCTCTCGACCGCCGAGGCGGCCGACGCCCTCGGCCTGTCGAAACCGGCGGCCGGCATGCGGTATCTCCGCGCCATGCGCCGGCTGCGGGCCCTCCTGGAGTCGTGAGGGGCCCCATGCCCGAACACCGGCTCGGGGACGGCAAAAGTCTCGTCGCTGTGGGCCGCGGCGGCCCAGGGCTCCTCGAGCGTTCGCCGATCCCCTCGCCTCCCCTGTCGTGCTTCGACATGAGGCTACACGAACACCTTGTGCGATCTACCATTCGATAGTTTTCCAAATCTGTGAATTCGGGCTCATGCCGACGATCGATCGCTCCCGTGCCGCTGACGCCCCGCTATCTCCCGTGCAGGAAGAGCGGCTGGCGGCGCTCGTCGATTCGCTGTCGGAGACGCAGGGCGGCGCCGCGCATTCGGCGCTTGAGGAGATGACGCGGTCGCACCCCGACATCGCGTCGCAGCTTCGCGAGCTCTTCGCAGTGATGTCGATGGCCGACGCCGTCGCCGAGCAGTCGGTGATCTTCGAGTCCGACGGTGCAGCTGATGGTGTGGCGGCAGCCGACGGTACGCCGCCGCCCGCACCGGCTGGTTCGTTCCTTCCGGGCAACACGCCGCTGCCCGCGACGTTCGGCGACTACGAACTGGTCGAGGAGTTGGGCCGGGGCGGCATGGGCATCGTCTATCGCGCGGTGCAAAAAAGTCTGGGCCGCACGGTCGCGATCAAGATGCTCCTGCGCCGGGATCTCGCCGGGCCTGCCGACCTCGCCCGGTTTCGCAGCGAGGCCGAGGCTGCCGCGCAACTCGACCATGCTGGCATCGTGTCGATCTTCGAGGTTGGCGAGCATGATGGACATCCCTTTTATTCGATGCAGTTCATCGAAGGGACGACGCTCGCGAAGCGGCTCGCGCAGGGGCCGCTTCCGCCCCGAGAAGCAGCGGAACTCCTGGCGAAGGTGGCCGAGGCGGTGCAGGCGGCCCATGTGCGGGGCGTGCTCCATCGTGACCTAAAACCGTCGAACATCCTCATCGACGCCGCGGGCGAGCCACGGGTTTCCGACTTCGGACTCGCGAAGCGGCTCGAGGGCAGCGACTCGGTCACGCACACGGGGGCTATTCTCGGCACGCCCTGCTATATGTCGCCGGAACAGGCCGCCGGCAGCCGGGGTGACGTGGGGCCGACAAGCGACGTGTGGAGCCTGGGCGCGATCCTGTATCAGATGCTCACGGGCCGGCCGCCGTTCCAGGCCTCGAACCCGATGGACAC
Organism: Pirellulales bacterium; assembly: GCA_049695995.1. Classification (GTDB taxonomy): domain Bacteria; phylum Planctomycetota; class Planctomycetia; order Pirellulales; family UBA1268; genus QWPN01. The sequence goes on along the minus strand of JBAVTF010000110.1, from coordinate 17,845 downwards.
GCTCCTGGCCGTCCTCGAAGCCGATCCGCCGCTGCCGCGGGCGATTGCTGCGCAGGTCGATCGCGACCTGGAGATGATCGCGCTCAAGACGCTGCAGAAGCCGCAGGATCTCCGCTACGAATCGGCCGCCGCGCTCGCCGCCGATCTGCGGGCCTATCTCGCCGGCGAGCCGGTGGCCGCCCGCCGCGGTGGGCTCGTCGACGTGGCCACCCGGCTGTTCCGCGAGACGCACCACGCCGTCGTGCTCGAAAACTGGGGCCTGCTCTGGATGTGGCATTCGGTGGTGATTCTCGCGCTCTGCGTCACCACCGACGTGCTGGCCTGGCGGGGGGGCACCCGATCGACCTACCTCCTGCTCTGGGGCGGCGGGCTCGCTCTCTGGGCGCCGATCTTCTGGGCGCTGCGGCACAGGAATGGCCCGGTCACGGCCGTCGAGCGGCAGGTCGCCCACATCTGGGGCGCGAGCGTGATCGCCAGCGTGCTGCTGTTCTGGGTCGAGGCCCTGCTCGGGCTCGAGCCGCTCCGGCTTTCGCCCGTACTCTCCCTGATCGCCGGCGCCGTCTTCTTCGCCAAAGCCGGCGTGCTCTCGGGCGCCTTCTATATCCAGGCGGCCGTGCTCTTCGCCACGGCGCTCGTGATGTGCCTCGTGCCCGACTACCAACACATCGTGTTTGGCCTCGTGAGCGCCGCCTGCTTCTTCGTGCCCGGCTTCAAGTACTTCCGCCAACGTTCCCAGGGGGCCTGAGATGCGGACGATGGTCCAGGCGGCCTGCGCGATGGTGTTGATGATGGCAGTGGCGTCTGCCGGCGACTGGCCGCAGATCCTCGGGCCGGAGCGGACCGGCATCGCGGCCGCCGATGAGCGGCTCGCCGACCGCTGGCCCGACTCGGGCCCGCGCGAGGTCTGGCGGCGGGACGTCGGCGCCGGCTATGCGGGTGTCGCCGTCGCCGCCGGCCGTGTGATCCTGTTTCATCGGCTGGCCGATCGCGAGGTTGTCGAGGCGATCGATGCCGCGACGGGCAAAACGTTCTGGAAGGCTGACCACCCCACGAGCTTCATGCCCCAGGTCGGCGGCGGCGACGGTCCGCTCTGCGTGCCCGTCATCCAGGGGAACCGCGTGATCGTGTTCGGCGCGCAGGGCGTGCTCGCCTGCCTCGACGCAGGCACGGGGCAGCGACTCTGGCTGCGGGAGACGCACCGGGAGTTCGGCGCCCAGGAAGGCTACTTCGGCGCCGGTTCGACGCCCCTCGTCGTGGGTGACCACGTGATCGTGAACGTCGGCGGTGCGAAGCAGGAGGCTGGCGTCGTCGCCTTTTCGCTCTTGACCGGGGCGACGGTGTGGCAAGCCACGGCAGAACCCGCGAGCTACGCGGCTCCCGTGCGGGTCGCCGCGGGCGGTGAGTCGCACGTGCTCATCGTCACCAGATATGCCTGCCTGCTCCTCGATCCCGCCACCGGTGACGTCCGCTGGCGGTTTCCGTTCGGCCAGCGCGGGCCCACGGTGAATGCCGCCACGCCGGTCGTGCCGGCCGCCGGGCGGCTGTTCGTCACGGCCGCCTACGGCATCGGCTGCGTGTGTGCTGACTTCGATCGCACGGCCGCCACACCGAAGTGGGAAGGCCCGGGCCCGCTCGCCACGCAATACTGCACGCCGATCGTCGACGACGGTCACCTCTACGGCATCGACGGCCGCGACGACGTGCCGCCCGCCGACCTCGTCTGCATCGAGGCCGACGGGGGCCGCGAGGTCTGGCGGGAACGCGGCTTCGGCTACGGCACGCTGCTCGCCGCCGGCGGCCAGCTGCTCGCAGTGAAGACCGACGGCGAACTCATGCTCTTGCGAGCCACGCCCGCAGGCGTCGACGTGCTCGCCCGCAGCCGACCGCTCCCTGGCACGCTGCGGGCCCTGCCCGCCCTGGCCGCCGGCCGCCTTTACCTCCGCGACGACACCACGCTCACGTGCCTCGACGTGGCACCGTGACATCGGTGCCGAAGGGCCGTGGGAGAAAATCGGCCAGGCGGAATATGCCTCCGCCGTCGATCGCGATCTCCACGTCACCCGTGGCGAACTCGGCGATCACCTGCAAACAGGCTCCGCAGGGCACGATCCCGGGCACGGTCGCGCCGCGCGCATCCCGACACGAGATCGCCAGCCGCTCGATCCGTCGGTGGCCCGCCACGATGCCGGCCACGATTGCGGCCCGCTCGGCGCAGAGCGTGAGGGCATACGACGCATTCTCGACGTTCGCGCCGACGAACGGCGGGCCGTCGGCCCCGACGAATGCCACCGCGGCACCGACCCGCCAGCCGGAGTAGGGCGAATAGGCATGCTCAGCCGCGCGGCGGGCGGCTGCCACGAGGGCAGCGGTCGTGTGTGCGGGGGCTGATGACATACGGAGGGGTGAACCGATTCCTTGCCCGTCGCTCGAACGGGTGTCCACAAAGATATCATGGGCACGCAACCAGGAGTGTGTGCCGATGCGGGCCGTGGATCTCATACGCACGAAGCGGGATGGTGGTCGGCTCACTGCCGCCGAGATCGAGTGGCTCGTGGTGGGAATCGCCAGTGGTACGGTGCCCGACTACCAGTGGGCCGCGCTGTTGATGGCGATCGTGTGCCGTGGCATGGATCCGGCCGAGACGGCGGCGCTCGTGCGGGCGATGCTCCACTCGGGGGCGGTGATCGACCTCGGCGACATCCCCGGCCCGAAGGTCGACAAGCACTCCACCGGCGGCGTCGGCGACACGACGAGCCTCATTCTCGCGCCGGTGGCTGCGGCCTGTGGACTGACGGTGCCAATGGTGTCGGGCCGCTCGCTCGGGCACACCGGCGGCACTCTCGACAAGCTGGAGAGCATTCCCGGTTTTCGCACCGCCCTCGACGTCGATTCGTATCGGCGGATCGCGCGGGAGTGCGGCCTCGTGCTCTGTGGTCAATCGGCCGAGATCGCGCCGGCCGACCGGTTTCTGTATGCACTCCGCGATGCGACCGCGACGGTCGAGTCGATCCCGCTGATCACCGCATCGATCCTCTCCAAGAAGCTGGCCGAGGGTATCGACGCGTTGGTGCTCGATGTGAAGACGGGCGACGGCGCATTCATGTGCTCGGCCGAAGACGCCCGGGCCTTGGCCGAGTCACTCGTGACGATCGGCGAGTCGCTCGGCACGCCGGTGCGGGCCGTGCTCACCCATATGGACGAACCGCTCGCGTCGGCCGTCGGCAACGCCATCGAGATCCGTGTGGCGATCGAGTGCCTCCGCGGCGAACAACGAGGCGACCTGACCGAGTTGTCGCTGGAGCTTGCGGCAGAGATGCTCGTGGCCGGCGGCGTGGCACCGGACAGAGCCTCCGCACTCACGCGCTGCCGCGAGTCGGTCGCCTCCGGGGCAGCGCTGGAGCGGTTTCGCCGCGTGGTCGTGGCGCAGGGGGGTGACGGCCGCGTCTGCGACGATCCTGCTGCCGTGCTGCCCCAGGCCGCCCACGTCGAAATCCTGAGGGCCGACCGCGCGGGCTTCCTCACGCGGCTCTCCGCCCGCCCGATCGGCCAGGCTTCGATGCTCGTCGGCGCGGGGCGGGCCACGGTCGATGCCGTGATCGACCCTGCGGCCGGCATTCTGCTGCGGCACGCTGTCGGCGATCCGGTCGCGGCCGGCGACGTGATTGCTGAGTTGCACGTCAACCCGCCGCACGCCGCCGCCGTGCCGGCGGCGGTCGCGCTCCTCCGCGAAGCGATCGAGATCGGCGACGCAGCCCCGCCCAGGCGGCCGCGAATTCTTGCTCGGTTATAGGATGTGTCCGAAGGTTTCCCCGATCATCCGCTTTGCGGCCATATGCCCATGAACGTCAACACGCACGGCATCGCCACGTTCTTCGAGGACATCGACTTCGGCGGGGACGCGAGTCATGGCGCCAGGGACTATCGCAAGGACATCCTGCGGACGCTGGAGCTCCATACGGAGTCCTTCGCCGCCCATGGGTGGCAGGTCGTGCGGGTGGGCATGGAGGCGGCGCGGAGCCACCCGCTCTACCCGTGGTTCGACGGGCTCGACTGGTTGTACGCGTTGAGCAGCAACCAGCCGCGTTACACCCGCATGTGCTACATGCGCTGGCTGGCCTACGCGGCCTCCGGCCTGCCCTTCGCCGACCTCGACGTGATCAACTTCGGCTTCACGCCCGAGGATGCCCGGCCCTTCTTTGCCGCGAACACGCCGCCGCTGATTTCGGCCGCCAATGCGATGGGCCTGCTCACGCCCGGTCACTATGTGCAGGTGCTCGACTCGTTTCGCCACATCGTCGAGCATCTCGACGAGTACAAACCTTACGTTGAGGACGTCAACGACATGACGGTCCTGCGCCATGTGCGACCAGAGTACAACGAGGCGATTCCCTACCCCGACGACCGGTTCGTGAAGGACTACTCGAATCCCGGATGGGAGACGGCCCGTCTGGTCCATTTCGCCCATGGACTCACGCCCCTGCCGCGGAGTCGGGCCATCGAAGCCGAGATGTTGGCTCGCAGGGCGCGTCGGCCGTAGTGCAGCCAAATCACGCGAGGATGTCGGTGAGCACGCGGGCGCCTTCGACGCCGGTGAGCTTGGCGTCGAGGCCCTGAAACTTCACGGTGAAGGCGTCGGGGCGGATGCCGAGCTGGTTGAGCATCGTGGCATGGAGATCGTGCACGGTGCAGACATTCTCGACGGCCGCGTAGCCGAGGTCGTCGGTCGAGCCGTAGACGAGGCCCCCCTTGATGCCGCCGCCGGCCAGCCAGACGCTCATCGCCTTGTTGTGGTGGTCGCGGCCGTTGCCCTGTGACATCGGCGTGCGGCCGAACTCGCCCGCCCAGACGATCAGCGTGCTGTCGAGCATGCCGCGGTTCTTGAGATCGGTGATCAGGGCCATGCAGGCCCGGTCGATCTCCTGAGCCTTGTAGGCGATGCCGTCCTTCACGCCGCCGTGGTGGTCCCAGTCCTTGTGGTAGAGCTGGATGAACCGCACACCCCGCTCCGCGAGCCGGCGGGCGAGCAGACAGTTGGAGGCAAACGAGCCGTCGCCCGGCTGGCAGCCGTAGAGCTCGAGCGTGGTCGCGCTCTCCCCCTGTGTGTCCATCAATTCGGGCACGCTCGCCTGCATCGCGAAGGCCATCTCGTATTGGGCGATCCGCGTGGCGATCTCCGGGTCGCCCGTGAGGGCGTCGTGCTGGGCATTGAGCGCGTTGATGGCGGCGATGTCGAGGCCCTGTCGGTCGCGGGTGACTCCCGCGGGATTCCCGAGGTAGAGCACCGGGTCGCCCTTCCCCCGCAGCTGCACGCCCTGGTAACGGCTCGGCAGGAAGCCGCTCGACCATTGGCGGGCCGCGATCGGCTGGTTCTGGCCCCCCTTGCCCAGCGACGTGAGCACCACGAAGCCTGGCAGGTCGGCCGCGTCGCTGCCGAGTCCGTAGGTGACCCACGAGCCCATGCTCGGGCGGCCCGCGATCTGCGAGCCCGTGTTCATGAACATGTGGGCCGGGTCGTGGTTGATCGCGTCGGTCGTCATCGACCGGATCAGGCAGATGTCGCCGAGCACCGAGCCGATCTGCGGAAACAGCTCACAGATGTGCGAGCCATTCGGCCCCATCGGCTTGAACGGATGCTGAGGCCCGAAGCAGATGAGCTTCTGGCCTTGCAGCTGCGCCAGCTGCTGGCCTTTCGTCATGCTCTCAGGCATCGGCTGGCCGTCGAGCTCGGCGAGCTTCGGCTTGTGGTCGAAGGTCTCGAGGTGCGACGGCCCGCCGGCCATGGTCAGCCAGATCACCCGCTTGGCCCGCTGCGGCAGAGGCGGTGGGTCGAGCACGCCACGGAGCGGCGCGGCCGAGGCCAGCTGCGGCGCGGCCAGTGACGCGAGCGCCGCTGCGCCCACGCCCTGGGCCGTCTTCCCGAGGAATGCGCGGCGGGCGATCGCGGCATGCAGATGGGCATCCAGCATGATCAGTTCCTCGTCAGCTCAGTGTCGGGTGATGGTTTCGTGGAGGTTCAGCAGCACGCGGGCCACATGGGTCCAGGCAGCCAGCTCCGCCGAATCGACGCCGGCCGGGGCCGGGGCGAAGCCCACCTTGACGAGCGACTCGGCCGCGGCCCGATCAGCCTGATAGGCGGCGAGGTGCTGACGGTAGAGCGGCATGATCGTCTCCAGCTCCTCGACCCGAGGCAGCCGCTGAAGCACCTGCCGCCAGGCCCACGCCACCCGTTCGTCAGGCGAGTTGCCCCCTTCCTTCACGATCCGTGCGGCGAACGCTCGCGAGGCTTCGACGTAGCTCGGATCGTTGAGCAGGACGAGCGCCTGCTGTGGGATGTTCGACCGGGTGCGTTCCGCGCAGCACTCCTCGCGGCTCGGGGCATCGAAGGCGAGCATGCTCGGGTGAAGGAATGATCGCTGCCACCAGGTGTAGAGGCCGCGGCGATACTGCTTCTCGCCGACATCGGCAGGGTATGTCCGCGGCGGAAAGTTCAGGTTTTCCCAGTAGCCATCCGGCTGGTAAGGCTTCACGCTCGGGCCGCCGACCGTGCGGACGAGCAGCCCCGAGGTGGCGAGCGCCGCGTCGCGGACCAATTCGGCATCGACCCGCCAGGCCGACTGCCGGGCCAGTTCGCGATTCGCCGGATCGGCGTCGATCGCCGCGGCCGGGGCGACCGACGTCTGCTTGTAGGTGGCGCTCGTCACGATCGTGCGGACCATGTGCTTCATGTCCCACTTCGAGTCCATGAACTCACAGGCCAGCCAGTCGAGCAGTTCGGGATGCGCTGGCGGCTCTCCTTGGGCTCCCAGGTCGTCGAGCACACGGGAAAGCCCCGTGCCGAAGAACTGCTTCCAGAGGCGGTTCATCACCACCCGGGCGGTGAGCGGGTGCTCGCGGGAGACGAGCCATTGAGCGAGGTCGAGCCGGTTGGGCTCGCGGCCCTCGATCTTCGGTGCCGGCAGGTAGCCGGGAAACGCCGGCTTCATCACCTCGCCGCTCTCGTCCATCCAGTTGCCGCGGGGCAGGATGCGGACGACGCTCGGTGCGGGCTTCTTGACCGTGACGAGGCATTTTGTGAGCGGGCCGTAGAACTCGTTGCGGTCCTTCTCAGCCTTGGCGAAGGCGTCCTGCTCGGAGCGAAACAGTCGTGGAGAAACCACCGTACGGAAGTATTTCTGGATCGTCTCACGCTCGACGCCATTCCGCTTCGCAAACTCCTTTTTCAGCGCAGCTGCCACCTGCGTGGCCGTTTTCTTCTCGGCATCCGTCGCCTTCGCGTCGGGCTTCAGTTCGGGTAGCGTCACCTCATACGAAACGACGTCGTGCTCCCACTGTTTCTGGGCTGCATCGAGCTGAGGGGTGACGGTGCCGAGCTTCTGCTTCGCGGCGGCGAGCGCGGCGTCGAGATCGGCCAACCTTTTCATGTCATCGGGCGGGGCGACGACCATCCCATCTTCCCGCTTGCCGATCGCCCGCTCCTCGATGTCGGCGAAGAACGCACCGAGCGAGTAGAAGTCGCGCATCGTGATCGGGTCGAACTTGTGGTCGTGGCAGCCGGAGCAGCCGGTGGTCTGGCCGAGCCAGACGGCGCCGACGGCCCGCACGCGGTCGGTCAGCATCCGCGCCTCGTAGTCCTTCGGCTGGGCGCCCCCTTCTTCGGTCGTGAGCAGCAGCCGGTTGAAGCACGAAGCGATCCGCGTCTCCTGGGTGGCGTCGGCCAGGAGGTCGCCGGCGATCTGCTCGATGGTGAACCGGTCAAACGGCTTGTTGTCGTTGAAGCTTGCGATGACGTAGTCGCGATACGGCCAGACGCTCCGCGGAGTGTCGCTGTGATAGCCGATCGTGTCGGCGAACCGCACCACGTCGAGCCAGCCGATCGCCATCCGCTCGCCGTAGTGCGGGCTGGCCAGTAGTTTGTCCACGAGCTTCTCGTAGGCATCAGGCGACGGATCGTTGACGAAGGCATCGACTTCTTCAGGCGTCGGTGGCAGCCCCGTGAGGTCGAAGGCGAGCCGGCGGATGAGCGTGCGGCGGTCGGCCTCCGCGGAAGGTTTCAGGCCGAGGGTCGCCAGCCGGGCTCCCACGAGGTGGTCGATCGCCTTCGTAGCAGCCGGCACCGCTGCCTTCACCGGAAGCTCGTAGGCCCAGTGCTTCTGATACTCGGCCCCCTGCTCGATCCAGCGGGCGAGCAGTTCCTTCTGCTTGGCGTCGAGCTTCTTGTGCGACTCCGGAGGCGGCATGACCAGGTCGGGATCGGTCGAACGGATCCGCTCCACGAGCGAACTCTCCGCCGGCTTGCCCGGCACGATGGCGCTGGCGGCCACGGCCTCGTCGCGGAGGTCGAGCCGCAGGTCGGCCTGCCGGTGGCTCGAGTCGGGGCCGTGGCAGTGAAAGCAGTTGTCCGACAAGAGCGGCCGGATGTCGCGATTGAACGAAATCGCGGGGGCAGTGTCCGCTCCTGCGACGGGCGCCGCCAGGCAGACCGCCAGCACGCATCCAGTCCACGCATGTTGCCGACCGGCAAAGCTGTGCACCATTGGATCACTCCTTTGGAAAACACCCGCTTCGCCGTCAGGCAGTGCTGTGTTGGCCTGACGCGGACCCGTGGGGTCGATCGGCGGAACGTGCAGAAGTATATCGTCAAAAACCGTCGCGCGAGCCCGGCAAACTACTCGCTGAGTGCAAACGCTTTCTCTTTTCCTACCTACCGGCAGCGGACGAGCGTGCGGACGGCGAAGGCCGTGCCGTACTGCGTGTGGTAGTCGTAAAACGGATAATCCCAGAAGCAGCCGTTCGGCTCCTGGAGTGGCAGCATGATCCGGGCCAGCTTGGCTTGGAGGGGCGGCCGCTCGGCTGCGGGCAGGGCCTCGATGCATTCGGCCGCATAGAAGTGGCCGTAGAAGAAGAAATAACCCGCCACAGCGAACCAGCTCTCATGCGGGATCGGCTTCTTGCGGCCGAGGTCGAGCCAGCCGTTGCGGGAGAAGAGCCGCTCGAGCCAGGCGGTGATCGCAGCGTCGGTGAGCTCCGGGTCACCGAGCCGACGGAGCACGGCGTTGCAGGCCTGCGAGCGGCCGAGGCTCCCGCCGGGGCGGTTCACGGGATGGGCTGGCTTGTACTTCAAGTATTCGCCGTAGAGATAACTCCGGTCGGGCTTCGTCTGGCGGCGGATGGCGGCCAGACCCCGATCGAAGAGTTTCTCTGGCACGGCGACACCGAGGTCGCGGGCGTCTGCGAGCGCGAGCAGCACGGTCGCCGTCGTGAACGTATTCGGGCTCGACGTGGGCTTGCGGGCGCCGGCGGCGAAGTCGTAATACCCCCAACCACCATCCACGCTCTCGTATCTCTCGAGCAGCTCCACCTGGCCGCGGATGCACTCTTCGATCTGCTTCTGAAGGTCTGGGTCGTCGGCATGGCGGCCGTGAAGGAGCGCCAGGGCCTCGATTCCGTAGGCGTGCCCCCAGACGTTGTAGAGCGTGTCGCGGGTCGCGCGGCGGAGCGACGGCAATTTGTCGAGCAGCCACTTCTCGCCGCGTTCGATCGCCTCACGGTCAGCCGTGTCATCCCGGTCAGCTTCGATGAGGGCCGACACACACAGCGCCGTCACGGCACAGCGAAACGCATGATGGGCGCCGGGGGCCGGGGCGTAGATATCGACGCCCCCCTTGGTGTTGTCGGCCGAGCCCCAGGAGCCGTCGGACCGTTGCGTGTCGAGCAGGAAGGCGATGCCGTGGTCGATCACCGCTTCGAGTTCCTCGCGTGGCACCGGATCGACGTCGGCGATCGTGGGGGCCGCTTCGGCGAGCGGCCGACGTGGAGGAGTGGCCGTTCGCTCCTCGCTGTATGCTGGCCGATCCGCGCACAGCCATCCGGCCAGCACGACTGCGACGCCGGCACCGCGCCAATCCAGCCGCCGCGTCGATACGCCGCCGCGCATGAACGTGCTCACTTGGGAGTGCCAGTGGCGGCGGGCACGAGGACGGCCGGCGCCGCCTCCTTCGCCGGCTCGGGCTTCGGAGCTGCGGCTGCTTCGGCCTTCGCGGGCTCGGCGGGCTTCGCCGCATCGGCCGGCTTTGGCGTCTCGGCGGGCTTCGCGGGCTCGCTCGCCTTGGCTGACTCCGCTGGCTTTGGCGCCGACGGCTTTTCGAGCAGAATCTCCTCGCCGACGGTGAGCCCGGCCGTGATCTCGACGAGTTCGTCGTTCGACCGGCCGACGGCCACGGTTCGCTTCACCGGTTCCTTGCCCGCTGCCACGACGTAGATGAACCGCTGGTCGTCGTCGAGGTCTTCGGCAAACACTGCCTTCTTCGGGATCGCGAGGGCCTCGGCCCTCTGCTCGGCCGTCACCCGGATCTCGGCCTCCATGCCGGCGACCAGCCGCGGATCTTCGGCGATGAGGTCAAGCACCGCCTCGAATCGGCCATTGCCCACCGGCACCGCCGACACGTTCCGCACCTTCGCCTTGAGCCGCGTGTCAGGGAACGCCTTGGGCACCACGCGGGCCGGGGCATCGACGGGCACACGGGCCAGATCTTTCTCGGGCACACCGGATCGCACGGCGAGCTTGCCCGGTGAGACGATCGTGATCACGGTCTCGCGCGGATCGAGTTGGCCCCCCGCCCGCAGCCTGCCGGCGGCGTTCTCCGCGTCGGTCCACTTGCCATTCCGCCAGCGGCCATAATAAACGATGCCGTCGGCCGGGGCCGTGATCGGCATCCGTTTTCGGTCGGCCTTCAACTCGGCCAGGTTCTCGGCCGCCTTGCGGCGGTCATTGATCGACTTCTCCAGTTCGAGCTTTGCGCGTGCGAACGCGACGGGCAGCGCGGCCTCGGCCCGTTCGAGATCGAGCGTCGCCGCCTGGCTGGCGCGGCGGACCGATTCAAGCCGTCGCGGCAGTTCCAGAGCGGCCGTCCGCTCATGGTCATATCGGCCAAGCTTTTCGAAGAACCGTGCGGCCTCGGCCTCGAACCGAGCCCGCTTGAGCACGATCTCCTCCGACTCCTCGGTGAGGTCGTCCTGCTCGTACATCTTTTCGAGCTGATCGAGTTCCTCAACGGCGCTTTCCCGTTTGAACTCCCCGAACTTCAGCGACATATCGTTCATCGCCGCGGCCAACGCCGCCTCCTTCTCTTCGTACCGCTTCAGGTCTTCCGCGGCGATCCGCTGAATCCGTCGGGCCTGCTCCAGTTGGAGTGGCGTCGACTTCTCGAGCAACTTCACCTCGCGCTCGAGCAGACCGTGGGCGAGGTCGGCCAGCCGGCCCCCCATCTCGAGATCGCGGATCTGCTCGTCGATCTTGTCGGTCTCGACGGTGACGAGCACGTCCCCCTTGCCCACGCGGGTGCCGTGGGGCACGGCCGTCTCGACGACGAACTGCGACCAGCGCTTGGGATCGAGCCGCACCTCCGTGAGCGTGGGCGGCTCGAACGTCCCTTCGAGCTTCGCCTCGAGCTTGAAGGGCACGAGCTTGACCTTGTAGGGATCGGCCGCGGCAGCGACCGCCGGCATGAGGAGAAGGGGAGCGACGACGAGCAATCCGCGAAGCATGCGTGGGTTCCGTGCGGAGGGAGTGACCTCTCAACGCTAAACCCGCTTCCGGCACGGGTCAAATCGAAACCACCGCTGCCTAGCCCGTGACGAGCGTGGCGAGCCAGTACAGCCCTCCCGACAATCCCATGGCCACCGGCAGCGTCAGCACCCAGGCCAGGGCGATCTCCCGGACCGTCTCCGGCTGCACGCCCGAGTTGTTGGCCCACATCGTGCCGGCCACGCCGCTGGAAAGTACGTGCGTGGTGCTCACTGGCATGCCGAGCGAATCAGCCATCGCGATGGTCGAGGCGGCCACGAGTTCCGCCGCGCCTCCCTGGGCGTAGGTGAGATGCGTCTTGCCGATCTTCTCGCCGACGGTCACGACGATCCGTTCCCAGCCGAACATCGTGCCGATGCCCAGGCACAGGGCCACGCCCATCACGACCCACTCCGGCACGTATTCCACCGGCTTGGCGAGCTGGCCGGCGAGGCCCGCGAGTACGCGGCGACGATCCTCGGCCAGCGCCTTGCCGAACTGCCGGAGGAGCGTGCGGACCGAGGCGCCGAGCTCGACGAGCTGGGTGCGGAGCTTCCAGCGGTCGTCGGCATGCAGTTCGGCGAAGCTCGTTCGGCCGTCGAGACTTGCGAGCACGTCTTTGACCAGCGGCATGGGATCGAGCGTCGCCAGCACGACGTCGTTTCGGGGGAACGGGTCGAGTACCTCCTCGACGAGATCCGACTCCAGCACCGCCGCGGCAGCCACGCCGTCGCGGCGCGAGATTCGGGCCACGCGGGCGTCGGCAACATGCTGGTCGCGGAGCGCTGCCATCATGCCGGCGAGCGTCGGATCGGCGAGCTCCGTTTCCAGCCGACGCGCCGCCTCGACGGTGGCAGTGATCTCCTGCGACGAGGTTCGCAGGTCGAGGGCGTAGGCGGCCGGCACGATGCCGATGAGCACGAGCATGATCAGGCCCATGCCCTTTTGGCCGTCGTTGGAGCCGTGGGCGAAGCTCACGCCGGTGCAGGTGCCGATGAGCAGGGCTCGGATCCACCACGGCGGAGGCCGATCGCCACGGGGCGGCTCGTAGAGCTCGCGGGCTGGGATCAGCCGCCGGGCCACCATCAGCAGCGAGGCGGCAAGGCCGAAGCCGATCAGCGGCGAGAGCACGAGCGCCACGCCGACTTCCGTGGCCTTGTGCCAGTTGATGCCACTCCAGGCCGAGCCCTGTTCGAGCCAGGCGTTCATCATGCCCACTCCCATGATCGAGCCGATGAGCGAATGGGAGCTGGAGGCGGGCAGTCCGCGATACCAGGTGGCGAAGTTCCAGATGATGGCGGCGCCAAGCAGCGAGAGCACCATCGCCAGGCCGCGGCCCGTCTTGATGTTGACGAGCAGATCGACCGGCAGCAGGTGGACGATGCTGAAGGCCACACCGATGCCGCCGGCATGCACGCCGATGAAGTTCCAGAGGCCCGACCAGACGACGGCCGGCATCGGCTTGAGCGACTTGGTGTAGATCACGGTCGCCACGGCATTGGCGGTGTCGTGGAAGCCGTTGATGCACTCGAAACCGAAGGCGATGACGAGAGCCAGCAAGAGGAGCACGACCTGCCCGGCCGAAAGCGTGGCAAAGGAGTCGAGGAGTTCCACTGGCGTTCCCTAACAGCACGGACGAGAGAGCCACCACGGTAGGGGACGCAGCGGCACGGTCAAGCTGTTTCCGGCCGCCTACACGCAATTCTCACACGAGTATGAACCTGGCGACCCCGGATGGCGTACAGTGACGGCGACGTACGGAGGGCCTGATCGATATGCCGCGCGGGGATCGTCTGGAGGTCGAACGTCGGATCGCCGGCTCGACCGTCACCTATCTGCATCACGGGATCGACGTCGGTGACGGCACCGTCGTGCATGCACGGCCGCGGGACTTCCGCAATCCGTTTGGTGGCGGCCACGTGGTGCGGACGAGCCGGGCCGACTTCGCCGAGGGCCGCCCGGTTCGCGTCTGTGCCGAGCCGGCGGCCGCCTATTCACCCGACGAGATCGCTGTCCGCGCCCTGGCCCAGGTGGACCGCGACGGCTACGACCCTGTGATCGACAACTGTGAGCACTTCGCGACCTGGTGCGCCACCGGCCGGCGTTCGAGCCGGCAGATCGATATCGTGATGGGCCGAGTGGTCGCCAGCGTGTCGCGGGCCGCCACAGCGATATCCGCGCGGGTGGCCGTTGGCGCGGCGGAGCGGGTCGCCGTGCGGACCGCGGTTGGCACGACCGTCCGGCTGGGCCTCAAGACGCTCGTGCCCGCGGCGATCATCGGCGAAGCGGCGGCGCTCGCGGCCGAGTGGACCGCGCACCAGCGCGGGGCAGCCTTCGAACAGAGCCGTCAGGCAGGAGAGACGGCGGGGCTCGCGGCGTCGAGTCTCGCATGCGCCGTCGCGGGCACCGCCGCCGGTCCGGCGGGCATCGTCACCGGAGCCCTCGCAGGCGCGACCCTCTGGCTCGCCGGCTCAGCCACTGCCACCGTGGCTTCACGAGCGGTCAACCACGGTCGTAGTCGGACAGGCCGCCCGGGTTCCACGAGACCCTGAGCGCGTTGAGCACCGCGATCACGTCGATCCCTTCCTGAAGCAGTGCCCCGGCGGTCGGAGGCAGGAGGCCGGCGGCCGCGAAGCCCATGCCCACGAGGCTCGCCGCCATGCCGCCGACAGCGCTTTGCAGCGCGATCGACCGCAGTCGTGCGCCGATGTGAAACACCTCGTCCACCCGCTCGAGCGCCGAGTCCATCACCACGGCCCCCGCCGCTTCGCTCGTCACGTCGCTCGCCGTGCCCATCGCGATGCCGACCGTGGCCGCGGCCAACGCGGGCGCATCGTTGATGCCGTCACCCACGAACACGGTCGGAGCCTGAGCCGTCGCCTGCTCGACGAGCCTGAGTTTCCCCTCCGGCTGGATGCCCGCATGCACCTCCGTGATGCCGACGAGGTCGGCGAGCCACTTCACCTCGCTCTCGCGATCGCCTGATACCAGCATCACCCGCGAGAGCCGGTGGGCCGGCTTGAGGTGATTCACGAACGACCGGCCATCGGCCCGCGGCGCATCGCGGAACCGCAGCACTGCCTCGACCGCGCCATCGACGACCACGATGCACTCCAGGCCGCCGACGACGGGGGGCAGTCGCTCGGCGGCTTCCGGGTCGCGGGCTGCGAGTTTCTGTCGGCTCGTGATCGCCACGTGGTGTATGGCATCACCGCCGTTGAGCCGTTGCACCCGCCCCGTCAGCCCTTGCCCCGGCTTCTCCGCGAGTTCCTCCACCTGCAGGAGCCGGACTGAACGGTCGGCGGCCGCCTGTACGACGGCGGCGGCGAGCGGATGTTTCGAGTAGCCCTCCAGGCTCGCGGCGAGCGCGAGCACGTCGGCCTCGGGCATCCTGCCCACGGCCACTACGTCGGTGAGCTGTGGCGCACCGTAGGTGAGCGTGCCGGTCTTGTCGAAGATCGCCGTGCGGCAGGTGTCGAGCCGCTCGAGGATCGCCGGGTCGCGGATCACGATGCCCCGCTTCGCCGCCAGCGACACGGCGCCGATGATCGCCACCGGGATCGCGATCAAGAGCGGACAGGGCGTGGCCACGACGAGTACGGCCAGAAACCGCACGGGATCGCCGCTGGTCCACCAGGCTGCCGCGGCGATGGCCACGGCCAGCGGCGTATAGAGCCCGCCGAGCGAGTCGGCGAGCCTGCGCATCTGCGGCCGCCGCTCCTCGCTCGTGCGGAGCACGTCCATGATCTTCGCATACCGGCTGTCGCCCGCCACGCGGTCCGTGCGAATGTCGAGCGCGGCCTCGCCGTTGATCGCACCGGAGAGCACGGTCGAGCCCGGCGCCTTGGCCATGCGGTAGGGCTCGCCCGTGAGATAGCTCTCGTCCATGCCGCCGCGGCCCGCCACGACCGTGCCGTCCACCGGGCAGATTTCGTGCGGCAGCACGACGACGAGGTCGCCCACCGCCACCTCGGCGAGCGGCACGTCGCTGAGCCCGGCGGCCAGCTTGCGGTGGGCGACGGTGGGCATGCGGCGGGCCAGCGCATTGAGCACGTCGCCGGCCCGGCTCACCGCCCGCGACTCGAGCGCCTCACCGCCGGAGAGCATGAGCACGACGAGCACGCCCGCGAGGTACTCGCCCAGGAGCACGCTCGTGACGATCGAGATGCCAGCCAGGAGGTCGGAGCCGAACGTGCCGGCGCAGAGCTTCGTGAGCAGATCCCAGACGAGCGGTATGCCGCCGAGCAGGAGCATCGCGACCAGCGGCACCTCGGCGAGCGTGAGGCCGCGATCGGGAAACCACCGCCCCGGATCGACGGGCCCGAGCGGGATCGGCGTGGCCCCGTGGCCCGACCAGGTGAGCACGCCCCAGGCCGCGAGCGCGACCAACGCGCCGAGGGCAATCAGTTCGTTGAGGCCGAGCAGCCGCCGTGATTGGGAACCGACGGCATGACTGGTCATCGTTTGTCTCGAATGGCCGCGACGGGGTGATCGATGTGTTGAGCCCAAGCCGGCTCGGGGGCGGTACAAGTCTCGTCGCGGTGGACCTCGCGGACTCGGTCCAAATGCTCCTCGAGCTTGCACCGACCCCCTCGCCTTCCCGATAGGCCGTGCATCACTGTCGTGATAGGCCCCGAGTCAGCTGTGCATCCGGGCGACGGGATCGCCCTCGTCTATGATCGCGGCTTCCTCTGCAGCGAGCCAGTGCAGTCGCTCGCGGACCTGCACTTCGGGAGCGAAGTCGCAGGCGAGGCGGACGTAGGTGGCGTGGTGGCGGGCCTCCGATTCGAAGAGCCCGCGGTAGAAGTCGCGGAGCTCCGGGTCGGTCACGTGGTCGCCGAGTAGAGAAAACCGCTCACAGCTCCGGGCCTCGATCAGTCCCGCCACGAGCAGGCGATCGACGGCGCGATCGGGCTCCTGCTTGCGGATCCGTTCGTGGAGCCGCTGGCCATAGCTGCTCGGGGCAAGCTTTCGAAAGCGGATGCCGCGGCGCTCGAGCAGATCCAGCACCATTCGGAAATGCTCCAGCTCCTCGTTGACGATCTCCGTCATTTCCCGGGCAAGCTCGACGTGGTCGACGTACGCGAAGAGCAGGTTCATCGCCACGCCCGCCGCCTTCTTCTCGCAGTGGGCGTGGTCGACGAGGATTTCGTCGAGGTGGGCGTCCACTTGGGCGAGCCAGCGGGCCGACGAGGCAGAGTGAAGGCTGAGCATGGAACCGCATGTGAGAAAAGAGTCGACGCGATCAGAGCGACCATGATACAGTCACAGCCATCATGATCGACTTCGATCGCACGAATCGCGGCCCCGGCCGGCCTCCCGAGCGGAACGTGCTCGGCGGCTCGCTCGTCGGCTGCTCCCGCGAGCCGCTCACCGGATTCTTCCGCGACGGCTGCTGCCGCACCGGTCCCGACGACGTCGGCGTGCACACGGTCTGCGCCGTGATGACGAAGGAGTTTCTCGAGTTCACCGTGCGGGCCGGCAACGATCTCGTCACGCCTCAGCCGCAGTGGGGATTCCCCGGGCTCGTCGTCGGCGACCGCTGGTGCCTGTGTGCCGCCCGCTGGCTCGAGGCGGCCCAGGCCGGCAGCCCGCCACCGGTGGTGCTCGAGGCCACCCACGAGAAGACGCTCGCGATCGTGCCGCTCGCGCTGTTGCAGAAGCACGCGGTGCAGGCGGGCTGACGACACTCCCCCGCGCGGACGATTGTGGCCGCGCGGCCCGGAGCTACACTGTTACATCGTGTGATAGTTATTGCGGCGAACCATGCCGCATCGTGAGGCTCGATAACACCGGAGTTCCAGTCACTGATGGCCGACAAGAAAGATGCCAAGGGCGTCAACAAGTCCGAAGAGATCCGCAAGGTCGCCAAGGCGCTCGAGGCGAAGGGGGAGAAGCCCCGTCCCGTCGTGATCATCGCGGCCCTCAAGAAGCAGGGTGTTGTCGTCTCCTCGCCGCAGGTGAGCATGGTGCTCAAACGGATGGGTTTCCGGCCGCGGCCGCGGAAGCAGGCTCGGGCGGTCGGCGCGGGGGTCAAGGTCCGTGGCGGAGCGATCTCCATCGACGAGCTTCTGGCGGCGAAGAAGCTGGTGGGGCAGTTTGGTGGGGCCGATCGGGCCATGGCGGCGCTCGCGGCGCTCAAGCAGTTCGAGGGCTGATTCGCCGCCCTGGATGGGGCGCCGGCTCGGGTGCGGTACAAGTCTCGTCGCGGTGGACCTCGAGGACTCGGTCCAAATGCTCCTCGAGCTTGCACCGCACCCTTCGCCTCCCAGAGCGTGGGGC
>JBAVTF010000109.1:0-28805 GCA_049695995.1 Pirellulales bacterium | reverse complement strand
GGGCTACGCCCCTCCCTCCGACACACCACGCGGACTGTTCCCCAACTCTCTCATGAGCACTGGTACAGAAACTGGGAGGGGGTCACCGGGGCCCGCGCTTCAGCCGCCGCTGTCCTATCCCCCAATGTGTCGGCCACCTGTGACGGAAGGTTGGGTCACTCCGACGAACGGTAGCGAATCGACCGGACAGGCAGTCTGTGCGGCCGCGCAAACGACTCCCTGAGCGCGCGAATTCGCTGGGGACTCGATCACCAACTGTTATGATGCGCGGCTCAGCAGTTGCTGCCCAAAGGATCTTTTCATGTCCCCACCATGGATTCGCACAGGCGTTGCGTTTCTGCTCTCGCTCAGTGGGACTCTTTCAGCACTCCAGAGTGTTGATGCTCAACAGGCTGGCGCCCCCGCCACTTCGCCGACTTCTGCCACCACGACGAAATCCTTTCGGCCAGCCGTTTCCGGCCCGCGGACGGTTTCCGACCATCCACTCGCATGGGTGTTGAAGTTCGCCCACGAAGAGCGAGCCTACCTTCAGCAGACCATACGTGACTTCACGTGCCGGGTCACCAAGCGTGAGCGCATCGACGGCGAGTTGCAGGACTACTACCACATCGACATGCGCGTCCGTGAACAAAACCATGCGGTCGGGCAGATGACGAAGCCGTTCAGCGTGCTACTTCAGTTTCTGGGCCCGCCAGACGTCGAAGGACGGAGAGCGCTTTTCGTTGACGGCCTGAACGACAACAAACTGCTCGTGCGCAAGGGCGGAAGACGTTTTGGCTACATGGTTCTGGCTGTCGATCCGTTCGGCCCGAGTGTAAAGCGGGAGAGCCTCATGCCAATCACGGAGATCGGTTTTTCGCATCTGCTCGACCGGACGATCCGCACCTTGCAGCAGGATGTAGCAGCCGACCCATCCGGTGCTAACACGATCGTCGAGCACATCACAACCGCGACGATCAACGATCGCCCATGTCATATGCTGAGGATCACGCATCCTGTGCGCCGCGATGGCCTGCAGTTCTTCAGCGCCAGCATGTCCATCGATGCCGAGTTACACGTGCCCGTGCGTTTTGACGTGTACGACTGGCCGGAAGCTCCCGGCCAGCCGCCACCGTTGCAGGCGGAATTCACGTATACGAACGTGACGATCAACGCGAATCTGGATGATGCGACCTTCGCGCCTGCGATTCTCCGCACCCCGTGATGGCGTCGCGGACGCGTGGCAGGTTTGTGTCACATGCCGTAGGGAAGGTCAGCATAGCCTGTAAGTCTATTGGGCGACCTGGTCCTCGACGGCCTTCTCTAGCAGCTGGTGGGCACACTTCACGACACTCTGAAAGCCGTCATGGTCTTGTGACCTACCCACACTGACGGAGCCAGTTTCTGCGACGAGGGTTAACCCTACGTGTCAGCAGTCGGACAGGGGCGGCGTGCCGCCGGAGCCACAACGGCGGATCTTGTGGGATTCTTCGCCGGTCTTGCGGGCAACGGCGTCGATCAATTCGAGGTCACCCATGACAGAGCATCTCCATGAAAAGGGGAAACACAGGGACACGAACACGGACACCGGCCGCCAACGCAGCGAGCCGGAAGAAGGGAAACACGCCCGCTAGCCAGAGGGGCCGACGGGGTGAAGAGAAACAGGCCACCTGCAGGAAGGCCCCACGGAGCCTAGGTGCGGAAAGCGTGCGCTGTCAGGCAGTCTGTGCCGGTTGGCTGAACAACTCCCGAAAACAAAGATGCGGACCGTGGTGAACGATACTCATGGCCACGCAACGAATCACGTTCGCCTTTCCGATCCTGACGATTAACGAATACGGCTCGATGAGGAAACTCGGCAGGGAGGGCTTGGTGATGCGTAGGCTGCTCTTGGCTGCTGTGGTGTTGTGTGCCTCCGTCACCCGAGCCAACGCAAACAACGATATCGGCCAAAGCATTGATGACTTTGGTCTGCCAATCGATCTTCAGCAACCACGCGACGATGCACCGCTCACTGATCTGCTTGAGCCGGTTGGTTTCTTCCGTGGCACTCGCGAGGTCAAACGGCTGTACGTCGCAGGCATCATCGGCGACTCTTTCGCGACACTCGGGACACCTCTTGGGCCGAACGGTAACGGCGCCGGTGATCCGTCGCCCAGTCCTGCTGCCAACCAATCGCTGTTCACTGCGGGTGGTGCCATCGGCCTTGCCTTCGAAGCACTCGACCGGGACTGGCGGGTGGAGTTCGAGGGTCGTGGCCGGAACAACCTCGTCAGCAACCGCACGAGTACGTTTGACTCAGTCGCAGGCCCGGAAACGTTTCGCTTCACGACAACGGCGGAAAACGGCTGGTCGACGATGGTCAACCTCTGGCGGGACTACGAACTCACGGACAGGTGGACCATGTATGTCGGCGGAGGTGTCGGCGCTGGCGGATACCAGTTCTCGTACCGGAAGTTCAATCCGGCAGACAATTACCAGATAGCGACGTCTCCGTGTGTGAGTGCTTTCGCATGGCAGGCGGGTGGCGGCACTGCGTACGCGATCACCGAACGCATCACCCTCGACATCGGATACCGCTTCTTTCAGATCGCCAATGGCATTTCGACCGCAGTGATCTCCTATGTCCCCGGACCGCCTGTAGGAAGCGAGGTCGTTGGGGCCGCATTCAGTGCCAGCGAACTGTTCTTCGCGTTTCGTATCTACGAGCCGTTCCGAAACTGGCGGTAGTTCGTCAGCCACTCCCTCTCTGTCCACAGCGCTGCCGTGCGGCCCTGTTGCAGCGCCAGCATTACCCCGCTTCGGCAGGGAGAACGTGGGCGGCGCAGCCTGACGGTCGGGCACGACGCAAGGTACGACCAGCCGCCAGCAAGACAGTGCCTACGGCTGCCAAAGCCAAGGCTCCCGGCTCGGGCAACGATACCGTGAGCGTCGAATCAGGCGTCGTGCCCAACCCGAAGACGACCTTGTCGACGATGTTTGCCTCGGTGTAGCCGGTCAGCCCCGTGAACGTGAACGTGGCGGTGTTCTTCACGAGGTACTTGTTGTTGAGTACTCCATTCGGGTTGATGTCGCCGCCGCGGTAGATCGCGAAGTTGATCATGGTGTTGCCTTGGCCGACGATCTGCGTCGTGAAACCGTTTGGGCTGAATGTGTTGTTGCCGACGGTACCGATGCCGAATCCCAGCTGCGGTGCTACGGAGGCATTCATCGTGCGGAACTGCCATGAATTATCTCCGTTGTTCACCGCGCGGATGTCGCTCAGGCTGCCACTCACCTGCGTGAACGTCTGCGGCGTGTAGGAGTAGGGGAGGTCGGTGGTGCCGCTCCGCACAAGAAAGAGAGATCCGCTGGCACTGGTGTAATTCAGCGTCGGGCGATTCGTCCCACTGAGAATGTCGAAGTAGAAGCTCGTCAGCACATCTGTGGCATCGGTGGAATTGACCGGAGACGTGTTGTCGAGCTGGACCGTGAGGGTGCTGCCCGATATGGCCAGCGTCGCCGAGAACGACACGGGATTGCCGGCGGCCGACGTTCCAGACACGGGAAACACGATGCTGGCCGAAGCGTTCTGCAGCAACGACACCATCACCACGCAGAACACCGTCACGGCACGGGCATAGCCCCACACGAAGGAGTTCACTGGACCACCTCTCTTGGCAGCACGACCACGGGATGGCGGCGGCCATGCCATGAGCGAGCACCGGCATTTCTGCCGCTGCGGCATAGGTCCGGGACAACTGCCCGTTACCGAGCGGTCATCCGCGTCGACCTACGCTGCGCCGAAGCCGCGGATAGAGCCGCAAGCCCAGCAACTCGTCTGCCGAGAAGGGTTCAGAACATCTCGCCACCACGGGGGTGTCGTGACTGCTCTGCCGGTCGAATCCTTTTGGGACCGTCTGCTGGTGGGCAAGGATTGGACGGGGCATTGGGGAAAAAGAGCGGTCTTTCAGCCGTTTGGCGTGGTGGACAGTCCGGCATGTCACCTTTGGGCGAAGCGTGGCAAACGGGCTCATTCGCCGCAACGCATGCCCGGAACTGCTGCCAGGTGTCGATGTTCGGCATGTCGCTGACACTTTTGACCGCCTCGATAGAATCCCGCACCCCGTGTGTAGCGGACGTTGATCCATGCAAGCGCCGCAGGCTGTCTTTTCGTATCCGACCTGGGCGACCGCCACCAAGGACATGGTCGGCACGGGCATGGACTCGTCGCGGGTTTGGTTCACCGTTGCCCAGGGCATCGTCACCGAGGTGTATTACCCGCGGATCGACATTCCGCAGATCCGGGATCTCGGCTTCATCGTCGCCGATGACCTCGGGTTCTGGGTCGAGTTGCGGCGTCTCGGGGCTTATGCCGTGAGGTTGGCCGCGCCGGGCACACCCGCCGTCGAGGTCGTGCACACGCATCCACGGTTCACATTCACGCTGCACATCTGCCCGTCACAAAAACGCGATGTGCTTCTGCTGCGCTACCGGTTGGAGGGAGATGAGAACCTCAGGCCCTACGCGCTCTTGGCCGCGCGGCTGGGAGCCGAGGCGGAAGGGAACGTTGCCACGGTCGACACACCCAATGGGCGCATCATCTTGTGTGCGGAGCAGGGGCCATTCGCGCTGGCGCTGGCCGCGGGTGACGACGAGGGGGCGGATGCGTGGCGGCGCTGTTCCGTCGGCTCCCTGGAAGCGAGTGATGGCTGGCAGGATTTCAACCGGCACGGCCGGATGACGTGGGAATACGACCGTGCCGGCCCGGGCGCCGTGTCACTGATGGGCGAACTGCCGAGCCACGGCACGCTCGCGCTCGGCCTCGCACCCGGCAAGGAGTCGGCGGCGACGCTGGCCGTGGCGAGCCTGATGGAAGATTTTGCTTCCGTGTGGGACACGCAGTGTGATCTCTGGCGGGCATGGCGGAATGCATGCCGCTATCCCAATCTGCCGGAGCACCTGCGCACGACGATGGCGCTGTCGGCGATGGTGCTCAAGGTGCATCAGGACCGCACCTATTGCGGCGCCATGGTGGCGAGCCTCTCGGTTCCATGGGGAGAGAGCAACCAGAGCCGCAGCGGCTACCACGTGGTGTGGGCGCGCGACCTCGTCGAAACCGCCGGCGCGCTGCTCGCCCTGGGCGCGCACAAGGAAGCATGCGAGGCCCTGCGTTACCTGATTGCCACACAGCAGGTGGACGGGCACTGGCTGCAGAACCAGTGGCTGGGTGGTTCCCCTTTCTGGGTGGGCATTCAGCTGGACGAGACGGCCTTTCCGGTCATCCTGGCTTCGCTCCTGCGTGAACGACAGGCGCTTGGCGGAGTCCCGGTCAAGGACATGGTGCGGCGTGCCTTGCGGTTCATCGCGAGGGAAGGACCGGTCACCGCGCAGGACCGCTGGGAGGAGGCTCCCGGCATCAACACCTTTACGCTGGCGGTCGCCATCGCGGCGCTCGTGGAGGGGAGTGCGTTTCTGGAAGAGAAGGCCAGAGAGTTCGCGTTGCTGCTCGCGGACAACTGGAACGCCAGGATCGAGGACTGGACCTACGTGGAGAACACGTCGCTCGCGCGGCAGGTGGGGGTCGCGGGCTACTACGTTCGCACCGCGCCGGCGGATATCCTCATGTGCGAAGACGCCCACCCGGAGCAGACCCCGAACAGCGATCGTCCCTGTGATCCGCGCACACCGGGGAACGACCAGCTGTCCACGGATTTCCTGCAGCTCGTGCGGTTCGGTCTGCGCGGTGCGGACGATCCATGCATCCGCAACAGCCTCGCTGCAGTCGATCAGCTGCTCAAGACCGAGACACCCTGCGGACCGGTCTGGCATCGCTACAACGGCGACGGATATGGCGAGCACGACGACGGCAGGCCCTTCGACGGAACGGGGCGCGGACGGGGCTGGCCGCTGCTGACCGGCGAGCGTGGACACTATGCGCTGGCCGCGGGCGAGGACCCGCTGTCCTACCTCGAAGCGATGGCGTCCATGGCGGGGGCGGCAGGTCTGATCCCCGAGCAGGTCTGGGATGCTGCGGCGATCCCCGAACGGAAGCTCGAACCGGGCCGGCCCACCGGTGCGGCCATGCCGCTCGTGTGGGCGCACAGCGAGTTCATCAAGCTCTGCTACAGCCGCGAGCAGGGGCGACCCATCGACCGGCCGATGACCACCTGGCAACGCTACGGTGGTCGGCGCCCCGAGGTGTTACACGACATCTGGGGGCCGCGCTATCGACCGCGACATATCCGGCAGGGCGGCCGGTTCACCATCGCCCTCACGGCACATGCCCTCGTGCGCTGGGGCATCAATGGCTGGAATGTGCCACGCGACAGTGACACCGAGGATAACGGGCTCGGCATCTGGACGGCCGAGATCCCGGTGGCTGAACTCCGGGCCGAAGAGACCGTGCAGTTCACGTTCTACTGGCACGACACAGGCAGGTGGGAGGGGCAGGAGTATTCAGTGACGATTCGAACATGAAGCAGGTGCCGCGATGGGAGAGCTGATCGAGGGTGTTCGTGACAATCCGCTCGTGTATCCGCCGGCACCTGACGATCGCCGCCTGCTGGTGCATGTCGGTCGGCCGTTCGTTCTGCTGGCATGCGGGCTGGCCATGGTGCCGGTGGCGTGTGCCTGGGCCTGGTATCTCGCGTTCGGACTGCCTGAACTCAGTGCGCCGGCACCGGCTGGTCCCGAGGGTTTTCCGGGCTGGCTGCGGCTGGCCCACTTCGCCAACCTGCTCCTGATGGTGTTCCTCGTCCGCAGCGGCCTCTCCATTCTCATGGACCATCCGCGGCTCTACTGGAACGACCACTGCACGCCCGGCTCGGAATGGGCACGCTTCACTCCGCTCGCAGTGCCGCGAGACCCTGCCTGGACCGCCAAGGACGATAGCCGGTTCCTCACGCCCTGGCTCGGACTGCCCGGCTACCGTCACACGGTCGGCATCGCCCGCCACTGGCACTTCATGGCGGCGTTCTTCTGGGCGGTCAACGGTGGCGTCTACGTTGCGTTGCTGGCCAACTCCGGGCACTGGCGACGGCTGGTCCCGACCGATGTCGCAGCAGTCACGGAGGCCGCCAAGGTGTTCGTGCACTACGCCACGTTTCACCTGCCAGCCGAGCCGAATGGTTTCGCCGCCTACAACCCGCTCCAGCAACTCGCCTATGCCGGCGTCGTGTTCGGGCTCGCGCCGTTGTCCATCCTCACCGGGCTGGCGATGTCGCCGGCGATCGACAACTGGGCGGGCTGGTATCCCCGGCTGTTCGGCGGGCGGCAGGCGGCCCGGTCGTTTCACTTCCTGCTGCTATGCGGATACCTCACGTTCCTTGCCACGCACGTCACGATGGTGGCCGTGACGGGCCTTCAGAAGAACCTCAATCACATCACGCTCGGAACCGACGACGACTCGCCGGCCGGCCTCTGGGTCTTCCTCGCCGGGGTGGCCGTGATCGCAGCGGCCTGTGCTGCGGCCCACTGGGTGTCGTGGCACCGGCCGCGGTGGGTGCAGGTGGGATTCCGCAGGCTGCTCGGCCCTCTCCAGCGGGCGACGCTTCACCGGCTGCCGGCGCGTGTGCAGTGCGAACGGCACCATATCTCGCCCTATTTCTGGACCAACGGCAAGCAGCCTTCCTGCCCCGAATGGAAGTCGCTCGGATCGCTGCGACGCGACGGCTACCGTCTGAAGGTGTCCGGGCTCGTCGCCGTGCCGGGAGAGTTTTCGATCGCCGAACTTGAGCGACTAGGGAAGCGGGAGCAGATCACACTCCACCACTGCATCCAAGGCTGGACGGGCGTGGCCCAGTGGGGTGGCGTGACGGTGCGGCAGTTGATGGACGTCGTGCAGCCGCTCCCTATGGCCCGCATCGTTGTCTTCCGGTCGTTCGGCGAGGGGCACTACGGCGGCGAGTTTTACGACACGCTCACGATCGAGAACGCAGGAGATCCCCAGACGCTGCTCGCCTGGGAGATGAACGACCAGCCGCTCCCTGACCGGCACGGCGCCCCGCTGCGGCTGCGGGTCGAGAACCAGCTCGGCTACAAGATGGTGAAGTGGATCAAGAGCATCGAATTCGTGAGTTCCGACACCACGCTCGGCAAGGGATACGGCGGCAAGAACGAGGACGACGAGTACTACCCTGTCGTGGCCGACATCTGAGCGGCTTTCACTTCGGCGGCACGCCTTCCGAGTGGCCGGGGCTGCCCATGCTCACATCTCGCAGGTGAAGCCGGAGATGCCGTGGATGTCGATGTGCGCCGCCACTTCCGGTGCCACCAATTGCTTCCACGAAGGGTCGCCGCTGCAGATTCGTTGCCGCACGTCCTCGCTGGAATAGGTGTGGAGCGTGGCCTCGTCACAGGGCAGCCCGCGGATCAAGCCGGTGGCGCGCAGGTGCTCGAGCAGGTGCGTCAGATGGGGTGACACCCGGAGCGAATCAGCCGTGACCACGCGGCCGTCGACGGCGTCGCGGGTCGCGTGGACGTAGAGCCGCACCCGCCGAGTGAACAGGCGACCGAACGCCTCGAGGATTCCGCCGGCGAGATCGGCGTAGAAGTCTTCGTTGAACAGCTCTCGAAGGAGCGGCACCCCGAGAACGAAGCCCGTACGCGCCACCGACCGCTCGGCGAGGTATTCGCCCAGCGCGTAGAACGCCGAAAGGTCGCTCACGAGCACCATCTTCTTCACGGCCGAGAGGAGGTCGACGCGGGCCAGAAAATCCACGTCGGCCGCCTGGCCGCGGTCGCGGAGGTTGTGCATCGCGATCTCCATGATCTCGCAGACCTCGGCAGGGCCGGGACCAGCGTCGGGCTCGGCCGTGAAGACGGTTTGGGCCTGGGCGAGCATCTCGAGGTTCATCCGCGTGACCGGCGCGAACTGGCCCCGCTCGATGAGCACGTGCGCATGCCGGATCGCCTCGGAGGCGAGCAAAGGCGTGCCGTCGGCATCGAAGAGCACAGCGGGCGTGAACCCAAGCCGCACGAGATGCAAGTCGAGGAGGCGGTTGTCGATGCCCGTGAACGCAGGGCCACGCACCAGGACCCAGTCGATCTCCAGCCGGTTGCGGCCGATGTCGTCGAGCAGTCGCTCGATCATCACTTTCGGCTCCCGCCAGCGTGTGACGGCGGCGTGCAGGAGATTCACGCCCAGCCGGCCGAGTGCATCCTGTTGGAGAGCGTTTGTCGTGTCGAGAAGCCGCACGTGGAGGATCACGTCGCTCGCCTCGGCACGGAGCGTATGCTGGAAGCGGAGCCCCAGCCAGGCGTGGCATTCGTGCCCGCCGGAATAGGACCGCGCCGCGGCAGTGTCGGCGAAGGCGAAGAACCGGGTGCGGTCGCCGCGGGAGGCATCCAGTCGTTCGAGGAGGAGACGGTACTCATGGTCGAGCATCTCCTCGACCCGCTCACGGGAGACGTAGCGTTGTGCCTTGCCGTAGATCGTATCGCTGAAGGTCATGTCGTAGGCCGACATCGTCTTCGCGACGGTGCCTGCCGCGCCGCCGACGGAGAAGAACCAGCGAGCCACCTCCTGCCCGGCACCGATCTCGGCGAATGAACCATAAACCTCTGAATCGAGGTTGATTGCAAGGGCCCGTTCGGCAATCGGGTCGAGGGTGTGAGCCATGAGGAAAGGCCTGCGACAGAATGAGTCAGCGGCTCCAGGAGAGTCAATGGTTCATCGTGCAGGTGTCCCGGGCAATACAAGCCTCAATCAGCCGCGTGTCGACACTCGCCACCGGGTGAGTCACTTCACCGGGCTGGCCCTGCCGCATTGACCAACGGGGGCAAATTGTCCCGTACGGCACAGATGTGAATATCCGGTTGAAACAGTGGCCCCACTGCAGGCCACGCACTGAAGCCCCTAGGCTTGCCGCGTCCGGCTGGGCTCAACGGGTGAGTCAACGACTTGCGTTCCCTTCGAAAGGGGTGAGGGTGGCTGGCATGAGCGGGAGCTTTCCGTGGTTCTGCGTGCGGGTCCTTCGCCAAAACCGGCCTGACGAGGCCAGTTACTGGGACCGGTTCCGGCTCAAGCGAGAGCCGGGATTGAACATCACGGGAGTTCTGCAGCGTATCGCAGCCAATCCCGAAACCATCGGCGGCGAACGTGTGACTCCCGTCGCGTTCGACGCGAGTTGCCTCGAGGAGGTGTGTGGCTCGTGCACCATGCTCATCAATGGTCGGACGCGACAGGCCTGCAGTGCCTTGGTGGACACACTGCTCGGGGATGAATCGGAGGAGATCGAGCTTCGCCCGATGAGCAGGTTTCCGGTCATACGCGATCTGGTCGTGGATCGCCGGCGGCTGTTTCGGGCGTTGGAGAAAGTCCGGGCATGGATTTCAGTGGACGGCTGCCAGGATCTTGGGCCGGGGCCGCGGCAGTCTCTGCAGCAGCAGGAGGCGGCGTACCCGCTCAGCCAGTGCATGAGTTGTGGCTGCTGCCTGGAGGCGTGCCCGCAGTACGTGTTGGTTGACGTACGGCGTGCGGACGATGAGTCCGACTCCGACTTCACGGCACGCCAAGATGCCGAGTTCGATCGGCACTTCATCGGCGCTCATGCCATGAACCAGGTGGTGTTCATGAATTCCCATCCCACGGGGCGCTACGAGGCCGAAGAGCGACTCGACGCCGTGACCACCGAGGGCGGCGTGCAGCTCTGCGGCAAGGCCCAGAACTGCACTGCCGTCTGTCCGAAGAACATTCCGCTCACCGACTCCTGGGGGCGTATCGGACGGGCCACCACCGTGCACCTGATGAAGCAGCTGTTCGATGGCTGACACCGCGCCCACCGTCGCCGAGTAGGTCCTCACCAGGCTCTCGTGTAGGTATTCATGGGCGGACCTCGGTATTGCCCTCGGTATGCGGAGGCTCATACGGACAGTGCCGACAGCCGGAACCGCAGCATGAGCCGCGCTTCAGGTGGTAGGCCGCTGTGTAGACCAGCAGGCCGTTTTCGATGGAGGAGTCGGGCTGCTCAGGACCGGGGGCAGCGGAGGCGGAGGGTGTCATGGGCGAGCGGCTCTGCTCCGGCCGCCTTTTTTGCGATCGGCCAGCGCCGTCATAGGCTACGTGCACGAGGCCAGCCATTATGGACGAGTTTCTGCAAGCCGCGATCGAAGAAGCCCGCCAGGGGCTTTCCGAGGGCGGGATTCCCATCGGTTCCGTCGTGGTGCACTCGGGCCAGATCGTCGGCCGGGGGCACAACCAGCGGGTCCAGAGCGGCAGCGCCATCCTGCACGCCGAAATGGACGCCCTGGAGCGTGTCGGACGGAAGCCTGCGGCGTTCTACCGGGAGTGCACGCTCTACACGACGCTCTCTCCGTGCTCGATGTGCAGCGGGGCGATCGTGCTCTACAAGATTCCGAAGGTCGTGATTGGCGAAAACACGTCGTTCATGGGCGAGGAGAAGTGGCTCGAGTCTCATGGCGTCCAGCTCGATGTCCGGGGTGACCCCGAGTGTATCGCCCTCATGCGCGAGTTCATGGAGCGGAATCCCGGGCTCTGGTCCGAAGACATCGGGAAATGAAGAGGCAGCGTTGCGGCGGGGGAGGGGCGGTGGTTGGCGGCTCGTCAACGGCTGCGGTTCAAGTATCGCTTGAGCGCCAGGGCGTGATTGTGGTCTTCATCGCGTGCCGCATAAACGAGCGTGACCACACCGCTGCGGCCCTTCTTGCGGAGATCGGCCACCAGTTCCGGCCGGTCTCTGAGTTCGGCCCAATACCGCCGCTGGAATGCCTGCCAGCGTTCCGGTGAGTGGCCAAACCAGACCCGCAACCGGGGGCTGGGAGCGATGTCGCGGAGCCACAGATCGAGGCGAGCCTGTTGCTTGGTCACGCCACGAGGCCAGAGCCGGTCAACGAGCACGCGGCAGCCATCGGCTGCAGATGGTTTGTCGTAGGCCCGCTTGAGCTTGAACATCAGGATGCACCCTGAGGCAGGCGACGCCAGAAGAGCGACACTCGGCACCGCGGGCGTCTGGGCACCCGTAGTCCGGATAGAAGGCGGATAGCGCTGCCTCGCCATGGAAGCGGAATGTCTTCCTGTCGCCTGGCGAGGCTCTTGTGGTGCCTGACGCACGTTTCGAAGCCGGGGGAACCGCACGGCATATCGTTCATCCGGACAGGTTCCAGGAGGTGACACATGAGTCCCTTTCGCTTCGATTTGCTCGTCCTTGCCGTGGCTGCCGCGGGAGCAGCTATTGCGGGGATCTACCTGCTCATGCTCGCGGTTCCGCAGAACGACGATGAGCTTCTGCACGACGGGGTCAGCGAGCCCGGCCACACGAAGACCCGCCTGCTTCGGAAACTGGCCAGGCTCCGAAGGAGATTCTCACGATAGCCCGGGCCAGTGTCGTTGTTGGGCGTGAGGACGAGGAAGGACTCGCCAGTCTGCCAGCCTTCGTCATGTTATGTGATGCCCTGTGCGACGGTTTCTGTCGCACAGGGCGCGAGGTGATCAGGTCAGATGTGTCCTTTGCCGAGCATGCCACTCACGGCGTCAGGACCTTGTCGATCACATGCAGGACGCCATTGGTGGCCTTGATGTCGGAGTTCTTCACGTGGGCCATCCCCTTCGCGGTGCCAATATGCACGCCCGTCAGAAGGTGATGGGTGACCTCGACCTTGGTGCCGCCCAGCGTCGTCACGTCCTTCATTTTTCTGACATTGGCCATCAATTGTTCGCCCGGCACCACGTGCAGTGAGAGAATGGCTTTCAGTTTGTCCTTGTTTTCCGGTTTCAGCAGATTGTCGAGCGTTCCCGACGGCAGCTGCGCGAAGGCTTCATCCGTCGGGGCAAACACGGTGAACGGCCCCTTGCCTTTGAGTGTCTCGGCGAGCCCAGCCGCCTCGAGTGCCTTGGCGAGCGTCTTGAAGTGGCCAGACTCCACGGCGGTGGTGACGACGTCGCGCATCTTGTCTGTCGTGGCAGCGGCATGCGTTGCCTGTCCACCAGTCGGGGCTGCCTGAACACCGCTCGCAAGCATGCTTGAAACAACGAGTGCCAACACTCCGAACGCACGGGTCGCTTTCATCGTTTTCATGGGTCGTATGCCTCATACACTGGGAAACGGCTCGACGAACGACTCAAACGGTGAGCCGTCCTCGAACGCGAAACGCTACGGCTGAGGAACGCCAGGCAGGCTGGAATGAACTCAGAGACGCTGATTTGTCGACACATAGCAGGCTGGACATTTCGCTGTGGCGACAGGCTCAGCGTGCCGCCGGTGCAGGTTCCACCGGCGCGTGGTCAGTCGGCGCGTGGCCGCTGTTGCCCTCTGCAACGCTTGTGTTCATTTCGAGCCATACCTGATCACCGACGGCGATTCGCGAATCCCTCGTTGGGCGAAACTCGACGGTAAGGCTGCCCCTGAGGCGATCCCAGGTCGCTCCGGTTACCACGCCGATCGCCTGAGGCGAGTCAGGAGCGACGTGATACACGGCGTCGCCGATTGCCACTTCTGGGCGGCCGAACAACCCGCCGCCGCGGCCGATGTGGCCCGGTGAGTCGCCCGCGTACTTGGCATCGAAGCTTTCGACCACCTCAAACTGGAACCGAGTGCCATGCTGCCGCTCTGCCGCCGCTGGCCCTCGCCGGGGCTCGGGATCCGCTGCCATCACCCAGGCAACGACAGCGGTCACCCCGACGAGGGTGATGGCCAAGTTGGCTACGCACCGACGGATCGCAATCAGCTGCGGCATGAAGGCCTCGTTTCACGCGATCAGACAACGGCGTCTCAGAGGCCTGCCATGACTGTGCACGTCTCTCGGCATGCCTCACAGGCCGCGGTCATGGGCAAGAACATCCTGAGCATCGGCATCATTCGACGTCAGGCCCAGCACGAGTCTCGCGTGGTTTTTTGCCGCAGAATGATCCAGCAGACAGTTCGGCGAGCCGCAGGGGGAGAGGCTCGCGTAGAGTTCAACATGAAAACCCACTCCCGAGGCGCGAAAGCAATGCCTGAATCCAACGGAGATGTCGCAGCCATGATCGAAGCGGAGGTGAACGAAGGCGGGCCGCCTCCTCCGGTGCCGTGCGACACGCCCGCGGAAGTCGTCGAATTCACCAACGTCCATGCGGCAGTGAATGAAACGCCGACGACGATCGAAGTCTGCCCGGCACCGGACAGGATTCTTCATCTGCCGCTCGAAACGGCCATCCGCGGAGCCAGGTCGACGTCGTTGCTCAAATCCGCCGGCCTGGAGTTGATCCGCCTCGTCATTCCGGCAGGCAAGCAGATTCCTCCGCACAGGGCTCCTGGCGAGATCACCGTGCACTGCCTCGAGGGCCGTGTCGCCTTCAGCCACGAAGGTCGCGAACTCGAACTCGGGCCCGGCGATCTTGTGCATCTGTGCCCGAAGGAATTTCATTCCCTCAAGGGCATCGCAGACTCCTCGGCGCTCGTGACGCTGCTTCGGCCGCGAGCCGACGAGATTCCGGAGACATTCCCGCCGCCGTGAGACGGCTCAACCCTTCTTCGTGAACGCCAGCACGCGGTGAAAATCCGTGGCGTCCCGAAAAAGCTCCCTGCTCGTCTCGCAAAACCCAGCCTCACTGGCCATCCCCAAGATCGTCTCGCCGGACTCCGGAAAATCTCTCTGGACGACGTGCTCGACCGTGCTCGTCACGTGCTCCGGCAGCATGCCCGTCCACGCCTGTCGCATCATGCCCACGTAGCGATCGAGATACTCGTCACGGGACTCGCCATTCCGTCGGAACACGTCGGCGAACAGCAGAGAGCCGTGGGGCGGCAGTTTCCCGCGTGCGAGTCGGAAGAACTCCTGCTTCTCTCGGGCAGGCAGATGGTGCACCGCGTAGCTCGCGAGGATGATGTCGAATGTCTGGGCAGCGATCCCCGCGTCTTCCCGTAGGAACGTCAGGAGGTCGTTCTCGAGGAGCCGAACTGCAAACCTCGCCCCAGCCAACTCGCCCTGGGCTTGGCTCAGCGCCGCCTGCGATGTGTCGACTCCCGTGTATGCCCAGAGCCCAGTCTCGTCGAACGTGGACTTGATGAACCCCGCATCGCCGCAGCCCAGGTCAACGAGCGTGAACGGCCCTGGGTGCCGCACGAGCACCCAGGCCCTGATCGCGCGAAAGATCCCCCGGTGGGCCATCCAGTCGGCGTCCACGATCGACCGGTAGACGTGCCACTGGTTGAACCACCGGGCGGCTTCTTCAGGAGCGTGCTGCGGATCGTGGCGTAGGGGCTCTGACGTGCTCATTGCCGCGTGTGGGCCTGTGTCGTGGGGCAGGGACGGGTGGCAGATAGCATGCGGGCGTGTAGTCTACAGGGCATGTTCGAACACCGTTCCGATCCACTTCTGCCGGGCCATCGCTTCGTCTGGCGAGTCATTGGTTTTCTTGCTCTGTCGGCCATGACAATAGGGAGTGCCCTCGGGGTCGGAGTTCTCGGCTACCACTACTTCGGTGGACTGCCGTGGATAGACGCGCTCGTGAATGCCTCGATGATTCTTGGGGGCATGGGGCCGGTGGATCCCATCACGACGCACATGGGCAAGTTGTTCGCCTCAGCGTATGCCCTGTTTTCGGGCCTGCTGTTTATCGGTGCGGCTTCCCTCGTGCTGGCTCCGTTCGTTCACCGGATCATGCACACCATTCATCTCGATGATGAGTGAAAGAGCGGTTCGGCGTGATGGCGTGCATCCGTGAGCCGCAGGTGTCCCACGGGCGATCTCGCCAAGCAGGTGCTGCCGGTGCCGTGGGTCTGACCTCGGCGAACCGCGACGATGGCCGGACGCAGGAGGCCGTCTGAATAATGTGACGTCGGGCCAGGACGCCGCTGTGTCACGTTTCATTTCGGAGGCCTGCCCCCATGGTTCGCGCTGCAATCATTGGTCAACACGTCCGCGACCTGATGACGTTTCATGCCGTGACCGTCATGCCGGACGACGCCGTGAAAGACGCCTTGGATCTGCTCGTCGCCAACAACGTCGCCGCCCTGCCGGTGGTGGACGAGGCGAATCGCTGCGTAGGCGTGATCTCGGCGTCGGACCTGCTTGGGCTCGCGCAGGAACGCGGCGAGGATCTCGAAGCGTTCAACGCCGCGGAGGGACTGACCAGGGAACTTCTGATCGAGCATCTCGAGCGGGCCGATTTCTCGGACCTCGCTGTGAAGGAGGCCATGACGCCGACGCCGATCGTGGTCGGCCCGGAGGCAACGCTCCCGGAGGCGGCCCGAATCATGGTCGAGTATGGGATCCACCATCTCGCCGTGACGGAGAACAAGCACCGGTTTCTGGGGCTGCTCTCCGCGCTCGACATCGTGCGGGCCGTCGCCGAGGGCCATGACTAGCCTCGGCCTGCTCGGCTGGCGTTGCCTCGGCCGGGCTGCACGTTCAATCGGCAAAAAGCCTTGCCTCTGCACTACACTATGGAAGGTATGGACGCTTCAAACGCACCCCTCGTTTCCGGCCAGACCTGCGGTTCGTGCCTGCATTGGCGAGCGGAGAAGGCAGGTGAGAACTTCGTCGGCTGGGGGCAGTGCCGTCGCATGCCGCCGACGATGCCGCCGATCCAGGATGACAAACTCGTGCACGTCGGATTGTGGCCTCACACTCGTGAAGGGGATTGGTGCGGCGAATGGCAGGCTATCGCGCAGTGTGAGCCCTCAGTGGCTTCGTGATCACCGCCGCAGAGCACGATGAAAAAACCCCGCAGGGCGCAACGCCTGCTGGGTCGGAGCAGAAACCGATATCGTTACCGACACTGCCTACGGCAGGATCACGGCGTCGATGACGTGGATCACGCCATTCTTCGCCTTGATGTCGGTCTTGATGACGTTGGCGAGTCCCGTCGCAGTGCCGACTTTCACGCCCCCTTCCGTCGATACCTTGACGACCTTGCCGCCAGCCGTCTTGGCCTCGGTCAGTTTCACGACGTCGGCCGCGTAGACACTACCAGGAACCACATGGAGCAGAAGGATTTCCTTCAGCTTCTCCTTGTTCTCAGGCTTCAGAAGATTCTCGACCGTCCCGGCCGGGAGTTTGGCGAAGGCCTCGTCGGTCGGCGCGAAGACCGTGAAGGGACCGTCGCCTTTGAGTGTCGCGACGAGCTCAGCCGCACCCAACGCCGCCGCCAGGGTCTTGAACGTGCCCGCTCCCACTGCCGTGTCGACGATGTCCTTAGGGATCTCGGCATAGGCAACCTGCCGCACGTCGTGGCTCGAGATCACCCGCTCATGCACCACTGCCTGCCGCACGACATGGGGCCGGTGGGACTGAATGACGGCATTGCCAGACCCCTTGCATGGGGCAGACAAGCCAGTGGATGACGTCGCGATCGTGGCATAGGCCACAGCCAGGTATGGGAGAGCACTTGAAGCACGCATATTGAATCTCCGGGGAGGTGCGAGATGAAGAGAACAGTTCGACGATCAGTGACTTTGGAACGCTAGGCGCGAACAGATGCAGGGCAAGTCAGCAGCATGAAGAGCTGGCGATTGATCAGCCCCGATGGGGCTGACAAGGGTGCTGGCCAGGTTGCGCTACGGCTGTGTCGTGCCGACCAGTTCGAGCTTGGCCCGTCGGGGCAGCCGTTTGAGTGCTGCCTCTCGTTTCAGCGCCGCTGATTTCGATCGCCTGGGCTCTTGGTAGGCCAGCCGCACGGGGAGCCGGCTGCGGGTGTATTTGGAGGCCTTGCCGGCGGCGTGCATCGTCAGCCGTTTGGGCAGATCGTTCGTGATGCCCGTGTAGAGCGAGCCGTCGCGGCAGCGAAGCATGTACACGATCCAGGGCATGGGGTTCTCGCTCAGTGTGTCGACGGAAGTGACGTGTGGATAGCCGATGGCCCGACAGAGGCGCCGGCGGCGGGCGAGGCGAGCTTTTTCCCCTGGGCTGTTCGTGCCGATACCAATGACATGCCCTCACAAATCTATCTCCCCGGCCCATCCCTCCGCACGGTGGCCACGCCTGGCGGCCAGACGCTTTCCGTTCCGTCCGGCTGGATCCTGCTTCCGCCCGGCGACGCCGCCCTGACTCGCCGGGTGAAAGCAGCCGGGGACTATTGGCTCGTGCAGGAGAAGATCGGCCGCAAGGTGTTCTCCCGTGGAGTCTGGGCTCCACAGGAAACGATCGAGCGGATTCGGCATGAACTCACTGCCGAGCGATCGACCGAGACCTACGCCCGCCGGCGGGAGGCCGACGGCCGACGCCGCGAATCCCAGCAGACGGCCTATGTCGAGAACTTTCAGGCCGCGGTGGTGTCATTTCTGGCGTTCCACGAGCGGCATGGGGAACTGGCCCGGAAACTGGCCTGGGCCGTCGCCGACCATGCAACGCCCGTCGGCAGCGGCACCGTGGCCCGCACGCAGCGGATTCCGATCGAGCGGCGGGCGGAAGCGGCCGTCATCGCGTGGATGCGGCACCAGACGACCGGCTACGACTCGATGAAGATCCCTCGCGTCAAAGGAAAACGCCGGGAGGTGCGACGGATGTTGGCCCAGCGTTCCCAGGAACTGCTGCAACGGTATCGGCGGGGGGAGCCCATTCCCTCGACCTGCCCGCTGGCCAACGCGGGACTTCTGTAGTCCTGATGCATAGGATTGCCGAGTCGATGGCCCGGCGTGCCCGCGGAGCGAGGCCAGGCCGTGGGCTCGTGTGGCTCGTCACGCAGGATCGTGGGGAGTGGGAATCGGGGCATCACGCCGCTGCTCTTCAGGCCGCGGTGCACCCATGCTCAATCGCAGCGCCGTCATCATCGGCCACGAACCGTCCTTCTACGGCTGGTTGAAAACGACCGGCCTCACGGACGAGGTCATCGGCGACCGGAAGGAGATCGCCGAACGGGCGGTCTACCTGATTCCGGCCTGCCAGTTTCCCGAGGAACTCGACGAGGTCGTCGAAGACCTGTTCGAGGAGATCTTTCGCCGCGAGCTCACCGCCTGGCAGCCCGATCAGACCTGCTGGCCCGACACGGCGGACTTCAGCCTCTTCACCCGCTGGTTCACGGTGGAGGGATTTTCGGTGGTCGAAGACCTGGGGCAGGGGAGCGTTGCGGAAGAGGCGTGACGCTGTCATTTCGGGCGTGGGTTTTCGTGGCGGCGGCTTGCCTAGACCTCGCAGGCCGCCGCGTTGGCGGCCGGCCTATCGTGGCTGGAGGTGATTTCACCGGCCTGCTACAAGCCCGGTCGCACCTTCGGGCCGCCCCATGCCACGTCTCCATCCGATCCCCCGTCGCCATTCGGCCTGTGTCCGGCTGGGCTGCGCGATTGTGGTCATTGTCTCCGTCGCGGGCTGCGGTACGACCCGCTGGAGCGACTCCAAACGCACGGCCACCGAGCAGTTGCTGATCTC
Organism: Pirellulales bacterium; assembly: GCA_049695995.1. Lineage (GTDB taxonomy): Bacteria > Planctomycetota > Planctomycetia > Pirellulales > UBA1268 > QWPN01. The sequence goes on along the minus strand of JBAVTF010000109.1, from coordinate 9,542 downwards.
CGATGCCGTCGAGCGGGCGGTGATGCAGATCGACATGCGGCCGCTGGCTGGGCAGGCCGTGTTCCTCGACACCACGATGCTCGACGACGTGCAGGACGGCAAGTATCTCACCAGCGCGCTCCGGCATCAGATCCTCGCCTCCGGCTGCCGGCTCGCAGCGAATTGCGACGCGGCGGCAGTGGTTGTCGAGGCACGAGCCGGGGCGATCGGCACGGACCGCAACGAGCTACTTCTGGGCATTCCGGCCACGAGCGTGCAGGTCGCGGGCAACGGCACGTCGATTCCCGAAATGGCGATCTTCAAGCGGACGGATCAGCGGGGCGTGGCCGAGGTCAATCTCTTCGCCTATGAGCGGGCCAGCGGCCGGCCGCTCTGGCAGAGCGGGATCGCGCGAATCAACAGTAACACCCGAGACCGCTGGATGTTCGGCACCGGCCCGTTCCAGGACGGTGATCTCAACGACCGCGTCGAATTCGCCGGCGAACGCATCCGCGGCCCGTGGAAGCGAAAGGAGAAGGGCGTCGATACCGGGGTGGCCGTGGCCTCCGCCCAGACCGACCTCCGCAACACCAAGACCTTCGCCACGCTGACGCCGGCCGATGGTCCCGATCCCGATCGGCCACTGGTTGCCGACGACCGGCCCGCTGATCTGCCCGCCGTACGGTAGGCACGGCCCAGATCCAGGAGACTGATTCCCCCCATGTCAGGCACCTTCGAAGGCGAGACGGCGTTCGTGCTGACGGTGGGGATCCTGCTCGTGGGGGTCAGCCTCGCGATTCATGCCTGCTTCATGTTCCTGATCCTCAAGTCACAGGTCTGGCTGAAGAACCGCTTGCTCGCGGCCGCGAGCGGCGCGTCGCTGCTGCTCCCGTCGATCATGGTGGCCACCGTGTGGATCGCCGTGTCGAGCTTCATTCAGGTGGCCCTCTGGGCCTGGGTGCTGCAGCAGTTCGGCCGGTTCGACACCTTTCTGGATGCCTTCTATTTTTCAGGCACGACCTTCACAACGCTGGGCACGGCCAAGCACGTGCTCGTGCCACCGTATCGGGCGTTCGAACCGATGGAGGCGGCGACGGGCATGCTCGCATCGGGCCTCAACACGGCCGTGCTATTCGCGATTCTCGCGAGCATGGGCCGAAAAAGGTCCGGCTTCGAGGAATTCTTCCGCTGATCGTGCCACGGTCTGTTGCCAGCGCACGGTCGCGAACGCATGATTCGGTCGTGAGTTTTCCAGCCTCCGCGACCGCATCAGCACATGGACTTTCCCGATCTCGCGCCGTGGTTGGACAGCCCGTCCGACGGGTACGATGAATTACCGGCTGACGATCACGCGGCCCCGTATGACGAGTGACGCCCCGCCGCAACCGGTGCCTCGACTTCGATGATGCTGCAGGGTGACGCATTCGACCGGCTCGAGCGGCTGATGTATCAGCCGGTATCGACGCGGCCCGACTGGCTGAAGGCCTGGCGGAACGAGGCCAACTATCTGCTATTTCTCGCCCGCCGGGCCAGCGACGACGAGGATGACGAGCTGCTCGAGGAACTCGAGGCCCAGGCCCGCGAAATGGCCGACATGGTCGAGGCCCGGTTCAGGGCCGAGGGTCTGTGAACGGCCTAGTAGTGCCGCGTGATGAGGTCGTTTTGGATCCAGAGTAGCTTGCCGAAGGCGACCAGCGTGCGGGACTCGGCTGCTCGATCGAGGCCGAGCGACAGGATCGTGATCGTCAGGGCCGTGGCCGCGAATCCCATCAATGCGTTCATCTGCACGAGCGGCACGTCCAGGTTCGGGCTTCCCGCCTCGGGCGTGTGGATCTTGCCGACCCGATCCAGGTATTCCGCCATGGCTTTGTCGTACGCGCCGGTGACCAGACGGGTGAGGTAGCGGCCCAGATGCTGTTTGCGAAACGCGATCATCGGGTGCTCGAGCGTGAGCGAGTCGATGCCATCCGGAGCGGGGCCGTCGTAGCCGCTCTGGCGAGGCACGAAATGCCTTTTCGTGGCGTCGTAGGCGAAGAGTTGCTCGTACACCGTGTCCACCAGGGCGGGCACGAGCGGTGCGAGTTTGGGAGCTGCGGCATGGATCGCGTCGATGTCGTCTTGGCCGAAGCCGATGAACTCCGCGACGTAGCCGAAGCGATAGGCCGTGTCGGTTTCCAAGCGAGATTCGTCGATGTGCGCGAGAGCCATGGGTTCCGCCTTTCGTGAGAGGGCCAAAACCGGATAGGCGTGTCCGGATTTGGCGACGAGTGTACGGCCTCAAAACAGGATGTCAAGATCCTTTTTTGCTTGGCCGGCAGCCGGAAGCTGAGCGTCGAGGGGCGGTGTCGCCCGGCGTCGGGCTGCCCGGAGGCTACGATGAGCGGCCGTGCGGTTCGCATGTCCGAGCCGGACCTCATCCGAGCCCGGAAGTCCCGGTCGTCATTGTTCCTCCGGAGCTGCGTCATGCCTCGTCTCTGCTTCGCGGTCGTTGTGGTCGCCGCGCTCCGCCTCGCCTCCCCGGTGCATGCTGCGGAAGGCGGAGGCCCTGACCTGCTGCCTACGGTCGGTTCCATCGAACGGCTCGATCCGCGGCTCGACCAACTCGTATCGCAGGACGCGACGATCGAGGTGCTCGCCAGTGGCTTTGCCTGGGCTGAGGGGCCGGTCTGGGTGAAGGCCGAGGGGCACCTGCTCTTCTCGGACATTCCCCACAACCGTGTGCATCGCTGGAAGCCGGGCGAGGACCTGAGCGTGTTTCTTGAGCCGGCAGGGTTCACGGGCCCCGGGGGCTATGGCAAGGAACGCGGCAGCAATGGTCTTACACTCGACCGTCAGGGGCTGCTCATCTCGTGTGAGCACGGCGATCGCCGGGTGAGCCGGCTGACGTCCGGAGGGGGGAAGCGGACCGTGGCCGACGCCTACCGCGGCAAACGGTTCAACAGCCCAAACGACTGTGTTGTGCATTCCTCCGGAGCGATCTACTTCACCGACCCTCCGTACGGGCTGCCTCGGGGCTGGCATGACGAACATCGTGAACTCGACTTCTGCGGCGTGTACCGCGTTGCTCCGGACGGTGGCGTCACGCTGCTGTGCGACACGATGACGCGCCCCAACGGAATCTGTTTCTCGCCGGACGAGCAGCGGCTCTATGTGGCCCAGTCGGATCCGCAGGCGCCGCTGTGGAAGGTCTTTGAGGTGAAGGCCGATGGCACGCTCGACGAGGGCAGGACGTTCTTTGATGGCTCCGAGCTTTTTCGGAAGCACAAAAAAGGTCTTCCCGACGGCCTCAAGGTGGATGATCGGGGCAACGTCTTTGCGACCGGACCCGGGGGCGTGCTTATCATCGCGCCTGACGGCACCCACCTGGGCACGATCCTCACCGGTCAGGCGACGGCGAACTGCGGCTTCGGTGACGACGGCGCGACGCTCTACATCACGGCCGATGCTTATCTGTGCCGCGTGCGACTCATGACGCGCGGCCCCTTGCCCGGGCCGTAAACTGACCGCGTGCCTCGGATGGCCTGAGGAGTTAGCGGCGATTGCGGCCGGGCTGTTCGCGTTGGAGCGCGCCGCTTCCGAACTTTTCCGAGCGGCTCGTGGAGCCGTCGGACCAGTTCGTTATCGTGCCGCCGCCGAACTTCTGCGTGTGGCCCGTCACCGTCCGGCCATCGCGGCCCGTTTCTGTCGTGAGCGAGCCCGAGCCGAAGGGCTGCGTGCGGGAGGTCGTGCCATCGGACCAGCGAGTGATCGTGCCATTGCCGAACTTCTGTGTGTGGCCGGTGATCGTCCGCCCATCGCGGGTGCGCTCCGTCGTGAGTGAGCCCGAGCCGAATGTCTGGGTGCGGCTGCTCGACCCGTCGGACCGGTTCGTGAGCGTGCCGTTCCCGAAGGGTTGTGTCTGTCCGGTTCGGGGCTGGCCGACGCTCGACCGGGGCGGCCGCGGGTCGGCAGCCTCGAGCGATCCAGCCGCGAGGAGCCACGTCAGGGCAACGGATGTCGTCAGCCCACGCAGTGACTGAACCATGCTGATCCCTTTACGAAAGCCTCTCGTCATGGACATCGCGGCACCTCGATTGGAATGACGTGAAGGAAACATCGGGCCATTCGGCTGAGGCCGACATGAGTGTATCGGCTTGCAAGGCGGCCGTCCCTCGGTTGTAGGGGTGGCCTGTCCGCGGCTTCCGCCGCGGGATCCCGTCGCTTCAGCTCAGGGCGTGTATGGCGGAATTTGCATTTCGCCGCGTTCGGAAGCATTATCACCTCCGGTTGATGGCACGACGCCCGTTTGGTGGCAGTTCTCGGTGATTTCCCACCCAGGTGCGGTGTGGTCAGTGACGACCAGCCGCGGACGCCACGCCCTCCCATGGAGTCCACCGTGGTATGTCGTCGATGCCCGTCCAGACCGTGTTTCTTACCGGGGCTTCCGGCTTCGTCGGCGCGCACGTGGCTGAGGAGTTGCTCCGCCGGGGCTGCGAGGTCCGCTGCCTCCTGAGGCCGCCGTCTCGCGCCGAGCACCTGGATCGACCGGGCATCGTGCGGGTCGAGGGCACGCTCGAAGTACCCGACTCGTATCGCCACGCACTCGACGGCTGCGACACGGTGCTGCACGTGGGGGGGCTGGTCGCAGCGCGATCGAAACACGAACTGCTGCGCACCAACGGCGAGGCTACCGGCTGGCTCGCCGACGCCTGTGCGGCGCTGCCCACGCCACCGCGGTTCGTCTTCGCGTCCAGTCTGGCGGCCGCAGGCCCACCGCCACTGGAGCGGGCCTATCGTGACGAGATCGACCCGCCGCTGCCCGTCTCTGACTATGGCACGAGCAAGCGGGCGGGGGAGATCGCCCTCGAGCAGCGAGCGGAGCGGCTCCCGATCACGATCGTGCGGCCGGGCGTCGTGTACGGCGACCGCGACCCGAAGGTGGCCGCGATCTTCAAGGCGATCCATCGCACGGGCCTGCATGTGGTGGTGGGGTTCCAGACCCCGCGGCTCTCGCTGATCCACGTCGACGATCTCGTGGAACTGCTGCTCCGCGCCGCCCGTGACGGTGAGACGCTCGCCCCCGCTGGCAGCCGTGATGCGGGACACCGCGGCTATTACTTCGCCTGCGACGATCGGGAGCATCCCACCTATGGGCAGTTCGGCCGCCGCGTCGCCGCCGCACTCGGCCGCCGCGTCGTCGTGTGGCCTTTGTGGCGGTGGGTGGGGCGAACGGTCGGGGGCGTGTCGGAGGAGCTCGCGCGGCTCACGGGGTCGGTGGCGATGCTGTCCCGCGACAAGGTTCGCGAGGCGACGGCCTGGAGCTGGGCCTGCTCGGCCGCGAAGGCGCGGGCTCAGCTGGCGTTCGTGCCGGCTCGCCCACTCGACTTCCGCCTCCGGCAGACTGCCGAGTGGTATCGCGATCATGGCTGGCTGTAGAGCGGCCGCGGCCGCCGCGCTGGCGATGCTTACCGCGGTGGCGATCGCGGCCGACGGCGATATGCCGACATCGGCAGGTCGCTGGCAGGTGACCCGCGTCGAAGTGAACGGCAAACTCGTCAACCAAGAGTTCATCGACCTGCTGACCGTCGAGTATCTCGCCGATGGCTCATGGGTGGTGCTGCTCAAGGGCCTGCCGGTAGGTGAGGGCACGAGCAGGGTCGATGAAGCGGTGCTGCCGAAGGCGTTCGAGATGGAGACGCTCGGCTCAGCGGGAAAACCAGGCCGGCGGTACATCGGCATCTACGACACCGCGGACGAGACGCGGCGGCTGTGCTTCGTGTCGGCCGACCGGCCACGGCCGCGGGAGTTTCACTCGACGGCGGCGGGGGGGGAGATTCTGGTGACGCTGCGCAGGAGCCGCGTCACGAGCGGTCGATGACGAGCGGGTCGTTGGAGCGGATGTTGCCAATTCGCAACGAGGCCTTGCCGGAGATGAGGTCGTCCACCACGTCGCCGACGACGCCTGCCCGCCAGCCGGTGGCAAGCAGCGGCGGCCGCTCCTCGTCGAAGTAGCCGAGCTTGTGGGCGAGCAGGTCGCGCATGTCCGACGATGTGCCGACGAGCGCCGGAGCGAGTTGCATCTGCCGACAAAGACCGGCGATCGCCGTCGCCATGAACTGGCCGAGCACGGCCAGTTGCGGCGGGGGCGTGCGGTGCCGTTCGCCACCTGGGCATTCCTCGTCCGGCAGGCCGAGCCCGCGCTCGATCGCCGCGGAGAGGCTCTTGAGGATGTGTCGCAGATCGGACCGCTGCATGCCACGGATCGCCGAGATCTGCCGCTCGTCGGCGCTCTTCCGCTTGGCGAGTTCCACGAGCAGGTCGTCACGGAGCACCCGCCGCGGCGGCATGTCCCGCTCCTCGGCCAGGGCGTCGCGCCAGTGCCAGACCTCGCGGGCGATCGCCAGCTCGCGGCGGCTGAGGCCGTTCATCCCCGACACCCGCCGCCACCGCTTCCGCACGAATGATTCCTCGACGTCGTCCTGCCAGGTGGCCATCTCTTCGTCCATCCAGCTCACGCGGCCGAGCTTCTCCAGGTCGCCCTGGAGCGTCTGCCAGAGTTCCTCGAGATGCCGCACGTCGTCGACGGCGTATTCGAGCTGGGCCGTCGAGAGCGGCCGTTGTCGCCAGTCGGTTCGCGTCTCCCCTTTGTTCGTCGGCAGGTCGAGGAAGCGGCGGACGATCGAGGCATAGCCGGCCGGGTAGTCGTGGTCAACGAGACCGGCAGCCACCTGCACGTCGAACAGCCGTGACGGCCGGGCCTTAATCGCATGCAGGATGAAACCCATTTCCTCGCGGCCGGCGTGCACGACGGTGGTCCGTCCGGGCTCGGCGAGCAGCCGCCAGAAGGGTTCGAGATCGCGGACGGCCAGCGTGTCGATCACCGCCAGGATGCCGGGCGCGGCCACCTGCACGAGGCAGAGCTGGCTGCGGTACGTGTGCTCCGACACGAACTCGGTGTCGAAGGCGACGTGCGGGTGGGAGGCGAGCCGGCCGACGAGGTCGCGGAGCTGCGAATCGGTGGTGACGGTCTCGAAATCGGCTCGCGGTCCGCGGGCCGGCGACGGGCGTGAATGCCGGTTGTGCATCAGAGCCGGTTGTGCATCAGAGAAAGAGGAAGGACATGACCAGGAACACCGGCAAGAGCACCCCCAGACTGTAGAGGATGTAGCCGAAGAAGCTCGGCATCTTCACGCCGGCCTGCTCCGCAATGGCCTTCACCATGAAGTTGGGGCCGTTGCCGATGTAGGTCATCGCCCCCAAGAATACGGCCCCGAGGCTGATCGCGGCCAGTCGGGCCACGTCCACGCCGGCCATCGTCTCGCCCACGGAGGGCATCGCCTGGGCGGTCTTGAAGAACACGAGATATGTCGGGGCATTGTCGAGCACGCTCGACAGCGAGCCCGTGGCCCAAAAAAACGCCTGCGGCGAGTCGATGCCTAGGCTCGCGCCCCGTTCGTTGAGAATGGCGAGCGCCGGCTGCATGCAGATGAAGATCCCCACGAACAGGGCCGCGACTTCGAGGATCGCCCCATACGTGAAGCCGTTCTTGCGGCGGACCTCCCGCGAGCCGAGCAGGAGTGACAGGCCGACGAGGCCGATCAGCACGGCCTCGCGGAGAAAGATCCAGGGGTGCCAGGTGGTGCCCGGAAATGCCTTGGACGGATCGAGCATCGCTACGGCGGCAATGACGCCGGCCATCAGCAACGCGTTGGGCCACAGGCCGCTGACTTTGAGGGCGCCTGCCGTCCTCGCGTCGCGGGCCAGATCGCGGGACGACTCGCGGCGGTGCGCGTAGAACGTGTCCCACGCCCAGTAGATCGCCAGGAGCAGGCCGTTGACGAGCAGCCAGGGCTTCCAGAGGGACAGGGTCCAGAGGAAGTCGACGCCCTCGAGATAGCCGAGAAAGAGCGGCGGATCGCCGATCGGGAGCAGGCAGCCGCCGCAGTTGCAGACGACGAAAATGAAGAACACGAGCGTGTGGGCCACGTGCCGCCGTTCGCGGTTGGTCTCCAGGAGCGGACGCACCAGCAACATCGCCGCGCCGGTCGTGCCGATGAAGCTCGCCGCCAGGCCGCCGATGCCGATAAAGGCCGTGTTGACAGTGGGCGTAGCCTCCAAGTCGCCCTCGATCCGCACGCCGCCCGTCACGCAGTAGAGCGCGAAGAGCAGCACGATGAACGGCACGTATTCAGAGAGCAGGGCATTGGCGAGCGTGGCGCCGGCCAGGCCCCATGACGGGCCCGTGGCCGCCGAACTCACCACGGCGTGGGTCGGGAAATGGAGATCCACCGGCTCGTGGTGCAGGAATGTGTAGTAGGCGAGCGTGACGAGGGCGAGCAGACTGGCGACCAGAAACTTGCTCGAGTTGTGTTCCCACCAGTGGGAGAACTGCGGCGTGAGCGGCAGGATGGCGATCGCGCCGAGAAGGATGAGGAACGGGAGCACAGTGGCCAGCGGCGGGGCCGCGCTGCCATGGTCGCCCGGATGCACGTCGTCGCCATGGTCCGCGGCGTGGGCGTCGCCCGCAGCATGGTCGCTGCCGTGGGCCGCTTGTGCCGCGACCAGCAAATCACGACCATGTTGCGGCCAGCCTGCTAGGACGGCCACGATGTAGGCGGCGAGCAAGGCCGCGATGCCGAGCAGCGTCGGATCCCGCCGTGGGGTCTGGGACTCATGAGCGGGCTGGTGGGTGTCGTGCATGGCCGCGGCTCCGTTGCGGTTGAAAGTCGTCGAATCGTATGTCGCCGGAGCGGGTTGCGGAAGCGTGAAGAACCTTGGGCCTGACGCCGTGTGGTTGCGAGGCAACGTCCGGCCCGTGCTGGGCGGGGCTGTGCTTGCCGCAGTTGTCGTCGCCGGACTCGTCTCGCTGGCCCTCTGGCCGGCCGCTGGACGGGTGGAGCGTGGGCTGTGCGGGGGGCTCGCGGCAGGTCTGTCGGCGGTCGTGATCTTGTTCGTCTGGGCGGCGGCCCAGCCCCGGCTCGCGCGGCGGGGCGATCGGCTCGTGGCGCGGCTTGCACCGTTCACCGTGCACGAGGTGCCGCTCGAGGTCGTCGAGTGCGTGTTCCATGGCTCGCAGCCGCTCGACGCAGCTGCCGGCACGCCAGCGCTGCGGGTGGGCACGATCGTCGTGCGGCTCGCTGAACGAGCCACCGAGTGGCGGGAGCGGCCGAGTTTCCCGGCCTGGGGCAGCTGGGTCGATGGCCACATCGTCTGCGATGGCCGGTGGTGTGAGCCGCTGTCGGTGGACCGCGCGAGGGCGATCAGCGGGAGCCTCTTGGAGGCGAAGCGCGAGGTGGCGGCGGCGGGACCGTCGGCATGACAGGGCCGCATGCCGACCACCACGCACCGCGACGCTGGCAGGGGCTGCTCGTGAGCGTTCGCGATGCGAGCGAGGCTTCTGATGCGCTGACCGGAGGCGCCGCGATCATCGATGTGAAGGAGCCCGGTCGTGGTCCGCTCGGTGCCGCTGACGCCGACGTCGCGGCTGCGGTGGCGGCGACAGTGGCCGGGGCTGCTCCGTGGACGCTCGCCTGCGGCGAGCTTGGCGCGGGCGATGCGGCAGCGTGGGCCACGCGGGCCTGCCG
>JBAVTF010000108.1:0-5557 GCA_049695995.1 Pirellulales bacterium | reverse complement strand
GTCGTGGAGTTGTCCGGGGCGTTCATCGTGTGGTGTGAGATGGCGTCACTTCCCGGACGCAGGCTGGTAGATCGAGTCGAACACGCCCCCTTCGCCGAAGAACGTCTTCATCGCGGTCTCCCAGCCGCCGACCGCCGTGATGTCGAACGTCTCCACCTCGGGCCACGTTTTGCCGTCGGCCGGCGGAGGTGGAGCGTCGCCCCAGGGGCGATAGTGGTGCTTGGCCACGATCGCCCGGCCTTCCGGCGTATAGAGGAAGCCGAGATAGGCCTCTGCGGCATGCCGCGTGGCCTTCTTGTCAACGTTCGTATCGACGACGGCTACAGGCGGGTCGACGCGGATCGATCGCGTCGGGTAAACGATCTCGAGCGCGCCCTTCGACTCATCCACCTCCAAGTGGGCCTCGTTCTCGAACGTGAGGTGCACGTCACCGATGCCCTTCTGCGAGAAGGTGGCCGTCGCGGCGCGGGCGCCCGTGTCGAGCACCGGCGTACGTTTGTAGAGCTCGGCCACGAAGGCCTGGGCGTCATCCGCGGTGCCGCCGCCGGCGAGCACGGCGCCCCAGGCCGCGAGGAAGCTGTACTTGCCGTTGCCCGAGGTTTTCGGATTGGGAGTGATGATCGAGACGTCGTCCTTGACGAGGTCGGGCCAGTCCTTAATGCCTTTCGGATTGCCTTTACGGACGACGAATACGACCACCGAGTGATAGGGCACGGAGTCGTTGTCGAACCGCTTCTGCCAGTCGGGCTTTACGAGCCCCGACTTCGCCACGGCCTCGACGTCAGGCCAGACGGCGAGCGTCACGACGTCGGCTTCGAGGCCGTCGATCACCGCGCGGGCCTGGCTGCCCGACGCGGCATGAGACTGCTTGATCGACACTGGCCGCCCATGCTCCGTCTCGTACCGCTTGGCGAAGGCAGTATTGATGTCCCGGTAGAGTTCGCGGGTCGGGTCGTACGAGACGTTGAGCAGTTCGATCGGTGCCTTCGCGGCCACGGCACTGGATTGCGGCTGCGTCGAGCCGCAGCCCGCGACGGCGATCACAACCGCCAACAAGGGGAGATGCCGGGCGGGGGTGCTGAGAGATCGCATCGTGGGCTCCATGGTGCGAGCGGTGTCCCGGGCATCAGTCCAGGGGCAATTCGCTCGTTTCCGGAAATGGGGAAACGCAACTCGCGTGCCGGGCCGGTTTTTGCACAGAGAGAGTCGTCAGGGTTTGTGCGTGTTCCCTGCAGCCACAATCTAACCTGTATTAATGCAAGTGCCGTGATATTTGATGGGATACATGCCGTTATATATAATTGAAGGCCGTGCCATATCACGGTATTTAGATTCCGAGAACAACGAGGTGCTCCTTGGAACCTGTGGCTCGTGACCTGCTGTCGTCCGTCTGGCGCGAAGCCTGCCAACACATCGAACTCGAGCAGTCGATCCAGGCGATCGCGACCGCTGTTTCGGCCGTGATGCCGCTCCGCGGCGTGCTCGTGCTCCGTGGCGATGCTGGCAGTCGCACGATCGAGACTCTGGCTGTCGGGAGCACGCACGACGGCTTTCGCGCGGCACCACGGACGGCAGAGCTCCCGGCGGATGCCTGGCGGAAGTTTGTCCGCTGGCTGAAGGCAGGCGAGCCTTTGCATGTGTCTGCGTCGGACGACCATGAATGGCTGCGAGCAGCCCTGCCGGCTGGGGTTGTCGGTGACGTGCTGGCTGGGCCGCTCCGCGCCCGCGGTGAACCGGGGGGCATGCTCGTCGTGGCCGCGCAGCCGGGTGCAGGGTTCACGGCCAGCCATCGGGCCACATTTGGCCAGCTCCTCGAGCCGCTGGCCGTGGCGGTCGAGAACAACGGTCGCCTGCACGAGCTGAAGTCGCTGCGCGAGGCGGCGGAGGCCGATCGGCAGACGCTGCTCTCGCGGCTCGGGCGACAGGACCTCAACGAAGACGTGGTTGGCTCCCGCACTGGGCTGCGGCATGTCATGGAGCGAGTGGAACTCGTCGCGCAGTCTGACGTGCCAGTGCTCATCCTCGGTCAGACCGGCACCGGCAAGGAGGTGGTGTCGCGGGCGATCCACACGCGGTCGAAGCGGGCCGACGGCCCCTTCATCCGCGTCAACTGCGGCGCGATCCCGCCCGAACTCGTCGACTCGCAGCTCTTCGGCCATGAGAAGGGAAGCTTCACCGGGGCGGCGGACCAGCACCAAGGCTGGTTCGAGCGGGCCGATCGGGGCACGCTCTTCCTCGATGAGATCGGTGAATTGCCATTGCCCGCGCAGGTGCGGCTCCTGCGGGTGCTTCAGGACCATCAGATCGAGCGCGTCGGCGGCAAGGCGCCGCTGCATGTGGACGTGCGGATCGTGGCCGCCACGCATCGCGACCTCTCCGCCATGGTGAAGGAGAAGACGTTTCGCGAGGACCTCTGGTATCGGATCAACATCTTTCCGATCCTGCTTCCGACGCTGCGGGAGCGACTGGAAGACATTCCCTCGCTCGTGCGGCACTTCGCCCAGCGGGCCGCGACTCGCTTCGGCCTGCCGGTGGTCGAGCCGAGCGAGGCCGATCTCCAGCTCCTCGCCGGCTATGACTGGCCCGGCAACATCCGCGAACTCGGGGCCGTCATCGACCGCGCTGCAATTCTCGGCGGCGGCCGGGCGCTCGACGTCGCCACGGCGCTCGGCCTGGGGCGGCAGCCCGCGCCGGTGCCGCGGATGCCTCCTGCCGATGCCACACTCTACGAGGTGGTGCCGGAGGAGCCGGCCGCGCCCGTGGCCGCCCCATCAGTGGCGTCGGCAGGCGAGATCGTGCCACTTGCAACGGCGATGCGACAGCACATCGAGCGGGCGTTGATCGCCACCCGGGGCCGGATCGAGGGCCGCCGCGGCGCCGCAGCGTTGCTCGACATCAACCCGCACACGCTCCGGGCGCGGATGCGGAAACTCGGCATCGACGCCACGACGTTCCGCGAGTGACATGCTGAACTTCAGCGGGTGGCCGCGTCGAGGCTGGCAGCCGTGCCGTCGCTCATCGATCCCAGGCGGGGAAACACGCCCTCGTTGTCGGCCGCATCGACCGAGTCGGCAATGAAATGCACGGAGCCGTCGGCGAGCGAGAAGAAGCCGCCCCCTTGATGGTCGCTCCCTGCCGATTCGAAGAAGCCGTTGTTGATGCCGCCGGGATTGCCCCGCGCTGGTGCCGTGTTCGTCGTGAAGAGCGTCGCGGCGCCGCCGACGGCCCAGCCGTCGTGGCTCGTACGGATGTCGCGGCCGGGTGAGGACGTGTCGTGCGGCGACGGGCGAAGCCGCTGGAGCTCTCCCACGAGCAGCGTGTTCGACTGGCCATCGAGAATGGCAGCCAGGGGCACACCCGTACGCGGCCGAAACACACCGGCAAACGGCTTCTCTGCGCCGAGAGAGGTGCGGCTCATGAACCGATGATCGTCGGCGGTCAGCACCTCGAAGCCAGGCAGTCGGCCGTAGCTGCCGCCGTAGTCGGTGCCGCCACCCCGCCACGACGGATCGGGCAGGTTGAGGTGGTCGCCGCTATCGGTGCGGATGCCGCCACGACGGCTGGGGCAGTAGAAGCCCTGCACGTCGCCTGCCGCCTCGGCATTGCCAACGACATTTGCCGAGCGATCCCAGTGGTCGTAGCGACCTCGTTCCTCAATGAACGGCAGGATCTCCAGCATCCAACTCGTGCCATGAGCGTCGCCGGGATCGTGGGCCGGCTCGCGGGCTTCGGCCCACGGGTTCCAGCAGCCGACGCACGCGGATGTGTTGACGCCCGCCGAAACAATCGCGGCCGCCGGGAGCCTGCCGTTCGACGTTTCGTAGTGGAGGAGCGCGACGGCGATCTGGCGGACGTTGTTGCTGCATGCGGTCCGTCGTGCCGCCTCGCGGGCGGCTTGGACGGCCGGCAGCAGCAGGGCGATGATCACGGCGACGACGGCGACGACGACGAGCAATTCCACGAGACTGAAGCCGGCGGGGCCGCGGCGGTTGGCCGCGGGCAACGAACTGGGCGAGGGCATGGACGGAAGCCGAGCCGCGGGCGTGGGCCCTTGGGCCTGGCTGCTCCAGTGATGTCAAAACTCCGGCCGGAGCCGGTTGCGGCAGGGGGTGCCGACTGCGCGGGCGGGAGTCCGGTGGATCGACCCGAGTCAATCCGCCGGACCGGTGCGCGGTTGCTCACATCGCAATCTGCGTGCCAAGTGGAAATGGTGCGAGAGAACGCTGGAGATCGAGCCGGCCGGCGTGTCTGTTTGGAGGGAGCCGCGACAGATCCCGGCCGGCCTTCATATCTGCTGGCAGGCATGCAGCGGCCGTGGCATCTGCGCGATGCATCGGCCACTTCTCAAAACAGAAGGCGGACGGTAACGTACGCAAACTATTCGGATTGCGGTGACGCTGCGGAGCGTCGTCGCGGGTTTTTCGATCGTGTTGCGTTGCTGACCGGACCTCTTGGAGGCACGCCTTCCCGCATATGCGGGTCAAGGAGCTTCGGATGTCCGTGTTTCCCGACAATGTCGAGACGATCGGCCGGACGCCCCTCGTCCGCATCAACCGTCTCACGCACGGTCTCAACGTGCGGCTGCTGGCCAAGATCGAGGGTCGCAATCCCGCGTACAGCGTCAAGTGCCGCATCGGGGCGGCGATGATCTGGGATGCCGAGAAGTCGGGGCGGCTTCAGCCAGGGCAGCACGTCATCGAGCCGACGAGCGGCAACACGGGTATCGCGCTCGCCTTCGTCTGCGCGGCGAAGGGCTATCCACTGACGCTCCTGATGCCGGAGTCGATGTCGATCGAGCGGCGGCAGCTGCTCAAGGGGCTCGGCGCCGAGCTTGTGCTCACGCCTGCCGCCGAGGGCATGCGCGGGGCGGTCGCGCGGGCCGAGGAGATGGCCCGTGATCCGAAATACTTCATGCCGCAGCAGTTCAAGAATCCGGCGAATCCGGAGATCCATTTCCGCACCACCGGCCCCGAGATCTGGAACGACACCGAGGGCAAGGTCGACGTGTTCGTGTCCGGCGTCGGCACCGGCGGCACGATCACGGGCGTGTCGCGATTCTTCAAGCATGGCCAGGGGCAGAAGCTGCACACCGTGGCCGTCGAGCCGGAGGCGAGCCCCGTGCTCTCCGGCGGCAAGCCGGGGCCCCACAAGATCCAGGGCATCGGCGCCGGCTTCGTGCCCGACGTGCTCGACCGCTCGGTAATCGACGAGGTGCTCACGGTCTCCAACGACGAGGCCTTTGCGATCGCCCGCCGGCTGGCCAAGGAGGAGGGCATCCTTTGCGGTATCAGCTGCGGCGCCGCGATGCACGCCGCGCTGCGGGTGGCCGCCCGCCCCGAGTCGGACGGCAAGACGATCGTCGTCGTGCTGCCCGACTCCGGTGAACGCTATCTCTCCACCGGGATCTTCGAGGCATGAGCGACAGCCTGCTGCAGCGGAGCGTGACGACGGCAGTGGCGCGGAACCTCGCCACGACGACGAAGACGCGGCCGATGATGATGTCGGTGACGCCGCGTCACCTGCTGCACCTGCTGCCGTGGGTGCAGGTGGAAGGGGG
>JBAVTF010000107.1:0-12486 GCA_049695995.1 Pirellulales bacterium | reverse complement strand
CCCGTCTATTCCTCCGCGGGGCGACCTCCTGTGGCGGGAGTTCGGGGCTGCCCATGCCCCGTCGCCGGACGCTCGCTACGGCATCCATGCCTTCGCTCGCTCGATGCTGACTGCACTTCGGCATCCTGCCTACGCTGGTCAGCAACGCCGGCTCTTAGGGCATCGGGAGCCCGAAGCCTCTCCCTTTTTCAGATCAATGCGGGAAGGCTTAACCGAGTCGAGCCCGGCAATCGCACGGCTTCTCGCCTGCTCACTCGAAGAGCGAGAGCTGGTCGGCGGGGGCGGCTTTGCGGCGGGCCTTCGGCGTGGCTGACGCATCCGCCTCGAAGCCGATGAGGAGATCTCGGGCCCGTTCGATCACGGCGGCGGGGATGCCGGCCAGCCTCGCCACGTGCACGCCCCAGCTCTTGTCGGCGGCGCCGGGCGCCACCTGGTGGAGGAACACGAGCGACTCCTTGTGCTGCTGCACGAGCACCTGCACGTTGCCCACGCCCGGCAGCCGCTCCAGGGCCGCGAGCTGGAGATAGTGCGTGGCGAAGAGCGTGCGGCAGCCGACCTGTGCCTGCAGATGCTCGACCACCGACTGGGCGATCGCGAGGCCGTCGAACGTGCTCGTGCCACGGCCCACCTCGTCGAGGATCACGAGGCTCCGCGGCGTCGCGCGATTGAGGATGCGGGCGGTCTGCTCCATTTCCACGAGGAACGTGCTCGCGCCGCGGGCGAGATCGTCGCCGGCGCCGATCCGGGCGAAGAGCCGATCCACGATGCCGACGATCGCGCGGCGGGCCGGTACGAAGCTCCCCGCCTGGGCGAGCACGGCCATGAGCGCGGCCTGACGGATGAACGTGCTCTTGCCGCCCATGTTGGGGCCGGTGACGAGCAGGATCGCGGCGGCAGATCCAGCGGCCCCGGGAAGCCTCGCCTCGAGCGTGAGATCGTTGGGCACGAGCGTGCCCGCAGGCAGCATCTGCTCCAGGACCGGATGGCGACCTCCTTCCACGAGGAGTCGGCCGTCGGTCGTGATCTCGGGCCGGACCCAGCCGCGTGAGCGGGCCACGTCGGCCAGCGCGACGAGCACGTCGAGCGTCGCGATGATGTCGGCCGCCCGGTCGAGCTGGGAGCGATGCTCCGCCACGAAGCTCCGCAGTTCGTCGAGGAGCACGAGCTCGCGCCGCAGCGCCTCGTCTTCTGCGCCGAGCACCTGCCGCTGCCGCTCGTCGAGTTCGGCCGTCGTGTACCGCTCGGCGTTCTTCACCGTCTGCTTACGGACGTAGTCGGCCGGCACCTTCTCGGCATGGGCCCGGCTGACTTCCAGAAAGAAGCCGAACACGCGGTTGTAGCCCACCTTGAGCGAGGCGATGCCGGTACGCTCGATCTGCTCGGCCTGGTAGCGGGTGATCCAGGCCTTGCCACCGCTGGCCAGTTCGACGAGCTCGTCGAGTTGCGGGTCGTAGCCCGGCCGAATGAATCCGCCGTCGCGACCGAACATCGGGCAGCCCTCGCGGAGCTGGGCGTTGATCCGGGCCGACACGTCGTGGAGCGGATCGATGCCCGCGGCGAGTGTCGCGAGCAGGCCCGTGGCGCCCGCGAGGAGCGAGATCACTTCGGGAAGCACGGCCGTCGCCTGGCCGATCCGCTCGAGGTCGCGCGGGCCCGCGCGGCCGGCCATGACGCGGCCGGTGAGGCGTTCGAGGTCGCCCACGCCCGTGAGCTTCTCGGCGAGCCGGGCAGTCAGGCCCGTGTTTGCCACGAGCGCAGCTACCGCGTCGAGCCGCGCGTCGATCGCGGCCTTCTCGACGAGCGGCGCGGTGAGCCATTCGCCGAGCCGTCGCGCGCCGAGTGGGGTCTTCGTGCTGTCGAGCACGCTGGCCAGTGAGCCCTCGCGGCGGCCCGTGGCCGTGCTCCGCACGAGCTCGAGGCTACGGCGCGAGGCCTCGTCGATCTCCAGTCGATGGCCGGGCCGCCATGCGGCGAGCGATACGATCCGGCCCACGGCCGTCGGCTCGTTCTCCTCGAGGTAGCTGACGACGGCGCCGGCTGCGGCGAGGGCAGGACGGTCGTCGGGCAGTTCGAACCCGAGCCCTTCGACGCGGCGGCCACCAAGGGCCCGGCCGAGCGCATCGGCGGCAGGTGTCTCGTCGAACCACCAGTCGGGACGGGCCGTGACGGCGCAGCTGCGGCCCGCCCCGCGGACCAGCTCGCCCACGAACTCGCGATGCTTCTCGGCGCAGAGGCACTCGGCCGGCTCCAGCCGCTGCAGGTGATCGGCCACGTCGGCGCGGGGCACGACCGCCGCCTCGAACCGACCGGCGGCCACGTCGATCCAGGCGAGACCGACCTCGACCTCGTCGGAGCCGCGGGCGATGACGGGGGCCACCGCCACAAGCCAGTTGCTCCGCGATGGGTCGAGCAGCGATTCGTCGGCGGCGATGCCTGGCGTGACGATCCGCGTGACCTCGCGGCGCAACAGCCCCTTCGTGGTCTTGGGATCGTCGATTTGTTCGCAGATCGCCACGCGGCGGCCGGCGGCCACGAGCTTCACCAGCTGCACGTCGAGCTGATGGTGCGGAAAGCCCGCCATCGGCAGGGCATCAGGGCCCTTGTCGCGGCTGGTGAGTGTGAGGTCGAGCAGGGTGGCCGCCTCGCGGGCGTCGTCGCCGAACAGTTCGTAGAAGTCGCCCATGCGGAAGAGGACGAGCGCGCCCGGGCACCGGGCCTTCGCCGCCTCGAACTGCTGCATCATCGGAGACGCCATGGGCCGAAATGTAGCAGGCTTGGCCCGACCTTTTGACCGCCCGCCGCGAGGGGCGTACAAAACAGCATCGGTGCGGACGCCGATGAGAGGCCCCTGCGATGGGGATCTGTGAATCTGGTCAGGGCCTAACCGCAGCAGCCATAAGCAGTCGTCTCTTTGTGCGGTGGGCCTCTCATCGGCGTCCGGCCACATCCGCGGCACCCGGCGGCGGCATGTTGCGGAGTCCCCAGGCTTCCGCCAGGGGCTTGGAAGAACCGGATGGTGTTGTATGGAAACGCCCGCCTATCAGGTCGTCGCCCGGCGGTATCGACCGCAGCGATTCGATGAGCTGGTGGGGCAGGAGCACGTCGCCCGCGGCTTCTCCGGGGCGATCGAATCGGGCCGCATCGGCCACGCCTATTTGCTCACGGGCGCCCGCGGCGTGGGCAAGACGAGCGCGGCCCGGATCTTCGCCAAGGCGCTCCAGTGTAAGGCGGGACCGGCGGCGGAGCCCTGCAATGCCTGCGATGCCTGCCAGGCGATCTCCGCGGGGCAGGATGTGGACGTGGTCGAGATCGACGCGGCAAGTAATCGCGGCGTCGACGAGATCCGCCAGCTGCGGCAGAACGTGGCCGTGCGGCCGGCCCGCGGCCGGTTCAAGGTCTACATCATCGACGAAGTCCACATGCTCACGCGGGAGGCGTTCAACGCCCTCCTGAAGACGCTGGAGGAGCCGCCGGGCCATGTGAAGTTCGTGCTCTGCACCACCGAGCCCGACAAGCTGCCGATCACGATCCTCTCACGGTGCCAGCGATTCGACTTCGCCACGGTAGCCCCCGCGGCCATCGCCCGCCGGCTGGCCCAGATCGTCGAGGCAGAGGGGATCGACGTATCGGCCGAGGCACTCTCGCTCATCGCTCGGCGGGCCGCAGGCAGCATGCGAGACAGCCAGTCGCTGCTCGAGCAGCTGCTCGGCGGCGCGGGAGGCCCGATCGGGATCGACGAGGTGCATTCGCTGATCGGCACCGGCCGCGAGGAGCGGGTGGGGGCGATCGTTACGGCGATCGTGGCCCGCGACGCCCCGGCCGCGATCGCTGCGCTTGATGCCGCGCTCCATGGCGGTGCGGATCCGGGTGGCGTGCTCGACCAACTCGTCGCGGCGCTTCGCGATGGTCTCCTGGCCAGCGTCGGCTGCGGCCCTGAGCTGTTGCAGCCGCAGGGCGGCCTGGGTGTCGATCTTGCCGCCGCGGGGCGGCAACTGGGCACTGCCACGGTTCTGGCCATGCTCCAGATTCTCGATCAGACGCTTTCTCGAATGTCGACGAGCAGCCATGCCGCCGTGCTCGCCGAAATGGCGATCATCCGGCTGGCCACGCTCGAAGATCTCGACTCGCTGGCGGCCGCCGTCGATGCGGTCGAGCGGGCCGGCAGCAGTGCCGCCCCGGCCCCGCGCGAAAAAAAAACTCCCGACCTGATGCCGCGGGCCGTTGAAGCAGCGCCCGCATCGCAGCCTGCTGTGCCCCGCGAGCCGGTCGTTCCCTCGCATGCCGAATCGCCTGCACAGGCTCGGATGCCGGCGTCGCTGGAGTCATCGCAGCCTGAGCCCGAGCATGAAGCGGCCGCCGTCGCCGCTGACACGCCAGCCGTCCCTCCGCTCCCGGCCGACCCGATGACGGCTTGGCTGGCTGCCAGCGAGCAGGTGGGCGGACTGGCCCATGACTTTGCCGCCATGGCCGTAGCTGCGACATGGAAGGACGAGACGCTCGAAGTGCAGATGCCCGCCACAGCGGCGGCTGCCGCGGCGTTTCTGTCGCGGCCGGAAATGGCCGGTGGCATCGGCCGCGCGCTTGCCGAGATGGCCGGCCGTGTGGCTGTGTTTCGGCTGGTGACAGTCGCGGCCCCACGCGCTGAACCTGCGGCAGAGCCGGGCCAGCCGGGCCGCGCTGCGGAGTCGGCCCCGCGCAACCCGCCCGCCGTGTCGCAGGCGGCGCTCGTCCGCGAGGCCTCGGAGCATCCGCTCGTTGCGAAGGCGCGCACTGTTTTCGATGCAGCGATCCGTCGAGTCGAACCGCCCCGCCGCCGCGACGATGCGGAGCCTGTGGAAGCGGCAGGCGGCGGCGTGGCCATCGAGTCGTCGGCCGGTGCCGACAACGGGTTTGTGTCCGATTCCGGCGAGGGCGAGTGATGGCCAACGCCCGCAACGCGATCGGCCGACTCGTGGACTCGTTCGCCGTCCTCCCCGGCATCGGTCGCAAGACCGCGGAGCGACTCGCCCATCACGTGCTGCGGATGCCGCCGGCCGAGGCGCTCGCCTTCGCCGACGCGATCCGCGCCGTCAAAGAGAACCTTCGCCCCTGCAAGGTCTGCTTCAACCTCGCCGAGGCAGAACTTTGCGACATCTGCCGTGACCCGCGGCGCGACCGTTCGATCCTCTGCGTCGTAGAGCAGGTCCGCGATCTGCTCGCGATCGAGCAGGCCGGCAACTATCGCGGCGTCTATCACGTGCTCCAGGGCAAGGTGGCGCCGCTGGAAGGCAAAGGCCCGGAGTCTCTCACGCTCGACCCGCTCGTCGCGCGGGTCAAGCAGGGCGACGTCCGCGAGGTGATCATGGGCACCACGCCCAACGTGGAGGGGGACGCCACAGCCCTCGTCGTCGCCCAACGGCTCGCCGGCCTGCCCGTCGAGCTCACGCGGCTCGCCCGCGGCCTCACCGTCGGCGCATCGCTGGAACAGGCCAACCGCGACATGCTCGCCGACGCCATTGCCACCCGGCAACGGCTGCCGTAGCCGTCCTCCGACGGTTTCGAACAAAAAGCGGTATTCTTAGGGCTGAATTGGGGCCGGCAGGAACCGGCCCGGGATTTGCAGGAATCGTTCCGATGCGGATGTCGTTCGGCCAGGAAATGCGGATGGCGCAAAAGCAGGTGCTTGCGCCGCGCATGATCCAGTCGATGGAGATCCTGCAGCTGCCGGTAATGGCGCTCGAGGAGCGGATCGAGCAGGAGATCCAGAACAACGAGACGCTGGAGGTGGACGAGGCCGGACAGGAGGTCGGGCCCGGCGAGCCCGCCCCGGTGGGCGCCGAGGCGGAGCCGGTGGTGACGGAGCGGCCCGTCGACGAGCGGCCGCTGATCGTCGATCAGGAGCATGCGAATCAGGCCGACTTCGAGCGGTCGTACGACTGGTCGGCGGAGTACCCCGACAGCGACGACGACAGGAGCCGGCCGTCGGCCTCGCAGATCGAGCAGGCGGGCGATCGCTATCTCGACGTGATGGCCAACATGGTCGAGCGGCCCGAGACGCTCTCCGACCATCTGCACGAGCAGCTCTCGAACTACGACCTGAGTCCGGCCGTCCGGCAGGCCGCCGACAAGATCATCTACAACCTCGACGCCAACGGGTATCTCCAGCTTCCGCTGGAGGAATTGGTCGATCCGGACGCCCCGGAAGGCCAGACGGTTCAACTCGCACACCTGGAGGCGGCACTCCGGATCGTGCAGACCATGGATCCCACCGGCGTCGGTGCCCGCGACCTGCGAGAGTGCCTGCTGCTGCAAATCCCCGCGTCGCCCCATGCCGGCCGGCTGCGACGGCTCGTCAGCGATCACCTGGAGGATCTCGCTGCCAACCGGCTCCCGCTCATCGAGCGGCGGACCGGCTTCTCGCTTGAGGAGATCGAGCGACTGCGGGAGGAACTGCATGGCCTGCAGCCGAAGCCCGGGGCGACCTTCACCGCGCCGATCGTGCCCCCGGTGAAGCCCGACGTGTTCGTCGACCCGGCCCCCGACGGCTCGTGGAAGGTGCGGCTGGAGGACGTCGACCTGCCGAGCCTGCGGATCAGTCCACTCTACCGGCATATGCTGCTCTCTCCCGACACGGAGCCGGCCACCCGCGAATACATCAAGCGCAAGGTCAACGCCGCCCAGTGGCTGATCGAGGCGATCGAGCAGCGGCGGAGCACGCTGCTGAAAACCGCACAGGCGATCGTCGATCACCAGACTCGGTTTCTCGCCGAGGGGCCCGAGGCGATCGAGCCCCTGAAAATGCAACAGATCGCCGACCGGATCGGCATGCATGTGACCACCGTGAGCCGGGCGGTCGATGACAAATGGCTCCAGACCCCCCGCGGCCTCTACCCTCTGCGGCGGTTCTTCGTGGGGGGCACGGTGAGCGCCGATGGCGAGGAGGTGGCCTGGGACGCAGTGCGGCTCAAGCTGCAGGAGATCGTCGATGCCGAGCCGAAGGATAAGCCCTACAGCGACGACGACCTCGTGGACGAGTTGGCCAAGCAGGGCATCACGCTTGCCCGGCGGACGGTGACGAAGTATCGCAAGGCGATGAAGATCCCGAGCTCCCGCCAGCGTCGCGACTGGAAGCTGGCCCGGGCGACGAAGGCGGCCGAACTCCAGGCGGCGCCCGACGAATCGGACAACGACGAGAGCGACGCATAGTTCTTGCCCATGGAGAGCGCCGCCGGCTCGGCTCGATACAAGCCCCCAGGCGCAAGCCGAGGAATCTACGACGCGGGAGCGTCGGCAACGCGGAAGCTGATGCGCCCCGTCTGCGGCTTCCGCCGTGGGATCCCCTCGCTTGCGCTCAGGGCTTGTATGAACTCGGGCCTCCCTTCGCCTCTTCTCTCGTGGTTCAAGGGATTGAACTCGATGGTGCGGGGCGTCGGTGCGATCCGGCGCGCCGACTTGTCGGTTTTGACCGCGGCCTCGTAGGCTGCTCGCCATGCGTTGCCCTTTCTGCCGTGCCGACAACGACCGTGTGACCGACTCCCGTGCCGGAGACGATGGCGCCACGATTCGGCGGCGGCGTGAATGCCTCGCGTGTCGCCGCCGCTTCACGACCTACGAGCGGGTCGAGCGACAGCTCCTCATGGTGTCGAAGAAGGGGGGCGTTCGCGAGCCGTTCGACCGCGACAAGATCAAGCGGGGGCTGGCAAAGGCCTGCTGGAAGCGGCCGGTCACCGAGTACGACATCGAAGGCGTCGTGACGGCCCTCGAAGGGGAGCTCTACGGCACCTACGACGCCGACGTGCCCAGTCGCGTGATCGGCGAGCGGCTCATGGAGCTCCTGCGAACGCTCGACCAGGTGGCGTTCGTGCGGTTCGCGAGCGTGTACCGCGAGTTCAAGGACGTGCGGGATTTCGTCGACGAACTCGAGCCGATCCTCGCCGAAACCAACCGCAGCGAAGCCTGACGATCACCCGCGGCGGTAGTCGCCTCGGGTGCCCCCGGTCTGGCTTCACGGAAACCATGAGCATCCGGCTCATGTTTCCTTGGCGACCTCCGGTCACTGGTTCTCACCCGGGCCTCCAGCCCTGACGTACTCGCCTCGGGTGCCCCCGGTCTTCTCTTCGAGGCGGACCGTCTCGACCGTCATGCCCTGATCGATCGACTTGCACATGTCGTAAATCGTGAGCGCCGCGGCGCTGGCGGCGACGAGCGCCTCCATCTCCACGCCCGTCCTCGCGGTAGCCCGCACGACGACGTTCACGAGCACTGCATCGGCTGTAAAGCCGATCGTGACCTCGACGTTGTCGAGCGGCAGCGGATGGCACAGCGGCACGATGTCGCTCGTCCGCTTGGCGGCCATGATCGCGGCCACCCGGGCCGTCGCGACGGCGTCGCCCTTCTCGAGATCGCCGGCCTGGATGCGGCGGATCGTCTCAGGCTGGGCCGCCAGCCGCGCCGAGGCCCGCGCCGTGCGCAGCGTGACCGGCTTGCCGCCCACGTCGATCATCCGGATGCCGTGCGGTGTGGTTGTCATCGCTTCCATGATAGCGGTCGGCGGCAGCCGTCGGCTTGCCTCGATACAAGCCCCCAGGCGCAAGCCGGGGGATCGTCCGCCGGGGGATCCTCTCGCTTGCGCTCAGGGCTTGTATGGGAGCTCGATCCCCTCGCTCCCGCTCAGGGCTTGCGTGGGGAGCCGTGAACGCATCACGGGCCGGCACGCGCGAGGCGGGCCGGCCCGTGGCTGGTTTCCGGTCGGGGTCAGCGATTGACTACACGAGCTCTTTCTTTGCACCGATCAGGGTGCGGAGTCGCTCGGCGAGCAGGGCCGCGTCGAAGGGCTTCTTGAAGCTCTCGTTCACGTGGGCCCGGTCCACCGTGATCTGCGAGCCGTCGTCCGGCAGCAGGGCGATCACGATCGTGTCGGCATACTCCGCGTTGCGGCGGAGGTTCTGGCAGATCTGCTGGGCGTCGATCCGGCCGATCGAATAGTCCACCACGATGCAGTCGGGATGAAAGCTCTCGGCCTGGATGCCCGCCTCGAAGCCGCTGGCGGCCACCTGGATCTTGAACGACCGCTCGACCGGCAGCTGCTTCTTGAGGTTCTCGATCAGCACCTGGTCCTGGCCGACGAGCAGCACCTTGGCCATCGCCTCATCTTCAAGGTCGCCCAGGGGCATGCCATGTTCTTTGAGGAACTTGATCAGGTACTCCCGCGGGATGCGGCGGTCTTGGCTGCCGGGGATCCGGTAGCCCTTGAGTCGGCCCGAGTCGAACCACTTGCTCACGGTCCGCGGTGCGACTTTACAGATTTTGGCGACCTGGCCTGTCGTGAAAACCTTCATCACAAGACTCCCTGTGGATCTTTTGTGTCCGGAAACGTTTTGGCCAGTCCGCACCGAACACGGTGGAACGAAGCCCCCCCGACGCGGATCGATCACGATCACAGGGACGACCGCGTCGTCGTGCCCCACGATGGCCGGCTGAGCGCGGCGGGGGCATGAGAGAGCGGCCTCGACCCGCCGACACCCACGCATGGGTGCCCTCGGGCGAAGGCAGCGGCTCGCAGGATTCCCCCCCTGCTCGATGCCCGCTTCGTCCAGGATGGCCCGGACACGTTCGCGGCATCACCGTCCAGGAGGGTAGATCGAAAAAACCTGTCGTGCGACTTGAGCCGTTCTTCCGGAAGGGAGGGGTGGCGCCGCATCGTCCACGCGACGCGACGCTGTCGAATGCCCGGAAAATGCACGCGGCCGTGATGCATTGCCGGCTCGGGGCGGCAACAGTCTCGTCGCGGTGGACCTCGAGCTGTCGCCGACCCCCTCGCCTCGTCAACTTCGGGGGCAGGGCCGTGACTTACGCCGCCTTCGCGGGGCGGGTGGCGGCGGCGGTGGACTCGAATCGCACCGCGACCCGCTTCGAGACGCCCGACTCCTCCATCGTCACGCCGTAGAGCGTTGTGGCCGCCGCCATGGTCTTCTTGGAGTGGGTGACCACGATGAACTGCGTGGTCGAGAGGAAGTCACGGAGCACGCCGACGTAGCGGTCGACGTTGGCCTCGTCGAGCGCGGCATCGACCTCGTCGAGCACGCAGAAGGGGCTCGGTCGCGAGTGGAAGAGTGCCAGGAGCAGGGCCACGCAGGTCATCGTCTTCTCGCCACCTGAAAGCAGCGAGATGTTGCGGGGCTCCTTGCCGGGGGGGCGGGCCACGATCTCGACCGAGGTTTCCAGCAGGTCGACGCCCTCTTCCAGCACGATGTCGGCCTGGCCGCCGCCGAAGAGCCGCTCGAAGAGGTCGCGGAAGTGTCCGCGGACCGTCTCGATCGTGTCGCCAAGCAAGCGACGGCTCTCGTCGTCGATCCGCGTGATGAGCTGTTCGATCGATTCCTTCGCGCCCGCGACGTCGGCGAGCTGGGCCTCGAGCGTGGCCAGCCGGGCCGTCAGTTCCTCAGCCTCCTGAAGCGCCTCGAGGTTCACGGTCGTCATCGACGCGAGCTTTCGGCGCAACTCCTCGATCTCGCGGTCGTGCTCCGCCCGGTCGGCCGGAATCTCGACCCGCTCGCCTTCCGGCGCTGCCGGCAGCCCGGACTCGAGGTCGATGTCGTATTCGTCACGAATCCGCTCCACGATGCGGGCGCGACGATGGCGGGCTTCGCCAGCCTCCAGCTCGTGGGCGTGGACCGCTTCGGCCAGCCGCGTCTGCGCTACGCGGGCCTCCTCGACGGCGCGGCCGGAGGCTCGGCGGCGGGCGTCAAGCGTCTCGGCTTCCGCCTCAGTCTCCGCCAGTCGTGCGGTCGATCGTTCAAACGCCGCCACGGCCTCGGCCTGGGCGGCTCCCGCAGCGAGCAGGTCGAGTTCATAGGCTTCGAGCCGGGCTTCCGCGGTGCGGCGGCGGTCGGAGGTGGCGGCCACATCGGCGCCGCGGGCCGCCTGCGCGGCGGTGGTCGTCGCGGCGGAGTCGCGGCTCCGGGCAAGCTTTTCGGTGGCGGTCGCCCGCTCGACGCGAAGCTGCTGGATCGCGTCGAGCAGTTCACTGCGGCTGCGTTCCAGTGAATCGACCGCCTCCTGGGCGGCATGCACCTCGGCGACCGCGGCGGTCAGTGTCGGCTCGACCGCGGCGGCTGCAGCACGGACGGCTTCAAGCTCGGCGACGGCGGCGATAGCCCGTTCGTCGGCAACGCGGAGCTCCCGTTCGGCGGTTGTGATCAGGGTCGCAGCGGCGTCGCGGTCGCGGGTGACACGGTCAAACTGGGTTCGTGAAGCGGCGGTCGCTTCGGCGGCCTCGCGGCAGCGGGCCTGGGCCTGCCGCAATTCGGTGTGCAGGTCGGCCGCTGCCGCCTGCAGGCCGGCGATCGTTGCCTGCCGCTCGGCGACCGTGCGGACCAGTTCGTCCCGCCGCTGCTCGGCCGTCCGCAGTTCGCTGCGGCGGGCGACGAGGCCCGATCCGGCGCTGGCCGTGCCGATCTCGAGGCAGCCATCCGCGGACAGGCAGTGGCCGGACTGTGAGACGAAGAGAGTGGCCGGCGGGGCCGCGGCGATCAATGGCAGCGCGTGATCGATCCGTTCAACGACCCACACGCGGCCCAAGAGCCGCTCGAGCACGATCGCAGATCGCTCGTCGAGCGTCGCGCCGGTGTTGGCCGCGTCGGCGGCGAGGAGCCGGTCGAGCCTGCCGACGATGCCCGGCTGGGGAACGGGCTCGAAGTGGGCCGGCTCCCGCAGCGCGCCGGTGGCCAGAAAACCGATCCGGCCGCCGGCGGCGAGCACGTCTCGTCCCGCATCGGTCGTCGCCCAGTCGGTATGCCAATGGACGACGTCGTCGAGGGTGTCGATCACGAGGCTGTGGGCGAGCGTGTGGCCCAGTGCGCCAAGGGCCGCATCGACCAACGGCGCCCAGGCGACGCTCGCGACAACGAGGTCGGCGAGCGAGCCCGCGAGGCCTGGCACCGCCTCGGCCTGCGTAGCAAGAAGGCGCCGCGCCGCATCGGACAGCCCCTCCTGGCGGTCGACGAGTTCGCGCAGCACGTCGCAGCGCTCGCGGCAGGCTTCGAGCTTCGCCTGCCAGCCGGCCAGTTCCTGCCAGGCGGAGTGTATCGCGTCGGCCTGCTCTCGCGCCGCGGCTTCCAGTTCCTCGACGTGGCGACTGGCCAGCGCCGATCGCGTTGCGAGCGAATGCAGATTGCCCTCGCAGGCTGCGAGCGATTCGGAGAGCCGTGCGTGCTGGAGCTGCGCTGCGGCGACGGCATCACGTGCTGCATCCGCCGCGGCTCGTGCGTCGGCGGCGCGGGCCTCGGCCACGCCGAGGGCTGCGTCGAGCCGGAGCTGCTCCTGGCGCCACCGATCGACGGCCCGTGTCGCGTCGCTCAGCCGCTGCCGGCTCGCGTCGGCGTCGTGGTGCGACCCGGCCGCAGACCGTTCGCAGGCTGCCAGACGTGCGGCCAACTCGTCGAGACTTGCCTCGATCGCGGCGATCGTCTCGTCGGCCGCTCGTGCCGCCGCGGCGGACTCCCGCTC
>JBAVTF010000106.1:0-14411 GCA_049695995.1 Pirellulales bacterium | reverse complement strand
GCCCCGACCGGATCGCGCGGGCCCGCAGCCGCGAGCGGCTGCTCGAGCGGCTCGCCGGCTGCCTCCCGCGGGTCGGCCTCGTGAAGGAGACCGCGGCGGTCGTGCAGCTTGCGAAGGCACTCGAGAGCCGCCGGCCGCCGGGCGCCGCCAGCGTGAGCGAGTTCGACCGCGTGTTCGAGGCGGCCACGGGATCGCTCGTCGAACGAATCGTGGAGAGTGCGACGTCGGCCGACGTCGATGCCGAGGCGGCCACGGAGCGAATCCTCGACGGCCTCGCACTGCTCGTGCCGCGGCTGCTCGAGACCTGGATGACCCACGCCCGACAACTGCGGCTCTCCGTGCTCGAACGGGTGCGGGACGACAAGGCGTTTACCGTCACGCGGCAATTCATCGAGGACTACGGTAGCGGCCTGTTCACGCAGCACGTGCTCACGCCGGCGTCGCTCCGCGGCATCCTACGCGGTGGCGTGAGGCACCACATCGAGCAACTGATCGAACGTGCGGAGCCCGAGGCGTTTGCCGGCGAGGAGCCGCGTGGCGATCGGTCGCGGCCGCGGCAGCCCACGCGGCTCATCGAAGATCTCGCGAGCGGCGCCCTGCCGATGAACCAGGCCGTGGCCCGGCTACGGCTCGTGCTTGAAAGCATCGCGGAGAACCATGCCGAGTATCGCGATTGGAACTCCACCACCACGCAGTCCGACCGCGGCGAATGCCTCCACATCCTCCTCGACTACCTGCGGGTGAAGGCGGAGTATGACCGGATCGCCTGGACGCTGCGGCCGGTGAACATGGCCCATCGCGTGCTCGCCCGCCGCGGCGCCGTGCACGCGGCCGAGTCGTGGCGGCAGCGGATGCGGGACGAGACGGCCGAGACGGCCGCGGAGCTCGTGGAGCGGATCGCACGACTCGAATCGCAGTGGGGCGTGCGGCTGGCGAGCGTTGGCGACCGGGTTCGTCGGCCGTTCACCGCGGCGCTGGAGCAGGACGAACTGGAGGCGCTCGTCGATCCCGCCGCGGCGGAGCTGGCGACGGGCAAGCCAGCCGGGGCCGGTGCGGCACTCGAGGCAAAGGCCGAGACGTTTCGTGGCGTGGCGAGCGGCTCGGGCGTCGAGGTGCCGGACTGGCTCGAGCGGCTTTCGGCGGCGGTCGATCGTGCCGCCGAGAAGGTCGAGGCGGGGGGCTTCGAGCCGCGGTCGGTCGCGGGCGCGGAGCGGACGAGCCTGCCGGGGGCCGTGCCGTGGGTGCCAATGGCGTGGGACGCAGTCCACGCCGCCCTGGCCGAGTAGGCCTGTTGCTCCGCAACGGGCCTACGACTTCTAGTGACGGCCCTACGGCTTCTTTTGTTGCAAGGTATCCTTGAATACTTTCCCTTCCGCCGTATCGTGCCTGCCATGAGCCTGCCCCTCCTTCGCGCCTCCGAGCACCTTCACGACGTCCGCTACGAGATCCGCGGGGCGCTCGCCCGCCGCGCCGAGCAGCTCGAGCGGGAGGGGCACGAGATCGTGAAGCTCAACATCGGCAATCCCGGTGCCTTCGGGTTTCGGATGCCGGGCTCGATGCGGGTGGCCGTCGTTGAGAACCTCCACCAGGCAGATCCCTACTCGCACCAGAAGGGGATCTTCGCGGCCCGCGAGGCCGTGGTGATGCAGCAGCAGAGCCGCGGCGTGATGGACGTCACCGCCGACGACGTGTTCATCGGCAACGGCGTGTCCGAATTGATCATGCTCGCGATGCGGGCGCTGCTGAACCCCGGCGACGAGGTGCTCGTGCCGAGCCCCGACTATCCGCTCTGGACGGCGAGCGTGGTGATCCACGGTGCGAAGGCGGTGCACTACCCCTGCCGGCCCGAACGGGGCTTCGTGCCCGACCCGGTCGAGGTGGAGCGGCTCGTGACGCCGCGCACGCGGGCCCTCGTCGTCATCAACCCCAACAATCCCACGGGCGCCGTCTATCCGCGGAAGACGCTCGCGGCCCTGGCCGACATCGCCCGGCAGCGGCACCTCGTGCTCTGTGCCGACGAGATCTACGACGAAATGCTCTACGACGGCGCGGAGTTCGTGCCGGCGGCGAGCCTCGACGACTCGCTCCTCTGCCTCACGTTCGGCGGCCTGAGCAAGGTCTACCGGGCCTGCGGCCTGCGGGTGGGATGGCTCGTGTTCTCGGGCGAGCGGGAGCATGCCCGCGACTACATCCAGGCCGTCGAGCTGCTGGCCAGCCTGCGGCTCTGCTCCAACGTGCCCGGGCAGTATGCCGTGCAGACGGCGCTCGGCGGCTATCAGTCGATCGTGGACCTCACGAAGCCCGGCGGCCGGCTGCATGCGACGCGGGCCGCGGTGCTCGATGCGGTGCGGCGGAGCAAGTATCTCTCCGTCGTGCCGCCGCAGGGGGCGATGTATGCCTTCGTGAAGGTGCATGCCGACCGGCTGCCCGGCGGCGTCAACGCCTTCGATGACCAGGCGTTCGCGCTCGATCTTCTGGAGCGAAAGCACGTGCTCGTCGCCCCCGGATCGAGCTTCAACGTGCCGTATCGCGACCACTTCCGTGTCACGCTCCTCCCCGACGCCGAGCAGATGGCCGACGTCTTCGGAAGGATCGAGTCACTGCTCGACGAATACGCCGCGCGGTAACCCACCGTAGTCCGCACACTCCGTGTGCGGCTCCCGGCCTGAACGCTGTAGGCCCTTCTCATCCTTCCCGGGTCGACCACCTTCGGCGAGAGTTCGCGGTTGCCCGTACCCCATCGGCGGACGCTCGCTCTGAACATCCTGTTCTTCGCTCGCTCGGATGCCGCCTTCGCTCCGCCATCCTGACTGCGCTCGGCGCGCATACGCCGGCTCCTGGGGCACGGGCAACCCCTCACGGCGTATTGGTTCGCGGCCATCACCCGCGTGGTACAACGACGACATGGCTGCCGCACTCCCCGAACCGTCTTCCGCCCCCGGCACCGCTGCCCGCGATCGCCGACCGCTCGCCGTCTGGCTCGCCGGGAGGCTGTCGCTCGACGCCGCGCTGGCGATGGCGGAGCGGCTCTCGTGGGAGGTGTCGGAGCCGGGCGGCCGGCCGCCGACCTTGCTCGTGCACGAACTCGAGCCCGTGATCACGATCGGCCGGCTCGGCTCGCGGGACGACGTGCAGTTCACCGATGACGAGCTTCGGGAGCGCCGACTGACGCTGCGGTTCGTCGGTCGTGGCGGTGGCGCGGTACCTCACGGGCCGGGGCAGGTGTGCGTGTCGCTGTTCGCAACGCTCGAAGACCTCGGCCTCTCCCGGCACGACGTCGGAGGCTACCTCGCGCGACTCGAGGCCGCCCTGGAGGCCGCGCTGCGGCAGGTGCGGTGCGGGCCAATGCGGTATCCGGGCGTGCCCGGTGTCTTCGGCCGCACGGGGCTGCTGGCGGCGGTCGGCGTGACGGTGCGGCGGGGTGTGGTGCGGCACGGGGCCTTCGTCAACGTCAGCCCCGGATTCGAGCCGCTCGACGCCGTGCAGGCCGTTCCGCGATCGCCATTCGCCGCCGGCCTGCCGACGCGTACCATGGGGTCGGTGCAGGCCGACCTGCAGCGCAAGGTGCGGCCGCAGGACGTGCGGACCGCGGTCGTGCAGCACGTGGGTGATGCCTTTGGGTTTGCGAGAATGAGCATCCAGTCGGGCTTTCCCGTGCCCGTTCCCGTCGTCGCAGCCCGCACCATGGAGGCCGTGAGCCGTGTCGGATAGCAGTCCGTCGATGCCATCACTCTCGCTTCCCATCATCGGCGATGTCGCCGCGGCACCGCCGCCGGCCGTACGCCGGCTCCCGCCGTGGCTGCGGCAGAATCTCGGCGTCGGTGGTGGCCACGGCGAGACGGCCGGCCTGATCGCCGAGCTGAATCTCGAAACCGTCTGTTCGTCGGCAAAGTGCCCTAACCGGCTCGAATGCTGGTCGCAGAAGACGGCCACGTTCATGATCCTCGGCAACGTCTGCACGCGGCCCTGCGGCTTCTGCTCGGTGCCCAAGGGGAAGACGGAGGCACTCGAGCTTGACGAGCCGGAGCGGGTGGCCGAGGCCGCCCGGCGGCTCGGACTCAAGCACGTGGTCATCACGAGTGTGACCCGCGACGACCTGCCCGACGGCGGTGCGGAGCATTTCCGGCGGACGGTCGAGGCCGTGCGGGCTGCGACCGGCGCGGCTGTCGAAGTGCTCGTGCCCGATTTCATCGGCAAGGACGGGGCGCTCGAGCGGCTCATGGAGTCGAAGCCCGACGTCTTCAACCACAACACCGAGACAGTGCCGCGGCTCTACCGCACCGTCCGCGGTCGTAAGAGCGTCTATGCCTGGACGCTCCAGCTGCTCACGGATGCCAAGCGGATCATGCCCAGCGTGAGGACGAAGAGCGGTCTCATGCTCGGGCTCGGTGAGACCCGCGACGAACTACTCGACGTGTTCGCCGATCTCCTGGATCATGGCGTCGATTTCCTGACGCTCGGCCAATACCTGCAGCCGACGCTCGATTCGCTGCCGGTGGAACGGTATGTGCCTCCCGAGGAGTTCGACGAACTGGGCGCGATCGCGAAAAAAATGGGATTCAAGAAAGTGGCAAGCGGGCCGCTCGTGCGGTCGAGCTATCACGCTCGCGACATGGCGGAGGCGTGATTCCGGTTCGGGGCTGCCCATGCCCCGAGAGCCGGACGCTCACTTCGAACATCCTGTTCTCCGCTCGCTCGGATGCCGCCTTCGCTTCGCCATCCCGGCTGCGCTCGGCGGCATACGCCGGCTTCGGGGCACGGGCAGCCCCTCACGGCGTGTGGTGTGCAACGGCCTGTACAGGTGCGAATTATTCCCCGTCGGCCTCGAGGCCGTGCTCGAGGAGCTTCTTTCGCAGTGTGTTGCGGTTGATGCCCAGGCGGGCGGCGGCCTTGAGCTGCACGCCGCCGCAGGCGGCGAGCATCTGGGCGATGAGTTCCCGCTCGACGCGGCTCACCACGCGGTCGAAGAGGTTGTCGTCGTCAGGGCCAGCCGTCGTCATGCCCTGTTCGACGAGTTCGCGGGCGAGGCTGTCGAGGTCGCCGCCCCGGCCTGGCAGGGATGCAGCGGCCGCCGTCTTCTCACCCCGAATCCCGGCTGGCAGGAGGTCGAGCGTGATCTCATCGCCCAGCGCCATCACCACGCACCGCTCGACCACGTTCTGCAGCTCGCGAACGTTGCCCGGCCAGTGGTACTTCACGAGCGCGTCGAGGGCCGCCTTGTCGACGTGCACGACGTAGCGGTCGTTCTCCGCGTTGTAGTGCTCGAGAAAATGGGTGATGAGCAGGGGAATGTCGTCGCGGCGAGCCCGTAGCGGCGGCAGGTGGATCGGCACGACGTTGAGCCGGTAGTAGAGGTCCTCGCGAAACGTCTCCTTGGCAACTTCGTCGAGCAGTTCGCGATTGCTGGCGGCAATCACCCGCGTGTCCACCCGCACGGTCTCGGTGTCGCCGACTCGCTCGAACTCCCGCTCCTGGAGCACCCGCAGGAGCTTCACCTGGAGCTTCGGCGTGGTGGAGTTGATCTCGTCGAGAAAGATCGTGCCTGTGTGGGCCGCCTCGAACCGGCCGGCACGGTTGGCGACGGCGCCGGTGAAGGCGCCGCGGACGTGGCCGAAGAGTTCGCTCTCCAGCAGGCTCTCCGAGAGGGCGCCGCAGTTGACGCGGACGAACGGGCCGGTGCCCCGCGGCGAGAGTTCGTGGATCGCCTTCGCGATCAGTTCCTTGCCCGTGCCCGTCTCGCCGAGCAGGAGCACCGAGGCATTCGAGGCCGCCACCCGCCGCGTGGTGGCATACACCTCCGCCATCGCGGCGCTCGAGCCGATGAGGCCGCGGATCGGGGGCGTGGATGGGTCGTCAGCGGGTTGGCCGGGCTGCAGCAGCATCGTCGCGATTGTACTGTGCGGCCACGACGCTGCGGGGCGAGTCACCGGGCCGCGCCACTTCCCAGCCACGGTCGGCCATCTGCTCGAGGAGGGCAGCCGCCTCGCGGCTCCGGGCGAGCCGTGTCTCGCGGGCCTGGGAGCGGGCCGCCGGGTCGACGGCCTGCGGCCCCGCCGCCTGGGCCAGGGCGTCGGGAAACCGGGGGCCGACTGCTTCACCCGTCGCAGGATCCGGCGTGGTCTCGAAGAAGCTATCGAGCCGATCGACGATGCCCACGCCATTGAAGTCACGAAACTTCAGCACGAGCTGCGTGAGGAAGCAGCTGCGGCCATCGTCGAGCGGATCGACGACCAGCAGCACCGGCGGCGCGTCGCCCGGCCAGCAGCGCTGGAGCAGCTGCACGGTCTCGATCGGCGTGGGGCTGATGCTACGGGCGGCGAGCAGCACGAGCGAGGTATCAGCCGACTCGCGGGCTGCGACGACCGCCTCCCGTCCGGTCGCGACCGGCACGGCCTCGTAGCCGAAGCGACTGATGTCGGCGGCGAGTTCATACCGGATGGCCTCTTCGGGGTGGACGACGATCGCGACGTCGCGGCCCGTCGCGGTCGCTGCATGCCGGAGCACGTCGACCACGCGACTGGAGCCCGGGTATGGCGGATCACCAGCGGCCGTCGCGAGGGCCGTGGCGGCGGCGGACTGGAGTCCAGCGTCGGGTACGGCGAGCGTCTTCACGAGCGTCTTGCGGGCGGTGGGCGAGAGCAGACCGCGCCGGGGCGGGGCGGCATCGGCCGCGTCGGGGGGCACGATGCTGCGGCAGGCTGCTGCTGCCGCCTCGAACAGGCCGTGCGTGATCGCCAGCTCGACCACCGCGACCGCGGTGTCGGGGTCGAAGCCGTCTGGGGGCGTGAGCGGCTGGCGGAGGCTGACGGGCGGGATCGTGTCGGCCGTCGCGCCGGAGCGACCGGCCGCGACGAGCAGGCTCTCCACTTGGGCGAGGAGCACGAGGCGGATGGCGTGTGGATCGCGCACGCCGAGGGCGATCAGATCGCGGGCGACGTGGGCCGCCTCGGAGTCCCGCGCCTCGCGGGGCGACATCCGCTGCCGCGCGATGCGGCGGGTCTCGGGATTCCATGCATAGCGTTCAACGGTGCCGGTGAGTGTGCCGCCAAGCGCGCGAACTGCGTTCTCTGGCTTCGTGACGGGCTCCAGGCAGAGCTCGTCGATGGGCGGCAGTGACTCGGGCGCGAGCGTGCGGTCGAGCCGCGCTGTGAGCCGGGCGAGCGCAGCGTCGCGTGATGGCTCGCCGCCGAGCAGGCGGATGGCAGCAGCGCGGGCTTCGGGGGGCGTGTTCTCCACGAGGGCCGGTGCAAACAGGAAGTCATCGACGTCGGCGGCACCGCTCGCGGCAAGGGCCTCGATTGCACCGGCCCAGTGGGCGACGTCGTCGGAGCCGAGCCAGGCGAGCAGCGGCTGCCGGGCTGCCGGGCCGACCGCGGCGACGAGCTGCCGCGCGGCGGTCGCTGGCCGACTGTCGGCGGGAGCCGATTGCAGCACGTCGGCCAGCACGGGCAGGGCGTCCTCCTGGGCCGCTGCGAGGCGATCGGCTGCGGCGAGCCGCTCCAGCACGGTAGGGCTGCCGAGCGCAGCTGCTGCGGCGACCAGTTGGGCGGGATCGCGCCGCCGGATCGCGGACGCCTCGCGGATCGCGCCGAGGATCTTGCCTGCGGCCGGGTCGCGCGGTGCGAGCGCTCGCTCGAGGCGTCCCAATCGGGCGGCGTCGAATGCATCGCCGAGGTCGGCAAAGAGCGCGAAACGGTCCTTCTCGTCGCCGCCCACCGCCGCCACGAATTTCTTGAAGTAGTCGTGGGCGAACCCTGGGGCGTCGATCTCGACGCAGCGGACAGCCGCCTCGAAGCAATCGGCGGGCAATGTGCGTGGCGGCGAAGCGAGCGAATCGATTACCGCCTGCTGGAGCGGATCGAGTCGTCGCGGCGGCTCGGCCGCAGGTGCGCCGGCCGCGTAGCCCAGCACCGCCACTACCAGCATTCGCGTTCGCCACTGCACGGTCCGGCCTCCAGAGGATCGGGCTGCGCGCGGAGCCTCCCCGTTCTCACCGTCGACAATCGGCCGCTCGCCGGTGGAGCCGCTGCTGCCGCGCGAGATAACTCGCTCGGGGGCCGCCCAAACCCCCGAAGCCGCAGGGTCGCGTGCGGTTTGCGTCGTCCACTCGCTCCGACCGTAGTCCGCACACTCCGTGTGCGGTTCGAGGCGTGAAGGCCAAGTGGCCGGCTATTTGCCCGGAGGTTGGCAGACTTGTAGCGGAGTAGCTCCGGTCTGCGGCGTTCGTGCCGTGGGCCACATGCGGAGCATGTGGACTACGGCGCCGCTCAGGTGGCCCCACTCAGTCGCTCGCGCCAGGCGGCGAGCTGGGCGGCGACCGAGGCCGGGGCGGTAGAACCCTGGCTCACCATCCGCTCGACGGCGTTGTGCGAGCCGAGGGCTGCCCGCAGCGAGGCATTCCAGCCGGGGTATTCGCGGGCGAACTCCTCGTCGGCCAAGTCGGCGAGGGCCACGCCCCGCGTCATCGCCGTGCGGACGAGGTGGCCGACGAACTCGTGGGCCGTCCGCTGCGGCACACCGGCGGCGATGAGCGCCTCCATCAGGCTCGTGGCGTCGAGGTGGCCACGGTCGAGTGAGGCGGCAATCCGCTCGTGGTCGAACCGCGTGCCCGCCACCAGCGGCGCGGCCACGCCGAGTACCGCCTCCAGCGTGTCGATCGAGTCGAAGATCCGCTCCTTGTCTTCCTGCAGGTCGCGGTTGTAGGCAGTGGGAAGTCCCTTGAGTAGCACGAGCAGGGCCTGCACGTTGCCGATCGCCCGAGCGCTCTTGCCGCGGACGAGTTCGAGTACGTCGGGATTGATCTTCTGCGGCATGATCGAGCTGCCGGTGCAAAAGCCCTCCGGCAGCAGGAGGAACCCAAATTCCGGAGTGCTATAGAGGATCCACTCCTCCGCCCACTGCGAGAGGTGCACGGCAGCAAGCGCGAGCACGAAGGCCAGCTCGCAGGCGAAGTCGCGGTCGCTCGCCGCATCGAGGCTGTTGGCAGCGACGGCATCGAAGCCGAGCGAGTCCTTCACATGTTCACGGTCGATCGGCAGGCTCGTGCCGGCGATCGCGCCGGAGCCGAGCGGCAGGACGTTCGTCCGCTTGCGGCAGTCGGCCAGCCGCTCGCGGTCGCGGCCAAGCTTCTCACACCAGGCCAATAGCTGATGGGCCGCGAGCACGGGCTGGGCCCGCCGCATGTGTGTGTAGCCCGGGATGACGAGGCCCTGCTCCCGCTCCGCGAAGCCGAGGAACGCAGCCTGGAGCGCGGCCAGGCCCCGGTCGAGCCGGTCCATTGCCCGCCGGCAGTAGAGCCGCAGGTCGGTGGCCACCTGGTCGTTGCGGCTGCGGGCCGTGTGCAGCTTGCGGCCCGTGTCGCCGAGACGCGCCGTGAGCGCTGACTCGATGTGGAGATGGATGTCTTCCTTGGCAGCGGTGAACTCGAACCGCCCGGAGCGGATTTCGCCCCGAATCTCCTCCATCACGTGGGCGATCGCGTCGGCCTCCTGCACGCTCATCAGGCCGCAGGCCGCGAGCATCCGGGCGTGGGCGACCGAGCCGTCGATGTCGTCGTCGGCGAGCCGGCGGTCGAACGACACGCTCTCCGAAAACGCCTCGACCCGCTTGTCGGTCGGCTCGCGAAACACGCCTCCCCAGGCCTTGGCGGCGCCAGCGGGCGGTGCGGCGTGGTCGTGGGACTGCGGTGACGGCACGTGACGCTCCTCCGATGCTGATGGATGCCGCGAGGCGGCCCTCGCGCGGCGCAATCCTACCATGCCGTCGGCTACACTCTCGGTGATGACGACGCCGCTGACGCCCGACGAATTCCTGGCGCCCGGCGGGCGGCTCGCGGCCCGGCTCGCGGGTTGGGAGCCGCGGCCCGAGCAGCAGGAGATGGCGGCGGTCGTGGCGCAGGCGATCGCCGAGCGACGGCACGCCGTCGTGGAAGCGGGCACCGGCGTGGGCAAGAGCCTCGCCTATCTCGTGCCGGCCGTGCTCGCGGTCACCGCCGATCAGGTCGAGACTACACCCGCGCCAGTGCCCACCGCTGACGCGGATGACGACTTCGAAGGCGATCCCGCCACCGAGAGTGGTGGCACGACGCCCCGGCCGCGGCAGCGCCGCGTCGTGATCTCCACCCACACAATCGCGCTTCAGGAGCAGCTGCTCACGAAGGACATCCCGCTCGTGGCCGCGGTGATGCCGCGGGAGTTTTCGGCGGTGCTCGTGAAGGGACGGAGCAACTACGTGAGTCTGCGGCGGCTGCAGCTCGCCCTCGAACGGTCAGGGAGCCTCTTTCCCGACGACGAGGAGCGGGCCGAACTGCTCGAACTGGCCGCCTGGGCCAAGCGAACGGGCGATGGGTCGCTCGCCGATCTCGATGTCGTACCGCGGCCGAGCGTGTGGGACGAGATCGCCAGCGATTCTGGCAACTGCATGGGCCGAGCCTGCCCCACGCATCGACAGTGCCACTATTACGCCGCGCGGCGGCGGATGGCCCACGCCCAGGTGCTCGTGGTGAATCACGCCCTCTACTTCGCCGACCTTGCCGTGCGGCGGGCCGGGGCGAAGCTCCTGCCCGACCACGATCTGGTCGTCTTCGACGAGGCCCACACGATCGAATCGGTGGCCAGCGAGCACCTCGGCATCGGCGTGTCGAGCAGCGGCATCGACCGCGTGCTCTCGAAGCTCTGGAACGAGCGATCGCAGAAGGGGCTGCTGGCCCACTATCGGATGCATGACCTCGAGCCCGACGTCCGCCGCTGTCGGCGGGCCGCGGACGACTTCTTCGACGACGTCCGTGAGGCGCTCGCGCTGCGGGGCGAGCCGCCGTGGCGGGTACCGAAGCCCGGACTCGTGGACGACACGCTCGGCGAGCCGCTCATGTCGCTCGCCCGCAAGCTGCGAAACGCGGCCGATGGGCTGGCCAATGAGGCGGAGCGCCACGACCTCGAATCCCTCGCCGACCGGCTTACTGTGCACGCGGCAGCCGTCAACGTGTGGCTGAAGCAGGGGGAGCCGGGCAGCGTGTGGTGGGTGGAGTCGCGCCGCTCGCGCCGGGGTCGCGAGCGGCTCACGCTCTCCAGCGCGCCGGTGGACGTCGCGGGCACGCTGCGTCGTGAACTCTTCGATCGCGTGGGAACCGTCGTGCTCGCCAGCGCCACGCTGGCGGTAAATCCGCCCCGCCGTGCCACGGAGTCATTCGACGACGATCCTCCGGCCGATGCCGATGGCTTCGCCTTCCTCCGCACCCGACTGGGTGTGCCGCCGGCCGCGCTGACCCGCCGGCTCGGCAGCCCCTATGACTATCCGCGGCAGGCGCGGCTCGTGCTCGTCGATCGGCTCCCTGATCCGACGAGCGGCGCGGCCTACGACGCCGCGGTCGTGCGGATGATCAAACGCTACGTCGCGCGGAGCGAGGGCCGAGCGATGGTGCTCTTTACGAGCCACGCGGCGCTGGCGAAGGTGGCCGCCGAACTCGCAGGCTGGTGCGTGCGGCATGACTTCCGGCTCGTGAGTCAGGCCGACGGGCTGCCGCGGTCACGCATGCTCGAGGACTTTCGCGAAGGGCCGGCGAGCGTGCTGCTCGGCACCGACGGGTTCTGGCAGGGCATCGACCTGCCGGGCGACTGCCTCGTGAACGTGATCATCACGAAGCTGCCGTTCGCCGTGCCCGACCGGCCGCTCACGGCGGCGCGGATCGAGGCGATCAAGCAGGCCGGCGGCAACGCCTTCGCCGAGTATCAACTGCCCGAGGCGGTGCTGAAGCTCAAGCAGGGCTTCGGCCGCCTGATCCGTACGCACACCGATCGGGGATCCGTGGTTATTTTGGACCCGCGGATGCTCACGAAGCCCTATGGCCGCGTGTTCCTGGAAAGCCTGCCCCCGGCAGCGGTCGAGATCGAGCCGTTCGCCGACGACGTCGCGTAGCAACGGGCATGCGGCTTCGTGCGGTACTACACGAGTTCCAGTTCGGCCCAGGTCGTGGGGTCGCTGTCCCAGGGAAACTCGGGCGGCGCGAAGCAGGGGAGCCGGCCGAGCCGCCGATCGACCATCGCCGCAAAGAACCCGAGCCGCGGAATCTCGGCCGGATCCCAGCCCGGCAGCGCGGCGGCTCCGATGAAGGCCTCGATCTGCCAGCCGTCGGCAAGCAGCTTCGACTCGATCTGGATCGAGCCCTCGGGGAGCGGCGCCGGCACTTCGCTCGTCCGCGGGATCGTGGCGACGACGGCCACGGGCTTGTCGGCAAGGCGGCCGCCGCCCGTGGGCAGGAGCGCGAGCCGGCGGCAGAACCGGCCGGCGCGATGGCTCTCCCCCGTGGGCCGCGTGGCGATCCAGAGATGGAGGCCGTCACTGTCTTCGGGCCGGGTGGGATGGCACCAGCGGGCGTTGCCCACGCCTCGGGCCGCAGCCCGTACACCGAGCCCCCGTTCGTTCCAGGCGATCGCGAGTTCGAGCAGGTCGGGCACGCCCGCCAGCGGCGCGAACGACGGCAGCCGGCAGGCATCGTCGAGTTCAGAGGCCGCGGGGGGCCAGAGCTTCGCCCGCCTGGGGCAGGGCAGCCTGAGCTTGAACAGGGCGGCGGGATTGACGAGCGGGCTCATGGCAGGCGGGATCGCAGCGGGAAGGAAACGGCGGCTGGCAAACCGTGTCGGATTTGCGATCTATAGTAGAGCATCCGGCGGCGCGTGGCCGCGGTGCCGGGTTCACGAGGCCGGTTTGATGCGGGTGCTCGAAGTCGCCAGCGAAGCCACGCCGTTCGCCAAGACGGGCGGACTGGCCGACGTGGCCGGGGCGTTGCCCGAGGCCCTCGGCCGACTCGGCTGCGAGACCACGCTCGTCATTCCGGCCTACCGCGAGGCCCTTGCGAAGGGGCTGCCGATCGAGCCGACCGACCTCGCCTTCGAGGTGCCGATTGGCACCCGGCGGCCGGTGGCACGGATCTTGAAGTGCCGGCTCCCGAATGCACGTGGAGACGTGTTCCTCGTCGCGAACGACGACTACTACGACCGACCCGGGCTCTACGGCGGTCCGGACGATTATCCCGACAACGCCGAACGCTACATCTTCTTCTGCCGCGCGGCCCTCGAACTTGCCGGGCGGCAGGCCACGTCGTTCGACATCATCCACTGCCACGACTGGCAGACGGGCCTCGTGCCCGCCTACCAGAAGCTGCTCTACAAGTCGTGGCCCGCGGTTGCCAATGCCAAGACGGTGATGACGATCCACAACATGGCCTACCAGGGCATGTTCTGGCAGTGGGACATGCTGCTCACCGGCATCGACTGGCAGTACTTCAACTGGGAGCAGATGGAGTTCTACGGGCAGCTCAACCTGCTCAAGACGGGCATCGTGTTTGCCGATGCGATCACGACCGTGAGCCCGACCTACGCCCGTGAGATCCAGCATTCGCCCGGCGGCTGTGGCCTGGAGGGCGTGCTCGCGGCCCGGAGCGAGCTGCTCACCGGCATCGTCAATGGTATCGACACGCAGGCCTGGGATCCGGGCAACGATCCGCACATCCCGCGGGCCTACTCCGAGCACGACGTCGATCTCGGCAAGTACGCGGCCCGCGTCGCGCTCGCGGCGCGGCTGGGCAGGGCCGCGCCCGATGCCCGGCCGCTCGTCGCCTTCGTGGGCCGGCTCGCCGAGCAGAAGGGGATCGAACTCGTCGTCGAGGTGATCGGCCGGATGGCCGGCAGTGGCCGGGCCCACTTCGTCGTGCTCGGCACCGGCAATCGCTGGTATGAGGAGGCGCTCCAGCGGGCCGCCGCCTCGTTTCCGGGCACAGTGGACGTCGTGATCGGGTTCGACGAAGGACTCGCCCATCTCGTCCAGGCCGCCGCCGACATCACGCTCGTACCGAGCCGGTTCGAGCCCTGCGGTCTCACGCAGCTCTATGCCTTCCGCTACGGCTCGATCCCGGTCGTCCGCGCGACCGGCGGCCTCGTGGACACCGTCGTCGATACGAACCCCGACACGCTGGCCCGTGGCACGGCGAGCGGGTTCACGTTCGATGCGATCGATCCCTTGGCGCTCGAGCATGCGCTGGGCCGGGCGCTCGACGCCCACGCCGACCGCGAGCTGTGGACGCGGCTCGTGCGGCACGTGATGCGACAGGACTGGTCGTGGGAGCACAGCGGCCGCGACTACGTCCACCTCTTCGAACGCACGCTCTCGCGGCCGTAGTCCGTCCACTCCGCCCGCTCCCGCTGTCATCCGCCCGCTCCCGCTGTCATCCGCTTGCTCCCGCTGTCATCCGCTTGCGCCGTAGTCCGCATGCTCCGCATGCGGCCCACGGTAG
This sequence comes from Pirellulales bacterium, assembly GCA_049695995.1. Taxonomy (GTDB): domain Bacteria; phylum Planctomycetota; class Planctomycetia; order Pirellulales; family UBA1268; genus QWPN01. The sequence goes on along the minus strand of JBAVTF010000106.1, from coordinate 124 downwards.
GAACACCGCAGGCCCTTCTAGTCCTCCGCGGGTCGACCTCCGGTGGCGTGGGCTCGGGGCTGCCCATGCCCCGTCGCCGGACGCTCGCTTCGGGCAGCCCCTCACGGCCGTATTGTCGGCACGG
>JBAVTF010000105.1:0-52174 GCA_049695995.1 Pirellulales bacterium | reverse complement strand
TGAAGTTCAGCGTCAGGTCGTGCGTCGCACCGGCCACACCCGCGGTGAACGTCGGCGTGGCACCCGTCAGGGTCACGTCGTCACCGAGCGTCACGAGGCCCGTGTAGCTCTGGTTGCCGCTGGTCGTAACGTTGGCATCGAGCGCCGTCGTGCCGCTCACGGAGTAGGTGGTCACGTTCGAGATGGTGTCACCCACCGTCGCGTTGCCCGTGATTGCCAGCGACTTGCCGCCGCCGTCCACCGTGCTGGCCGTGTTCACCGTCGAACCGGAGAGCGTCACGTTCTGCGACAGCGTCACCGCGTCGAGATACGTCTGGGCACCAGTCGTACTCACGTCCGCACCCAGAGCGGCCGTGCCGTTCACCGTGTAGGTGCTGACGTTCGAGACCGCACCACCCACGATCGCGTTGCCGTTGACCGTGAGGGCGTTGCCACCGCCGGCCACCGTGCTCGAGGTGTTCACCGTCGTGCCACTGAGGGTCGTCGTGCCCAGGAGCGTGACGGCGTTGGCATAGGTCTGCGTGCCATTCGTGGCGATCGTGCCGTTGAGGCTCGTGCCACCGGAGCCGATGCTCGACAGGTTGTCGATGCCGGTGAACCCGCTGTTCACCGCCGTCAGGGCCGTCATGTTCAGCGTCAGGTCGTTGTTGCCACCGACCACGCCGTTGGGGAACACGGCCGACGCACCTTCGAGCGTGGTGTCGCCGAGGAGCGTCACGTTGCCGGAGTAGGTCTGGCTGCCGATCGTCTGGATCGTGCCGTTGAGGGCCGTGCCGCCCGCGCCGTTGCTCGTGAGGTTGCCGATCTGCGCGAAGCCGCCAGAGAGCGTGGTGGGATTCGAGAACGTCAGCGTCAGGTCGTTGCCCGTGCCGTTCAGGCCGTTGGAGAAGCTCGCCGTCTTGCCGATCAGCGTCGTGCCGCCATTGAGCACCACGGCGTCGTCATAGGTCTGAGTGCCGGTCGTGTTGATCGTGCCCGTGAGGAACGTCGTCCCGCCGCCGTTGGTGGTCAGGTTGTCGAGGTTCGTGACTGCGCCCGTGCCGTTCAGGGCCGTGTCACCGCTGAACGTCAGCACCAGGCTCTTGCCGCCGCCGTTGATACCAGTCGCGAACGTGCCGCTGGTGCCGTTGAGCGTCACATCCTTGGTCAGGCTGACCTGGCCCGTATAGGTCTGGGTGCCGCTGGTCGTGACGTCGGCACCGAGCGAGGCATTGCCGCTGACCGAGTAGGCCGTCATGTTCGAGATGGCTCCGCCCACCGTCGCGTTGCCCGTGATCGCCAGGGCATTGCCGCCGCCATTCACGGTCGACGGAGTGTTGACCGTCGAACCAGACAGCGTCCGATCACCACCCGAGAGCGTTACCGCACCCAGGTAGGTCTGCACGCCCGTCGTGCTCACGTCCGCACTCAGGGCAGCCGTGCCGTTGACCGTGTAGGTGCTGACGTTGCTCACCGCACCGCCCACAACCGCGTTGCCGTTGACCGAGAGGGCGTTGCCACCGCCGGCCACCGTCGAGCTCGTGTTGACCGTCGTACCGTTGAGCGTGGTCGTGCCCAAGAGCGTCACGGCGTTGGCGTAGGTCTGCGTTCCCGTGGTCGCAACCGTGCCATCGAGCGTCGTCGTACCCGAGCCGTTGCTCGTCAGGTCATCGATGTTCGTGAACGAGCCGTCGATCGCCGTCGTGCCATTGAACGTGAGCGTCAGATCGTTGCCTGTGCCGTTGACCCCGCCCGAGAAGCTGCCAGCCTGGCCGATCAGCGTCGTGCCGCCACTGAGCACCACCGCGTCGGTATACGTCTGCGTTCCCGACGTCTGGATCGTGCCGTTGAGGTACGTCGTGCCGCTGCCATTGGCCGTCAGGTTGGCAAGATTCGTGATTCCGCCCGTCCCGTTGAGGGCCGTGTCACCGCTGAACGTGAGCACCAGGCTCTGGCCGCCACCGTTGATTCCCGCGGCGAAGGTGCCATTGGTTCCATCGAGCGTCACGTTGTTCGTCAGGCTCACCTGACCTGAGTAGGTCTGGTTGCCGCTGGACGTGACGTCGGCGCCGAGCGAAGCGTTACCGCTGACCGAGTAGGTCGTCACGTTGCTCACCGCTCCGCCCACCGTCGCGTTGCCCGTGATCGTCAGGGCATTGCCACCGGCGTCCACCGTCGAGGTCGTGTTCACCGTCGAACCCGAGAGCGTCCGATCGCCGCCCGAAAGCGTCACCGCACCCAGGTAGGTCTGCGTGCCCGTCGTCGTCACGTCCGCGGCCAGGGCTGCCGTGCCGTTCACCGAGTAGTTCGACAGGTTCGACACCTCGCCACCCACCACGACGTTGCCGTTGACCGCGAGGGCGTTGTTGCCGCCGGCCACCGTCGAGGTCGTGTTGATCGTCGAGCCGTTCAGGGTGGTGGTTCCGAGCAGCGTCACGGCGTTCGCATAGGTCTGCGTGCCGCTGGTGGCGACCGTGCCGTTGAGCGTGGTCGTGCCCGAGCCGTTGCTCGTCAGGTCGTTGATGTTCGTGAACGAGCCGTCGATCGCCGCCGTGCCGTCGAGCGTGAGCGTCAAGTTCTTGCCCGTGCCGTTCAGGCCCGTCGGGAACGAGGCCGACGCACCGATCAGCGTCGTGTTGCCAGCCAGCGTGACGTTGTTCTCGTACGTCTGGCTGCCGATCGTCGTGATCGTCCCGTTGAGGGCCGTGCCACCCGTGCCGTTGCTCGAGAGGTTGCCAAGGTCGGAGAACCCACCAGAAAGCGTCGTCAGGTTCGTGAACGTCAGCGAGAGGTCATGGGTCGAGCCGTTGACACCGCCCGTGAAACTGCCCGCCTTCCCGGTCAGCGTCGTGTCGCCACTGAGCACGACCGCATCGGAGTAGGTCTGCGTGCCGAGCGTGTTGACCGTACCGTTGAGGTACGTCGTCCCGCCGCCATTCGCCGTCAGGTTGTCGATGTTCGTGACTGCGCCCGTGCCGTTGAGCGCCGTCGTCTCGCTGAACGACAGCACCAGGCTCTTGTTTCCACCGTCGATGCCCGTCGCGAAGGTGCCGTTCGTCCCGGCGAGCGTGACGTTGTTCGTCAGGTTGACCTGGCCCGAGTACGTCTGGTCGCCGAGCGTCGAGACGTTTGCCCCCAGCGCCGCCGTGCCGCTCACCGAGTAGGTCGAGACGTTCGAGACTGCCCCGCCTACGATCGCGTTGCCGTTGACCGCGAGAGCGTTGCCGCCGCCGGCCACCGTGTTCGAGGTATTCACCGTCGTGCCGTTGAGCGTCGTCGTGCCCAGGAGCGTCACGGCGTTCGTGTAGGTCTGCGTGCCGTTCGTCACGATCGTGCCGTTGAGGCTCGTGCCGCCCGCACCGATGCTCGACAGGTTGTCGATGCCGGTGAACCCGCTGTTCACTGCGGTGAGAGCCGTCATGTTGAGCGTCAGGTCGTTCCCAGCGCCCACCACGCCGTTCGGGAACACCGCGGACGCACCGTCGAGGGTGGTGTCGCCGATCAGCGACACGTTGCCCGAGTAGGTCTGCACGCCGATCGTCTGGATCGTGCCGTTCAGGGCCGTGCCGCCCGTGCCATTGCTCGTCAGGTCGTCGATGTTCGTGAACCCACCGGAAAGTGTCGTCAGATCCGTGAACGTCAGCGTCAGGTCGTTCGTCCCGCCGTTCAGGCCGTTGCCGAACGTGGCAGACTTGCCAATCAGGGTCGTGGCGTTGTTGAGCACCACGGCGTCGTCGTAGGTCTGCGTCCCGTTGGTCTGGATCGTGCCCTCAAGGTATGTCGTGCCGCCACCGTTGGCGGTCAGGTTGTCGATATTCGTGAACGTCGAGCCCGTCAGCGTGGTGTTGCCGCTGTAGGTCAGGACAAGACTGTTGTTTTCGCCCGCGATGCCCTGGGCAAACGAGCCCGTCGAACCGATCAGGTTCGTCGACGTCGCGAGCGTGACCTGGTCGTTGTAGGTCTGGGCACCGGTGGTGGTGATGGACGAGGTGTTGATCGTCGTCCCGCCGGCCGAATCGGTGGTCAGGCTCGTCAATGGCCTGAGGCCACCGACCAGGTCGTTGAAGGCCGTTGTGCCGGCCGTGTTCACCGTCAGGCCGAAGAGGCCGTCCACCGTCGAGTCGAACGTGACGTTCCCCGAGCCGGTCGAGTTGAGGGACGTGCTCAACAGCAACCGCACCGCGCTGCCGTACGTCTGGTCGCCGCTGGTCGTGATCGACGAGGCGTTGAGTTTCGTCATCAGCCCGCCGGCGAGGGTCGTCAGGCTGCCGATGTTCACCGTGCCGCCGAGCACCGTCGTCTGGCTGTCGGCGATCGTGAGGCTCTTGTTGCCCGTGATCCCACCGTTCAAGGCGATGTTCGCACCCGTCAGCGTCGCGTCCGTCGCGAGCGTCACCTGGTCGCCGTAGGTCTGGGCACCGCTCGTGTTGATCGACGAGGTGTTGATCGTCGTTCCGCCGCCGGCGTCCGTCGTCAGGCTCGTGATGTTCACCGCACCGTTGAAGGCCGCCGTGCCAGCCGTGTTCACCGTCAGCGACTCGGTGCCGTTCACCGTGCCCGAGAACGCCACGTTGCCCGAACCCGTGCTCGTCAGCGTCGTGCCGCCCACGAGCGTCACGTCGTCAACGTACATCTGCGTGCCGCTGGTGCTGATCGGGCCCGACAGCTCCGTCAACCCGCCGCCGTCACTCGTCAGGTTGTTCACGCCCGTGAACGTCCCGCCCGCGATCGTCGTCGTGCCGTTGAACGTCAGCTGCAGATCCTTGCTGTTGCCCGTCACACCGCCCGAGAACGCGCCCGTCGTGCCACGCAGCTGCGTGTTCGACTGGAGCGTCACGGCGCTCGAGTAGTTCTGCGCACCGGTCGTGTTGATGAGCGTCGTGTTGATCGTCACGTTGCCGCCCGTCGCATCCAGGCTGGTCAGCGGCGTGCCGTTGCCCACCAGGCCGTTGAACGTCGTCGTGCCGGCCGTGTTCACCGCCAGCGTCTGGCTGCCATCCAGCGTGCCGCCGAACGTGATGTTGCCGTTCGATGTGTCGTCGAGCGAGGTCGCCGCCCCCAGCGTCACGTTGTCGCCGTAGCTCTGGCCGCCGCCCGCGGTCGTCACGGTGCCGCCGTTGAGGGCCGTCGTCCCGCCGCCGGTCGTCGACAGGCCCGACAGGCTCACGGAGCCAGAGAACGTCGTCGTGCCCGTGTCGTTCACCGACAGCGAGCTCGAGCCCGTCACGGACTTATTGAAGCTCACGTCCACGCCGTCGAGCACCGCATTGGTGTTCACCGTCACGTTGTCGCCGTACACCTGCGAGCCGGTCGTCGTGATCGACGAGGCGTTGATCGCCGTCGTGCCGGCCGCGTCCGTGGCGAGGCTCGCCACCGACACGTTCCCGCCGAACGTCGTCGTCCCGCTATCGTTCACCGTCAGCGACTGCGCACCGCCCACCGTCCCGCCGAACGTCACGTTCACGCCCGCGAACGTCGCGTTCGCACCAAGCGTCACGTTGTCGCCGTAGGTCTGGGAGGTGGAGGTGTTGATGTTGGTGGCGTTCACGACCGTGCCGCCGCCGGCGTCGGTCGAGAGGCTCGTCACTGACACGTTGCCGCCGAAGGTCGTCGTGCCGGCGGTGTTCACGTCGAGCGACTGGCTGCCGGTGACCGTACCGCCGAGCGTGATGTTGGCGGCGTTGCCGCTGCCCGAGCTCGTCAGGGTCGTCGGGCCCGAGAGCGTCACGTTGTCGGAGTAGGTCTGCGTGCCTTCGGTGCTGATCGTGCCGTTGAGCGCGGTCGTCCCGTCACCGTTGCTCGCGAGGTTCTTGACGCCCGTGAAGCTCGTGCCGTCGATCGTCGTCGTGCCGTTGAACGTGAGCGTGAGGTCCTTGCTGTTGCCCTGCACGCCCCCCGCGAAGCTGCCATTGGCACCCGTGAGCGTCGTGTTCTCGCCCAGCACCACCTGCGAACCGTAGGCCTGGTCGCCGCTGGTCGTGATCGTCGGCGTGTTGACCGCCGTCACGCCCGAGCCCGTCGTCGACAGGCTGGCGATGTTCACGGCACCCGAGAAGGTCGTCGTGCCCGACGTGTTCACCTCGAGCGACTGGCTGCCATCGACCGTGCCGCCGAGCGTCACGTTGCCGGCGGCGCCGACGCCCGAGCTCGTGAGCAGCGTCGCGCCCGCGAGCGTCACGTTGTCGGAGTAGGTCTGCGTGCCCGTCGTCGTGATGTTGCCCGTCAGTGACGTCGTGCCGCCGCCGTTGCTCGTCAGGTTGTTGAGTCCCGTGTAGACGGCCCCGCTGATCGCCGTCAGGCCGGTGAAGTTGAGCGTCAGGTCATTGCTGTTGCCCGTCAGGTTGCCCGACAGCGAGAGCGTGTCGCCCGTGAGCACCGTGTTCTGGCCCAGCGTGACGTTGTCGCCGTAAGTCTGGTTACCAGTCGTCGTCACGCTCCCGCCGTTGACCGCCGTCGTGCCGCCGGAGTCGCTCGTCAGGCTGCCGATGTCCACCGTGCCCGAGAACGTCGTCGTGCCGGTGGTGTTGACCGTGAGGGCGGTGGACGGGCCGCCGGCGACCGCCTGGCCGAACGTCACGTTGCTGCCACCGGAGGCCGAGATCGCGACGCCGCCGAACATGAGCACCACCGGCGTGGCGTAGTTCTGCGTACCCGTCGTCGCGATCGAGCCGGTGAGCGACGTGTTGCCCGAACCGTTGGAGAGCAGGTTCGAGACGTTGGAGACGTCCGACATGCTCACGTCGCTGGAGAACGTGAGCGTGAGGTTCTTGCCGCTGCCGATCACCGGACCGTGCAGTCCACCCCCGATGCCCGAGAGCGTCGTATTGGCGCCAAGCGTGACGTTGCCACTGTAGGACTGGTAGTCCGTCGCGACGCTGCCGCCGTTGAGGTTCACGTCACCGTTCCCGACGATAATGCTACCGAGAGAGCCGCTGACCGTGCCGTTGATCGTGGTGGTCGTGGCGTCGAGCGTCAGCGTGTTGCTGCCGACGTCGATGGGCTGGTTGAACGTGGCCGTCGTGCCGGCGATCATCGCGCTGTCGGTGAGCGTCACGGAGTCGTCGTAGGTCTGCGTCGTGGCGTTCACGCTGCCGTTGAGCACCGTGCTGCCACCGCCGTTGGACGTGAGGGCCGTGAGCTGCGTGGTGCCGCCGACCGCGCCGTTGAACGTCGTCGTGCCGCTGGTGTTCGCCGTCAGGCCGCTCGGACCGTCCACCGTGCCGCTGAAGGCGATGTTGCTCGAGCCGGCGTCCACCGTGGTCGCCTGCGAGAGCGTCACGTTGTTGCCGAAGGTCTGCGCCCCGCTGGTGGTCACGCTGCCGCCGTTGAAGTTCGTCGTGCCGTCGCCGGAGACCGACAGGTTCGCGGTCGTGACCGCACCCTTCAGGGTCGTCGTGCCGTCATCGACGATCGACAGGCCGCTGCCGTTGACGGCGTTGAGCGTGATGCCCGTGCCGTTCAGTGTGGCCGCCTGGTCGAGCTGCAGCGTGCCGTTGTAGGTCTGCGAGCCGGTCGTCGTCACGCCCGTCGTGTTGAGTGTCACCTGGCCCTCGGCCGTCAGGCTCGCCAGTGCCTGGCCGTTGCCCACCGCACCGTCGAACGTCGTCGTGCCGGTCGTGTTCACCGTCAGGGACTCATTGCCGTTTACCGTGTCACCGAACGAGATCCCCTGGCCGTCCGACTCCAGCGTCGTGGTGCCCAGGAGCGTCACGGCGTTGTCGTACGCCTGGAACCCGCTCGTCGAGACCGTGCCATTGAGCGTCGTCGTGCCCGAGCCGTTGCTCGTCAGGTTGCCCAAGCTCGTGAAGCCGCCGTCGATTGCGGCCACGCCCGAGATCGTCAGCACAAGGTCCTTGCCCTGACCATCCACGCCCGTCGCGAACGAGACGCTGCCCGCCTCGATCGTCGTCGACGTGTTGAGATAAGCCTGTTCGCCGTACGCCTGGCTGCCCGTCGTCTTGACCAGCGTCGTGTTGATCGCCACCGTGCCGCCGGCGTCGGTCGTGATGCTCGTGAGCGCCGTGCCGTTGCCGACCAGGCCGTTGAACGACGTCTCGCCGCCCGTGTTCACCGTCAGGTTCTGGGCACCGTCGAGGCGGCCGTTGAACGCGATCGCGCTCGAGCCGGTGTCCGCCAGCGTCGCGTCGGAGTTCAGCGTCACGTTGTTGCCGTACGTCTGACCTGCCGCCGTCTGGATCGTGCTCGTGTTGATCGCCGTCGTCCCGCCACCGGAGATGGCCAGCGACGCCACATTGACGGCTCCGGAGAACGTGGTGGTGCCGTCGTCGATCACGCCTAGAGCGTTCGTGCCATCGACGCGTCCATCGAACGAGATGCCCGTACCGTTCAGCGTGGAGGCCGCCTCAACCGTGACGTCGCCGTGGAACTGCTGCGAGCCGGTCGTCGTCACGTTGCCGTTGAGCGAGGTCGTGCCGGTCGCGTCGATGCCGAGCAGGGCGGCCGTGTTGCCGACGATGCCGAGCGTAACGTTCGCCGCGTTGAGGGTGACGGCGTGCGTGCCGGCCGTCGTGTCATCGAGTCGGCCGGTGAAGGCGATGCTGCCGGCGTTGCTGGTGAACGAGACATTCACGCCCACGGCGACATTCGCGACGTAGGTCTGCGATCCCGTCGTATTGACCGAGGGGCTGTTCAGGTTCAACGTGCCCCCCGACACGGAGATGCTGGTGAGCGGATTCGCGACGCCGACGGATGAACCGAGCGTTGAGCCCGTGGCGCCGTTGATGGCGAGCGACTGCGTTCCGTCGATCGTGCCCGCCACCGTCACGTTGCCGGCGGCGGTGAGCGAAGCGTCGCCCGTGAGCGTCACCGCGCCCGGCGTGGCCAGGTCGAGGTCGCCCGTCACGGCGGTGAGATTACTGCCCAGGGCGACGGCGCCCGAGGTGATGGCGAGGCTGCCGACGGTGTGATCCTGGCCGCCGAGATCCGTGCTGCCCGCCGCGATCGAAACGGCGTCCACGTGCGACGCGTTGCCGCCGAGATTGCCGAAGCCGGTCTGGTTACCGAGCACCACGGTGCCCGTCCCGGCGTTGATCGCAAGATCGTTCGTGCTGGTGGAGGCGAAGATGCCGGCGGTCCCGCCGGTGATCGTGACGTTGGCGTTCCCGGACGAGGTGTTGATCGTGACGCTCGAGGCGTTGATCCGCACGGCGTCGTCGATGATCACGGCCTTGGACGACGTGATGTCGGCGCCGAGCGTGGTCGTGCTGCCCGATCCGAACACCTGGAGCCCGATGCCGCTCGTGCCGAGGGCAGTGGAGACGAGGTCACCCGTGAAGGCGACCGTGCCGCCCGTGCCGTTGGCGATGATGTTGAGCCGGCTGTTGGAGAGCGTGAGCAGGCCGCTCGTCACGTTGCCGCCGTAGCCCGGTTGGGCCACTTGCACGACCGAGGCGTTGATCGCGTCGAACGCCGACTGCGAGATGTTGAGGCCCGCACCCGTCGCTCCGCCGAGGAAGATCGAGAGGTTCGAGGTCACCGGCGCGATCGTCACCTGGCCCGCCGTGATCGTGTCGTTGCCCGACACGATCGAGAGGGCGTCGGTCGCCAGCGTGAGGTTGTTCGCACCGACGTCGATCGTGCTGTTGAGATTGACGCTGAGTCCGCCCTTGACCACCTGGATCGTGGCGTCGGCCGTCGCGGTCACGTTCGCCGGATCGCTGCCGTCGGTCGTGCCGAGAGCCAGACTGCCGGTCGCGACATTCAGCGTGCCGCCCGTGATGTCGACGTCGCCCGTGAGCGTCGTCGTGCCGCCGCTTACGTTCACCGTGGAGGGATCGTCACTGATCGTCGTGAGCGTGAAGTTATTGAGCTTCAGGCCACCGGCCAGAATGATGTCGCCGCCCGGGTAGATGCCGCCGTTCGTCGAGTTGATCGTGGCATTCTCTGTGAGGCTGGTGCGATAGAGCCGCACGTTCGTGCCGTTCGACAGGATCGTGCCCTCGAGGTTCGTGACCGACGCGGCGGTCACGTTCACACCGCCCGCGAACAGGGTGGTGTCGGTGACATCGTCGTGAAGGGTGATGGCTCCGGTGTTCGTCAGGTTCACGAGATCCGTGAACTGGTTCGACTCGCCGAGGATCGAGATCGCATAGTTTCCGGCTGCGGTGGTGAGGCCCGCCGCGGAGACGTTGCCCTGGAATGCGACAGACCCGGTCGCGTTCGCGTTTTGTAGCGCGATCGTGCCGAGGTTCGTGGCCGTGCCGGTCACCGTCGTCGTGGCGTTGCCCGAGATGAGCGAAAGATTCGCTCCATTGCCGCTGATCGTGCCGAGGTCGATGCTCGCCCCGCCGCCGGCAGCCGTGTGGATGGAGGAACCGCCAGCCAGGTTGAGGCCGCTCACGTTGACCGCACCGGACGTCGTAACGACCGACCCGTTGAGCGTCGTCGTGCTTGCGGTGCTCGTGAGGCCGCCCGTGAACGTCAGGGTGCCGCCCGAGCCGAGCGTGACGCCGTTCGTGTTGTCGAAGCTCACCGGATCCGCGACGGAGACGTTGCCGAGCAGGCTCACGGCGTAGTTGCCGCTCGCCGTGATCAGGTTCTTCAGCCCCGTGGCATCCTCGGTCACCGTGATCCCGCCCGTCTGCGACGTGTTGCCGAGCGTCAGGCTGGCGACCGTGCTGCTGAACGGCTCCACCGACTGCACCGTGATGGTTCCGGAACCGCTCACAAGCGTCGCATCGCCGTTAAGCCGCGAGTTGCCGAGGGTCATCGGCGCGTCCACGGTGCCCACCTGACCCTGAAGGTAGGTGGTGGTCGTATTGCCGGTGAAGAGGCCGCCGGTGAACGTGGCGATCGTGCCAGCGGAGCCGATGGTGACCCAGTTCGTGTTCTTGAACTCGGTCGCCTGGGTGATCGACGTGTTGCCGAGCAACTCCACCCCATACGCATTAGCAAACGTGACGATCCGATTCGCCTGGAGGTCGTCGTTGAACGTGACCGTCCCAGAAGCGGTGAGCGAGTCGCTCAACAGCGTCAGCGTACCGAGTCCGGTAGCGGGACCGTTGATGACGACGTCTTCGCTCTCAGAGTCGAGCGTCAAATCGAAACCGTTACCGACAATGGCCTGGGCGGTGATCTCGCCCGCCGTCGTGGCGATGATCGAGGAGTTGCCGGCGAGGGCGATGCCGCCGAAGGTGAGCCCCGCGGTACTGGCCGTCGTCTGCACCGTGCCGTGCAGCGTCGTGGTGGATCCCGTCACGTTCAGGCCAGTGGCGAACGTAATAACGTCGGTGTCAAAGGCGCCGAGCGTCACGCCATTGGTGTTGGCGAACGTGACGGCGTTGGCGATCGTCGTTCCGTTGCCGGTGAGGCTCACCGAGTAGTTCTGGGCGAAGGTTTCGAGCGTGTTGGCCGAGACATTGCCCCCGAGGTTGACGGCGCCCGTGGCGTTGCCGGTGTTGTCCTGCAGCGTCAGGACGTCGACGGTCACGTCGCCGAAGACATTCGTCATGCCCGCACCCGAAACAAGCGTCAGATTCTCGCCGACTCCCGTAACGCTCGCGATGTCGAGTGTGCCGCCGGCCGTGGCAATCGTGGAGTTGGCAGTCAGGGTGACGGCCCCGAGGGACATACCGTCGTTCGAAGACTTCAACGTGCCGCCCAGAGAGACATCGCCGGGAGCGAACAGGCCACCGTCGAACGTGGCGACCTGACCGGAGCCGTTGCCGAACACGACGAGCGAGGCGTTCATCTCCGCGAAGTTGACGATGGTGCTCGCCGCGCCGAGGAACGCCACCGAGTAGCTACCGGCGGCGGTGGTCAGCGTGTCGGCCGCCAGGTCGCCCTGGAACGTGGCCGACGTCGTGGCGTTGAGCGAGAGCGTGCTCACGTTCGTCGCACCCGTGAAGGAGGCGACGTTGGCGGCCGCCAGCGTGAACTGGCTCACCTGGGCCGTCTGGCCGATCGCGGGGAGCGAGACGTTGCCGCCGGCATCGAACGTCACGTTGCCGTTGCCGTCGATCGAGCCCGTGAACGTCGTGTCGTTCGTGGATGTGTACGTAAGCGTCTTGCCCGCCACGCCCAGGACGCCGGAGACGTTGATCGAGTCAGCCGAGGCGTTGGCGAGGCTCAGCTGGTCGCCGGTGATCGACAGGGCATCCACGCCGGTGATGTCGCCGGTGACGGTGACGTTGCCCGACGCGGTGCCGTTGAGCGTGAGGTCGTTGGCTCCGCCGCCCGCCACAGTGCCGTTGATGAGGATGTCGCCGCCGTTCGAGGCGAGCGTGACGTTGTCCGTGAGCGTGACGGCAGTGCCGTCACCCAGGCCGTCGTCGAGTGTGATGGCGTCGCCGTTCGTTGTGATCCCGGCGCCGAGAGTGACGGTCGCCGCGCCGAGGTGGATCGAGGCGTTGTCCGTACCGTTGATCTGGCCGTTCACCGCGATGGTCGCGTTTGGGGCCTGGATGAAGGCCGGGTCGCGGAAGGTGACCGCGTTCACTGTCACGGCGCCGCTCTGCGTTGGCGAGCCTATCAGGATCTGACCGGCCCCGTTGGCGATGGCAGTGCCGAAGATCGACTGAGCAAGCTGGAGGTCACCGGCCCCGCCGGTCACGCCGATCGTGGTGCCGTCGGTGAGACCGCGGAATCCGACCGTGCCGGACGTGGCGATCGAGTCGTTGGTCGGGGCCGTGACCGACCCATTGGCCACGATCGTGATGTTGCCGGAGCCGGACGACACGTTGCCCAGAGTCAGACCGGACGCATCGGCGATCGTGACGTTGTTCGCACCCGAGGCCGAGGCCGACACGGTGCCGGTGAAGTCGTTGGTCACGTCGCCGAGGTTCACGCTGCCGTCGGCCGCCGTGAACGAGACTGAACCGGCCGAGGGCGACTGCGTGAGCACGCCCGACTGGGTGATGTCGCCGGTGACGACAGTCACGGCGACGTTGCCGGCGCCGAGCGCCGAGGCCGCGAGGTCGATGCCGCCGGTGGCGTTCAGCGTGACGTTGCCCGAGGTGGCCGTCAGCGTCACCGGGCTGGCGAAGACATTGGCGTTGTTCGTCAGATTGATCGCGCCGGAGCCGGTGGCGTTCAGCATGGTCGTGCCGGTGACGTTCACGGCACCGGTCTGCCCGATGCCGTTGGCCCGGATCTCGAGATTGCCGGAGAGATCGAAGCCGCCGAGCGTGAGCGGTGCGCCCGGGTTGTACACCTTGGCGTCGGCGATGTTCGACCCGCCGACCACGACCTCGCCGCCAATCGTGTTGTTCTCGTTGGTGAGCAGGATCGAGCCATTGTTGGCGATGAAGCTCGAGGTGCCGCCTGTGGTATTGATGCCACTGCCGCCCGACTGCGCGATCGAACCGTTCAGCGCCGTGGCGGAGAAGTTCCCGGTGACCTGCGTGTTGCCGATTTCCAGCGTGTCGGCATCGACGACCGCCGCCGAGGCAGCGGTGACATTGACCGGTCCAGCGAAGAGATTGCCGGGATCGGTGAGCGAGACGTCGTAGCCCGGGGCCGTGACCGCGGTGACGCCACTGACAGCCAGGGCGCCGGCATTCGTCACGTTTCCGCCGGCGGTCAGCGTCAGGCCGTTGCCGATCGACGATGCGCCGAGAGCGATGCCGTTGGCATCCGCGAGCGTGACGGCGCTGGCGTTCAGCACGCTCACGGTGCCGAAGTCGTTGGTTGCGTTGGCGAGCGTGATGGCGTTGCCGTTCGCGTCGAGCGTGGCGACCCCGCCCACGGTCACGTTCGCCGATTGGGTGATCGCCCCACCGGCGGTCACCGAGAGGCTGGTGGCGACGTTCGTCGCGGCAAGGTTTAGCGCCCCATTGTTGACGACCGTGGCGTTGCCCGCCGTGACGCCAAACCCACCAGAGAACGAGTTGGTTGCATTTGACAGATCAACGGTCGCCGAGCCGGCGTCGATCGTCGTCGCGCCGGTGACGGCCAGGGCCCCCGACTGATCGACGAGGCCGTTGGCCGTAACGTTGAGCTTACCGCTCACGATACTCGCGCCGAACGTCAGGCCGTCGGTGTCGTTGACAGTGACATTGTTGCCGCTCGTGATCACCAGCGTGTTGAAGTCGTTGGCCGCCGAGAGGTCGATGTCGTTGGCCGAGCCGGCCGCGAACGTCGCCGTGCCCGCGACGTCGAGGGCACCGGCGCCGGTCAGCGTGCCATTGGCCGTCGCCGTCAGGTTGCCACCGAACGTGCCCGCCGCCAGCGTGAGCGCCGTGGCATCCACGATCATCGCGTTCGCCGTGCCCGACGTGCTCAGCGAGACCGGGCCAGTGAAGTCGTTGCCCGTATCGTTGAGCACGATGTCGCCGTTGCCGCCGACGAACGTGGCCAGGCCGGCGTTCGGGGCCTGAACGAACGCGCCCGTCTGCGTGATGCCACCGCTCAGCTTGGTGTCAGTGCCGGCCACCACGGTCAGCGTTCCGTTGCCGAGGCTGCCGCCGGCCAACACGATCGCATTGGAATCGTTGATCGCCACCGAGTAATTCTGCGACGTATTCGTCGAGAGCGTCACGGCGCCGACGAAGTCGTTGCTGTTGTTGGTGAGGTCGATGCCGCCACCCGTGGCGTTGAACGCGGCCGTACCGGGCACGGTGATCGCGCCCGACTGGGTGATGCTCTGGGCCTGCACCGAGAGGTTGCCCGTCACCGTGAAGCTGCCGAGCTCGAGCGGGTACTGCGGATTGAAGAGGGTCACGTCGACGAGGTCCGTGCCATCGACCGAGACCGCGCCGTTGAGCCGGTTGTTCGAGTTGTCGAGGATGATCGAGTTGTTGTCGGCCGTGAAGTCGGCGGTGCCGCTGACATTCAGACCCGTGCCCGCGGTCTGGGTGATGCCGCCGGCCAACGCCGTGGCGTCGTAGGTACCGCTGGCGACGGTGTCGCCGAGCACGAGGCCATCGGCATCGACCAGCGTGACGTTCCCACCGGTCACGTTCACCGGGCCGCCGAAGTCATTGCTCGTGTTGTTGAGCGTGACGTCGTTGCCGGTGGCGTTGACGGTCGTCGTGCCTGTCACGTTGATCGCACCCGAGTTGGTCACCGCACCGCCGGCGTTGAGCGTGAGGTCGCCCGCCGTCGTCACCGTGGCGAGCTCGATCGCCGAGGTATCGTTGAGCGTGATGCTGCCCGTGGCGTTCGCGGAGACGGGACCGGTGAAGTTGTTCGCCAGCGGCAACTCGATCGTCCCGCCGAGGCCGTTGAGCGTCACCGCGCCGGCGCCCGCGGCCTGGGCGATCGCGGCCGACTGGCTGATGCCGGCGCCGGTCACCGACAGTGCGCCTGTGCCGAGCGACCAGGCGCCGATCTCGAGGGCCGTCGAGTCGACGATCGTCACGTTGTTCGCGCCAGTGTTCGTCAGCGACACCGAGCCGCCGAAGATGTTGGAAGCGTTGGCGAGGTCGATCGCGCCGGCGCCGGCGTTGACGCTCGCGTCACCCGTGACATTCAGGGGGCCGGTCTGATTGACACGGCCGGTCGCGGTGACGGCGAGGTCGCCGGTTACCGTGCTCGCGCCGAACGTGACGCCATCCGTGTCGTTGACGGTCACGTTATTGCCGCTCGTGATCACGAGCACGTTGAAATTGTTCGCCGCGGAGAGGTCGATGTCGTTGGCCGAGCCAGCTGCAAACGTGGCCGTACCGTTGACCGTTAGGCCGCCGGTTTCCGAGATCGTGCCGTTGGCCGTGGCCGTGAGGTTGCCGCCGAACGTGCCTGCGGCAAGCGTGAGGGCCGTGGCGTCGACGATCGTGGCGTTGGCCGTGCCCGACGTGCTCAGCGACACCGGGCCCGTGAAATCGTTGCTCGCATTGTTGAGCACAATGTCGCCCTTGCCACCCATGAACGTCGCCGTCGCGGCGTTGGCTGCCTGCACGATCGCGCCGGTCTGCGTGATGCCGCCGGCTCCGCCGCCCGTCCCGGCCACGACGCTCAGCGTCCCGTTTCCGAGGTTGCCACCGGCGAGCACAATCGCATTCGTGTCGTTGATCGCCACGGAATAGTTCTGCGATGCGTTCGTGGTCAGCGTGACGGCGCCCACGAAGTCGTTGCTGTTGTTCGACAGGTCGATGCTTCCGTCCGTCGCGTTGAACGCCGCCGTGCCCGGCACGCTGATCGCCCCGGACTGGCTGATGTTGAGGGCCCGCACCGACAGGTTGCCCGTGAGCGTGAAGCTGCCGAGCTCCAGCGGATACTGCGGGTTGTAGAGCGTCACATCGACGAGGTTCGTGCCACTCACAGAGACCGCGTCGTTGAGCCGATTGTTGGAGTTGTCGAGGATGATCGAGGCATTGTTCGCCGTGAACGATGCCGTGCCGCTCACGTTGAGGCCCGTGCCGGCGGTCTGCGTGATTCCACCGGCGGAGGCGGTCGCCGTATAGTTGCCGCTGGTCACCGTGTCGCCGAGCACCAGGCCGTTTGCGTCGACGAGCGTCGCGTTCTTCGCTGTCACGTTTACCGAGCCGCCGAAGTTATTGCTCGCGTTATTGAGCGTCACGTCACTGCCGGCGGCGTTCACGGTCGTCGTGCCGGTTACGTTGATCGCGCCGGAGTTCGTCACCGCGCCGCCGGCGGACAGCGTGAGGTCGCCGGCCGTCTTCACCGTGGCGACGTTGATCGCCGAGGAGTCGTTGAGCGCGATACTGCCCGTGGCGTTCGCCGAGACCGGCCCGGTGAAGTTGTTCGCCAGCGGAAGGTCGATCGCACCGCCGAGGCCGTTCAGGGTCACCGCGCCGGCACCGGCTGCCTGGGCGATGGCGGCGGTCTGGTTGATGCCCGCACCGGTGACCGCGAGTGCCCCGCTGCCGAGGCTCCACGAGCCGATCGTGAGCTGCGTCGAGTCGACGATCGTGACGTTGTTGGCGCCGGAATTCGTCAGCGACACCGACCCGCCGAACACGTTGGACGATGTGCTCAGGTTGATCTGGCCCGCGCCGGCATTTAACGAGGCGTTGCCCGTGACGTTGAGGCCCGTGGAGTCCTGCGTGATGCCGACGGCCGTGACGTCGAGCGTGCCGCCCGTGGTCACGTTGCCAAGCTGCAGAGCGGTCTTGTCGACGAGTGTGATCGAATTCGAGCCGGTCGCCGACGCCGAGACGACGCCGGTGAACTCGTTGTTCGCGTTGTCGAGCGTGATCGCCCCGGCGGCATTGAACTGGGCTGCCCCGGCCCCCGAGGCCTGCGTGATCGACCCCGACTGCGTGATCGCCCCGCCGGCCTTAACCGACAGCGTGCCGCTGCCGACGCTCGACGTGCCGAGGTCGATCGAATTGGCGTCGACGACTGTGACGTTGTTGGCGCCGCTGTTCGTCAGCGAGACCGGGCCGGTGAAGTCGTTGGTGGCGGTGGAGAGGTTGATCGCCCCGGCACCGGCGTTCACGGTCGTGGCGGCGGCGGTGATGGCGCCCGAGTTTTGGATCACGCCCAGGCCGCCCAGAGTCAGGGAGTTGCCGTTCGTGTTCACCGCGGCGTTGAGATCAAGAGCGCCGCCGGCCGTCGTAATGTTCGTGGCGCCGCCCGTACTCACGGCGGATGACACGGTGAGGCCGCCGGTCGAGTCGTTGACGGTGAGCGCCCCGCCCGCCGTGAAGCCCGCCAGCGTGTCGATGGCGTTTGCCTTGTCGAGAACCGCCGCCGACGTGACGTTGCCCGTGAGCGAGGAGGCCGTGATCACGGTCGAGGCCGACTGCGTGACGGCCCCGGTGATGTCGCCCTGGCCGATCACGACCGTACCGCTGGCGGCGGTCAGCGAGCCGAGGGCGACGGTAGACGCATCGCGAACCACGATGGCGGAGGTCGATGAATTCGTCGTCGTGACAAGGCCCGCCATCGCGATCGCCCCGCCGCTGCCGTCGATGGTCACGTTCGCCCCCCCGGCGTCGACGATCGATCCGGCCGACTGGGTGACACCGGCGCCCGTGAGGGACACGGCTCCCGTCGCCGTGATGTCCTCGGCGGCGAGGGCCAGCGTGCCCGTGGTGTTGAGCGTGTAGGTACCGCTGACGCTGCTCGTACCCGTGAGCGTGAGGCCGTCGGCATCGACGAGGCTGAAGTCGCCGCCCGTGGTGACCGCCCCGAGATTCGTGATCGCGTTGGTCTTGGTCAGCGTCGCGGCGCCGCCGCTGCTCACGTTGAGCGTGCCGGCCGTGATCGACGTGCCATTCTGCTGGGTGACCGCCCCGGCGATGTCCTGACCGACGCCGAGCAGGACGGTGCCACTCGCCGCGGTGATGTTGCCGGTGGCGAGCGACGAGGCGTCGCGCAGAGTAATCACCGTGCCGCTGCCCGTCGAAGACAGGCCGCCAGAGAGCGAGATCGTCGAGCCCTCGGCATCAATGAGGATGCTGCCGCTGCCGGCGCTGAGCGTGGAAGCCGCGCCCTGGGTGACGCCGATGCCCGTGAGATTGATGGCACCCGACGTCGTGGAGACGTTGTCGTTGACGGTCAGGAGGCTGGCCGCGGTGACGTTCACGCGGCCCGAGCCGCTGGCCGTCACGGCGTTCGACAGCGTGATGTTGCCGGCGCCGTTGTAGACCGTGATGTTGCCGTTGCCGGCCGTGCTGATCGTGTTGCCGGTGGTCACGGCGCCGGCCACGTTCAGCACGATACTGCCGGATGTCGTCGTCGCGATGCCGCCGTCGGCATTGCCCAGCTGGGTAACGCCGAGTTCGTTGATGAAGATGCCCCCGGTGCCGGTCGTGGCGCGGAGCTGATTCGAATCGGTCTCGATCGGGTCGCCAGAGGTGCCGATCCCGCTGCCGGCCGACAGGGCCACGACGCTGCCGTTGAAATTCGCCTCGTCACCCGTCCAGACGTCGGTGATCGCGCCTGTGGTCGCGGTGGCGGTGATGTTGCCGGTGGTCACCACCTTGCCGACGTCGATGAACGTTCTGGCGGTGAGCGTGATATCGCCCGAGCCGGTCGAGTAGACGGTGCCCGGCACCATCGTGATGTTGCCCCGGGAGCCGGTGCCGTTGGCTGTCACGCTGATCGTGCCCGCGCCGGTGGTCGTGAGGTCGGCGTTGCCGGTCTGGTCGACGCTGCCGCCGACGAGCGTGATGTTGCCCGCCGACGTCGACTCCACAGCGAAATAGACCTGCAGGTTGTCACGCGCCCGCAGGTCGATGTTGCCCGTCGTGGTGGTCAGCGTGCCGGTGGGCTGCAGATTGCCCCCCTGTGACTCGAGCCAGATGTAGCCCGTGCCGGTGTTGAGCGGCTCCGTCGCGAGCGACAGCGTGCCGCCGGCGACCGCCTTGATGGCCGTGTTGGGCCCGAGGTTACCGCTGAGGTTGTCAAGCAGCAGGTTGTTCGCATCGCGGATCGACGCGTAGGCGCCGGTGGCCTTGAGCGTCACGCGGCCCGTGAAGTCGTTGGCGGCGCTTGCGAGGTCGATGATGCCCGAGCCGGCATCGACGAGCGTCGTGGACGCGAGCACGCGTCCAAGCGACGAGTCCTGCGTGACGTTCACGCCGGTCAGCGTGACCTGCGAGCCGGTGGCGAGCAGGTCGTAGATGCCCATCGACAGGTTGCCGGGCGTGGTGATCGTCGTCGTGCCCCCGGTGGTGACGTCGCCCGCGAAGGTAATCCCGCCAGTGCTGTCGTTGAGAGCGAAGGCATCGCTGCTCGTGTACGGTCCGAGGAATGCCAGCGTGTTGTTGGCGTTCGAGAGCGCCACTTGGCCCGAATTGCCGACGAGCGTGCCGGTCTGGAGCACCGATGTCTTCAGGGTCTGCGTGACGGTGCCACTGAGGGCGTTGCTGCCGGATCCACCGAAGGTAGTGGTGCCATTGGCCCCCGTGACGATGCTGTTGAACTGCAGATTCGTGCCGTTTTGGACGAGAACGGCCAGCGAAGAGTTGCTCGTCGTCTTGACCGTGCCGGGAAGCACGAATTGGTTGCCCAGGCCGGTCAGCGTGATGTTGCCGCCGCCGGCGTCGATGTCGGACGCCGATGTGCCCTGGGAGATCCCGAAGCCGGTGAGGCTCACGTCGCCGGAGGCCGTGATGTCATAGATGCCGAGCGACAACTCCTGCTCGGCGGTCGTGATCGTGACGCCTCCGCCGGACGTCGTATTGCCCTTGAAAACCAGGCCGCCCGTGCCGTCTACGAGCGTGAAATTGCCACCCGTCGCTACGGCGAGAAGGTTGTCGATGGCGTTGCCGGCACTGTCGAGCGTGACGGAACTGTTGGCCGAGATCGTGAGGTTCTGGGCGGCGATAGTCGTCCCCGGGGACTGCGTGACCGCCCCGGCGATGTCCTTCGACACGCCGATCGTGACGGTGCCGGACGTCACGCTGATGTTGCCGAGTGCCGCCGTCGTGGCATCCTGAATCACGAGGGCCGTGGCCAGTGTATTCGTGGTCGTGACGTTGCCTGACATGGCGATCGGGCCGCCGTTGGCATCGATCTTGATCAGGCTCCCCGTCG
Organism: Pirellulales bacterium; assembly: GCA_049695995.1. GTDB lineage: Bacteria > Planctomycetota > Planctomycetia > Pirellulales > UBA1268 > QWPN01. The sequence continues at coordinate 31,789 of JBAVTF010000105.1, read as the reverse complement.
CATCCACGAGCGAGCCGGCCGACTGGTTGATACCGACGCCGGTGAGCGTGACGTTGCCGGATGTCGTCACGTCGTAGGTGGACAGATTCAAAGGCCCGCCCGCGGTGGTGATGGTGATCGTGCCGCTGGCCACCACCTTCACGTCGCCGGTGAGGTTCAGCCCCCCGGAAACGTCGCTCACGGAAATGTTGCCCGTGACGTCGACCGTGTATGGGCCGAGTCCGCCAATCTCGTTGTTCTGGTTCAGCGTCAGGCCGGCTCCGGCGCTGCCCGTCACCGATCCGGTCGTGCTGATGATCCCGGCTGTCTGAGTGACGGCTTTGCCGGTCGCGGCAGCGACGAGCGTGACGTTGCCGGAGTTGGCGGTGATGTTGCCACCGATCGATACCTCGCCGAATCCCAGGCCCTGTGTCAGCAGCGACACTCCCGAGCCGTTGATCGAACCGGAGACCGTGAGCTTGTCCTGGGTCGTGATGCTGATCAGGCCCTGGTTCAGGTTCGTCACCGTGCCCGACACCGTCAGGCCGAGATACGAGTCGTAGAGCGTGATTGCGCCGCCGGCGGTGAAGTCGCCCAGCGCGCCGATGACGTTGCCCGACTTGTCGAGCGTCACCGAACCGGCCGTGATGCCGGTGATCGTGCCGGTGCTGATCGCACCGGATCCCTGCGTCACGTTGCCCGCGAGGATGTCGCCTCCACTCGCGCCGAGAACGATCGTTCCCGACGTGCCTGTGGGCCCGCCGGTGGTCACCGAGCCAAGCACGAGTCCGTTGCCGGTGTCGATGAACTTCACCGCCTGGCTCGAGGAACTCGTCGTGTAGATCGACGACCCGGTAAGCGTGATCGCCCCGTCGTTGGCGTCGATCAGGATGTCGCCCTTGTCGCCGATCGTGCCGCCGGTGCTCGACACGCCGACGCCGATGAGCGTGATGCCGTTGCCGAGCACGTTGTATCCCGCGAGGTTGAGCAGGCCGCTCGTAGCCTCGATCGAGATCGAGGCGCCAGAGTTCAGCGTGCTCACCGTGTTCGCCAAAGTCAGATTCCCGGTCACATCCTTGATGGCGATCGAGCTGTGCGAGTACGTCGCGGCGCATGTGCTGCCCAGGAAGTCGATCTCATTGTTGTTCGTCAGCGTGATCGATCCGGCCGCCTCGACGGACAGGTGCTTGGCCTTGATCACGGTTCCAGCTGCCTGGGTGACCGTGCCCACGGCCGCCGTGTAGCCCGCAGGCCGAATGGTGATACCACCACTCGTCACGCGGACGTCGCCGACCTGCAGCGGCGAGGCGTTCCAAATCTCGATGGCAGAGCACTGATCGGTGTTCGTCGAATGGACGGTGCCCGCCATCGAGACGTTGCCTGCCGAGTAGGGTGCGTTGTATTGCTGCCCGGTGATGTAAACCCTGCCGCTGCCGGCGCTGATGTTCGATCCGCTGGACTGCGTCAGGCCGGCACCACGGAGGGTGACGTTGCCCGCCGTCGACGTCACGTTGCTGGTGCCGACGTTGAGGGCACCGCCGTTCGTGGCGATGTCGATCGACGTCGCGGTGAGATCTTCGAGGATGTTGAGGCCGCCCGATTCGTCGCGAATGGCCAGCGATCCGCCGAGCTTGAAGGTGCGGAGGTTCTGGATCGCGTTTTGATCGGAATAGAGCGTGATGCTGCCGCGGGTGTTGGCCGCCACGTACTTGGCGTTGAGCCCCACGCCGTATTCGTTGCTCTGCGTGACGTTGCCCGTGATGTCGGCCGGCGAAATGCCCGGGGTGCCGATCTGGAACTGGCCGCTGCCGACGTTGGTGCCACGAACGGAGACGTCGGACGCGTCACGGATCAGGATCGCCTCGTTCGACGCGCTCGTGGTGGTGAGCGTACCCGCGAGCACGATCGTCGTGCCCTGACCGTCGATCAGGATCGTCTCGTTGCCCGCGTTGACGCTGATCTGGCCGCCCTGATTCACGCCCTTGCCAGTCAGTTCGACGACGCCGTTTTGCGTCTTGATATTGCCGTAGGTGCCGGCAATCGTCAGCGGCAGGGTCTCAGCGAAGAACTTGATCGGGGCGCCCGTCGCGGAGGTGGTGACGGCGCCGCCGATCGACACGGAGCCATAGGTCTCGACGTTCACGCCGCCCACGTCACTGTAGGTCTGCGATCCCGTGAAGCTGACGTTGCCCGTGCCGCGGTTGGTGTAGACCAGGCTCTTCGCCGAGATCGACGTGCCCGAGGCACCGCCGGACGCGCTCGACGTGAGGTCGTCAACGTTCGTCATCGTGATGTTGCCGAGCCCGGTGGCACTGTCGCCGAAGTTGACGTCGCCATAGCGATTCGGGGCCACGGTGCCATTGGTGTTGATCGTGAGGTTCGGCGAGCCGACACCGGTGAGATACTTCGTGAACGTCACGGCACCGTTGCCGCGGGTGATCACGAGGTCGTCGTCCACCGTCGTTGTCGTCGCGCTGAGGTAGACGGGGCCGTCCTGGGCGGGCGTGCCGTTGGCGATCGTATTGAAATTCACCGTGGTGCCCTGGCCGCCGATCGTGAGGCCGGACCCGGCGGACACCGAGATGCCGCCTGAGCCGACCGTGGCGATGTTTTGCCGGATGATGCCACCGGTGCTCGACGAGGTGAGGCTGAGCAGCGGCCGCAGGTCGCCGGCGGCTCCGTTCATCTCCATGCCGCCTGCGCCGGCCACGAGCGTCAGCGCGCGGGGCGTGGCATCAGAGTCGATCCGCTTGTTGAAGAAGATGTTGCCGGTGGTCACCCCGGTCGCCAGCGTGACGCTGTTGGTGAGGATGACGTTGTCATAGATCAGGATGTTGCCGCCCGGGCCCTGCGGGTTGCCGTCGTTGCCGCTGCCGCCCGCGGTATTGAAGTCGCCGCCGATCGAGATGGTGCCGGCCGACGTCGGGCTCACGCCCGTGTTGGCGTCGATGCTGATCAGACCGCCGTTGCCGCCGTTCACCTTGCCGGCACCGGGCGTGGCGTCACCGCCAAACGTGTCGATCGCCATCACGGAGATCGTGCCGTCGCTCGTGGTGATCTGCACGGCGCCGCCCTGGCCGCCCTGCGACATGTTGCTGTTGGCGCCGCGGGCGTTGATGTGGCCGCCGATCGAGACGTTGCCGATGCCGGTCACGTTCAGCACGATCCCGCCCGAAGCGAGGCCGGTATTAATCGGGGCGACGGAAGAGAGGATGCCATTGGCATCACCCGCGATGCCTGTCGCAGCGGTGAGCGTCAGGCCGCCGCCCGACGTGGCGAGCGTCGAGTTGAGCGTGATGTTGCCGGCCGTCGATGTCAGCGCGATCGAACCCAAGCCGAAGCCGGTGGACGTGAGGTCGGACGCCGGCGTCACGGAGATATTGCCCGTCGTCGCCACCGTCAGGCTGGTGCCGAAGGTGATCTGCCCCAGCGCGATGTCGTTCGTGAAGCCGGAGATCGTGACGCTGCCCGCGCCGTCGGCGGCCGCCTTGATCGGCCCGACGAACGAACTGCCGGCATTGTTGATCGTGATCGACGAGCCCAAGGCCGTGGTCGTGAATGACGAGGATCCCGACACGTTGAGCACGCCCGAGTCGGTGATCGCCCCAGTGGCGGAGATCGTAAGGTTGTTGGTGGTGACGTTGCCGAGATTGATCGCCGTTTGCAGGCCGGTGAGCGTGGTGCTGCCAGAGCCGTTGGTGGTGACGTTGACGGCACCGGTGAACTTGGAGCCCGACGAGTCGAGAGCCACCGAGCCGTTGTTGGCCGTGGTAGTGATGGCGGTCGTGCCCGTGACGGCGACGGGGCCCGAGTCCGTAATATTGCCGGCCACCGACACCACGAGCCTGCCGCCCACGGCGCTCGCGCCAAGCTCGAGGTTGCCCGCGACGTTTGTGATCGTGGCATTACCGGTGCCGTGAGTCGACACGCTCAGGGCACCGCCGTAGGTGCTGGTGCCGTCGAGCGTGATGGCGCCGTTGGCGGCGGTGGTGGTGAACGACGCCGAGCCGCCAACCGCCACGTTGCCGGCATCGGTGATTGCGCCACCCGCCGTGATCGCCAGGCTGCCCGTGATCGACAGGTCCGGCTGGATAGTGAACGCGGTGATGTCGGTGATCGTGAGATCGGCGAGGTTGCCGCTCGAAGCCTTGAACGTGGTGGTGGCGTTGCTGAGCTGGTTGCCCGTGTTGCCGATGAGGATGTTCTTGCCGCTGCCGGCCGTGAATGTGATCGCGCCCGTGCCGGTGACGATCGTGGTGCTCGCCGCCTGCGTGATGCTGCCGCCGGCCGTCACATTCAGGCTGCCGGCCCGGTTCGACGCCTGAGAGATGGCACCCAACTGCAGATCACCGGAATCGACGAGCGTGATGTTGCCGGACGATGACGACTGGGCGGACACCGCACCCTGGAAGTTGTTCGTGGCGTTGGAGAGCGTGACCGATGAGCCGCCGAAGAAGGAGTCGCCGCCGACGTTGAGCGCAGCAGCCTGCGTGACGACGCCGGTGGTCTGCACGTCGAGCGTGCCGCTGGAAGTGATCACCGGGAGGTTGAGCGCACCCGTCGCGGTGATTGAGACATTGCCCGCGGCCGTGATCGCGGTCACGGAGCCGATGTTGGTGATGACGCCGCTCGCGGAGAGCGTGATATCGCCGGAGCCGGTCGTGGTGATCGACTTTGACGCCGACAGCGTGATGGCCCCGCCGGTGGACGTGAGCGACAGCGAGCCGGACGTGGCCGACAGGTTGGCCGTTACGCTGATGCCGTTGTCGACCGTGGCCGTCAGGGATGCCGAGGCGAACGTCGTGGCCACAGGCATGTCGAGCGACGTGGCCGCCGCGCCGCTATCGAGCGTGATCTCGAATTGGTCGACGTAGTCTCCTGTGCTCGTTGAGAACACGACCGACGTGCCGGCCGCCGAGTCGGTGATCATGACCTTCGACAGGGAGAGGGACGACGTGATCGTCATCGTGCCCAGGCCGTTGGCTGTCAGGCCGGACGTGTTGGTGCCACTGAACGTGTTCGCGCCGTTAAGGCTGAAAGAATACGCGCCGTTACTTTCGGTCGTGAGCGTGATCTTTTCATCCGCCGTGTTGAGGTCGATCTCCAACAACTGGGAGGCGGACGTGTACGTGAACCCAGCAGGCACCCGTCGCAGTTCGAGCGGCTCGCTTCCCTGCGACGAGAACCAACGATCACGCTGCAGAAGCGGACGCTTGCGAACGACGCGCTGCCGTCGTGCGGCGCGAAGCGCAAGTTGACGACGAATCCACTTCCGTGTGAAGATCTTCCAGACCATAGGGTCCCCTCGACGTTGACAATCACTGTGCGGCGGCGGGAGGCCGCGCACTCGCATGCTGATATTGGGGGTTGAGTCTAGCGTGATCCCCCGTGGCCCACGCAAGCCCTCGGTGACTCGGATTCGCCGCCCGAGAGCGGATTGCGCAAATCGTAAATCCGCGCCACGGGATCTCTCGGGCCAATCGTGCCAGAGATCAGCGGCATGCGCACGGCACATCCCGCTCACTAGAAGTAGTGGACCGTCAAAGCGAAGCGGTCATCACCACAAATCGTGACGATGACCCCAAGGACCCCCGAAGTGAGCGGTGTCAGCTCGTTCGGCTCAGGCCTTCGTGACGATGCCGAGTTGCATGAGGAGTGGCAGCGTGTTGTCGACGAACGCCGTCACGGCCTTGCCGACGATCTCCTTCCGCACGGCCGCGTCCACGACCGGCTGGCCGTTTTGCAGCAGCGACCGGCCGCTGCCCGAGAGCCGCGTCTCGACGCGGTCAACAAGGCCATCGCGGCCCCGCTCCACGAGCTCGTGCAGGATCGCCGCGTCGAAGTCGCTCAGCGCGTGCCCCGTGCCCGTCGACTCGCTGGCCAGGGCCACGGCCCGGCCGCCGAGCGAGTCGGCCGTGAGCAGCGAGGTGTTGAAGGCGTGGGGCACCTTCACCTTCGCCGGTACGGTGTCGACAGCCGCGATCGGCCCGCTCGTCACGTCGAACATCGCCATCGCCACACCGGCGTCGAGCGCCCGCATCACGTCCTCGCTGGGCGTGCCCTGGAGCTGCTTCGTGTTGACGATCTCGGAGAGACGCATGCTCTTGTCGGCCAGCACGCCGAGAAGCGTCTGGTAGAGCGGCCCCTGCACGGTGGACGTGACCACGCCGAGGTTGGCCTGGTAGGGGAGCGAAATTCCCTTGCGGGCCACGCGGTAGTGGAAGTCGTCGACTGACTTGAGCCGTTCGGTGATCGTGGGCAGCGGCTCGCAGCCGTTGCCGTAGACATCCCAGCGGAAGGCGGTGTTGGCGCAGAAGTCCTTGTGGGCCTCGGTGACGAGCCGATTGGTCGTGGTGCGGAAGAGTTCGTGGAACTCCGGCCGCACGCACAGGTCCCAGAAGTTCGTGAACACCGGGAGGCTACCTACGAACCCGAGCCCCGCGCCGGTGCCGAACATCTCGGCGACCTCGTTGAAGTAGAAGCACTTCCAGTCTTCGTGCAGGTATTCATGCACGAGATAGCCGACGTCCTGCCGCAGGAGGGCATCGACGTATTGGGCGGCGCGGGGATTGTCTTCGAAATACTTGGCCTGCTTGTCGCGGATGAAGACGAGGTAGGCCAGGGCCTCACGGAGCCGTTGCGGGCTGTCGCCGGTGCGGAGCTGGGCGTATTGCCGGAGGATCGCACGGATCGGCTGGAGGTGGGCCCAGCCCGGCATGGCGTTGTAGCTGACGAGGAACAGGCCGCCGGGAGCGATGTGCTTCTTCACCGAAGCGATGAGCTGCTCGCGAACCTTGGGCGTCACCCAGCTCAGCACGCCGTGGGCAACGATGAAATCGAACTTGCCCAGATCCTTCGGCAGGGCGCCAAAATCCGACGTCACGACGCGGACGTTCTTGAGTTTGCCTGTCGCCACGTCCTTTTCGATCGCCTGCGTGTGCAGCTTGTTGACGTCGACGCCGACGAACTCACCCTTGGGGTTCGCAGCGGCGAGCGTGGTCAGCGAGCGGCCGAGGCCGCAGCCCAGCTCCAGGTAGCGGAAGCCGCCCGACGTCTTCGGAGGTGTGAGCCGATTGAGGGCCGCGACATACCGCATGGCCAAGGGCGACATGTTCGGGTAGAAGCCGGGAATGTACGCCACATCGGTCACGTAGCCGTCAGCAGACGCCATGAGTCTTTCCTGATCTGAGTTGTGTGAGGGGGCCGTGCGACAAACATGGGCCCCAGCCCTTGTGGATGCGAGCCTATCAGCGGTCTCATGAGCGGTCAACGAATTGCGCTCCTTGCAAATGGTGAAGCAACGCTGGTTGCGGCACGAAGCCGACGGCGCCGAGTCTTTGGAGTTCGAGAGGCATGAATCTCTACGATCCCGATCGTTCCGCGTGGCTGAGGGCCGGCGGGCTTGCCTGGCCTGTGGCCGCTCAGCAGGCCATTGCGCTTTTCGTACAACTCACCGATCGCTGGCTGGCGGGGCATGGAGCCGGTCCGGCCGCCAGCCAGGTAGCGCTCCAGGCCGCGCAGACCACGTGCTTCTACCTCGCATGGATGACGGCGACGATCGGTGTGCTGGCCACGGCGGGTGTCACGGCGCTGGTGTCGCGTCGGATCGGCGGCCATGACACACGCGGGGCGAATGCCGCCTTCCATCAGGCGCTGCTCATCGCCGCGGCCGTCGGGACGGCTGGCGCGGTGACGGGCCTCGCCGCGCTGCCCGTCCTGCTTGCCATGCTGGGGCTCGATGGCTCTGCGGGGCGATACGCGGCCGAGTTTCTCCGCGTGACCTTTTTGCTTCTACCCGTACAGGTTCTGGGCAGCACGGCCACCGCGAGTCTTGCCGCCGCGGGCGACACGCGCACGGCGCTCTGGATTGGCTGTGCGGCGATGCTGCTCAATCTGCCGTTGGCGTGGCTGGGGTTCCGGGGCGTGGGCGAATGGGAGGGACTGGGATTCGCCGGCATCGCCTGGGGCACGGGCGCCAGTCAGCTATTGGGCATGGTGGCGGTGCTGACCGTGCTCGCCTGCGGCCGCGCTGGGCTACGGCTCACCGTGAAGCACTTGGTCCCCGACTGGCCGGTGATGCGCGGCCTCCTGCGGATCAGCGTGCCGGCCGCAGCGGAGAGCTTCGCGATGGTGGCGGGGCAGATGGTGTTTCTGACCGCCGTGAACGGTCTGGGCGATGTGGCCCGTGCGGCACATGGCATCGCGCTCGGCTGGGAGACCGTCGCAGAAACCTTCGGGCTGGCCTTCGGTGTCGCAGCGGGCGTGCTCGTGGGGCAGAACCTCGGTGCGGGCCGGCCTGAGGAGGCGCGGCGATGCGGCTTCGCGGCCTATGCGCTGGGGGCCGCGGGCATGAGTCTCGTGGGGCTGGGCTTCCATATATATGGAGAGCCGCTGTTTCGGTTTTTATGTCCGACGCCGGAGCAGGAGCCGATCGTGGCCGCGGGGGTGCCGGTGCTCAAGCTGGCGGCCTGGTCGATGCCGGCCCTGGCCAGCTGCCACATCCTCTCGTCGGCCCTCCGCGGTGGTGGCGACACGAGTACCCCGCTGGCGATCACGCTGATTGGGTTTTTCCTGGTGCGGCTGCCGCTCACGGCATGGCTCACATGGGATGCGGTGCCGTTGCCCTGGGCGGCTCAACTCGGCCTGTCGCCACTGCCGGGGCTCGGCCTCTGGGGCTGTTGGCTGGCCATGCAGGTGGACCTGTGGGTGCGCGGCGCGGCGTATGCGGTGGCGTTTGCGAGACGCTGGTCGCAGGGAGGTGGGCCGCGACAAGCGTTGAGCCAGGTCTGACGCTGCCGACGCGATGGTGCTGTGGTGAATGGCGATTGATGCAACCAGCTCTCTACGAGTGGCGCATACGCGGCTGAATTCCGCGCGACGGCGAGGCCCATCGCAGCTTCGCCAGCCAAACGCACGCGGACACACGAAAAAATATTATTTCGTGAGCGATCCGAGTAACCATTGTTGCGAAAGCACGGGGGCTGTAACGTGCACTCAGCGATGAGTCAGCATGAACGGTTGGCAGTTCGAGCCATCGCTGCGAACTTGGGAGAATTGTTATGCCCAACGTTAGGCATATCGAGCGATCCATCGCGTACAGCGATCACTCGAAGCCAAACAACTGGCTTTGGAGCCTTGGACTACGCGCAGCGGTCGAGGCTGGCAAGTCAGAACTGCGTACGCATGACCCGGACGCGCCCGACGCACAATTCCTGAATGTTTATCCGGGCGAACACTACCGACTTCTCGCTGCTCTCGTGCGACTGCTCGACGAGCCGCTCGTAGTTGAGGTGGGCACCTTTACCGGACTTGCGACTTCCGTCATGCATGCGGAGGGGGCCGTCGTGCACACATTCGACATTCTTCCGTGGAGGAACTTCCGTAGCCACCTGACGCAAGCGATGTTCGACACGGGCGGCGTAACGCAGCATCTCGACGATCTTGCTGTGCCCGAGCTTTTCGACAGACACTACGCCTTGCTGAACAGTGCGGACTTACTCTTTTTGGATGGCCCGAAAGACAACTATTTCGAACATGCGCTCATGACGCACCTTCAAAAACTTTTACCAAAGCCCAATCGGCTGATCGTCATGGACGACATACGGTTGATGAATATGGTGGAACTGTGGGGCAACCTCCCCCATCCAAAAATGGACATGACCAGCCTCGGGCATTGGTCGGGAACAGGCCTGGTCGACTATTCGCAGCCGTGACGAGCCCGCATGCGGAGGCACGACCTCGTTTTGAGCCTCGCGCACAAAACGACACGCGCCTCGCATCTCTCATACGGCATGCTCGCCTCGCTCGCATTGCCACCATCCGACCCGCGGGTCGAAAACGGCGGCCAACTGCCAGGCAGCCATTTCAGGATTCTCGGGCTGCTGATTGCAAACATTGATCGATGACGGCCGGAAACGCTTTCACATCGATCTGAATGTCCATGTCATGAGAATCAGCGGCGACGTGATAAAAGGGTTCTAAACCCAGCATGGCGCCGATTCTCGCGTAGCAAAACACGATCCAATTTTTGTTGAACAGCTCAAGAATCCTCGTTCCTCGTCGGCAGAAAAGCACGTTCGTGAGGCCTCCTCCGTGCGGCGCGACGATCGTGTCGGCCGAGCGCATGATCGCTGCTTGGTCGTAAAGACTAAAGTCTTCAAGACGCACTACACGGAACCCCCTCGGCGATAGCACCTGCTCGATGACCTGCTTCTCGTTTAGGACGTGACGACCGTTCACGCTCTGAGAGCGGCTGATATAGATTTTTTCAAAGCCAGCCGATTTGGTGCTTGCCGGGATGCGATTGCGTATGAACGCGAGCGTGCGGTGGTCGAACTCATGGTTATTGCTCGGAACGAGAAGTTCATCAGTCCGAAACATCTGCCTCTCGCAAAGGTGCCGCCTCTTCTCGGGAGGAATTCCCAGAATATCCGCCCATGCAACAACAAAAGGCGCTGCCTCGGGGAGAATAAAATGATCAATCGCGTCGAGGTGCATGTCGAAACTCAGGTATTTGGCAAGCCTTCCGAGAACGGAAGAGTAGAAGTGATAAAACTCCTTGCCAAACCTCGAGTCCAACAGGAGAGCTCGCCCTTTGAGATCAAGGGTCTCTGCGACCTGCATTGAAGCGCAGCTGGATTGCCAATAGCTCTCCGGCGTGCAGAACACTGAATCCATAGAGCTGTGACACAGCAATTCCTCTCGCCCCAGGTCGACACAAAAAGGTGTCCGATTGTACTTGAGGACCGCGGCGTTTGGGATACGAATCAAGAAATCCGGCGCCGCATTGCGCAGAAACGGGGGTTCGTTTCGCTGGAATTCCGAGAAAGGCTCGCACCCTACGGGAGTTGGCGATTGCCACGAAGGGGCTGCCACGCTACGAAAGCACGGTCTTGCTGCAGCGTCAAAGCACAAGTATCTCGCGAGGATCGTTTCGATTGATCGCTGTAGGTGGAGCGTTTGCACGGCAAAAGTTTTTATCGTCTGTAGGCGGAGTTCAATTCCGGGATCAGATTTATGCCAGGGAAACTAGCGGCAATACGGCCCGTCAGGCCACAGGTGGCTTTCTGTTTTGCTCCACCATCGCAGCATTTCCGCGGAGGAAAAAGTCGGCGCCTGGCGACCACTGATTGCCGCCGACGCTGAAATTCACCGAGAAACCGTGAGTCAGACAGCCCTTGATCTTGGTGCGCAGTAAGTGTTCGCAGATTTCCGTGTCGGCGCACTTGATGGCCTTGCCCTGCTCGACCCGGCGTCTGTGCCAGATCGGCGAAACCGCAATAGCCAGATCGCGCCTCAAGCAGTAGCAGTTGGCATCGATGTGGTGCATGTGCGGGTTGTACCACACGGGCCAAAAGCCGAGGCTCTCGCATTCATCGTTGCACACGAAGGTTCCGTCTTCGGCCATGATCTTTCGTGGTGAGAACGACCATGCACAATCGTTCTGAATGCACGCCGTCACGTTCTTTTCGACGTGATCCTCGTCGAACCAGTCATCGTGATTGCAAAAGAACACAAAGTCCTGGTTCACCAACAACGGAAACGCGCCGTAGATGCGATGGCAGAAATAATTATCTGCCCCGGTGTTGCGGGGCAGATAACAGACCGTGACCCTGGGGTCACCGCGGTACTTGTCGAGAATCGCTGTCGCATCCGCGAAATACTCCTCGCCGTCGACGACCACGTATGACACGACGTTTTCATGCGTCTGGGCCAGGACGCTAGCGATCGTGCGGTCGAGGGTATTCTTTCCCGTGGTCGCGGTCAGAACCACCGCGCTTGTCATTTGCATAGGGTGATCAGTCCGGCGTGTTTTTGTTGCCGATCGGTGGCGGGCGGCGATCATTCTAGCAGGGGCCGTTGTAGCCCCAACGTGATGGGTGATCCATCACTTGCCGCTGGCATCGGCAGCCCGGACGTCATTCCTAGAATGCAACGCCAGTCATTGCAGCACCGCCCCCGCATAGCCCACCACGCGGCTAAGGTCGCCCGCGACGTCGGCGCTTGTTGCATAGCCGACGGGCTGCATGGCCGTGAGGCCGCCGAGCAGGCGGAGGGTCTCCATCACGATCACCGCCGGCAGGAGGCCGCACATGCTGATCCGGTTGGCTGTCACCACGTCGAAGAGGTTGGCTGGGTCGAGCCGCTGCATCGCCGACAGAGCCAGCGCGTCGAGACGACGTGTGGTCGCGTCATCCGCAAAGTGGTTCATGTCGCTCGAGATCACGAGTAGCGGCGGCCGCGGGAGGGGCCGGAGGACGCTCGCAAGCCCTGCCGCGAACTCCAGGCACTGGCGAAGATCAGCGCGACCGATCGCGATCGCGGCGATCCGCGCCTGCGGCGCAGCATGGGCGATGATCGGCAGCTGCACCTCGATGCCATGCTCCTCGGCGTGTGCGGCAGCATCGAACGTGAGGCCAGGGATCGCCTGCGCGAGCGCATGCGAGAGTTCCAGATCGCCCGCAACCGATGTGCCCGGAATCTCCCACCGCTCGAATGGGGCCAACGCCCAGTCGGCCCCGAAGGGCGTGTGCTTCGGGCCAATGATCAGGATCGACTCGGGGATCTCGACTCGCCGCAGCACGTCGGCCGCGAGGTGTCCTGAAAACACGAGGCCCGCATGCGGCACCATGCAGGCCGCCCAGGGCCGCGGCGCCGCCACCGGCCGCTGCCAGAATCGGTCGAGCATCGCCCCGAGTTCGCTTGGATCGGCTGGGTAGAAGCGGCCGGCCTGTGCGGGACGGCGGACACGTGACGGAGCCGCGGTGGAAGGCGGAGCGTGGCGAAACTCCAGCCGGCCTTCCGTCGAGGCAACGGCGAGGCTCAGCACGGCTGCCGCCGCTGGCTGAGATACGTCCGTGAGTCGGGCCGCGTCGGCCACGAGATCAGCAGGCTCTTGTGCGGGGTCGTAGACGATCGTGTGGCGCTGCTCGGTGCGAATCCATGCCGCGCGGCGAGCGGGAAGCAGCCCGCCTGCGTCGAAGTCGGCCAGAGTGCCGTGGAGGGCTGTGTCGTCGAGGAGGGTAAGGCCGATCCGTAACTGCTCGCACCAGCGGCTGAGATCCGGCAGGCCGCGAAGCTGCGTCGCGACCGCGCGAGAGAGGTCGGCGAGCGTTGCACCCAGCGGCAGCGTAGGCCGCGGATCGAGCCGGGCGACCTCGATCCGCCGGCCCACGTGTACGCCCTCCACGAGCAGGATCGCGCCGCAGACGCCCGTGTCGCCGTGGACCCGCAGCGGCGACTCCGGCCCACCGGAAAGCAGGTTTAGGATGGTGTGGCCCGTGTGCCGGGCGAGGGTTCCAAGATCATCGGGAGTGAACCGCGGCTGCCGCTCGAGCCCGGCGAGGGGCAGCCGGAGATCTGCCATCGGCAGTCGCATCGACCAGCCCTCGAACGTGGCGAGCTGCGACTCGTCGTCGAGCCACGCGTCGGACGGCAGCCCCGCCTTGATGCAGACCTGAGAGAGAAACTCCTCGCTGCTCCATCCCTGCTCGACCGCGACGCCCGGGAGCAGGAGGCCGCTCCGCTCGCCGCTGGCGATCGTGAGCCCGTGCCGGCCAATCGTGACTGACGCGATACGTTCTCGGCCGTGAGTTGCGACCGGTGTGCTCGCGCCGAGGAGCCACACCTCGACGTCGAGGTGCGCGAGTTCCACGGGCGACACCGGTGGAAACCGATGGTCGTCGGTAGCCGTGCGGCCAGCGGCGTGGCGGAGGCCGTCGATCAGTGGCACCCGCTGGCCGAGGAATCCGCAGCAGCCGCGCAGATGACCGCGTCGCTTGAGGCTGACGAAGACGCCGGAGACGGGCTCGTTCGCCAGGCCGGCCAGTGACGGGTCGGCCGGTCGCCACTCCTGCCCGATGACGGCGGCGAGCACGAATCCGCCGGCGGCTTCGACGAGCACGCGGCCCTCCGCAGCGGACGGCGCAACGAGGTCCGAGGACGGCGCGACGTCGCCGATCCGCACCGGCAAACGCCGCGGCCCCCAGTCACCCGGAGCGGCGTCGAAGCGACCGGCGATCGCATGGCCGCAGTGGCCGCACCGGCCGTCGGTGAGGTGGAAGCGGCCGAGGGCATACCAATCCCGCTCGATCACCAGGTCGCCGCAGGCAGGGCAGTGCGTGCTCTGTCGGGCGGCGTCGTGGACGTTGCCGGTGTAGACGTAGTGCAGTCCGAACGATCGGGCGATCTCGTGACAGGCCACGAGCGTTTCAGGGGGCGTGGCCTGCCGATGCTGCAGGCGAAAGTCGGGATGAAAGGCCGTAAAGTGCAGGGGCACGTCGGGTCCGAGGTTCGTGGCAAACCACTCGCACATTCGCCGAATCTCGTCGTGGGCGTCGTTCTCTTCCGGGATCACCAGGTTCGTGACCTCGAACCAGATGTCGGTCTCATGCTTCAGCCAGCGCAGCGTGTCGAGCACCGGCTCGAGGTGTGAGAGCGTGAGGTGGTGATAGAAGCCCTCCGTGAAGCCCTTGAGGTCCACGTTGGCGGCGTCCATCTCTCGGAAGAACGGCCCCCGCGCCTCGGGCGAGATGTAGCCTGCTGTCACGGCCACGCTCCGCACGCCGACGGCGCGGCAGGCTCGGGCGGTGTCGATCGCATACTCGGCCCACACGATCGGGTCGTTGTAGGTGAAGGCGACGCTGCGGCACCCGAGGGCGACGGCGGCGCGGGCGATCTGCTCGGGGCCGGCATCCTCGCTGAGCTTCTCGATTTCACGGCTCTTGCTGATCGACCAGTTCTGGCAGAATTTGCAGCCCAGATTGCAGCCCGCCGTGCCGAAGGAGAGCACACTCGTGCCGGGGAGAAAGTGGTTGAGCGGCTTCTTCTCGATGGGGTCGACGCAGAAGCCGCTGCTGCGGCCGTAGGTCGTGAGCACCACCTGGTCGTCCACGTTCTGACGCACGTAGCAGAAGCCGCGGTCGCCGGGCTTGAGCGCACAGCCGCGGGGACAGAGATCACACACCAGCCGCTCGCCATCGGCGGCGCGGTGCCACCAGCCTCCGGGCTTCGAGCCGTCGGGCAGGAAGGGGAGATCGGGGGGCAGGACGACGGCGGTGGACATCGGAGCGGACTCGGAAGGACGCGTCGTCCCGTCAGGACAGCCGCAGTGACCTTCGCAGCGAGTCGAGCAGGGCAGGGGCACGGGGGGCCGCCATGTACACCCGCGCGGTCACGATCGAGCGAGGGAAACACCGCATGATGAAGTCGAAGTGAAACTCGCTGCCCGTATGCGAGATCGTCACGGTGTTGGCATACACGCCGCCCAGCACCTCGTCGGTCGCTTTGAGCTGGTCGTAGGCATCGGCGATCGGCTGCTGCCCGCCAGCGGCCGCGTCGTCGCCCGGCCGCTCGGAGCCAGCTGGGCTGGCAGGCGGCTTGCCGGCGTCGTCGTCGCCCCGCGAACCGGCCGCCGTACGATCCGCGCCGGCCTCGTCGGGCTGCGCACGCACCGGCTCCGGCTCGCGCGGCCGGTGGCCGAAGGTCGATTCATAGAGGCCGATGTTCGACGCCAGTGCCTCGCAGAACTGCACGGCCACGGCGTGTGGCATGACCACGCGGGCCCCGATCCGCCGGGGATTGGCAACCCCCTGCACGAAATCGATCATCGCCTCGGTGGGACTCTGCAACACGATCGTGCCGGTGGCGAACACGCCGGCGGCCACACCGTCGGGGACACGGGCCGTGAGGCTCGCGGCCTGAACCCGCTCCAGGGAATCGTCCGGATCGCGTTCTTCGCCGTCCATGTGGCTCTCAGTCGGCTGCTGGGGGTCGATTGCCGGCCACGAGTCAATGGCCGGGGGCAATCAAAACCATCGTATATAGCGGGGTTGCTCGGCCTAATCCATGGTCGGGCGGCTTTGGCCTGCCCATGCTCGGTGAACTGTGGGGCGATTTGAACCGGGGGGTGGGGCAAATCGCCCCACCCTCACTACCATGAGGTACGGCTGAGTGGGGCGAATCGCTCCACCCCCCCAATGGTGCGTTGCCTGGTCCTTGTTCCTCGGGATCGCAGAAACGGCGGCAAATACGTGAATTCACCAGTCGACCTAAAAGCCTCGGCCTTTTTAGGCCGTTTGGCACCGAATGTGCGGTGTGAGCGAGACGGCTGTGTGCCTGCGGACATCCCGCGAGGGCTGTCTGTGCGCACGCTCCACTCCGTGCGCGGATGGTCTGCGCCGGAATTGTGTGTCCGTGGAGATGCTGTATCGCCAGCTATCGCCGCCGATCGCCCTTGGGCGCGTCCGCGCCCGGGGACAGCTCGTTCACGCATGTTTCCCATCATTGATGGCGGGTTCGCCCTCGTGCGAACCAGGCTCTCATCATCCGTCTCTTTGTGTCCGCGTCTCCTCACATCACTGGCTGAGCACGAAGACGGTCTCGCGCCGTCTCGTTAGGAAAAATCGAGCAAGGAAGTTTCGCCCATGCACCATGCATGTTTTGCGCGGGTCCGCCGACTGGCGGCGCATAGCCCACTTGTTGTCGCGATGCTCGCGATGGGCCTGCCAGCCGCTCGGGCTGACACGATCGAAGTTGACACGGTGTTCAGCGGCACGATCAACGCTGGTGACGACGTGTATTTGATCGCGCCGGACGGCTCCATCGGCGGGCCGGTCACGAATAATGGGTCATTGTGGTTCAATAACCCCGACATCCCTACGGTCACGGTCTCGTCGCCCATCAGCGGTTCGGGGGCAGTTGTGTTTCTGCAGCCTGTGAACGTGACGATGTCGGCGACGAACAGCTACACAGGTGGCACGTACATTTACAGCGGTACTGTAGGAGTAACCGGAGCGCTTCTCGGTGGGGGTGGTGCGCTCGAGGTTTCCGGTGCGAGCCCGACGCTGCTTTCGATCGCAGGTCCCGTCACGAACGGCGATGCATCTCTTGCGGTCGGTCCGGGCGAGTTTGGAGATGTAACCGTAGGTCCGGGCGGATCCTGGTCGTCCGGTGAGCTTTCGGCTGGCCGCTTCGGCACAACCACAGTGACCGTCAGCGGAGGCAGCGTTTCGGCTGGCACCACGTACTTTGCCCGACTCGGCGGAAGCGTGGGCAATCTCGTGCTGACTTCGGGAAGCTTCGTCTCGAGCGATTCGATCTACTTCGGCAACGAGGGGACCTCAAATCTCAACGTGTCCGGAGGGCGCCTCAGTGCGGCGAATCAGATTTATATCGGCTACCAAGGTCTGGCCACGGGCACTCTCTCCAGCGGCACTCTCTCGAGCGGCACGATCTCGGCCGGCGGCACCTTGTACGTCGGCACGCAGTCGGTCGGCACGCTGACAGTGAACGGGGGTTCGCTGAGTAGTAATGCCGCCATCATCGGCCAGTCGACGGGTGGTGTCGGCACTGTGACCATGAACGCGAGCCTTTGGCAGGTCACGAACGACCTGGAGGTGGGTTCTACGAACGGGGGAGTTGGCAACCTCATCATCAGCGGCGGTGGTGTCACGAGTGGTCGGGGTTTAGTGGGTTATCTCGCAGGGTCCACGGGCAACGTCACCGTTTCGAGTGGTTCGTGGTCTACCACTGGTGCCGATCCCGACGGCACCCTGCACGTCGGGTATTTCGGCACTGGCACGATGACCATCACCGGAGGCACGGTGTCGGCCATTGGTGCGAGCATTGGCTTTAATTCGACGGGTGATGGCACCTTGATCGTGAACGGAGGCGTGCTGTCCGTGGCCAATCTGACCAACATCGGCTATTACGCGCGTGGTGATTTCCAGTTGCTGAGCGGCTCGGTCTCCACCGGGCAGGTCGTGGTTGGCGGTCAGAATTTCGTGAACCAAGGCAGGGGCAGCGTGACCGTGTCGGGCGGCGACTGGTACAGTTCGCTCAGCCTCACCGTGGGCCAGGGTGGCAATGGGACCTACACGCAGACCGGCGGCAATGTGTCCGCGGCGCGTGGCTACATTGGGTCCGCCGACCTGCTGGCCACGGGCGGCACCGGTAGCGTTCTCGTAACGGGCGGCACGCTCGCGTATCGCGGGAACCTCGACCTCGGCAATCCTCTGGCGGCCAGCACCGGGGCTGGCACACTGACGATCGGCGGCGGTGGGTACGTGTCGGTCGCCGACACACTCGCCAGGGCCGCCAACGGTACGCTCAATCTCAACACGGGCGGAACCCTCTCGATCGGCGTCGGCGGTGCTACCGGATCGCTGCCCACTGACGTGCTTAACAACGGTCTGCTCATCTTCAATCGGCAGACCGACTACTCCTATGTGAACGCGATCAGCGGCACCGGCGCGGTCCAGAAATACGGCAATGCGACGCTGACCATCACCGGGTCCAACACCTATTCGGGCGCCACGGACGTGTTCAGCGGCACGATGAGCGTGGTCGGGCAACTCGGCAATACGGCGGTCCGGGTGTATGGCGGCTCCACGCTGATCGGCACCGGAAGTATCGCCGGTCCGGTGCTGATCGACGCCAATGGCACGCTCAGACCGGGCGTGGGGGGCGTGGGCACGCTCACGGTGGGCAACTACACCATGAGTGGCAGCGCGGCGCTGGCCGTGATGCAGATCAGTGGCAGCAACGTGAGCCAGTATGACCGGGTGGTTGCCCAGGTGGCGAGCAATTTGCAGTGGGGCAGTGGGTCGCTGGCGTTCTCCATGTTCGGCACGCCGAGCTACGTGGATGGCACGGAGTTCTATCTATTCAGTGGATTCGGCGATTACGCAGGCACGATCACGGGGATCAGTTTCGATGGCACCGGCACCACGTTCGCGGGGCTGAGCTTCGCCGATGCCGGTGATGGCCTGTGGCAAACCGGCCGGAACAGCTGGAACCAGTATCTGGAGTTCAACACTGCGACCGGAACGCTCGTGGTGGTGCCCGAGCCTGCGGCCATGCTTCCCGTGGTCGCAGGGATCGTCTGCGGCACGGCAGTCTTGCGAGGTCGTCGTAGGCGAGCCCGCCGGAATCAATCGACGTGAATCGGATCGCGGCCCGACTGCCGTGCAAACTCGTCGTGCCGCTGGAGCAGCAGGTCGATCGCGCGGACGAATGACGGAACGTGCTCGTGGCTGAGCACCGTGGTGGCAAGGTCCGCGATCTTCAGCCGCCGGATCATCCGATCGCGGAACCCGGCGTCGTCGATCATGCGGACGCCGAGATCGATGTATTCCTCGGGCGTCGAGGCGACGAGTTCGTCGAGCCCGGCCTTCCGCAGCAGGTAGGCGGTCGAGCGGTTGTAGAACCTGTTGCCCTCGAGCGTGACGATCGGCTTGCGGAGCGTGAGCAGATCGACCGCCGTGTTGTAGCCCCCGAACGGATGGGCATCGAGGGCGAAGTGGGCGGCCTCGAGCTCCGTCATGTAGGTCGGGTAGCCAATGTTGCCGAACACCTGCACGCGATGCGGCCCGAGGACGGCGTCGATCGCCTTCTTCAAGGGCAGGTAGCGATTCTCCAGCACTGAGCCGCCGGGGAAGAACTTGAACCGCACCGGGGTCCGCACCCGCCGCACCATCTCCGCCAGCCGCTGCAGGTGGTCGTCATTGATCTTTTGACCCGCCCATGAGCAGTCGATGATCACCGGCGTCTCGGGGAGCTGCGGGTAGGCGAGCGGATGAGTGATCGGCACGGGGGCCTGCGCGCAACCAGGGATGAGCACGAGCCGCTCGGAGTAGTGCTCCTGGGCCCGGTTCGGGTCCTCGGTGTCGCGGCCGCCTATCCAGTAGTCGATCTTCGCGCCGAACGTGCTCACAGGATGGCCGTAGTTGCTCACCTGGATCGGGGCGATCCGCATGTTCGCCAGGATCAGGCTCTCGATCGTCATGCCGATGTCGGGAAAATAGGCCATGGCGAAGTCGTTGGGATCGATCGCCGAGAGGTCGGTGGCGTCGCCCGATGCGTTGTAGGACCGCACTTCCGCGAAACCGCGGGTGTCGATGTCGCTCCGCGGCCGGCCGAGGTGGATCAGCACGAGCTCGTGGTCCTTGGCCAACGCATGGATGAAGGGGGCCTGCGAGCGATAGACCGACTGGCCGGGCCACCACATGGCGGTGATCACCGCGATCCGCTTCGGCTTCGGGGTGTTCGTGATCTGCCGGCGGGCGATCGGCGTCGACTGGAACAGCCGGTTGATCCGCTGCTTCACGAGGTAATCGTGCTCGTGATCGATGTAGGTGGCGCCGAAGTAGGTGTGGTGGCTGGCCCCGAGCTCACCGCTCATGCGGTCGTCCTCGTAGCGGATGTGCCCCCGCAGCTTCTCGAGCGTGCCCTTGTCGGCGCAGTCGGAGCGGTAGTTCTCGACGCAGGCGAAGTACCACTTCGTGGCCAGGACGGGATTCGTGTTGAACAGCAGCCGCGGGTCGATGTGGATGCGGTTGCGCGGCGAGTAGATCGCCAGCAGCTTGGTGAAGTTGCGGCTCTGGCCGAGCAGGATCTGCACGAACGGGTCGGTCGAGCCGAACTCCGTCATCGCAGCGAGGTTCGCGATCACCGCGTTGCGGGCCACGAAGGCCGCGAGGTCGGTGTCGCTCGGGCTGAAGTCTTCCTGCGTGAAGAAGTAGAGGAAGTGCTTCGTGAACGCGTTGAGAGCGTGGACGGTGCGGACGTCGAGCGTTTGGAAGGTCGTGTCGCGGAGGTAATCGAGCACGCTAAGCAGCTGCCGCGACATCGCGTCGTAGTCGCCGGCCTGGTAGGCGGTGATGAGGTCGCGCGGGGAGAATTCGTAGAGGGGATTCGTCTGCGGCGCTTGACCTGCGGCGGCGTCGGCGTTCATGCGATGGTCCAGGGGGCTGGGAGCAGCGAGACTAGGCCACGTGCCCAGGACTCGCGGGAAAACAGCATATCACGGCGTGACGTGGCTACGACGCCGTGAACTCGGCGAGGTCGGCGTCGAATACGCGGACCTTGGCCCACGTCGGCGCCGCCTCGGCGATGAACTGCTCGTGGCGGTCGTTCACCTGGTAGGCGTCGTGGGCGGGACGCGACTCGAACACGATCGTGATGGCCACGTCGTGGTCGCGGTCATTCACTGCACGGTCATAGTCGGCAAGCGTGCCAACCGAGAAGGCGACGGTGCCCGGATGGCCGGTGAGATACTTCCGGCAGGCGGCGACGAGCGTGGCCGCCGCCTCGGGGGTGCGGTTCTTGAGCGTGAAATAGACGGCGTGCGAGAGCATCGGCATCGGGCGAGTCCTTGCCAGTGAGTGTGTGCTGCGAAGTGACGTCAGCCGGCCTGTGGCTCGCGGGCGGCCTGCACGGTGCCCGTCTCGGCGGGATCGACACCCCGCCGCGGCGTGGCCGGGCCGATGATGGCCACGACTTCCGTATCGTCGAGCATCTCCTGCTTCTCCAGTTCGTCGGAGAGCCGGTCGAGCTTGTCGCGGTTGTCGGTCAGGAGCTTCGTGGCCCGCTCGGCCGCCTCGTTCAACAGCCGCGAGACCTCCTCGTCGATGATCTGCGCGGTCCGCTCGCTGAACTCCCGCTGCTCGTAGACGTCGCGACCGAGGAACGGATGCTCGTTCGAGCTGGCGCAGGCCACCGGCCCCACTCGCTCGCTCATGCCCCAGTGGGCCACCATCTTGCGGGCGATCCGCGTGGCCTGCACGAGGTCGTTCTCCGCGCCGGCCGAGTATTCGCCGAACACGAGCTTCTCCGCGGCGCGGCCGGCAAGGATGAACACGAGGCGGTTGAGCAGGTCCGACTCGCCGATGTTCATCCGGTCTTCCTCAGGCACGAGCTGCGTCACGCCCAGGGCCCGGCCCCGCGGGATGATCGTCACCTTGTGGAGCTTGTCCACGCCCGGCAAGAGCCAGGCGCCCAGCGCGTGGCCCGCCTCGTGGTAGGCGGTCATCTTCTTTTCACGGCCCGTCAGGATCTCTTCCCGCTTCGGTCCCATGAGCACCTTGTCGCGGGCGTAGTCGAAGTCCGAGGAATCGACGGCGTCCTTGTCGTGCCGCGTGGCCCAAAGGGCCGCCTCGTTGACGAGGTTGCGGATATCGGCGCCGGTGAGGCCGACGGTGGCCGTGGCGAGCCGTTCGAGATCGACGTCGGCGGCCAGCGGCACGTTCTTCGTGTGTACCTTGAAGAGGGCGAGCCGGGCCTTCTGGTTGGGGCGATCGACCGTCACGTGGCGGTCGAACCGGCCGGGCCGCAAAAGCGCCGGGTCGAGCACGTCGGGCCGGTTGGTCGCCGCGAGGATAATCACCGACTCCGATGGGCTGAAGCCGTCCATCTCGGAGAGGATCTGGTTGAGCGTCTGCTCCCGCTCGTCGTGGCCGCCGCCGAGGCCCGCGCCGCGGACGCGTCCGACGGCATCGATCTCATCGATGAACAGGATCGCGGGAGAAGCGTCCTTCGCCGTCTTGAAGAGGTCGCGGACCCGTGAGGCGCCCACGCCCACGAACATCTGGATGAACTCGCTGCCCGAGATCGAGAAGAAGGGCACGCCCGCCTCGCCCGCCACGGCCCGCGCGAGCAGCGTCTTGCCCGTGCCCGGCGGCCCCATGAGCAGCACGCCCTTTGGCACGCGTCCGCCGAGCCGCTGAAACTTCTTGGGATCCTTGAGAAACTCCACGATCTCCTGGAGGTCGGCCTTCACCTGCTCCAGGCCCGCCACGTCAGCGAACGTCACCTGCTTGTCGCCGGCGCCGTAGCGCTTGGCGGGCGACTTGGAAAAGCCGCCGAGGAAGCCGGTGTTGCCGAGCGGGTCGCGGGCCCGGCGGAGCGTCATCCAGAAGCCGGCCATGAGCAGGAGCGGCACGAGCAGGTAGAGGCCCATCAAAAAGCCGGTGCCATCGGTGGGCGTGCGGCTGATCTTCTTGATCTCGTCGTGCTCCTGCATGAGCTTGTCGAAGCCCTCGCGGAGATAGGGATTGAGATCGAGCTGGAAGCCACGGCCTCCCTTGCGGCCCAGCGCCGGGTCGGGTGGCATCTCGGCCACGAACTCTCCCTCCACGTGGTCGCCCGCCAACTCGATCGCGGCGACGTTGCCCCCCTTCACCTGCGCCACGAACTCGTCGTAGCGGATCGGTGTGCGGCCGGTGGTGGCCTGTCCGGACAGGAACGTGGCGAGGGCGACGGCGGCTAGGATCAGCAGCACCACCATCGGCATGCCGAGCGGCTTGCCGAGGACGGGCGGGACGTTGGACGGGCCTTTCGGCCGCGGAGCGGTTTCCATGGGCAGCAGGCGGGGGTGCGGGGAAAAAAGCGACCGGACAGTGTAGTGTATGCAGGTGGGCCGCAAGGACGCGGTCCTCCTTTCAGCCGTTCCCCGCACCACGCGTTCCTACCGTGTCCAGCGACTCCGGCAGCATCCGCCCGCGCAAGTTCGGCGTCGTGGCGATCACGCATCGCGACGGACGGTTTCTCACGATCCGCCGCGGCGCCACCGTCGCGGCTGGCGGCACGATCTGCTTCCCCGGCGGCCACATCGAGCCGGGCGAGCGGGAAGACGAGGCCGTCGTGCGGGAATGTCGCGAGGAGGTGGCGGCGCATGTGGAGGCCGTGGACTGCGTGTGGCGAAACGTCACCGAGTGGGGCACGTCGTTGGCATGGTGGACGGTGAAGTTCGTCGGCGCGGAGCACGAACTCGTGCCGCATCCAGTGGAAGTGAGTGAAATCCTCTGGCTGTCGGCCGAGGAGATGCTCGAGCACCCCGACCTGTTGCAGGGTAACCGCCCGTTCCTCGAGGCCGTCATCGAGGGCCGCCTCCAAGTGTGACCGCGATGGGCGGTGCTCACTCGCCGGCGTCGCGTTTAAAAATGACGCCCTGTGGTTCCTGCGGCGGCGGGAGCTGCGGCGGGTTGGCGGCGGCGTCGAGGAGGTCGCGAAGCCGGTTGGGCTTGGGAGCCGGCGGTTCCGCAATGCTGGCAGAGGCAGGCGTGACTGCCGGGTCGAACATCCCGGGGCGGTCGGCGGCGCGAACCGACGCGAGCCAGCCTTCGAGCGTGGTCCGCTCCTGGGCCGAGAGCGGCGAGGCCACGAGTCCATTGCGGCCCGCCGAGGTCGGATGCTTGACCGAGAGCGTGGCCACGAGCCGCTGCGGATCGCGGTCGGGGCCCACGGCCTCGAGAAACGCCGCCAGGTTTGCGAGCGTCGTCGTGCGATCGAGGTTGGCGTTGCCGTAGCCGCGGCGGAGCTGGAGTGCGGGCGACGCGAATCCGCCGTGACAGGCACCGGCGGCACACTTGTTGAGCAGGAGCGGCTGCACGTGCCGCGTGAATTTGGCCACGAGATGGGGCGGCATGTCGGCCGCCCTCGCCGGCAGGGCTGCCGCGAGGCAGACCACGAGCCACGGGCATGGCAGTCGACGCGGCGTGTGGGTGAGGAATGAGAGTCGCATGGTCGAGTCGGGGCCGATGGGTTGGCAGACGGTAGGCCCGCGGTGCCGTGGGTACAAGGCTGATCCACCGCATCGTGCGAGGCCGGCGAATGCCGTTGTGAGCGTCCGCTGACGCTATCTACACTTTGGGCGGTAAAACGACGGCATTCAAAGCACACACCCTGGCGGAGAGCACGGCATGGAAAAGACGTTCGTGATGTTGAAGCCCGACTGCCTCGAGCGAGGGCTCGTCGGGCGGATTCTGACGCGGTTCGAGGAGAAGGGGCTGCGACTGCTGGCCATGAAGATGCTGCGGATCACGCCCGCGATGGCCAAGCAGCACTATGCCGAGCACGTCGAGAAGCCATTTTATCCGGGGCTCGAGCAGTTCATCACCGCGTCGCCCGTGGTGGCGGCCGTGTTCGGCGGGCCGGAGGTGATTCGCGTGGTCCGCGAGATGCTCGGCGCGACCAGCGGCCTCAAGGCGGCGGCCGGCACGATTCGTGGCGACTATAGCGCGAGCCGGCAGATGAACCTCGTTCACGCCTCCGATTCGCCCGAGTCGGCCGAACGCGAGATCAAAATCTATTTTACGCCCGCCGAGGTCCTGTCGTGGGATCCGTCGCTGGCCTGCTGGCTCCAAGCCCCCGGCGAGATCTGAGCTCCTCCATGGGTGTTTTGGTCTTTGGGCATCGGAATCCCGACACCGATGCCATCTGTTCCGCGATCGCCTACGCCGACCTGCTCCAGCAGACGACGCGGCCCGACGCCGTAGCGGCCTGCTGTGGTCCGCCGAACAAGCGGACGGAATACGTGCTGAAGCGGGCCGGCCTGCCCGCGCCGCGGATCGTGATGGACGTGCGGCCGCAGGTGGAGGACGTCTGCCGCCGCGGGGTCGTCACCGCGTCGTTCGGCGACGTCTTCTACGAGGCATATCAGCGGATGAAGGAGGGAGACCTCCGGGCGATCCCCGTGGTGGACGACCGCCGCCAGGTGGTGGGCGTCCTCTCGGTACTCGACCTCATGGACCTGTTCTTCCACGAGGCGGCCGACGTCACGCTCGCGCGAACGGTGTCATCGAGCCTGCAGAAGATGTGCGACGTGCTCGGCGGCACGCTCTTGCATGCCGTGGAGCCCGACCGGCGGGACGAGCTGCTCGTGATGGTCGGCGCAATGAGCGCCGAGGGCTTCACGGAGCGGATGCAGCGGTATCCGAGCGAGCGGCTGATCGTCGTCTGCGGTGACCGCCCCACGATCCAGCTACCGGCGATCGAGCAGGGCGTGCGGGCAATGGTGATCACCGGCGGCTTCAAGGTGACGAGCGGCCTCATCGAGCTGGCGAAGGCGCGGGGCGTGTCGCTGATCTTGAGCCCGTTCGACACCGTCAACACCACGCTGCGGCTCAAGTCGTCGCAGTTCATCGATCCGGTGGTGGCCCGCGACGTGATCACGGTGCCGGGCCGGGCGACGGTGGCCGAGGCCCGTGAACTCGTGGAGCGGTCGACGCAGCCGGTGTTTCCGGTGGTGGGCGACGACGGCACGCTCGTGGGGCTGGCGTTCAAGACCGACCTGATCAGCCCACCGAAGCCGCAGCTCGTGCTCGTGGATCACAACGAGCTGGGGCAGGCGGTGGCCGGGGCCGACGAGGCCGAGATCGTGGAGGTGCTCGACCACCATCGGCTCGGCGGCGGCCTGAAATCGACGCAGCCGATCCGCTTCATCAACGAGCCGGTGGGCTCCACCTGCACGCTCGTAGCCCGGCAGTTTCGGGCAGCGGGCATCCTGCCGAAGCCGGGTATCGCCCTCTGCATGGCGTCGGGCATCATCTCCGACACGCTCAACCTGCGGTCCCCAACGACCACCGACGTCGATCGCGACATCCTCGGCTGGCTGAAGGGGCTCTGTGGTGCGGATCTCGACGCCTATGCTCGCGAGTTCTTCGAGATTGGCTCGGCCCTGCGGTCGAGCACGCCGGCGGAGGTAATTCGCGAAGACTGCAAGGAGTTCTCGGAGCAGGGGGTGCGGTTCTCGATCTCGCAGATCGAGGAGAACGGCTTCGACCTGTTCTGGGAGCGGAAGGACGACCTGCGGGCCGCGCTCGAGGAGTTTGCGAAGCGGAGCAAGCTGGCGTTTTCGGCGCTCCTCGTGACCGACGTCGTGACGAACGGCTCGCTGCTGCTGCTCTCGCAGGAGTCGGACGCCTGGGAAGACGTCAATTATCCGCGACTCGACCGCGGGCTCTATTCGCTGAAGAACGTCGTGAGCCGCAAGAAGCAGCTGCTCCCGTTGATCACGCAGATCATCCACGCATCAGCGTAGAGGCGATCCCCCCGCCCCATCCAAGCCCTGAGCGGAAGCGAGGGGATGGCGACTAGGGATGCACGATCCCCATCCTCGTCACCGCAGCTTCCCCGCGGGCGTATCCGCGGCGAGCCGCTCGATCATGTCATGGCAGGCCCGATCGACGGCCGTCTGCCACTGCCCGTCCGCGAGCCCCGCGTTCATCTCCGGCCGGGCGTGGGCAAAGATCACGTCGCGGGCGCTCACGATCAGCGCCCCGAGCCCATCCGCATGAAACGCCGTCTGTACATCGGAGGCCCGGCCCCCCTGGCGCCCGAAGCCGGGCACGAGCAGCCAGGTGTGCGGCATCGCGGCCCGCAGTTCGTCGAGCTGCTTCGGCCACGTGGCCCCTACTACTGCGCCGACCGCGCCGTATCGGCCACCGGCAGCCGTCCGCGTCGCGAGCTGCTCCACGCCGGCCGCCACATGCTCGTAGATCGTCTTGCCGTCGCACCGCAGGTCTTGGAAATCCTTGCTGCCCGGGTTCGACGTCTTCACGAGCACGAAGATGCCGGCGTGTCGCGCCTCGGCCGTCTTCACGAAGGGCTCGACCGAGTCGAGGCCGAGGTAGGGGTTCACGGTGACCGCGTCGGCGGCCCACGGGCCGGAGAGCCAGCCGTCGGCATAGGCTTCGGCGGTGGAGCCGATGTCGCCCCGCTTGCCGTCGGCGAGCACGAGCAACTGCTTCGACCGCGCGTGTTCGATCACCTCGGCGAGCGCCGTCATGCCGTGGGGGCCGAGGGCCTCGAAGCAGGCGAGCTGCGGCTTCACGATCGGCACGAGTGGCGCGACGACGTCGATCACTTCGCAGCAGAAGCGGGCGAAGATTGCGGCAAGCGTGCGCGGGTCGGTGGCGGAGCCGGCGTCGAGCGAGGGAGGAAGCGAATCGCGACGAGGGTCGAGGCCGATGCAGGCGGGGGAGCGGCGGGCGGTGATGGCGGCGGCGAGCCGGCCGGCGAAGGCAGTCATCGGATGCGGTTCCGGAGGGGGCCGAGGCGGGCGGCCGAGCAGACCGCCGTCGCACAAGTGTGTCGATCCGGGGAAGGATTGGCGAGAGGCAGCGGGGAACCGGCGAATCATCGTGGTCCCGTGGGCCGCTGGCATCCGGGGGCAACGCGGTCGTAGGGTTCAGCGGGGCCGCAGGGATCCGTCGCGTGGCCCGACAGGGCTTGGATGCCGAGGCGCAACCGAGACTCGCGGAGGTGTGCGATGGGACTGGGACATGTCGATCCGAATCGGCTGGGCGTTGTGGCGGCGGTGATGCTCACAGGCTGGCACGCGATCTGGCTGGCGCTCGTGGCATCAGGGCAGGCGCAGCGGGTGGCCGACTTCGTGCTGCGGATGCACGCGATGAAGTCGGAGGTGGTGGTGGAGCCGTTCGATCCGGGTTTGGCGGCGCTCCTGCTGGCGGCGACGGCAGTGCTGGGCTATACCGGCGGCGCGGCGGCCGCAGCGCTCTGGAACTGGCTGGGGGCAGTAGCTCCGGCGGGGCGTGCCGCGGGCAAGGCGGGCGCGTCGGCCCGCGTGTAAGCGGCCCGTGCGTGGCGGACGGCAAGTCGTGTTGAACCCTGCGGCTTGTTGTGCGATAGTGTCGCGGTCGGGTACCGGCAGTGCCGATTGCATTGTGGGTTCCCGGCTGTTTCGGGGCGTGGCGCAGTCTGGCTAGCGCGCTTGACTGGGGGTCAAGAGGTCGCAGGTTCAAGTCCTGTCGCCCCGACTGGTTCGAAAAGCCTTGCCGCGCAAGCGGTTCGGATACCTGCCGACGGTCGGCAGTGCCTTCGGGAATCCCAAGTTATTGGGTCAGTTTATTGGGTCTGACCCAATAAACGTTTCCGAGGGTCACTTCATGCCACGCCGACGACAAGGCTCCGTCCCCTCTCTTCAGCACCACAAGGCCAGCGGTCGCGCCCGCGTTTGGATCAAGGGCCGCGATTACTGGCTCGGCAAGTGGGGCTCCCCGGAAGCCCAGCTGGCCTACAACCGCCTCATCGGCGAGTACCTGGCAACAGGCCGAATCGACTCGACGCGATCCGAGCCCGTCGCCAAGTCTGTTGCCGAGCCCGTCACCGAGGTCGTGGTCAGCCCCTCACGGCCGACCGTTGCCCGGCACGGGCCGCCCGCTGATGACGTCCGCGCCCCCGACGCCCTCACGGTTGCCGAACTGGGCACGCTCTACCTCGAGTACTGCCAGACCTACTACCGCGACCCGTCCGGCAAGCAGACGAGCACCTATGGCAACGCGCTGCAGGCATCGCGGGCTCTGCGGCCCTTCGACGATACGCTCGCCTCGAGCTTCGGTCCCAAACGGCTGGGCATGATCCGCGACTCCGAGGCGGCTGCCGGCCGGCCACGGGTCGGGTGCAATGCGATCCTGAAGCACGTCCGCCGCGTCTTTCAATGGGCGGAGTCTCAGGAGCTCGTTCCCCGCGGCACCTACAACTCGCTCAAGACCGTCGAGCCGCTGAAGAAGGGGCGGACCGTGGCCCCGGAACTGCCGCCGGTAAAACCGATCGACGAGGAGATCGTCGAGGCGACGCTGCCGTATCTCGCCGAGGTTGTGGCCGACATGATCCGGTTCCAGCGACTCACCGGCTCTCGGCCGGGCGAGGTGTGTGGCCTGCGTCCCGCCGACATCGACCGCAGCGGCCTCACGTGGAAGTGGCAGCCGCCGAATCACAAGAACAGCTGGCGCGACGCCGACCGTGTCATCATGATCGGCCCACGGGCTCAGAAACTCATCCAGAAGTATCTGCTGCGAGATGCAGAGGCATATTGCTTCTCGCCGAAGGAGGCTGAGCGGAAGCGGAGTGCGCTGCGGCGGCTGGCGAGAAAGTCACCGCTCACGCCATCGCAGCGGGCCCGGAAGCCAAAGCGGCACGGTCGCCGCCGACCCCGCGACGCCTACGACACGGCGTCGTACCGCCACGCGATCACGCGAGCCGTGGGGCTGCTCAACAAGGACCGCAAGGCGAAAGACCCCAAGGCCACGCCGATCCCCGACTGGTCGCCCAATCAACTGCGGCACGCCGCTGCCACCGAGATCCGAAAGAAGTTCGGCCTCGAGGCAGCGCAGGTCGTCCTCGGTCACTCGACCGCCGACATCACCCAGGTCTACGCCGAGCGGAATCAGGCTCTGGCCGCACAGGTGATTCGGCAGATCGGGTAGCCGCGCTGCCCGGTTGTCCTGGCCGGGACCGCTTCGTGACGCCCGTCAGCTCGTCGAGCCGACGCTTGGCCGCCTCGATCTCGGCGCGGCGGCGCTCGTTGTGCCGCATGACGTGCGCGGGTGGCCGCGGCGGTGCAGCCGGAGGGGGCATCTGTCCATCCGGCCGGCGCCGCGTCGAAGCGTCTATAAAATCATCGATGGCGGCGGCCGTGACGAACCGCTTGCCACCGATGCAGATACTCTCGAGCGTCACGCCCTTGCAGCCCTTCAAGCACCACCGCCAGAGCGTCGAGACATGCGGCGTCTCGCCGGTGATCCTGCCGAGGTAGGCGGCCGCGGAGGGCAGCGACATCGGTCGGTCATAGGCGAGGTTTTGAAACGCACCGGCACGAGCAGGTTTTGGAAAAGCGGCTCTGGCGGAATCGCGCCCGGGCCGCCGGAGACGGCCCCGCTTGTCGTGGGCCGCTGGATCGAGGCGGTCGAGAGCCTCGGGAAAGTCGGTCGCGTTGTCCGGAGACTGATCCACCGCTCGAACACGCTTGGGCTTGGTCATGATTCGGCATCCTTTCTGACGCGGGGTCAGCCCGCCCGGATCCACTCGTCGATCTCTTCGCGTTGCCACGTCGCGCTCCCACCGAACCGGACAGGCTGGGGCACGTCGCCGTTTTCGACGTAGCGGTACCAGGTGCCGGCACTATGGCTTCCTGAGGGACTTTATGGACGGGCCTTTTCGTCTCGATCGCCCTCCAGCTTGGCCTTCAGCCAGGCTTCGAGGACCTCCATGGGATAGAGCTTGATGCGGTCGAGCCGGATGCACTGGATTTCGCCGGCCCTGGCGAGCCGGTTGAAGGTCGACATGCTGAGGCCGAGGGCCTTGGCCGCGTCCCTAGGCCGCAGCACCAGGCGGCGGGTTCGGCCGTCAGTTTTGCCGCCACGGAAGAACGGGTTTTCCTTCGGGGCCCGCTCGGGGGAACGCGGTGCATGAGGCCGATCCGGTGACTCACGGTCTCTCATCAACGACTCCTTTCAGCGGCGTGACACGCGGCTCATGACGGCTCATGACGCGTCATGACTCGCTCCTTTCGATCCATGCGTCAGATCGTAAGGGCACCCCCGCAAACCTCGCTTGCGCTTTTTTGGCCCGGGATTCGCCAGGCGCGAGCAGTCGTTTAGCCCGTAGGAAGCTCTCGGGGTTCTCGCCTGTCAGCGGGCTGGCGCCGGCCGCGAAGGCGGGGCGGTTACACCTCATCTGGCATCCCCCTGGTGCCATAACTTCGTTTCACTCGGGTTTGGCGAAGTTGTGTCACCACTCGTGTCTGCGCTTTCCCGGCCAGCGCGACGTCGACTCGGCGTCACCGGGAATACCCCCTGGTGCCACAACTTCGTTTTTCCCGTGTTTGGCGAAGTTGTGGCACCACACGCTCCGAGTCTCGCCGTGGTCTCCGGGGGCAGCCGCAGGGGTGCTCTGAAACCATACGTGGTGCCATAACTTCGTTTCGCCCGGGTTTGGCGAAGTTGTGTCACCAGGGATGGTCGCCAGCACCCGGGGGCAGCGAGGCAGGGAGCACGACCGTGTCGCACTACGAGTGGTGCCACAACTTCGTTTCGCTCGGGTTTGGCGAAGTTGTGTCACCAGGCGGGGTCTGCAGCGACGGACGGGGCAGGACAGGGCGGAGGGCCAGCGCTGCATTACGAGTGGTGCCACAACTTCGTTTTTCCCGTGTTTGGCGAAGTTGTGGCACCAGACCTCCCCGTGTCTGGCGGGCCTCGAGGAGCTGAGCCGCGTTCCGAAACCGAAATCGGGAAAAAATCCAGGAGGGGTACGTGACATTTCTCGCGCGGGGGCGGGGGGCGCGTCGGGGGGTGCCCCTGTGCCATGACGGGCAACGACTTCCGTTCCCCCCGACGGTTCCCTCCCGGCCCGGCCCCCCGCGGGCCGTCGCCGGTCGAGTCCCCGGCCCCCGTCCCCGTTCCCCTCCCGCGCGGCCCCCCGTCCGCGGCCCCTCCCGCGGCCCGTGCGGCCC
>JBAVTF010000104.1:0-45459 GCA_049695995.1 Pirellulales bacterium | reverse complement strand
CGCTCGCTACGGCATCCTGCCTTCGCTCGCTCGATGCCGCCTTCGCTCCGCCATCCTGGCTGCGCTCGGCGGCAAACGCCGGCTCCCGGGGCACGGGCAGCCCCTCACGGCGTTAAGGTAGCCCGGTCACGCCGTGACCGGTGCAGCAGCCTGTCACGGCGTGACAGGACCACGCGGCGAGCACGTGCACCCGACCGGCGGTTTCATTGAGTTGGCGCGGGCCGCCGTGTGGTGAATGATCTGGCAACCCCGCCCGAATCGCGCCCGCCCCCAGGTTTCCCATGCCCCGCTCGCTCGAATCGACCCGCAATATCGGCATCGTCGCCCATATCGATGCCGGCAAGACCACGCTCACGGAGCGAATGCTCTTTTTCACGAAGACGAGCCACCGGCTCGGTGAGGTCGATCGGGGCACCACGATCACCGACTTCGACCCCGAGGAACAGGAGCGCGGGATCACGATTTACTCGGCCGCCGTGTCGTTCCAGTGGCGGGACGTGACCGTGAACCTGATCGATACGCCGGGGCACGTCGATTTCACGGCCGAAGTCGAGCGGAGCCTGCGGGTGCTCGACGGGGCGGTCGTCGTGTTTTCGGCCCGGGAAGGTGTCGAGGCCCAGAGCGAGACGGTCTGGCGGCAGGCCGACAAGTACGGAGTGCCGCGGATCGCGTTGGTCAACAAGCTCGACCGCGAAGGGGCCGATTTTTTCGGCACGGTGGACCAGATCGAGAAGCGGCTCGGGGCCAAGCCGCTCGTGCTGCACGTGCCGCTGGGCCTGGGGCCGCCGCATGTGAAGGACCCCTTTCGCGGGCTTGTCGATCTCGTCGAGATGCAATTGCTCACGTTTCCGCCGAAGGACGAGGCGCTCGCCGGCGGCGCAGCCCTCCCGGCCATCGCCCGCGGGTCTATTCCGGACGAACTTGCCGACGTGGTCGCCGAATACCGGGAGCACCTGGTGTCGACGCTCTTCGACTTCTCCGACGAGATCGCCGAGCTGGCGATGAACGAGGCCCCGATCCCCCCGGAACTCATGCGGAAGGCGATCCGCCAGGCGACGATTGCGCGGCAGGTGGTGCCGGTGCTCGCCGGCTCGGCCCTCGACTGCATTGGCGTGCAGCCGGTGCTCGACGCGGTGGCGTGGTATCTCCCGAGCCCGGCCGACGTGCCGCCGGTCACGGGACTCGATCCGGCGACTCTCGACCCCAAGAAGGGGCCACCGAAGACGGTCTCCCGGAAGCCTGATCCCAAGGAGCCATTCTGCGGACTCGTGTTCAAGATCGTCGCGGAAAAGCACGGTGATCTCTCGTTCGTGCGGGTCTATTCCGGCACGCTCAAGGCGGGCAGTCGGGCCTGGAATCCGCTCCGGCAGAAAAAGGAAAACGTCGCCCAACTGTGGCACGTGCAGGCCGATCGCCGCGAGCAGATCGAGGAGGCGTCGGCCGGCGACATCGTGGGCGTGATTGGCCCGCGGGCGAGCATCACGGGTGACACGCTCTGCGACGCCGCTCATCCGATCGTGCTGGAGACGATCCAGTTCCCCGAGACCGTGATCTCGATGGCGATCGAGCCCGAGACCAGCCTCGAGCGGAAGAAGCTGGCCGAGACGCTCGAGATGATGAAGCGGCAGGATCCCACCTTCCGCGCGATCGAGAGCGAGGAAACGGGGCAGACGCTGATCTCCGGCATGGGCGAGCTGCATCTCGAGGTGATCCGCCATCGACTGGAGCGGGATTTCAAACTCCATTGCCGGGTGCACAAGCCGCGGGTGAGCTACAAGGAAACGCTAGCGAAGACCGTCACGGTGAGTGCGAGCATCAACCGGCAGGTGGGCGGCCAGAACCTGCAGGCCACGGTCACGCTGCGGGCGGAACCAGTGGCAGAGCAGGGGGGCGTGACGGTGGAACAGGGCTGGTTTCCGGAGAGCGAATCGCTGGCGGAGCTCGCCGCGACGATGACGCAGTCGGTGCGGGAAAGTGCGGAGCGGGGCGGGCTCAAGGGCTGCCCGCTGTGGGCCGTACGAATCGTCGTCCTGGAGAGCCCAATCCCGGATCCGCCGCCGTCAGACGTGGCGATTCGCATGGCAGCCGCCGAGGCGGTCGATCGAATGCTCGCCGAGGCGGGGAGCGTGCTCCTCGAGCCGCTCATGAAGGTGGAGGTGACGGTGCCGGAAGATCATCTCGGCGACGTTATCAACGACCTCCAGCAGCGCCGGGCGATCATCACGGCGACGGAAATCCGCGGCGGCGTGAACGTGCTTACGGCCGAGGCGCCCTTGGCGAGTATGTTCGGCTATTCCGCGGCCGTGCGGAGCGTGAGCCAGGGCCGGGCGAGTTTCACGATGGCCCCTCTACGGTACGGTCCGGCCCCGGCGGAAACGGCCGACGCATTCGTATGATCGCTCGCGCGGATTATGCCGGCGGGCCTGAAAATTCCAGCATGTTGACATCGCTCCAGCCGACATTTAAATTCCAAGACCCACACGCGGCTTCGCCTGCCCTCCTCACGGATGGGCGTTGGCGGGCTGGAACAGGGCCCTTCGCGGGGCTTCTTTTCGGTCGGCGCGGGCTTTGTCCTGCGACTGGCTGCGAACAATGGATGCGATCCGGGTTCGGGCTGTTGAGTGCGACAGCCGACTCGATCGCGAACTGGAGTGCATGACGTGGCCGGTCCGACGCAGGAAATCATTCGCATCCGCATGGAGGCCTACGACCACGCCGTGCTCGACCAGAGCGCGGCGGAGATCGTCGATACGGCCAAGCGGACCAATTCCGAGGTCCATGGGCCGATTCCGCTCCCCACTCGGATCGAGCGCTACACGGTGCTCTCCAGCCCCCACATCGACAAGAAGGCGCGGCAGCAGTACGAGATTCGCACCCACAAGCGGGTGATCGACATCGTGCAGGCGACCGCCAAGACGATCGAGGCACTCAACAAGTTGAGCCTGCCTGCGGGCGTCGACATCAAGATCAAGGCATCATCGAGGTAGCGTTCATTCGGGGTCGCGTGGTCGCGGCGTCGAAAAGCGAATTCATCAGGAATTGTTGGAGCACACGGCACGGCATGCTTGGAAGGCGTTGTGGGTAAGGCCTAGGTCGTTCCGCCCGCGAGGGTGAGGAATGATTCCGGGTGCTCCCGCAGCCCACGGCTTCGAGCGTGATCGAAGGCAGATGCGTGCGGCGTTCGTTCGGCGGGCGTCGTTGGCATCCGTTTTCTCCGGCCATGAATCCCTTACAGCGATCGAAATCATGGCTGCAACGACGAAGTCAGTGCCGGACAAAACTGGGCGCAAGGGTCTGCTGGGCCGTAAGGTCGGCATGACACAGATCTTCGACGCCGATGGCGTCGTGGTCCCTGTGACCGTGATCGAGGCTGGCCCGTGCCCCGTAGTCCTCGTGCGGTCCGCTGATCGTGACGGCTATGCGGCCGTGCAGTTGGGTTTCAGGGACAAGCCTCGGCGGCTCGCCAGCAAGGCGGTTCGCGGGCAGGTCGCCAAGCTCGACAGCCGGCGGTCGAAGCGTCAGGCCGAGGGGGGTGTCGCTGCCGCTGCCAAGGCAAATTGCGAGCCCCAGCGGTTCGTGCGGGAGCTGCGTGGTGTCTATGACGGGGCCGAGGTTGGCCAGGTGCTGACCGTCGAGTTGTTCGATGGCGTCGAGTTCGTCGATGTGACCGGCACCACGAAGGGGCGGGGCACGGCGGGCGTGATGAAGCGGCACGGCTTTAAGGGCCAGCGGGCTAGTCACGGCGTCAAGAAGGTGCATCGCCATCAAGGCGGCACGAGCATGAACACCTCACCGGCCCGTGTGTTCAAGGGCAAGCGGATGGCGGGTCGCTACGGCAACGAGCGGTCCACGATGCGGAACGTCAAGCTGGTGCGGATCGACAAGGACAACAACCTGCTGCTGGTTCGCGGCGCCGTTCCCGGCCCCAACGGCAGCTACGTTGTCGTGCGGCAGACCAACAAGATCAAGAGGGTCGGGGCGGCTGCTCCGGCCGGCAAGAGGAAGGCTGGTGCCAAGTGAACCTCGCGGTCTACGACATCGCCGGCAAGCAGGTCGGCTCCTACGAGATCGATCCCGCTGAGCTGGCCCCCACGGTCAGCAAGCAGCTGCTCCATGACGCGGTGGTCATGTATCAGGCCAATCAGCGGCAGGGCACGCAGAAGACAAAGACCCGCGGCGAGGTGGCTGGCTCGACGAAGAAGCTGTATCGCCAGAAGGGCACGGGCAACGCCCGTGCCGGTGCGCGGCGGAGCGGCACGCGTCGGGGCGGCGGCCATATCTTCGCCAAGCGGCCTCGTGACTTCGGCTGGCGGATGCCGCGGAAGGCCTTGCAGGCTGCCACGCGGATGGCGCTCGCTGCCCGGATCGCCGACGACGAGGTCAAGCTGGTGCAGTCGCTGCCCGCGGCGGCCCCGAAGACGGCCGTCGTCGCAAAACTGCTCAAGACGCTCGGGCTCGGCGACAAGACGGTTCTCGTCGCTCCCGAGAAGCACGACGCCAATCTCTGGAAGAGCGCCCGCAATATCGCCGGTGTGTCGGTTGCCCCGGTCGCCGAGCTCAATGCGTGGGCGATTCTCACGCCCCGGTCGATCGTGATGACGACCGCGGCCATCGACGCGTTCCGCGCCACGGCGAAGGCGGGGGCGAAGCCCGCGGCGGCCAAGAAGTCGGCGAAGCCGGCGACCGCCCGAAAGGCGACGAAGAAGGCCGTCAAGGCCGGGAAGGAGGCGTAAGTAAGCCATGGCAGTGCCAGTTCCACCCGCACCGACGTTGACGCCCCGGCTCGCTCCGCATCAGGTCATTCTCCGCCCGCTCGTGACGGAGAAGGGGATGCACCGCGCCAACCGCCACAACGCCTACTCGTTCGAGGTCGTGGTCGAGGCGACGAAGGCCGACATCCGCCGGGCCGTCGAGGAAATGTTCAACGTCAAGGTCGATAAGGTGGCCGTGCAAAACCGGATCGGCAAGATGCGGCGAAGCCGGACCCGGCAGACGAGCACGAAGGCGTGGAAGAAGGCCGTCGTCAAGCTGAAGTCCGACTTCAAGATCAATCTCTTCTAGAAAACCGACACGCAGAAAACCGACAATCATGGGCATTCGCACGTACAACCCGACCAGTCCCGGCCGCCGCGGCGCGAGCGTGTCGGACTTCGCGGAGCTGACGCCCGGCGCCGAGGTGCCGAAGGGCCTGCGGTTCCGCAAGCGGAAGACTGGCGGCCGCAACAATCAGGGCAAGATCACGTCCCGGCATCGTGGCGGCGGCCACAAGCAGCACTACCGGCTCATCGACTTCCGTCGAAACAAGGACGGCGTGCCTGGCAAGGTGCATTCCATTCAGTACGATCCCAATCGAACCTGTCGCGTGGCCCTCATCAGCTACGCCGACGGCGAGAAGCGGTTCATTCTCGCGCCCGACGGGCTCGTGGTGGGCCGGACCATCGAGAGTGGGGATCAGGCGCCGCCGGAAGTGGGCAACTGCCTGCCGATGTCCGCGATCCCGCTGGGCATGCAGATCCACAACATTGAGATGCAGGCCGGCCGTGGCGGTCGCCTTTGTCGCTCGGCTGGGTCGGCCGCTGTGCTCGTGGCTCGTGAGGCCCAGTGGGCCCAGATCACGCTGCCCTCTGGCGAAATTCGTCGTGTCCCCGCGGCCTGTCGGGCCACGATCGGCGTGGTCGGCAACGGCGAGCACATGAACATCCGCCTGGGCAAGGCGGGCCGGAGTCGATGGATGGGCATTCGCCCGCATGTCCGCGGCACGGCGATGAATCCGATCGACCACCCGCACGGTGGTGGCGAAGGGCGGACGAAGGGCGGTCGTCATCCGGTGAGCCCCACGGGTAAGAGTGCCAAGGGCGGCGGCACGCGGAAGCCGCGGAAGCCGTCGGGCGCCGCGATCATTCGGCGGCGGAAGAGCCGGCGGTACGGACAGTTGAAGCTGAGGTAATCACATGGGACGCAGCGCAAAAAAGGGGCCGTACGTCGACCCTCGGGTGTTCGAGAAGGTCGAGTCGCAGCTCGCTTCCGGTAAGCGTGATCCGATCAAGACGTGGTCGCGGTCGTGCACGATCGTGCCCGAGTTCATCGGTCTCACGTTCATGGTGCACAACGGTAAGCAGCATTTGAAAGTGCTCGTGTCCGAAGACATGGTCGGTCACAAGCTCGGCGAGTTCGCCCCGACGCGGACGTTCCGCGGCCATGGCGGCAAGGTGAAGGAAGCCCCGGCGGGCAAGTGACGGTGAGGCCTGCGGGCCGGTCGAGGGAAACCATGGCTTACACAGCAACCCACAAATACGCCCGGATCAGCCCCCGCAAGGTGCGGGCGCTGGCCGACCTCGTGCGCGGCAAGTTCGCTGACGAGGCGCTCGATATCCTGCGATTCCAGCCCCATCGTGGCGCCCGGATGCTGGAGAAGGTGATCAAGAGCGCCCTGGGGAATGCCGAACACCAGCAGGCGCCCGGTGTCGACGACTTGGTGGTGGTCGATGCCCGTATCGATGGCGGTCCGATGTTCAAGCGGATTCGTCCCCGTGCCCGCGGCATGGCCTTCGGGATCAAGCGGCGGATGTCGCACATCAAGGTCAAGCTCGACTCGGTCTCCCCAGACACCACTGCTCCCGCCGCGGAGTGAGGCGGCCACGCAGGAAGCATTCGCTTAGGAAGTAATTTGTTATGGGCCAGAAAGTACATCCCGTCGGGTTCCGCACCGGTATCACCGAGCCGTGGAAAAGCCGCTGGTACGCCGCGAAGAAGGACTTCAAGTCGCTTCTGCTCGAGGACGTGCGGGTGCGGAAGTTCCTCAAGACGAAGTATCGCGCGGCAGCCATCCCGAAGGTTGAGATCGAGCGGACCCGCGACGAAGTGAAGGTCATCCTCCACACGGCGCGTCCGGGCGTGATCATCGGACGGAAGGGGCAAGAGGTCGACCGGCTGCAGGAGGAGCTTCAGGAGTTGCTCGGCCGGCGGGTCAATCTCAAGGTGGAGGAAGTGGGCCGGCCTGAGATTCAGGCCCAGCTCATCGCGGAGGACATTGCCGATCAGCTCGTGAAGCGGGCTGCGTTTCGCCGCACGCTCAAGCGGGCGATCGATTCGACAATGGATGCCGGCGCGAAGGGCGTGAAGATTCAGCTGGCAGGACGGCTCGGCGGGGCGGAGATGTCGCGATGCGAGAAGTCGATCGCTGGCTCGATGCCACTTTCCACGCTGCGGGCCAAGATCGACTACGGGTTCTGCGAGGCCCCCACCGCGCAGGGCAACATCGGGATTCAAGTGTGGGTCAACCAAGGCATGTACGAGGAGACTGGCGATGGCGCTGATGCCCAAGAGGGTCAAGCACCGAAAAAGCCAAAGAGGTCGTATAAGAGGTGAGGCCACGCGGGGCAACCGCGTCGTCTTCGGCGACTTTGGCCTCCAGGCCGAGCAGCCGGGCTGGCTTCCCGCCGCGACCATCGAGGCTGGCCGTATTGCGGCCCAGCAGTACCTCCGCACGGAGGGGCGGCTCTTCGTGCGCGTGTTCCCTCACAAGTCGATCACCTCGATCCCGCTCGAGACTCGAATGGGAAAGGGTAAAGGCGAGCCGGAGTATTGGGCCGCGGTCATCAAGCCAGGCATGATCCTCTACGAGATCGGTGGCGTGACAGAAGAGGCGGCGCGAATCTGCATGGCTCGACTCGCGCACAAAATGCCGCTCCGGGTTCGGTTCGTGAAGCGGCGGGCAATGTGAGGACATCATGACGAAGGTACGAGAACTCCGAGACATGGCTGACGAGCAGATCCGTCTCGTCTGGAAGGACGCGGCCGAGTCGCTGTTTCGTCTTCGGCTCCAGGCCCAGACGGAAAAGCTCGCGGCGCCTTCGGAGGTGAAGAAGCATCGCCGCACGATCGCCCGCTGCCAGACGATCCTCGTGCAGCGGGGGCAGCCGGTCGGCTCGAGTGCAGCGGCCGTCCAGGCGGCCGACGCACCGCAGCATGAGAAGCATGCCCGGCGGCGGAAGGCATCGGGTCGCGCCAAGCTCAAGGCCCGTGGGCAGGGCGACGTGGCCCGGCGGCGTACGGTGCAGAAGCGGTCGCAGAGCGGAACCTGAAACCCGAATCCCCCCAAACGAAATCGCACAGCGGAAGTCAGAGGTACGAATCGATGCCCAAGCGAGTGGAAACAGGAACGGTGACGAGCGCGGCGGCCGCCAAGACCCGCCGTGTCGAGATCCCGCGGATCATCCGCCATCCCAAGTATGGCCGGATCCTGCATCGCCGCACGGTGTGCCATGTGCACGACGAGCATGAGGAATCGGCTCCCGGCGACCTCGTCGAGATCATCGAGTGTCGGCCGAAGAGCCGGCTCAAGCGGTGGGAGCTCGTGCGGGTGGTCGCCAAGAGCACGGCGGTCGACGTCGCGTCGCTCCGCAGCGGTGCCCGGGCGACCAAACTGCGTGAAACGGCCGCCAAGGCCGAGGACGCGCAGGCTGCTGGCACGGAAGGGGCCTCCACATGATCCAGATGCAAACGCGACTCGTCGTCGCAGACAACACGGGCGCCAAGGAAGTGATGTGCTTCAAAGTGCTCGGCGGGAGCCGCAAGCGGACCGCCGGCCTGGGTGACATCATCGTCTGCAGCGTGAAGAGCGTGATTGCCGGCAGCGACGTCAAGAAGAAGGCTGTCGTCAAGGCGGTGGTCGTGCGGTGCAAGAAGCCGACCAGGCGGGACGACGGCAGCTACGTTCGGTTCGACACGAATGCGTGCGTGATCATCGACAACGAGAAGAATCCCAAGGGCACCCGCATTTTCGGCGCTGTGGCACGCGAACTTCGCGACCGCAACTTCATGAAGATCGTGAGCCTGGCGAGCGAGGTGGTGTGATGCTGATCAAGTCCGGAGACACGGTGGAAGTGCGGAATGGCAATGCCAAGGGCACGCGGGCCAAGGTGCTCAGTGTGCTGGCGGCGAAGCGTCCCGACGGCGGCCAGCGGCTGGTGGTCGAAGGCGTGAATCGCGTCTATCGCCACATCAAGCGCAGCCAGAAGAACCCGCAGGGCGGCCGGCTGAGCAAGGAGATGCCGATCGACGCATCCAACGTGCTGTATGTCTGCACCGCCTGCGGCAAGGCGACTCGGTTGGGGACAAAGCTGACGGCCGAAGGTTCGAAGGTGCGGGCCTGCAAGAAGTGCGGCGCCGACCAGGGCACGCTGCGGCGGCCTCGGGCGAAGGCTGCAGGCGGCTGAGCGGAAGGCGGGCCGCCATCCGGCCCACGAAAGACGAGACACGAGCGACTAGCGACTGAGGAACGAGTTCGATGGCGAAGAAGACGAAGGCTGAACCGGCGACCACGGCCCCTACGGGCACGCCGCGGATGCTCGAACATTACGTAAACACGGTGCGGCCGCAGTTGGCGAAGGCGCTCGGCCGCGACAACCCGCACTCGATCCCGAAACTCGAGAAGATCGTCGTGAACATGGGCGTGGGCGTGGCCGTCACGGAGAAGAAGTACCTCGAGGAGGCGCTCGGCGCCCTCACGCAGGTCACCGGACAAAAGCCGATCTCCACGCTGTCGAAGGCTGCCGTCGCGGGATTCAAACTCCGCGAAAATCTGCCGATCGGCTGCAAGGTGACGCTCCGTGGCCGGCGGATGTACGAGTTTCTCGACCGTCTGGTGTCGCTCGCTCTGCCGCGGGTCCGTGACTTCCGCGGCCTCTCGAGCACCGCGTTCGACGGCAACGGCAACTACAGTCTGGGCCTCTCGGAACAGATGGTGTTTCCGGAGATCAACCCCGACAAATACACGCGTCCGCAGGGCATGAACATCACGCTCGTCACATCGGCCCGCACCGACGACGAGGCGCGGGAGTTTCTGCGGGCGATGGGCATGCCCCTGAAGAAAGACGGCGAGGCATAGGAAACGATGGCAAGTAAATCCAAGATCGCGGCCGCTGCTCGCAAGCCGAAGTACTCCACCCGGGTCGTTCGCCGCTGCATGCTCTGTGGCCGGCCGCGGGCTGTCTATCGCAAGTTCGGCACGTGCCGGATCTGCTTCCGGAAGCTGGCCGACCAGGGCTGCATTCCGGGCGTCAAGAAGGCCAGTTGGTAAGTGGGCCGAAGCGAAGCCGAAGACAAGACACGTTGAGCGAGAGATGAAGGAAAGGGTTCTCCTGACATGATGACCGACCCGATCGCCGACATGCTCACCCGCATCCGCAATGCGGTGCGAGTCGAGCGCGCCACCGTCGAGGTGCCGATTTCAAAGGTGAAGCGCGGCGTGGCCGAGGTGCTGAAGCGCGAGGGATTCATCTGGGATTGGCGCGAAGTCGACTCCCAGCCGGTGCCGCATCTGCAACTCGAGTTGAAGTATGGACCCAATGGTGAACGGCTCATCCGCCACATCAAGCGGGTCAGCACGCCGGGCCGGCGTGTCTACAGCCGGTCGGCCCGCCTCCGTCCGATTCTGGGCGGTCTCGGAATCTCGATTCTGTCGACGTCGAGCGGCGTGGTCAGCGACCGCGAGGCCCGGCAGCGGAAGCTGGGCGGCGAAGTCCTCTGCGAACTGTGGTAGTGCGAAAGGTCAGGCAGCGATGTCCCGGATTGGCAAATCTCCAGTCAGTATTCCGAAGGGCGTGAAGGCGGTCGTCGCAAACGGCGTGCTGACGGTCGAAGGACCGCTCGGCAAGCTGGAACAGCGGCTCCATCCGGCAGTGTCCGTCTCCGTTGACGCGACTGCCGGCCAGATCGCCGTCACCCGTGGCAGTGACAACCGCATCGCCCGATCGGTGCACGGACTGACGCGGGCCCTGGCCGCCAACATGGTCGAGGGCGTTTCCAAGGGCTACGAGAAGAAACTCGAGATCGTTGGCGTGGGCTATCTCGCCGCCCTGCAGAAGAACACGCTGCAATTGCGGGTCGGATTCGCGAACGAACTCCAGGTTCCGATTCCCGCCGGCCTCACCGTCACCGTGCCCGACCAGACTCACGTTTCCATCAAGGGTATCGACAAGCAGTTGGTGGGGCAGTTCGCGGCGGAAGTGCGTGCCTTGCGGAAGCCGGAGCCCTATAAGGGCAAGGGCATTCGCTACGAAAATGAACAGGTTCGCCGGAAGGCGGGCAAGGCAGTCACCAAGTAAAGTTGCCCGAAATCGTCCGCCGCTCCACGACACACCATCCCACTTCGATCCGGAACTGATTCATCATGGAACACTCCCGCACCATCCTCCGGCAGCGCCTGCGGCGCCGCCATCGCGTTCGCCGGTACATCCGCGGCACGGCCGAGCGGCCGCGGCTGTCGGTGTTTCGTACCGACAAGCACATCTACGCTCAGGTGATCGACGATGCATCGGGTCGCACGCTGGCTTCGGCGAGCTCCCGCGACAAACAACTGCGCGACAGCGTGGCGTTCGGCGGCAACAAGCAGGCTGCGGAGGCGATCGGCCGTGCAGTCGCGGAGCGGGCGAAGGCGGCGGGCGTGACGCAGGTCTGCTTCGACCGCGGTGAATTCAAGTATCACGGCCGCGTCGCGGCCTTGGCGGATGCGGCGCGGGCCGCCGGCCTCGAATTCTGACGAACAACCACGAACCTCGGAATCTGGAGTCTCCATCGTGTCGACTGGCAAGGAATCTCGAACCGGCGAATTCGTCGAAAAGGTCGTGAAGGTCCGGCGGTGTGCCACGGTCGTCAAGGGCGGCCGGCGGTTCAGCTTTGCCGGTCTCGTCGTCGTGGGGAACGGCCGCGGCAAGGTTGGCTGCGGCTACGCCAAGGCCAACGAGGTTCCTCCAGCCGTCGAAAAGGCGATCAAGGACGGCATGAAGAACCTGATCGAGGTTCCGGTCGAGGGAGGCACGATTCCGCATCGCGTTGAGGGAAGGTACGAGACCGCCAAGGTGATTCTGCTTCCGGCCAGTCCCGGCACCGGCATCATCGCCGGTGCGGCGGTGCGAGCCGTCTGCGAATCGGCGGGCATCCACGACGTTCTGACCAAGGCTCATGGCTCCACCAATCCCGTCAACCTCGTGAAGGCGGCCCTCGACGCGCTCAAGCAGTTGCGGACGAAGGCCGATGTCGAGCGGCTGCGCGGCGTGTCGCTCTCCTGAATCCAACCCCGTCCGACAATGGACTGAATCCGGCACCGAATCATGAAGCTCAACGACGTCAATAAGGGCATCCACAAGAACACCAAGCGGCTGCGGGTCGGCCGCGGACCGGGCTCGGGCCGCGGCCGCTACGCTGGCCGGGGCAACAAGGGCCAGGGCCAGCTGGCCGGCTGGTCGGCCCCGGCGATCTTCGAAGGCGGTGGTATGCCGCTGATTCGGCGAATCCCGAAGCGTGGGTTCAATAACTCGCACGCGCGGATCGTGAAGGCGGTGAAT
The DNA here is from genome assembly GCA_049695995.1 of Pirellulales bacterium. Classification (GTDB taxonomy): domain Bacteria; phylum Planctomycetota; class Planctomycetia; order Pirellulales; family UBA1268; genus QWPN01. The sequence goes on along the minus strand of JBAVTF010000104.1, from coordinate 33,112 downwards.
GTCGAGTCGCTGGAACAGGCATTTGCTACAGGCGCCGATGTGACGCCCGAAACCGTCCGCACCGCTGGTCTCGCGTCGGGCATCTGGGAGCAACTGAAGGTGCTCGGCAACGGCACCGTCACGAAGGCTCTGAAGGTGTCGGCCCATCACTTTAGCGCCCAGGCCCGCCAGAAAATCGAGGCTGCCGGAGGCACGGTGACCGTGCTGCCTGGACCGGCTCCGGTGAAGCGGAACGTAAAACAGGCGTCGCGGAAGAAGCCTGCCGGCGGGTAGGCTCTGGCGGCGCCCTGAGCGCGACTCTCCGAGGAGCCTGATCCGTGCTGGAAAAACTTCGCGTCATCTTCACGATTCCGGAGCTGCGGCAGAAAATCCTGCTGACGCTCGGCCTCCTTGCGATCTACCGTGTGGGCTGGCAGGTGCCGCTCCCCATCGTCGATCCGCAGGCGATGACGGCATTCGCCGAGCAGACTGGTGGCATTGGCGACCTGTTGCGTACGGTGGCCGTGTTTTCCGCGAGCCAACTCTCGCAGGCCACGATCTTTGGCCTGGGCATCATGCCCTACATCTCGGCCTCGATCATTTTCCAGCTGCTCGGCACGGTGTGGCCGCCGCTCGAGCGGCTCCAAAAAGAGGGTGAAGCGGGGCGGAAGAAGATCAACGAGTACACGCGGTATGCGACAGTCCTCATCTGCATCGTGCAGAGCTGGGCCTACGTGGCGTTCCTCTCATCGCAGCGCGTCGGCGAGCAGTCGCTGATCCAGTCGAGCTTTCTCGTCGATGGCCGCTTGCCATTCGTCTGGCAGGTCGTGGCTGTCATGACGATGACGGCCGGCACGATCTTTCTGATGTGGCTCGGCGAACAGATTGACGAATTCGGCATCGGGAACGGCATCAGTCTCCTCATTATGGCCGGCATCCTCGCCGCCATGCCCAGTGCCTTGGTCGAGTTGGGGAGTGACACCAGTTGGGAGCTGGGCGGTGGGGGTGGCAAGCTCGGGATTGAGACGATGCTGGTGCTCGCGGCACTCTTCGTCGGTGTTGTGGCCGGCGTCGTGTTCATGACCCAGGGACAGCGGCGGATCCCGACCCAGAGCGCGAAGCACGTTCGCGGCCGCCGGGTCTATGGCGGCACGCGGCAGTACCTTCCGCTGCGGGTCAATCAGGCCGGCGTAATGCCGATCATTTTCGCCAGCTCGCTGCTGCTCTTTCCGCAGATGTTCTTTCAGTATCTGAGCGGCGCATTCCCGGGAAGCGACCTGCTCCGCTCGCTCTACGACTCGTTTACCCGTGGCCAGTCGTACCTCTACAACGTCTGCTACATCGCGCTCATCTACTTCTTTTGCTATTTCTGGACGGCGATCACCTTCAACCCGAAGGAGATGGCCGACAACCTCAAGAACTTCGGGGCATTCATCCCGGGGTACCGGCCGGGTAAACGGACGGCCGATTACCTGGAGCGGGTCATGGAGCGGATCACCTATGTGGGGGCCGGCTTCCTGGCGCTCGTGGCGGTGATTCCCACGATTGTGGGCGGTGCCCTGGGTATTCCGGCCCAGATCGCAAGCTTCTATGGCGGCACCGGCCTGCTGATCGCGGTTAGCGTCGCCTTCGACCTCGTCCAGAAGATCGACAGCCACCTGGTGATGCGCAACTACACCGGTCTGCTGGAGAAGGGCTGAGTGCCCAGGCCCTCTTTCCACGCGGGCGCGACATGCGGCTGATCCTCATCGGACCTCCCGGAGCAGGGAAGGGCACTCAGTGCCAGCGTCTGGCTGGCATGCTGCAGGTGCCCCACCTGTCGACAGGTGAGATGCTGCGGGGGGAAGTGCGGGAAGGAACGGCGGCCGGTCGACAGGCCGCCAGTTACATGGAGCACGGCCAGCTCGTGCCCGATTCGGTCATCGTCGGCATGGTAAGCCGGAGGCTGCAGGCGCCGGATTGTCGCGAGGGCTGCCTGCTTGACGGCTTTCCGCGGACGTTGGCCCAGGCCGCCACGCTCGACGATCTGCTCGAACGGCGGGCGATGAGCGTGGACGGCGTGATCGAGCTTGCTGTGCCCAGAGACGAACTTGTGCGGCGAATGCTCGCCCGGAAACGCGAAGACGACGATCCGGAAATCTTCTCGCGCCGGATAGTAAGCTTCGAGGAGCAGACGGCTCCGTTGCTCGACTACTACGCGAGGCAGGACAAGCTCGCGAGCATCGACGGCCTCGGGTCGGCCGATGATATCTTCGAGCGGGTGCGGCAGGCGGTGGAGCGGTTTCGGGCGAGATCGCGGCGGCGGTGAAACCGGTATAATCAAAGCTATTCCGGTGTGTCGCGTTCCGGTTCCTCGGAGGTTCGTGTCGTCGTGGTGAATTTGCGTTCGACCCGTGAGATCGCGCTGATGCGCCGCGCCGGTCTCGTCGTCTGGGGCGCCCATCAGGTGGCGGCGTCACTCGTGCGGCCAGGCGTCACGACCGGCGAAATCGATGCGGCCGTCGAGGCGTTTTTTCATGAGCACGGCGCGGTGCCGCTCTTCAAGGGCGTGCCGGGGAAGGTGCCATTTCCCGCCTGCTGTTGCATCTCGGTGAACGACGAAGTGGTGCACGGGATTCCTGGATCCCGGGTGCTCGTGTCGGGCGACGTGGTCAGCATCGATACCGGCTGCAGCCTCGGGGGCTGGTGTGGCGACTCGGCCTACACCCATCCGGTGGGCGAGGTCGAGCCGCGGGTGCAGCAGTTGCTTGATTGCACAAAGGGTGTACTCGGGCTTGCCATCGATCTGATGGCCACGCGGAACCGCTGGAGCGACGTGGCCGCCGAAATGGCCAAGTACGTTCGTGACCACGGCTTTTCCGTGGTGGAGAATTTCGTGGGGCATGGGATCGGGCGATCGATGCACGAGGACCCTCAGGTGCCGAACTTTTGCACCCCCGCCTTCCGGCGAAACCACGATTTTGAGCTGGAAACCGGCTTGGTGATCGCGGTGGAGCCGATGGTGAACATGGGCTCCAAGAAGGTCAGGGTGCTTGCCGATCACTGGACCCAGTCGACCGTCGATGGGCTGGCGAGCGCCCATTTCGAGCATACGGTCGCTATCACGGACGGCGGCCCGGCGGTACTTACGTCCCCCCCCGCCGCCGGTGAGGCCATCGGGGCAAAGGCGTAAGGTGAGTGAAGGGCGGCTGAAGTGGGCGTTCGACGAAAAAAAAGGCCCCCCCTTGTGAACGCCAGTGGCCGTGAACTATATTTTGGGACTCCCGCCATTACCCCCAAACCTGCCATCGGTCGCAGTCACGAGCGTTTTCTATGAAGGTTCGCGCCAGCGTCCGTCGCATGTGCGAGAAGTGCAAGATCGTCCGGCGCCGCGGCGTCGTGTTCGTGGTCTGCTCGGATCCTCGTCACAAGCAGCGTCAGGGGTGAGTCGGGTGGTGCGGACGGTGATCCGGCGGAGTGATGTCGCCGGCGCCGGTCGCGGCTTGTCCGCGGTGTCTGGGTGCCGCATGTCGCTCGTTTTCGTGCGGCATCACTCTCAGGCTACGTTTCTTTCTGTTTACGCATCGGTTTATCGGTCTCCGGAATTCGTGCCATGCCTCGCTTGATGGGTGTCGACATCCCCTCCGAGAAGAAAACGGTCTTCTCGCTCCAGTACCTCTATGGGGTCGGTCCGCGTGTGGCCCGCGAGCTTTGCCACAAAGCGGGCGTTGATCCGATGGGTAACGCCCGCGATCTTCACGAAGATGAGCTGGCGAGGATCGCTTCCTTGCTCGACAAGGATTACGTCGCGGAGGGGCAATTGCGTCGGCAGGTCGCACAAAACATCTCCCGGCTGAAGGACATCGGGAGCTACCGTGGCCTGCGGCACCGTCGTGGCCTGCCGGTGCGCGGCCAGCGCACTCGCACCAATGCCCGCACCCGGAAGGGGCCGAAGAAAACGGTTGCCGGTAAGAAGGGCGTCAAGGATCTCAAGTAATCCGGCGGTTATCTTTTATTCGTTCGGCTCGCGGGAGCGGGTCGGCATTCCAGGTATTGAGAGCAGGCGAGCATGTCGAAGGCAGTGAAAACCAAGAAGAAGAGCGTGACTGCGGGGATCGCGTTCATCACGGCCAGCTTCAACAACACGACCGTCACAATCACCGACACGCGGGGAGACACCCTGTGTTGGGCGAGCGGCGGCACCTGCGGCTTCAAGGGCAGTCGCAAGGGTACGCCCTTTGCTGGCCAGTGCGCGGCTCAGCAGGCTGCCGAGAAGGCGGCGAAGTATGGCGTCAAAGAGCTTGAAGTGCGGGTCAAGGGGCCCGGGAGCGGTCGCGAGAGTGCGATCACGGCGCTGCAGGCGGCCGGCATGAACGTGAAGAGCATCGAGGACATCACGCCCTTGCCGCACAACGGCTGCCGCCCTCCCAAGAAGCGGCGGGTCTGACGCGGATTCGCCGCCGGGGCGGTCCGATTTTCAATCACAGGTCCTGTTTCACAGACGGATAAGCGAGCATCATGGGACGTATCACCGGGCCGGTTTGCCGGCTCTGTCGTCGCGACGGACTGAAGCTGTTTCTCAAGGGAAACCGCTGCGACACGCCGAAGTGCGCCTTCGAGCGGCGGGCCACGCCGCCGGGTATGGTGCAAAAGCGGCGGAGCAAGGCCACTGACTACGGGCTTCGGCTCCGTGAGAAGCAGAAGGTGAAGCACTTCTACGGCGTGCTCGAGCGGCAGTTCCGCACGTACTTCGCCCGCGCCGCGCGGGGGAAGGGCAATACGGGCGAGACGCTTATGTCGCTCTTGGAGCGGCGGCTCGACAACGTGGTGCACCGTCTGGGCTTTGCGGCCTCACGGTCTGCCGCCAGGCAAATGGTCATGCACGGTCATATCACGGTGAATGGCCGGCGTGTCGACGTCCCGAGCTATCTTGTGAAGGCTGGCGACCTGGTTCGCGTGAAAAACCGCGTTCGTAGTCTGCAGTTGGTACACGCGGCGCTCGCGGATTTTCGTCGCGATGTGCCAGGCTTTCTGTCTCGCGGTGAAGGGTCGATTCCTGAGGGGCGGGTTGATCGTCTGCCGGCCGCCGACGACATCTCGCTTCCCGTGCAGGCGAATCTGATCATCGAGTTGTGCTCCAAGTAGCATTCAACCTGATAGGCGGTCGATCCGGGTGGCGGTCGACGCAGTAAGGCAACACGCAACATACGCAATCGAAGGAGTTTGGCATGCATATCCGCTGGCGAGGTCTGGAGCTTCCCGGGTCGGTCACCGCCGATGCCAAGACGCTGTCTCCCACCTACGGCAAGTTCGTCGCCGAGCCCTTTGAGCGGGGCTTTGGCACAACCGTGGGCAACAGCCTACGTCGCGTGCTCCTCTCGAGTCTCGAGGGAAGTGCCGTGACGCAGATCAAGTTGTCCGGCGCGCTCCACGAGTTCACCACGATCAAGGGCGTCCTGGAAGACGTTACTGACATTGTGCTCGCCGTGAAGAGCCTGGTGGTCAAGAACCACAGTGATTCGACCCGTGTGATCCGCGTTGAAAAGTCGGCCCGCGGTCCGGTGACTGCTGGTGACATCCAGGTCGACGAGGCTGTCGAGATCGTGAACAAGGATCTCGTGCTGGCCACGCTGACTGACGACGTGCCGTTCGAACTGGAGATGGTCGTGGAGAACGGTCGCGGCTACGTTCCCTCGAGCGAACAGGCCCAGTCCTCCCACGAGATCGGGATCATCCCGGTCGACGCTGTGTTCAGTCCTGTCACGCGGGTGAAGTACGACGTCGAGGAGACCCGCGTCGGTCAGAAGACCAACTACGACAAGCTCACGATGGAAATCTGGACAAACGGCACCGTGACGCCCGAGATGGCGCTCGTTGAGGCCGCGAAGATCCTGCGGAAGCACCTCAATCCGTTTGTTGGCTACACCCAGCCTGGCCCCGGCCTGGCATTGCCGTCCGCGGCCGGCGTGTTCAGCGTCGAGGCACCGCTGGAAAGTCGGCTGGGGATGCTGGTGTCCGATTTGCGGCTGTCGCTGCGAGCCAACAACTGTCTCGATGAGGCCGGCATCGCGTCGCTGCGAGATCTCGTCTCTCGCAGCCGCGAAGAGCTTCTCGAGATGAGGAATTTTGGCGAGACCACCCTGACTGAGGTTGAGGAGAAACTGCGGGAACTTGGTCTTCACCTCGGTATGGCCGTGCCGGCCGGCGCCAACTCCTGATGGGTGTGTTTCCGTCTTGACGAAAGCGATCAAGCCTCGCCACCAGCATCACGAACGAAGGAACTAACACATGCGTCACCGTCGAAAAGGCCGCGTTCTCGGCCGTAGCCCCTCTCACCAGCGTGCCCTGCTGCGGAATCTGGCCTCGGCGCTGATGCTCACCGAACGTGACGCCGAAGCCGGTGAGGCGGGGGCGCCGAAGGTTGCGGGCCGGATCGTGACCACGGTCGCCAAGGCAAAGGAAGTGCGCCCACTTGTCGAGCGCTGCATTACGATCGCCAAGCGCGGCCTGGCGGCAGCTGACAAAGCCCGGGAATTCGGGGCGTCGGCAGAGCGCGATACGGCCGCTTGGAAGCAGTGGCGGCAGAGTGACCAGTGGCGGAAGTGGGCGCACGCCATGTCACCGGCGGTGACCGCCCGCCGACGGGTGATCCAGTTGCTTGGTGACAAACAGGCGGCCCGGATCGTGTTCGAGAAGATCGCCCCGAGATTCGTCGATCGTCCGGGCGGCTACACCCGAATTCTGAAGTTGGCAACGCCGCGGCTAGGCGATGCCGGCCCGCGGGCGGTGCTCGAGTTTGTCGGGGCCGATCTGGCTGCCGGGAAAATCGTGGCGCCAAAGGTGGAGTCCGCACGGCCGGCTCGCACATAACGCCTGAACGCGGTAAGTTTACGACAGCGGTCGGTTTCGGCTCCCAATCTTTCTGCGAGGGTGTCATGTGCCGTTCGAAGTCCATGCGGCGTGTCAGGGATGTGCTGCCGCAGGTGTTCGTGCTCCTCTTCGCTGCGGCGTCGGTTGGTTCGGCGTCGGCCGTGGACGAACACTTCGGCGTCGAGCCGGTTCGGTTCATCAACGAGCAGATTGCTGCCGGCTGGTCTGACGCGGGGCTGCAGCCCTCCGCGGCCGCGACCGACGGCGAGTGGTGCCGCCGGGTGTTTCTTGATCTCGTGGGTCGCATTCCGTCCTTGACGGAGCTTGACCGGTACGTTCAGGACTCGACGCCGACGAAGCGCGCCGAACTCGTCGAGCGGCTGCTCGGTGAGGAATACGAAGACGAGTTTGCCCGCAACTGGACCGATGTCTGGACGATGGTACTCATCGGCCGTGACACGGAGAACGAGCAGGTGAGCCGCTCGGGTATGCGGCAGTGGCTGCGGCGGGCGCTTGCGAAGAACATTCCGTACGATCAGTTCATGGAGGAACTGGTGACGGCGACGGGCGTCAACACCAATCGCAAGGATCTTGCCAGCTTCAATGGTGCCACCAACTTCCTCAGCGGGAAAATGGTGGAGATGGGAGTGGAAAATGGCGTGCAGGCCACGGCCAAGACCGCTCAGATCTTTCTGGGCGTGCAGGTGCAGTGCACGCAGTGCCACAACCATCCATTCAACAAGGGCAAGCAAAACCAGTTCTGGGAGCTCAATGCCTTTTTTCGCCAGACGCGGTCGCTGAATCGCGAGGAGGGAAGCGGCGAAATCCAGTTCGTCGAACTCGTCGATCAAGACTTTGAGGGGGAAGGCAAGAATCCCGAGGAAGCGGAGCTCTACTACGAGCTGCGCAACGGCCTGATGAAGGTGGCCTATCCCGTTTTCATCGATGGCACGGAGATCTCGAAGAGCGGCTACCTTCCCGGGAAGATGGAAGATGGCACGGCGTACGGTGTGCACCGCCGCCAGGAACTGGCCAAGCTGATCAAGACGAGCCCGAACTTCCCGAAGGCGATCGTCAACCGCATCTGGGGGCACTTCCTGGGGTATGGCTTCACGAAGCCCGTCGACGATCTGGGCGACCACAATCCGCCGTCCCATCCTGAGCTGCTTGACGGCCTGGCGGAGCGGCTCCGTGAGCAGAGCTTTGACCTGAAGGAGTTGATGCGCTGGATCACGCTCTCGAAGCCCTACTCGCTCTCGAGCAAGACTTCCGCGAGGAACGCGAGCGATGACCCGTCGGTGGGCGAGAAGCCGAAATTCAGCCACTTCTACCTCCGGCAGATGCAGGCGGAGCAACTCTACGAGTCGCTGCTCACCGCCACGGAGGCAGACAAGGCGGCTGGCGAAGAGGGAGCCCTCAAGAAGGATGCGTGGATGTCGCAGTTCGTAATCGCCTTCGGAACCGACGAGGGGGACGAGGCGACGACGTTCAACGGGTCGATCCCGCAGGTCCTCATGATGTTCAACGGTGAGCTGATCAAACAGGCCACGGGCACGGGCAAGGGGGGCTTCCTGGACAAGGTGGCGGGAAGATCGATCCCGAACGCTGCGAAGGTCGAGGAGCTCTACAAAGCCGCCCTTGCCCGTAAGCCGTCGGCGAAGGAAACGGCGGCGGCTAACGCCCTGCTCGTGGCCCGCGAAGGGGACGTCGCGGGGGCGCTCCAGGACATCTGGTGGGCCGTCCTCAACTCCAACGAATTCATCATTAACCATTGAACCTCGCCCGGAAGCCCGTTGCTCCGCAAAGGGCGTGGTAGTCCGTCACGGCGTGGCGGGCCGACGGGGGTGGGGAGGCCCCCCAGGGGGTAGTGATTTCTGGCGGAAAAGTCGATATCATCTGTGTAGGTTGGTGAATCGAGGCCGATCCAATTTTTTGAGGAGCTCCACCATGTCTCGCTTGTTCGGTGTTCCAGACGGCATGTCCCGGCGGCATTTCGTGAGTCACCTCGCGGGCGCAGCGGCGCTCGCGACGCCGGCGACGGCGTTCACCAACACGCTCCTCGCCAATGCCGCCGACATGAAGAAGCGGCACAAGGCTGCCATCCTGCTGTGGATGGGAGGCGGCCCAAGCACCATGGACATCTGGGACCTCAAGCCGGGCGCGCCAACGGGCGGCGAGTTCAAGCAGATCTCGACGAGCGCTGACGGCGTGGCGATCAGCGAGCACATGCCGCTCATGGCCAAGCAGATGCATCACATGGCCATCGTGCGGTCGATGAGCACCCGCGAGGCCGACCACATGCGCGGCCGTTACTACATGCACACCGGTTACGTCCCGAACCCCAACGTCGAGCATCCGGGTTACGGTTCGGTGATCGCGCACGAGCTCGCCGATCAGGTGTCCGACCTCGAGATTCCGCCCTTCGTGTCGGTCGGTGGTGCCAGCGTGGGCGCCGGCTTCCTCGGGATGACGTGGGCTCCGTTCGTCGTCGATTCCAATGGCAACGTTCGGAATCTCGATAGCGGCATCGACCGGGCGCGGCTCGATCAGCGGCTCGCGATGCTCTCAGCGATCGAAGACAAGTTCATCACCGAGAAGCGTGGCGGCGCAAGCCTGGAGCACAAGAAGGTGCTCGAGAAGACCACGAAGCTCATGTCGAGCAGCCAGATGGAGGCCTTCAAGGTTTCCAAGGAGCCGAAGGAGATGCTGGAGAAGTACGGTGAAAACGGCTTCGGTCGTGGCTGCCTTCTGGCTCGGCGGCTCGTCGAGCGGGGCGTGCCTTTCGTCGAGGTCGACCTCGGGGGCTGGGACATGCACGCTGACATCTTCGCCACGCTGCGGGATCAGCGGCTGCCCGTGCTCGATCAGGCGATGAGTGCCCTGGTGAGCGACCTGTCCGACCGCGGCATGCTCGACGACACCGTGATCATGTGGATGGGCGAATTCAGCCGCACGCCGAACATCAACGGTGGCGGAGGCCGCGACCACTGGGCCCGCAGTTGGAGCACGGTCGTGGGCGGCGGCGGCTTCAAGCGGGGCATCGTTGTTGGCGAGACCAGCGCTGACGGCAAGGAGGTCGTGACCGAGCCCTACACGTCTCAGGACCTGATGGCGAGCGTGCTGAAGTCCCTTGGCATCTCGCTCGAGACGACGTTCACCGCCAAGAACGGCCGGCCGATGAAGATCGCCAACTCCGGCAAGGTCATCAAGGAACTGTTCGCCTGAGCCACCCGCCGGCCGATCGGTCTTCCGGAATCTCACAGTCGCGGCCCCCGTCGGAAACGGCGGGGGCCGCACGTGTTTCTGGCCCACCCGGGACCGCGAGGTCCGTGCTGTGGCTCGTGTTGCCGGTGCTGGTCGAGCAGGTGCTCGCCCTCTCCGTGGGCTTCGTCGACAAGTGGCTCGCGGGCAACCTGTTTCCCGGTGCCGAGCCGCTCGCGGCGGTCGGTCTGGCGGCCTACGGACTGGGCTTTCTGCCCGTCATGTTCGCGATTCCCGCGGTCGCCGCAACGGCGCTGGTGGCACGGCACGTGGGGGCGGGTGATCTGGCCGGGGCCCGGCGGGCGGCCACTCATGCGTTTCTGATCGGCGGCGCGGTAACGGCTGTCGCAATGGCCGCCATCGGCGTCGGTGGCGCCGGCTTCAGCAGCGTGCTCGGTCTCCCGCAAGACAGCGCGGTGCTTGCCGACCGCTATCTGGCGATCGTGCTGACAGGATTGCCGGCGATGCTCGTGATCCACGTTGGTGTCGCGGTGCTCCGGGGGGCTGGTGACATGCTCGCGGGGCTCGTTGCTATGTCGGTCGTCAACCTCGTCAACGCGGGCCTGAGCTTCGCGCTGGGGGTCGGAGCCCTCGGCCTGCCGCGGCTTGGCTGGGATGGCCTCGCCTGGGGCACGCTCGCTGGCCATGCCTGCGGGGCCGCGTGTGTCGTGGCGGTCATGGGCCGGAGGAGATTCGGCGTGCGGCCGGCGTGGTCCGACTGGTGGCCCAGCCGCGAATGGCTCCGGCGGCTGTTCCGTGTTGGATTGCCGGCCGGGATCGATGCCTCCGCCAATGCTGCTTGTCATCTCGCCTTTCTGGGCATCGTCAACCGGCTCGGCAACATCGACGCGGCCGCCCACGCCGTCGCGATCACGATCGAGTCGCTCGCTTTCCTACCTGGCAGCGCGTTTGGTGTGGCCGCGGCCACGCTTGCCGGGCAAGCCCTCGGGGCCCGGGACGAGCAGCGGGCCCGCCGGAGTGTCTGGCTGGCCGCCGCGGCCTGTAGCGGGTTGATGTCGTCGGTCGGGTTGCTGTTTCTCGAGTGCGCCGAGCCGCTCGCATCTTGGTTCACCGGTGGCACCGGCCGACAGACCGACGTGGCGGCCCTGGCGGCGGCGCTTGTGCGGATCGTGGCCTTCGCTCAGCCGCCGCTCGCCCTCCTGATGGTCTGTTCGGGCGGCCTTCGTGGCGGCGGGGCGACCCGTCCGCCACTGATCGTGAATTTCCTGGGGCTCGTGGCGATCCGGCTACCGCTGGCCGTCGTGCTCGCGTGGCCGGCGGTTGAACTGCCGGGGGGCTGGGGCACGATCCGAGGCTGCGGTCTGGGCGTGGTCGGCGCCTGGTATGCCATGGCGGCGGACCTCACCGTGCGCGGTGTCGCGATGCTCATCATCTTCTCACGGCTGCGCTGGTCGCGGGTGACGGTCTGAGCTGACGGGATTGGCATGGCCTCGCCGATCACCGACGCTACACTTGCGGTGCGAAGCCGGATCGTCAGGAGGCAGTCAACGGATGGCAGCGGTGGATCTCGACGTCGAGCATTGGAGTTCGGCCGACGCGGCCGAACTGTACGAGGTGTCCCGCTGGGGCAACGGGTATTTCTCGGTCGGGCCGACCGGCCACCTGCTCGTCCATCCCGACAAGAACCCGACCAAGAGCATAGACCTCAAGGCGCTCGTTGATCGGCTCCAGGTGCGCGGGATCGATCTTCCGATCCTGCTGCGGTTCGCTGAGATTCTCCAGCACCGCCTCGGCGAGATTCACGGCGCCTTCTCCGCCGCCATGAAGGAGAGCGGCTACCGCGGCGACTACTGCTGCGTCTATCCCGTGAAGGTCAACCAGCAGCGGCAGGTCGTTGAGGAGGTGCTCCAGTTCGGCAAGCCCTATCGGTTCGGCCTCGAGGCGGGAAGCAAGCCCGAGCTGCTCGCCGTGATCGCGCTGGCCGACAACGAGACCCCGATCATCTGCAACGGCTTCAAGGACGCCGAGTTCATCGAGACGGCGATGCTTGCCCAGAAAATTGGGCGGCACATCATTCCGGTGGTGGAGCGATTCTCGGAGTTGCAGCTGATCCTGGACTACGCCGAGAAGCTCGGCGTGCGGCCCCGGATCGGCATGCGGGTGAAACTCGCCACACGGGGCAGCGGCCGCTGGCAGTCGTCGGGCGGCTTCCGCAGCAAGTTCGGTCTCACCGCGAGCGAGATCGTGAAGGGGCTGGAGTTGCTCGCCTCGAAGGGGCTGGAGGACTGCCTGCAGTTGCTCCACTTCCACCAGGGGAGCCAGATCACCAACATCCGTCACATCAAGGCGGCCCTCAACGAGGCGTCGCGGATCTACACGGAGCTGGTGAAGCGGGGCGCCGGCCTGAAGTACATCGACGTCGGCGGCGGGCTCGGCGTCGACTACGACGGCTCGCAGACCAACTTCGAGTCGAGCGTCAACTACAGCCTGCAGGAATACGCCAACGACGTCGTCTCTCACGTGCAGAATGCCTGCGACGAGGCGGGGGTGCCGCATCCCACGATCGTGTCGGAGAGCGGCCGGGCGATCGTGGCCTACCACAGCATGCTCATCTTCGGCGTGCTGGGGGTGTCGGAGCAGGGAGGCAAGGGGGAGGTGGCGGAGCCGCCGGCCGATGCCGAGCAGCCGCTCCACGACCTCTGGGAAACCCATCAAAACATCAACGTGCGGAACGTGCTGGAAAGCTACCACGACGCCCAGCAGGCTCTCGACACGGCCATGAACCTGTTCGCCACCGGCTACCTGCCGCTCGACCAGCGGTCGGCCGTGGAGAACATCTACTGGGCGATCTGCCGCAAGATTTCCCGGCTGACGAAGGGCATGGAATACGTGCCGGAGGAGCTCGAGGGCCTTCAGGCCTCGCTCTCTGACACCTACTTCTGCAACTTTTCACTCTTCCAATCGATTCCCGACAGCTGGGCCATCAAGCAGCTCTTCCCCGTCATGCCGATCCACCGGCTCAATGAGCGGCCGACGCGGGCGGCCGTGCTCGGCGACGTCACCTGCGACTCCGACGGCAAGATCGACCAGTTCATCGACCGCCGCGATGTGAAGCGGACGCTGCCGCTGCACACCTGGCAAACCGATCCCTACTACCTTGGCGCGTTCCTGATCGGCGCCTATCAGGAGATCCTGGGCGACCTCCACAATCTCTTCGGCGACACGAACGCCGTCCACGTCAGCACCGACGAGCGGGGCGAAGTGGTGGTCGATGCGGTGATCAAGGGCGATACCGTGCGCGAGGTGCTCGACTACGTCGAGTTCGATCCCAACGACCTCGTGCAGAAGCTCCGGCAGTCGATCGAGCAGGCCGTCCGCGAGGGGCGAATCTGCGACGGTCAGGCCGGCCGATTCCTGAAGTTCTACGAGGAAGGCCTCGGCGGCTACACGTATCTCGAGGAGCCGGGCTAAGTGCCACGCGGAGATCGCGTATTCGCGTCGGGTGCGTGTTCAGCCGCTTCTTCCAGGACGCGTGAGGGGCTGCCCGTGCCCCAGGAGCCGGCGTATGCCGCCGAGCGCAGGCAGGATGCCGAAGCGAAGGCAGCATCCGAGCGAGCGAAGAACAGGACGTTCGTAGCGAGCGTCCGGCGACGGGGCATGGGCAGCCCCGAACCCATGCCACAGCGGTTCGCGCCACTGCGGAATAGCTCGGCCCTGCGGTATTCAGGCCGTGGGCCGCACACGGAGTGTGCGGACTACGGGGGGCTGGCGGCACGTGTGATATGAGGCGTCCATGCATCTGATTCGCGTCGGTGGCGCGGCGGTCAATCAGACGCCGCTCGATTGGGACGGCAATCGCGACCGGATCGTGGCCGCGATCGCTGCCGCCCGCGCGGCGGGGGTGTCGGTGCTCTGCCTGCCCGAACTCTGCATCAGCGGGTATGGCTGCGAAGATGCGTTTTTGTCGCCGGGCGTGCAGCGAATGGCCTGGCGGGTGCTCGGCGAGATCCTGCCGCAGACGACGGGCGTGGCCGTGGCGGTCGGCCTGCCGGTGCGGTTCGAAAACGCCGTCTACGACGCTGCGGCGCTCCTGGTCGATCGTGCATTAGCCGGCATCGTCTGCAAGCAGCACCTCGCGGGCGAAGGCATCCACTACGAGCCGCGCTGGTTTCGGCCCTGGATGCGGGGCCGGGTCGACCGGCTCGTGATCGACGGCGAATCTGTTCCAATCGGCGATCTCCGCTTCGACTGCGGTGGCGTGCGAATCGGGTTCGAGATCTGCGAGGACGCCTGGGTGGCGAGCCGCCCCGGCGCGAGTCTGGCGGCCCGCGGTATCGACGTGATCTTGAATCCCTCGGCGAGCCACTTCGCGTTTGGCAAGGACGAGATCAGACGGCGATTCGTGGCCGAGGGCTCGCGTGCCTTCGGGGCCGCCTACGTGTATGCGAACCTCGCGGGTAACGAGGCGGGGCGGGCGATCTATGACGGAGGCGTGATCGTGGCCTCGGGCGGCGCGATCGTGGCCGCCGGTCGAAGGTTTTCCTTCGGCGACCAGGCGCTCACGACGGCCGTGATCGACGTGGATGCGAACCGGCTCGTGCAGGCGAGGGCGCCGGCGGCTGCGGTTGACGACGGTGAGGCCTGTGTGGTGGTGCCCTTCGCGCCGCCGACGCTGACACCGGCCCGCGACGAGCCGGGCGATCGCCGCGATGCCTGGGAACGCGGGCCGTACGTCAAGGAAGAGGAGTTCACGCGGGCCGTTGCCCTCGGGCTGTTCGATTATCTCCGCAAGAGCCGGTCGCGCGGGTTCGTGGTGTCGGCTAGCGGCGGTGCCGACTCCTCGGCCGTGGCCTGCCTCGTGGCGCTCGCCATGCGGCTGGCGAGCACCGAGCTCACCGTTGCCGGAGCCGCGGTCCGGCTGGGCCGGGGCGACGCGGCGGACGGCAGCGTGCAGTCGCTCATCGCCGCCACGCTCATGTGTGTCTATCAGTCGACGGCCAACTCGGGCCCCGTCACGCGGGCGGCAGCCCGTGGCCTCGCTGAGGCGTTGGGGGGCACGTTTCACGAGTTCGACGTGGAGCCGCTCGTCCGTGGCTACAAGAAGCTTGTGGCCGAGGCGCTCGGGCGGCCGCTGGCATGGGACCGCGACGACGTGGCCCTGCAGAACATCCAGGCCCGCGTCCGTGCGCCGGGCGTGTGGATGCTCGCCAACCTCACCGGTGGCCTGCTCGTGTCGACGAGCAACCGCTCGGAGGCCGCGGTGGGCTACGCGACGATGGACGGCGACACCTCCGGCGGCATCGCGCCGATCGCGGGCATCGACAAGGCCTATTTGCGCCGCTGGCTCGTGTGGCTGGAGCAGGCTGGGCCGGAGGGCATCGGCCCGGTGCGGGCGCTCGCGGCCGTGAACGTGCAGGCGCCCACGGCTGAGCTGCGGCCGCCAGCGGCCGGGCAGACCGACGAGGCCGACCTCATGCCCTACGATGTGCTCGATGCCGTGGAGCGGTTTGCGATCCGCGACAAGCAGACCCCGCTCGAGGCGTGGCAGCGGCTGGCCGTGGAGTTTCCCCTGCACTCGCCGCGGCAACTGGCCCTGTGGACGGAGCGGTTTTTCGCGCTCTGGAGCCGTAACCAGTGGAAGCGGGAGCGGTATGCGCCGTCGTTTCACCTCGACGACGAAAATCTCGATCCCAAGACCTGGTGCCGATTCCCGATTCTCTCCGGCGGGTTCGCTCGGGAAATTGGGGAACTGCGGGCCGCCGCGGGCCCGTGACCGCTGGAGTCAGCAAGTCACGGCGTGACGTGCCCCCAGTAGCCCGGTCATGCCGTGACCGGAATACGGCCTGGAATCGGCCTGGAATCGGCCTGGAATCGGCCTGGAATCGGCCTCGCGGGCTGTGGGAGTGGCCTGCTAGAGTCCCCCGCCCCCCAGGTTTGCCACGTGGAGTCTGCCACCATGCGTCGCCCGTTCGCCCTGCTCGTCGCGCTGGCCTGCGTCGCCTGTGTTCCGACCGCGGTCGTCCATGGCCAGCCGGCACCGCAGCAGGCGCGAGCTGTCCAGCCACCGCCGGCGCAGCCCCGCGTGGCCGCCGTCACTCCTCCCGCCGTGCCGCAGCCCCCCGCGCTCTCGCCGCAGGAGCAGGCCGCGCTCGACCAGTTGCTCGCCGCCTGGGAGACCCGCAACAACGCCGTGCGCACTTGGTCATGCACCTTCCGCAAGTGGGAATACAACGCCTGGAGCCCGGCCGACGCCTCCGGCGACCGCCTGGCCTTTGCCGAGAGCACGGGCGAGCTCAAGTACGCCGCGCCCGACAAGGGGCTGTTTCGCGTCAAGGAATCGAAGCAATGGAGTCCGGAGCAGCGCCGCTACGAGACCCGCGGCGGCGAGGCGGGTGAGCACTGGGTGTGCAACGGTGAGAGCATCTACGAGTTTCGGCACACGGAACGGCAACTCCGTGAGACAAAGCTGCCACCGGAGATGCGGGGCAAGGCGATCAGTGACGGCCCGTTGCCGTTCGTTTTCGGAGCGAAGTCCGACACGCTCAAGAAGCGGTACTGGATGCGGCTGATTACGCCCCCAGGAGTGGCCGACCAGATCTGGCTCGAGGCGCTGCCCCGCTACCAGGCCGACGCGGCGAACTTCGCCAAGGTCGAGCTAATCCTGCAGAGCCGCGACCTGATGCCATTCGCGATCCAGATCCACAAGCCCGGCGGGCAGGACCGCGACGTGTACCAGTTCGACCCCACCACCAACCTGATCGACAAGGGGCTCGACCTGATCCGCGACTTCGCCAAGCCCGTCACGCCTTTCGGCTACACCTACATCCTCGAGGACGGCCGGCCGCAGCCGTAGGCGGCCGGGGCGCGATATACTTCGCTGGTCCCGTCACACCGAGGCGCCGATGCCGATCGTCGACCCCAAGCACCCGCTGTTCCAACTGCTCAAGCAGGATCAGCGGTACACGCTCGAAGCCTACCTGTTCGTGCTCGAGGCCCTGTCGTTCGCCCAGGAGTCGCTCGGGCTGGGAGAGGAGCCGGCGCTCGAGGAGCTGGAGTCGCTTCGGAGCGGCGAGGCGGAGCCGGCCCCCAAGCCACGCCCGCGGGGCGGGAAGGGGCGGCGCCGGCAGGCGGAGCGGCACGTGTCCGGCCAGCAGCTCTGCGAGGCGGCTCGGCAGTACGGGCTCCAGCAATACGGCTACCTCGCACCGAAGGTGCTCTCCACCTGGGGCATTCGCACCACGGCGGACTTCGGCGAGATCGTGTTCAACATGATCGACATCGGCCAGATGCGCAAAACCCGTTCCGATAAGCGGGAAGACTTTCACGATGTCTATGAGTTTGGCGACGGGTTCTCCCGCGATCTGTCGTTCGTCGCCCCCGACTCCGTCTGAAGCGAGGCTCGGCATGACGCGGCTTGTCAGCCCGGCGTTCGCGGCGGCCATTGCGCTGGAGGCCGGCTGGCTCGCGGTGCTAGCCTGGATGGCTTGGCGGGCCGCCGGGTGACCATGCCATTCGAGTCGTCCATTCCGCTGTGGGCCGTTCTGCTGACGCCGGGCCTCTATCTGCTCGGCGTCGGCCTGCTTCACATGCTCCGCCGGCCGGTTGCGATCGCCGGAGGGCTCGATGTGGTGCTGCTGGCAGCGGCGGTGGCGGGGCCGATGATCGCCGGACCGCTCGATCTCCTGCAGCCAGCGGGCACGGCCTGGCCGTGGCGGCTTGTCGTGCCGCTGGTGTGCTTTGCGTTCCTCACCGCGATCGTCGTGCTCGCCACGCGGCCGCGGCTCGTGGTCTACAACGTCTCACTCGATCAGTTGCGGCCCGTCGTAGCGGAGATCGCGTCGCGGCTCGATCCGGAGGCCCGTTGGGCGGGCGAAACGGTGGCGCTGCCGGGGCGGGGCGTGCAGGTGCACCTCGACGGCCGAGGCAGCATGCGGAGCATGAGCCTCGTGGCGATCGGTGCCAAGACATCACCGGAGGGCTGGGCCGACGTGACTCGCCGCATACGGCACGCGGTGCGGCGGGTGCGGGTAAAGCGGAGCCCGTGGGCGGCCGTGTTCATCGGCTGCGGCTGCCTGCTTCTGGCGGCGTCGGTCTGGCTGGCGCTGGCCGGCTTCGTGCGCGCGGCGCCCGCCACGGTCGTCGAGCCTCCGGCTGCAGTGCAGCCGGAGGCGTGAGTGTTGAACTCGCCCCCCTAGGCCAGTTGCTCCGCAACGGACGATCAAGAGGCCAGTCGACGTCGGGGGCCAGCCTTTGTTCGGCATGCTGCTGAATCAGGACCCGAAATCTTGTGTGCTGGGGCAGCATGCGATAGCCTTCTCCACCGACTTCAGGATTTGCCTGACTCCATCCCACCTAGAGATGCCACCCGATGATTTCCGACAGCAC
Organism: Pirellulales bacterium; assembly: GCA_049695995.1. GTDB lineage: Bacteria > Planctomycetota > Planctomycetia > Pirellulales > UBA1268 > QWPN01. The sequence goes on along the minus strand of JBAVTF010000104.1, from coordinate 14,677 downwards.
ATGCTGTCACGACTTCGCCCGGTTGGTCGCAGTCAGCATGGTGGTGATCGGATGCACGAACATCGCGACCGCTGAGGTCGTGTTCGGGAATCTGGGGGCGAATGGTACGGGTGGCCTGTCCAGTGAGCGTTATTAATTCGTATCTCTGCAGTTTCGCGAACGTTGTGCTGAGCCCGAACACGACGTATTGGGTGGTTCTGCAAGCCGACGTGAGCTGGCACCTGAGCCAGCCTATTGCCGCTCCCAGTGTGCGAAACGCATCGGGATACTCGTACGCTGGCACGTTGGAAAAAACATTCGAATCGGGTGGCAATTGGACAACGGCCGGCCTGATGGGGTGGCGGCGACGGAAGATTGCGGCCGACGTCGGCGTCGCAGGCTGACGCGTGGCGGTCGCACGCATCGATGACGCACGTTTTTGGGAACGGCCTGAGTGGATCACTCAGGCCGGCCTTCTGCTTTCATCGTTCGCGAACCTGCTCGGCCGCCAACTCGTTTCGCGGGAGGGCTCGCCACGAGATCAGGCGGAGCGGCTGTTCGAGGCGCCATTCGTCGTCGTCTCGCACGGCACCGAGGCCGACCCGATCCTGAATTACGGCAACGCCGCGGCCCTCACCCTTTGGGAAATGACGCCTGAGCAGTTCACGCAGACGCCGTCGCGGCTGACCGCCGAGCCGCTGCACCGCGACGAGCGGGCCCGGCTGCTCGAGCGGACGCGGCGAGACGGCTACGTCGACGACTACTCGGGCGTGCGAATCTCGGCGACGGGGAAGCGATTTCGGATTGAACGGGCGATCGTGTGGAATCTCACCGACCCTGACGGCAACCACCGCGGCCAGGCCGCGACGTTCAGCGAGTGGACGCCGATTTCGTAGGCTCGCTGCTCCGCGTGGCCCTGTCACGGCGTGACAGGGCCACTTGTGACTGGCCTACTTGGACACTGGCCGTCGAGCGCCTCTAATATGAGGCATTCAGAGTCATATCCCGCCCACCGGAGAAAGTGCCATGTCGATCGAGAAGCTGGTCGTGATGGTCATTGCGTGCGCCACGTTGATGTGTGTCGCTTCGAACAGCCGAGCTGATGCACCGCTCACCGGCGAGATGAAGTCGATCGACGGCAAGCCCGTGGATCTCGCGAGCTACAAGGGCAAGGTGGTGCTCGTCGTCAACGTCGCCAGCCGCTGCGGCTACACGAAGCAGTACGCCGGGATGCAGAAGCTCTATGACACCTACAAGGACAAGGGCTTCGTAATCCTCGGCTTCCCCGCCAACGACTACGGCGCTCAGGAGCCCGGCAGCGACGCCGAGATCGCCGAGTTCTGCTCGACGAAGTACGGCGTGACCTTTCCAATGTTCTCGAAGATCACCGTGAAGGGTCCCGGGAAGGCACCCCTCTATCAGACGCTCACCGAGTCGGCCGACCCGAAGGGGGAAGTGGCCTGGAACTTCGAGAAGTTCCTGATCGGCAAGGACGGCGTCGTGATCGGCCGCTTCAAGTCGGGCGTCGCCCCCGAGAGCGCTGAGCTCGCCAAAGCGATCGAAGCCGCCCTCGCGAAGTAGCCCGGTTGCGCCGTGACCGGAAAAAAACCTGTTACGGCGTGACAGGCCCACGATAGCCCGGCCTCACCACAGCGGGAGGCGAGGGGGTCGGTGCAAGCTCGAGGTCCACCGCGACGAGACTTGTGCCGCCCCCGAGCCGGCATTTTTTCGCTCGGAACAACGGTCGGGCGGTGGGCGTTCGCGACGGTTGACCACCCCGGCCAGCCGGGTATGTTCAGTCATCCCGCAGGGCTGTTTTGCGGAGTGATTCGCGTGGAGACTTCGAATTGGCAGACGCTGATACGCCTGGGGATTCCGGTGCCGACGAGACGGATGGCCTGCGCGACATCTCTGGCGGGCGGCTGATCGAGTTGCCGATCGAGCAGGAGCTCAAGGACAGCTACCTGACCTACGCGATGAGCGTGATCGTGAGCCGGGCGCTCCCCGACGTGCGCGACGGCCTCAAGCCCTCGCAGCGGCGGATACTCGTCGCGATGAACGATCTGAATCTCTCGCCTGGCGCAGCTCGCGTGAAGTGCGCCAAGATCTCCGGTGACACGAGCGGCAACTACCATCCGCACGGCGAGAGCGTGATCTATCCCACGCTCGTCCGCATGGCCCAGGAATGGAACATGCGGCATGTGCTCGTCGACAAGCAGGGCAACTTCGGCTCCATCGCCGGCCTGCCCGCGGCCGCCATGCGATACACGGAGGCCCGGCTCTCGCCGATCGCGGCGATGATGCTCGACGACCTCGAACTCGACACGGTCGACTACGTGCCGAGCTACGACGAGCGGAACACCGAGCCGGTGGTGCTGCCGAGCCGGTTCCCCAATCTCGTTGTCAACGGTGCCGGCGGCATCGCCGTGGGCATGGCTACGAGCATCCCGCCGCACAACCTCGGCGAGGTCTGCCGGGCACTGATCGCGATGATCGACAACCCCGGCCTGTCGATGGCCGAACTGCTCCAGATCGTCCCGGGGCCGGACTTCCCCACCGGCGGCATCGTGATGGGTCGCGAGGCGCTCGCCCGCGGCTACCTCACCGGCCGGAGCACGATCACGCTCCGGGCCCGTGCTCACGTGGAGGAATTCGGCAAGAACCGCCACCGGATCGTCGTCACCGAAATTCCCTACCAGCAGACCCGCGACGCGATCGAGGAAAAGATCGCCGAGCTTGTGAATGACGACCGGATCAAGGGCATCTCCGCGATCCGCAACGAGAGCGACCTCAAGGAGCCGGTGCGGCTGATCCTGGAGTTGAAACGCGACGCCGATCCCGACGTCGTGCTCAACCAGCTCTACCAGTTCTCACCGCTGCAGACGTCGTTCTCGCTCATTTTCCTCGCGCTCGTCGACGGCAAGCCGCGAATCCTGTCGTTCAAGAACATGCTGGAGGAGTTCCTCCGGCATCGCACCACGGTGCTCCGCCGCCGCACGCAGCACTTGCTGCAGAAGGCCCGCAGCCGCAAGCACACGCTCGAAGGACTGCTCGTCGCGCTGGCCAACATCGACGAGGTGATCAAGATCATCCGTAGTTCCCGGTCGCAGGCTGAGGCGAAGGAGCGGCTCTGCCAGCTCCAGGCGCCGGCGGCGCTCCTCGAGCGGGCGCTCGGGGCCGATGGCTTCGCCGTGCTGCAAGACGAGCGGGGCGTGAGCGATTCCTACGGCCTGTCGCCCGTGCAGGCCGACGCCATCCTCCGGCTCACGCTCGGTCAGCTCGTGAACCTCGAACAGGAGAAGCTCGGCGGCGAGCACCGCGAGCTGTTGGCGAAGATCGGCGAGTTCCGTCGCATCCTCTCCAGCGACGCCAACATCAAGGCGCTCATCCGCGAGGACCTGTCCGAACTCGAAGCGAAGCATGCCGACGAGCGGCGGACCGAGATCAGCGGCGAGGCGGGCGACATCCGCGACATGGCCGAGTTGATCACCGAGGCCACGATGGTGGTCACGATCAGTCGGGCCGGCTACGTGAAGCGGACGGCCGCTGACGTTTACCGGGCCCAGCGCCGTGGCGGCAAGGGCATCAAGGGCACGAGCACCGACGAGGAAGACCCGATCGAGCATCTCTTCGTGGCCAGCACCCACGACTGGCTGCTCGTGTTCACTACGCTCGGGAAGGTTTTCTCGATGCGGGTGTTCGAGCTGCCCGAATTGGCCCGCGATGCCAAGGGGCGGGCGCTCGTCAACCTGCTCGAGTTCGAGCCGGGTGAGAAGGTGGCCGACTGCCGGGCCGTCGGCGGCTTCGAGGACCCCAACCAGTTCCTTATGCTCGCCACCCGTAGCGGGATGGTGAAGAAGACGGCGCTCGAGCAGTATCGCCGTCGACGAACGAAGGGCCTGATCGCGGTGAAGCTGCGCGAGGGAGACGAACTCGTCGATGCCGTGATCACGAAGCCGGGCGACGAGCTGGTGCTGGCCACGGCCAAGGGCATGGCAATCCGGTTCCCCGAGAGTGACGCCAGGCCGATGGGCCGCGACACGAGCGGTGTGCGTGGCATCAAGCTCGGCAGCGGTGATCGGCTCGTGGGGATGGTGGTTGCTGAGCCCGAGGCCACGCTGCTCACCGTGTGCGAACATGGCTACGGCAAGCGAACGCCGTTCGGCGCGGGCACGCCCGTGTCGGGGCCGGCGCCGGACGAGGAGGGGGGAGAGCAGCCCGCCGCCGAGGAGCAGGCCGAGAGCGAGACGAGCGACGAAGGCGACGGTGATGCCGGCTCGAGCGGCGCCCGGTATCGCACCCAGCGGCGCGGCGGCAAGGGTATCCGCGACATCAAGGCGACCGCCCGCAACGGCGCTGTCGTGTCGATCGTCACGGTTCGCGACGACGACCAAGTTTTGATGATGACCGCGCGGGGCAAGATCCAGCGGGTGAACGTCCGCGAGATCCGGCCCATGGGCCGCAACACGCAGGGCGTGCGGATCATGCGGATGGACGAGGGCGATGCACTCGCCGCCGTGGTGCCAGTGCCGCCGAGCGAGCAGGAGGAGGCCGACACCCCAGCCGAAGGAGACCAGCAGGCATGAGAGTCGGCGTCGTCGGCACCGGGTATGTGGGGCTGGTGACGGGCACCTGCTTCGCCGATAGCGGCAACACCGTTACCTGCCTCGACATCAACGCCGACAAGATCGCCCGGCTCAATCGGGGCGAGATCCCGATCTACGAGCCGGGGCTCGAGGAACTCGTCGAACGCAATGCCCGGGCGGGCCGGCTGAAGTTCACCACCGACACGTCCGCCGCGATCTCGGGGGCCGAAGTCGTGTTTCTGGCGGTCGGCACGCCCCCCGCCGCCGATGGCTCGGCTGATCTCTCCTCGCTCTGGAAGGTGGTCGATTCGATCTCGCCGCACCTGCACCCGCAGGCGGTGGTCGTCACCAAGAGCACCGTGCCGGTGGGCACTTGTGCCGGCATCGAGCAGCGGCTGAAGGCGGCGCTCGGTCGCGACTGCCGCGTGGCCAGCAACCCCGAGTTCCTCAAGGAAGGGGCCGCGATCGAAGACTTCCAGAAGCCCGACCGCGTGGTCGTGGGTGTGCGTTCGGCCGAGGTGGGCGAGATTCTGCGGACGCTCTATTCCCCGTTCCTACGCACAGAAAACCCGTTCCTCGTGATGTCGCCCGAGAGTTCGGAAATGACGAAGTACGTGGCCAACGCGCTGCTTGCCACGAAGATTAGCTTCATCAATGAGGTGGCCAACCTCTGTGAGCGGATGGAAGCTGACATCGACGATGTACGGCGGGGCATCGGCCACGACAGCCGGATCGGCTTCGCCTTCCTGTTTCCCGGAGCGGGCTACGGCGGCAGTTGCTTTCCGAAGGACGTGCAGGCGCTCGCTGCGATGGCCCGCGACAAGGGAGTGAGCCCGCGAATTCTTACCGCTGTGCACGAGACAAACCTCGCCCAGAAGCAGGTGCTGGGTGAGAAGATCGCCACTCACTTTGGCGGCCGCCTCACCGGCAAGCGGGTGGCCATCTGGGGGCTGGCGTTCAAGCCCCGGACCGACGACGTCCGCGATGCACCCGCGATCGATCTGATCGAACGGCTGCTCGCTGGCGGTGCGGCCGTGTCGGTCTATGACCCCGAAGCGATGGCGAATGTCCGCGGCATGTACGGCGATCGGATCACGTATGCCGCGGGGCCCTACGAGGCGCTCGAACGGGCCGACTGTCTTGCCATCGTCACCGAGTGGGGAGACTTCCGGCGGCCCGATTTCGACGAAATGGCCAGGCGGATGGCGTCGCGAACGATCTTCGACGGCCGTAACCTCTACGCACCCGCGGAGATGAAGTCCCGCGGATTCGCCTATCACGCGATCGGCAAAGCGGCGGTCTGAACGAGGGTAGCGCGACGGAGTGGCGTCTCCCGGGCAATGGCGTGATGGATGTCCCTCATGCGTTGGCGGGCCACGAGGCCTGCGGTGGTTTGACATGCCTGCCGCGCGAGGGTTCAATTTCGCGCTCGCGAGGGGAAATTGACCGCCTCCGTCCACCGTTCAATCGCATTGTTATTCAGACCTTCCGTGGAGTTTTACCGACCGTGAAGTCGCTCATTTCTGCCGTCGCCGCCTGCGCGGCCCTCGTCGTGGCTCTCTGCCCGACGCTCGCTCTCGCCAACGACGGAGGCGAGGCCTCCACGGTGTGGCTGTTCGGCCCCTACGGCTTCTGGTGGGCGCTCGGCGTGGCTGGCGCGCTCCTTGCCCTCTGGCAGGCCTGGCAGTTCTTCCAGTGGATGGAGGCCCAGCCGGCCGGTACGCAGAAGATGATCGACATCGCGGGCTACGTGCGGACTGGGGCCGATGCCTACCTCAAGCAGCAGTACAAGGTCGTGGCGATGTTCTTCATCGGCATCTTCCTGCTCCTGGCCATCATGGCCTTCGCGCTGAAGGTGCAGAGCGCCTGGGTGCCGTTCGCCTTCATCTCCGGCGGCCTGTTCTCGGGCCTGGCTGGCTGGTTCGGCATGAAGACGGCCACGCTCGCTAGCAACCGCACCGCGGCCGGTGCAGAGCGGTCGCTCAACGACGGTCTCCAGATCGCGTTTCGCTCCGGCGCCGTGATGGGCCTCACCGTCGTGGGCCTCGGCCTGCTCGACATCATGCTCTGGTTCTTCATTCTCTACTGGGCCGTGCCCGCCCTTGGCTTCGCACCTCTCTCGCTCGAAGAGATCACCGTCACGATGCTCTGCTTCGGCATGGGCGCCAGTTCCCAGGCGCTCTTCGCTCGCGTGGGCGGCGGCATCTTCACCAAGGCGGCCGACGTCGGGGCCGACCTCGTCGGCAAGGTGGAGCACAGCATTCCTGAGGACGACGCCCGCAACCCCGCCACGATCGCCGACAACGTGGGCGACAACGTGGGCGACGTGGCCGGCATGGGCGCCGACCTCTACGAGAGCTACTGCGGCTCGATCCTCGCCACGGCCGCCCTCGGCGTGGCGGCGTTCGTCGGTGACTACCGGATGCAGATGGCGGCCCTGTTCCTGCCGATGGCCATCGCGGCCGTGGGCACGCTGCTCTCGGTCTGGGGTATCTACCAGGTGCGGACCCAGGAGGATTCGTCGCAGAAGGCCCTCCTGGGCGCCCTCGCCAAGGGCATCAACTTCTCCACGATCGCCATCGTCATCGCAACGTTCGTCGTGACCTTCCTCCTGATGCGGGGTCCCGAGGGCACCTACTGGGGCGTCGCGATCTCCGTGATCATCGGCCTCGTGGCCGGCTGGCTCATCGGCAAGTGGACTGAATACTCGACGAGCAACGAATATCAGCCGACGAAGGAACTGGCGGATCAGGCGCTCACCGGTCCCGCCACGATCATCATCGGTGGCGTGGCCGAGGGCATGCTCTCCACCTGGGCGCCCGTGCTGATCACCGGCGCGGCCACGCTCCTCTCCTTTGGCTTCGCGAACGGCTTCGATTTCTCGAATCCCAACGCCTTCGCCCTCGGCCTCTACGGCGTGGGCATCGCCGCCGTGGGCATGCTCTCCACGCTCGGCATCACGCTCGCCACCGACGCCTACGGGCCGATCGCCGACAACGCCGGCGGTAACGCCCAGATGTCGGGCCTGCCGGAGGTCGTGCGTGAGCGGACCGACGCCCTCGACGCGCTCGGCAACACGACCGCCGCCACCGGCAAGGGCTTCGCGATCGGCTCGGCCGCGCTTACGGCGCTCGCCCTCCTCGCCGCCTACGTCGAAGAGGTGCGAATCGGCTTCGAGCGCTGGGGCCAGGCCGTGGCCGAGAACGTCGAAGGGACGCCGGACCAATACCTGACGATCGCCGGCAAGCGGGAGCAACTCACCGAGGGCCAGTGGGTGAAGCTCTCCAAGGGCATTGCCGTGAAGCTCGGCCCGGAGCCCGCCAAGAACTCCACCTGGATGGTGCTTGACGAGTCGGCAGTGCCGGACTTCAAGCAACTGCCGGCCAAGACCGTCGTGGCGAACATGCCGGCCGCCGACGCCCTCGCGGAACTCGAGAAGGCCAACCGCATCGTGGCCGTGAAGAAGGCCCGCATGGCTGACTACATGCGGTTTTACGACGTCACCCTCATGAACCCGAAGGTGCTCGTCGGCCTGTTTATAGGTGCCATGAGCACGTTCGTGTTCTGTGCCCTTACGATGAAGGCCGTGGGCCGGGCTGCGAAGGGCATGGTGGAGGAAGTTCGCCGCCAGTTCCGCGAGAAGCCGGGCATCATGCAGGGCACCGATACGCCCGACTACGCCGCGCCCGTGGCGATCAGCACGAAGGCCGCCCAGAAGGAAATGGTGCTTCCCTCACTGCTGGCCCTCGTGGTGCCGATCATCACTGGCCTTCTGCTCGGCGTGGGCGGCGTGATGGGGCTGCTCGTGGGTGGCCTCACCACCGGCTTCTGCGTGGCCGTGTTCATGGCCAACGCCGGCGGCGCCTGGGACAACGCCAAGAAGTACATCGAGAGCGGCGTGCATGGCGGCAAGGGCACCGAGGCCCACAAAGCGGCGGTCGTGGGCGACACGGTGGGCGATCCGTTCAAAGACACGAGCGGCCCGAGCCTCAACATCCTCGTCAAGCTCATGAGCATGGTGAGCGTGGTCGTCGCCGGCCTCGTCGTCCGCTACTCGCTCGAGGCGCTGGGTATTTTCTGAGGCAGGTTTGCTTTCGCCCGCATGACGCCGTGAGGGGCTGCCCGTGCCCCAGCAGCCGGCGTATGGCGGCAAGCGAAGGCCGGATGCCGAGAGCGCAGCCGCCATCGAGCGAGCGGAGGGCATGGATGCCCGAAGCGAGCGTCCGGCGACGGGGCATGGGCAGCCCCGAACCCACGCCAGCTGACGCAAGCCGGCTTCCGTGTTGTCAGCAGCAACGGGCTGACTCGGGTTTCTGTTGCCATCCTGTAGTCTGGTGGCATGCAGCCGGGATTTGCGTTTACGGTCGAGGCAACGGATGGAGCGGCGCGGGCAGGTGTGCTCACGACGCCGAATGGGAGTGTGCCGACGCCGCTGTTCATGCCCGTGGGGACGGCGGCGACCGTGAAGGGGGTCGACATCGGGCGGGTGGCCGAGACCGGCGCGGGGATGCTGCTTTCCAATGCGTATCACCTCCATCTGCGGCCCGGCGAGGCGATCGTGGAGCAGGGGGGCGGGCTGGCGCGGTTCATGGGCTGGCACGGGCCCACGCTCACCGATTCCGGCGGCTATCAGGTGTTCAGCCTCGCCGCACAGGTGAAGGTGACGGAGGAGGGGGCGTTCTTTCGCTCGCACATCGACGGCGCGGCGGTGGCCTTCACGCCTGAAAACTCGATGCGGATTCAGGAGCGGATCGGCGCCGACATCGCGATGCAGATGGATCACGTCGTGGCCCTGCCTGCGGATCGCGGGCCCGTGGCGGACGCGATGCGGCGGTCGCTCCGCTGGGCCGAGCGGTGTCGCGCGGCGCATCGTCGCTCCGACCAGGCGCTGTTTGGAATCGTGCAGGGGGGGCTCGATCCTGAGTTGCGGCTCGAGAGCGCGGCAGGACTCCGGCAGCTCGACTTTCCGGGGTATGCCGTGGGCGGGCTCTCCGTCGGCGAGGGACCGGAGGCGATGCAGGCGACGCTCGCGGTGACGGTGCCCGCGCTGCCGGCCGATCGGCCCCGCTATCTCATGGGCGTGGGGCAGCCGCATGACATCGTCGCCGCGGTGGCTGCCGGGATCGACATGTTCGACTGCGTGCTCCCCACCCGCTGTGGCCGCAACTCACTCGTCTACACGTTCGCCGGGCAGGTGCGGCTGCGAAATGCGGTGCATGCCACAGACCAGCGGCCGCTCGAAGAGGACTGCCCCTGTCTCGCCTGTCGTCACAGCCGCAGCTACCTGCGGCATCTTTTTCTAGCCGGCGAGATGCTCGGGCCGGTGCTCGCATCGATCCACAACCTGACGTTCTATCAGCGGCTGGTACACCGGCTGCGCGAGGCGATCCGGATGGGGCGGTTCGAGGCCGCGCGGCAGGCGTTGCTCGCCACGCTGAACAACCCTGGGTGAGGCGGCAGCCGCCGGCGGATGGCCGGTCTTGTCCGTGGAACGCCCGGGCCACTACATTTGCGGGCTTCCGGCCGTTCGACGGGCCATCGTGGCCAGGCGTCCGGTCCCGTTGTGCCTCGGTCAGGGGCCGTCCCTGTAGCAGTCAGCATCATCATGCCGCACCCGCTTCCGTCGTTCGATCCCGCGCCGGCGGTGAGTGCGGCGGTTTCCAGCATGGCGTTGCTTGCCCAGGCGGAGCCTGCCGGAGCGCAGCAGCCGCCTGAGTTAGTGCGCACGCTCGTCAACACGCTGCCGATCGCGCTGGTGCTGCTCGCGGCCTACATGCTCCTCTTCCGTCCGGAGAAGGAGAAACAGCGGCGGCAGCAGGAACTGCTCGCGGGCCTCAAGAAGAACGACCGTGTCGTCACGACATCGGGCATCTACGGCTCCGTCGCCTCCGTCGACCGTGACAGCGACCGCGTGACGCTCAAGATCGACGATGCGGCCAATGTGAAACTCACCGTCACGCTCGGCAGCATCGCCCGTGTGCTGGGCGACGCCGAATCCTCCCGGACCACAAGAGACGACCCATGAATCCTGTCTGCCTTGCCATCGGACTCCTCGCCCAGGCCACGACGGCGGCCCCTGCAGCCGTGCCGGCCGTGGAAACGCCCTGGTGGCGCGAGGGCTGGGCGGTGTGGATGCTCGCGCTGGCCACCGTGGCAGTGCCGACGTTTCTCGCCTGGGTGATCGCCAAGCGATTCCGTGCCTCCGACATGTGGGGCCGGATCGCGGCCGTGCTCACGGCGGCGGCTGCCGGCGGCTTGATCACGTGGATGGGCTGGCCGCCTCGGCTCGGCATCGATCTCAAGGGGGGCGTGATCCTCGTCTACGAAGTCGACACGTCGAAGCAGTCGGCCGCGCGGATCGACGACGCCATCGGTCGGATCGAACAGGTGCTGGCCGCGTCCGAGCCCCGGCTCGGGAGCGTGACCCGCGGCGCCGGCGGTCGGCTCACGGTGCGGCTCGATGCTGGCGAGGCTGCCGCCCGTGCGGCGGGCCTGCGCAGCCTCGAGGCGCTCGGCGGCGAAGGGGCAGAACTGCGGCTGGTGCGGCGCGGTGGCACGGCCGAGGCGCCGGTGCTCGATTTCGACGTCGTCGCCACGGCCGAGGCGGTCGACATGGACAAGCTCGTGGCCGCGGTCAGTCGGCGTGTGAATCCGGGCGGGCAAAAGGAGGTCACGGTCCGCCGCTACGGCCTCGACCAACTCGAGGTGATCGTCCCCGAGGTCGATCAGGCCGAGGTCGATCTCATCAAGCGAATTGTGTCGAGTGCGGGTGTGCTCGAGTTTCGGATTCTCGCCAACCCGGAGGATCCCCGGCATCGTCAGGTGATCGAGGTGGCCGGCCGCACGGCCGGCACGACGGTGAATCTCGAGGGCAAGCCGGCTGCCCGCTGGGTGGAACTCGACACGCAAAAGATGAATCCGGCCGAGAACCGCGGGCTCGTCACGCGGGCCATGCCAGACGGGCGGGTCGAGGTGCTCGTGGTGCTCGACCGGTTCGACGTGACTGGCGGCGACCTCGGCCGTGTGAGTCCCAGCTTTGACGAGGGCCTGCAGCCGTGCGTGAACTTCATGTTCAACTCGCGGGGCGCGGCCCGGTTCGGCCTGCTGACTGGCCAGAATCTGCCCGATCCCGCCAACCGTCTGGAAAGCCGGCTCGGCATCGTGCTCGACGACGTACTGCAATCGGCCCCCGTGATCCGCAGCGCGATCTCGTCGAATGGCCAGATCACCGGCAACTTCAAGCAGTCGGACATCAACTTCCTGGTCGAGGTGCTCAATGCCGGCAGCCTGCCGGCTGCCCTCCAGAGCGAGCCGATCAGCGAGCAGAAGATCAGTCCGCAGTTGGGAGCCGACACGATCCGCTCGGGCGCCCAGGCCATGCTCCTGGCCACGATCGTGGTGCTCTGCTTCATGCTCGCCTACTACCGGTTCTCCGGGTTCGTGGCCGACCTGGCGGTGCTGCTCAATATCGTGCTCGTGCTGGCGCTCATGATCTCGATTAAGGCGGCCTTCACTCTCGCGGGCCTGGCCGGCCTCGTGCTCTCCGTGGGTATGGCGGTGGATGCCAATGTGCTCATCTACGAGCGGATGCGGGAAGAACTCGACCGTGGTGCGGCGGTGCGGATGGCGATCCGCAACGGTTTTCAGCGGGCCTTTTCCACGATCGTCGACTCGAATCTCACGACGCTGATCACCGGTGTCGTGCTCTTCGCGATCGGCACCGATCAACTCAAGGGCTTCGCCGTCACGCTCGTACTCGGCCTCACGTTGAACCTCTTCACAGCCGTGTTTTGCTCGCGGGTGGTGTTCGACCTCGCTGAGCGGAACGGCTGGATCAAGACACTCTCGATGGCCCGGCTCTTTGGGCAGCCGAATTTCCAGTTCGTCCGCTGGATGCGGACGGCGATCGCCTTCTCGACGCTGTTCATTCTCGCCGGCCTCGCGGCGGCCTGGCTCCGCGGCCAGGGCCTCTTCGACATCGACTTCACTGGGGGCACGAGCGTGCAGGTGGCCTTTCAGCCCGACAAGGGGCTCGACATCGCCGAGGTGCGGAAGGCAGTGTCGGTGCTACCCGACGTGGCCGTGAGCGCCGTGACTGCCGGCGAAGGGACTGCCGACCTGCGGTACAAGATCGACACCTCGCTCCGCGACGACGAGGCCGTGGAGCGGACGCTGCGGGAGGTGTTCCCCGGTCGGCTCGCGACCTATGCGATGGGCTTTGGCGAGATCAGCTCGTCGGCCACGCCGCAGCCCGAGGCGAAGGCGGGGGAGGAGAAGAAGGAAGAGATGGCCCTCACGACCGGCGTGGCCCTCGACTTCCCGGAGAAGATCAATCGTCCCACGCTCGAGTCCGAGATCGAGGCGGCGCTCGCCGCCGAAGGGCATGCCGGCACGCCCTTCGAGCTCGAGGCCGAGGGGATGACGAGCCGCACGAAGGCCTACCGCACGTGGGCCCTGGCCACCTCGCTCGAGCCCCCGGCCACGCGGAAGGTGCTGGAACGGGTGGCTGCGAAGCTGGCGGACACGCCTGTTTATCTCTCGGCGAACACGATCGGTGGCAAGGTGGCCGGCAACACGAAGGTAACCGCTGTCTACGCCCTGCTGGCGAGCCTGCTCATGATCGTGCTGTATGTCTGGGTACGGTTCCAGAACGTCGCCTTCGGCCTGGCGGCCGTGGTGGCGCTCGCCCACGACGTACTCGTGGCCGTGGCCTGCCTGGCGCTGAGCAAGTACGTGGCGCCGTTTATGGGCTGGGCGCTCGTCGACGACTTCAAGATCAGCCTCGATGTCGTCGCCGCGCTGCTTACGATCGTCGGTTTCTCGATAAACGACACGATCGTGATCTTCGACCGCCTGCGTGAATTGCGGGGCAAGAGCTCCTTTGTGACCGCTGGCATGGTCGACAAGGCCGTGAATCAGACCCTTAGTCGGACGATCCTCACGTCGGGTACCGCGCTGCTCGCGACGCTGATTCTCTACATGTTCGGCGGCCAGGGCATCCATGCCTTCGCGTTCACAATGCTCGTCGGCATCGTCACCGGCTCCTACAGCACGATCTACATCGCCGCCCCGATCGTGCTCTGGCTGCAGCACCGCACCAGTTCGGTCAGCGGCCGGGCGCCGGGCGCGTCCGCCCAGCCCGCGTGAGCCGGTCGCCGCGAAAGTGGAGCGGTCCTGCCGGCCGTAGGGGCGAGAGCCGCAGCGGCTCCCCCTGAAACGGTGACGTGCCGACACCGGCGATCTTCCTGCGGCGCATGCTTGCGCCGGTGGCCGTGGCCGGCCGCCGGAGGAGACGAGAGGTATGACCGGGATCGCCCGCTCGATTCGGTTGCTGGTGGGAGTGGCCATGGTGGCCGGCGGGGCGACGCTCGCGGCGCCCATGGTCACGACCATCGTGTCGCTCGCGATGGCCCAGTGGGGTGGCCGCGGGGCCGCGTCGCAGCCCGCCGTGCCACCGGCCACGGGCCCAATGCCGGTTGTCGGGGGGCCCACGGCGGTGCCGCCACCGGTTTCGCCACCGGTTTCGCCACCGACCGTGGCGGCCGAGTTGCCTCCGGCAGCGCCGCCGGTGGTCGGCGATGCCGGCGCGACGCCGCCCGCGCTCGATCGCGATTACCGCCCACCGACTCCCCCCGCGCCGCTGCCCGGCCTGCCAGCTGAGTTTCTCGTTCCAGGTCCGCAGGTTGGCAACACCTACCGGTCGACGCTCGAAGTGCCGCCGCCGCCGCTGCTCGACTCGCAGCAGCCGCCGCCGCTCGCCGCGGCCTGGTCAGCCCACACCATGTCTGCCTCGTCGCCTCCGGTTGCGGTGCCAGCCAGTGATATGCCCCAGACCTATCACGTGAAGGATGGCGACGACCTCACATCGATCGCCACGCGTTTCTACGGCCATCCTGGCGCTGCCGCGGCGATCTGGGAAGCCAATCGAGGCACGATCGCCGATCCGGGCCTGCTGCCGATCGGTGCAGAACTCCGGCTGCCTGCGGCCTGGACCGCAGGCGGACCGCTCGGGGTGGCGGTGACGGGGCGGGCGATCGAGCCCTCAGCGACCAGCTCCACGGGAGTAGTGGACGGCCCGCGGGCCGCCCTCGTGTCGTGGCTGGGGGGCGGTG
>JBAVTF010000103.1:0-10143 GCA_049695995.1 Pirellulales bacterium | reverse complement strand
GCCGTCGCCACCGGTCGGGCTCCGGGCAGCGCCTGCGCCATGAGCAGCGCCGCCTGCGGCGCGGCAGCGCCTTCTTCCAGTGCGAGCCGCTCCGGTGGCGTGCTGGCCAGTGCCTCGGCCAGTCGGGACAGATCGCCAACGGCGGGCTTCGCCGCAGGTGGCTGCTGCGCGGACACTGCGGGCGGATTCGCTGGCGGCGGGGTTTCCGGCGCGGACGTCACGTCCGCTGTCGGTTCTTCCAGCCCGAAATAGGGGCCGGTGCCGCCGTCTCCTTGCATCGCCGCTGAAACGGCGGCAGCGCAGAGCACACCGGCCACGAACGAGCCGCTGAGAACCCGCAGGGCCCGGGCGTCGTTCATGCCCGTGCGTGCCGCCATGCGTCACCGTCGTCCGGCTGCCAGGAACGGCGCACGACTCCGCTGTCGCCGCCACACCCGTCAGATCGACAGGCGCGCACGGAAAAATCGATCCATGCGGACGAGCCGGCAAAGTCCGCCAGCGGCCGGAGCTGGCCTAGGCAAGCCGGGCAGACTGGGCGAGCCGCGGTTCCTCGAGCATCGCCGTCCAGGCGTCGATCACGACGGCTGGATGGGCGAACCGATCGACGGCCGCGAGGGCGGCGAGGGTCTGCTGCAAGGCAGCCAGCAGTTCGTCGGTGTCGGCCGGCTGTGCGGCAACCGCCCGCGCGAGCACCGCATCGGCCGGCTGGTCGCCAGCGGCTGAGTAGCGGATCGCCGCCCGAAAAAATTCGAGTGCCGTCTCGAGCACGATCCGGAGCCGCGCCCGCCGCGGCGGCGCCTCCTTGCCCGCGGCATCGACCAGTGCGATCGTGTCCCGGGCGAGTTCCACGCCGGGGAGCGGCCGACGGGCGAGCGCCTGAATCAGCGTCGCCCGAAACGCGGTGACGGCCGGGTCGAGGAGCAGCCGTCCCCGGGCGAGGCTGCCACCGCTGGCTGCGGCCGCGGCCGCGAGCAGCGCCGGATCGATCGTCTCGCCGGCATGCTCCCGCGCGAGGATGTCGCGGACCACGTCTGCCGGCAGCGGGGTGAACCGGATCGTCTGACACCGGGAGCGGATGGTAGGCAGCTGCCGCTCGAGCGACGTGCCGACGAGGATGATGACCGCCCCTTCCGGCGGCTCCTCGAGCGTCTTGAGCAGGCAGTTGGCCGCTTCATCGAGCAGCGTGTCGGCATCGAGGATGACCGCGGTCTTTCGGGCACCGACCGCGGGCCGGAGCTTGATCCGCCAGCACAGTCCCTCACGCATGCGGTTGTCGGGAGGCCCGATGAAAGCCTCGAGCGGAATGAACGATCTGTCTTCCGGCTTCGCTACGACGTCGATGTCGGGATGGCTGCCGGCATCGGCCTGCATGCACGAGGCACACCGGCCACAGGGCACGAGACCAGGGCCGACCGCATGACAGGCGAACGCCTTGGCGAGGGCCCGCGCGAACGTGCTCTTGCCGACGCCCGGCTGACCCACGAACAGATAGGAGCCACCGACGCGGCCCCGCTCCGCCGCTGCTGCAAACCGGTGGGCGATTGCGTCGTGCCCTTCGATTCCCTGCCATGCCATGTGTCAGGTCTCAATCATTCGAGTAGGTGTTGTAGGCTCGCACACCACAACGGGAGGCGAGGGGGTCGGTGCAAGCTCGAGGAGCATTTGGACCGAGTCTTCGAGGTCCACCGCGACGAGACTTGTACCGCCCCCGAGCCGGCGATGTCAGCGTAGCGGCTGGAACGGAAAGCCCTCGTCATGTGAGCTCGGGGAACCGTGTGGTGACGGCGGCGCGGATGCGGGCGGTCACCTCGTCCGGCGGCGCCGTCGCGTCGATCACGACGATGCGGTCGGGGGCGGCGGAGGCCTCGGTGAGATAGCCCGACCGCAGTCGCTGCCGGTAGCTATCGCCACGATTCTCCAGCTTGTCGAGCGGCCGGTCGAGGCGTCGAGCCGCCGTCTCCAGATCGACGTCGAGCAGGAGTACGAGGTCGGGCATGAGGCCGCCGGTCGCGATGCCGCCCACGCGGCGGATCGTATCGGGGTCGAGGCCGCCGGCGTGCCCCTGGTAGACGATGTTGGCCAAGAGGTAGCGGTCGGAGACGACCCACTCGCCGCGGGCCAGCGCCGGCCCGACGACCTCGGCCACGAGCTGCGCCCGCGCCGCCATGTAGAGAAACATCTCCGCCGTCGGCGCGAGCTGCAGATCGTGGCGGTCGAGCAGAATGCCGCGGATGGCGTCGCCCGTGGCCGTCGAGCCCGGATCGCGGCAGGTGGTCACTGCATGGCCGAGGGACGTGAGCCACTCGACGAGCGGGGCGATCTGCGACGACTTGCCCGAGCCGTCGATGCCGTCGAGTGCGATGAACCGGCCGGGCTGGGATGTCGTCATGGGATCACCGGGCCACGAGCCGCTGGATGCCGAGCGGGTCGCTGGTGTCGAGCGGTCGAATGCGGTCGCAGACTTCCTGGGCCGTCTTGCGGCGGCCCGTGTCGATGAGGCAGTGCACGAGCCCCTTTGCCGCCTCGAAGAAGGGCTTGTTGCCCGCGAGCGCGTAGGGGAGCGGCTGCGGACTGCCGGCTGCATCGAGGGCGCGGCAGCAGAGTTCGTAGGCGCGGCCGAAATGGCCGCGGGCCAGCTTGGGGTCGTCTTCTTCCAGGGCAATGAGTCCGAGGTGCACGTGCCCCTCGAGAAAGTCGGGGCATTCCGAGAGCAGCCAGACGAGCTCGTCGCGGGCGATCTCGGTCTCGCCCGCCTCGACCATCGCCTCCACTTCCTCGATGTCTTCCCGCCGCCGCCGCCCGCACCGCGGCTGCACAAATTCCCACCGGACGCCGTCGGGCAGATCCCGCCGCTCGACGCGGAGCTTGTCGCGGCCTGATCGGCGGGACGGGGGAGTAGACATGGGGAAGACGGCTCGAAACGGGCGGCTACACTCGCCCCCGTTGGAACCCACGGAAAACCCGATTGCAAGAGGCAGCAGGTGGGCAGGCAGGTGCCGGTACAGAAGCGGCGGCGGCGCGAGCAGACCGCCCCGGCGACCGCCCCGCCCGCGATCGCCCGGCCGCTGCTGAAGTGGTATGCCCGCGCGAAGCGTGACCTGCCCTGGCGGGGGTTGGCCGATCCGTACCGCGTGTGGGTGAGCGAGATCATGCTCCAGCAGACGCAGGTGGAACGGGTGCGGGAGTATTTCGTGCGGTTCATCGAGCGGTTCCCGACGGTGCACGATCTCGCGGCGGCCCGCGAGCACGACGTGCTCCGGCGCTGGGAGGGGCTCGGCTACTACCGGCGGGCCCGGCAGCTGCACGCGGCGGCGCGGCAGATCGTCGGGGATCACGACGGCGAGTTTCCGCGGACGGTCGCAGAACTGATGCGGCTTCCGGGCATCGGTCGGTACACCGCCGGTGCGATCGCGTCGATCGCCTTCGACGTGCCGGCACCGATCGTGGAGGCGAATTCACGCCGCGTGTTCGCCCGGCTCGTCGGCCACGACCGGCCTCTCGGCGGCGCGGCGGGTGACGCGCCGATCTGGGAGGTCGCTGAGCGACTCGTGCCGCAGCGGGGTGCAGGCCGGTTCAATCAGGCGCTGATGGATCTCGGCGCGATGATCTGCACGCCCGACCGGCCGCTCTGCACCCGCTGCCCACTTGCTGCGATGTGTGAGGCGCACCGCACGGGTCGCACGGCCGCGATCCCCGCGGCGGCGCCGCGGCGAACCCCGAAGGTCGTTCGGGAGACGGCGGTTGTCATCCGGCGCGGCGACCGCGTGCTCGTCGAGCGCCGCAGCGCCGGCGAGTGGTGGGAGGGGCTGTGGGACTTTCCCCGCGAGCCGCATGCAGCTCGCAGCCGCGGGGTCAGGCTCGGCGTGGTCAGCTACACCGTCACGCACCACAAGGTGACATGCACGGTCGTCGCCCGGGCCGTGGCGGCCGGCACAGGGTCTGCCGCCCAGCGGTGGGTGACGCCGCGACAGCTCGCCGCGCTCCCGCTCTCGTCGCCGGGGCGGCGGATCGCGAAGCTCGTGGTATCTTCTGGCTCCCCCTGAGGAGTCGTTCATGCGCTCGTATCGCACGCTGCTTGCAGTTGGAATCGTCGCACTGTGTGTCGCTGGACCGGGTGCCGTCGCGCCCGCCGCCGAGGCCGGCAAGCCGCTCGACGTGCTGCTCGTGGCCGGCGGGTGCTGCCACGACTACGCCACGCAGACCCAGCTTCTGAAGAAGGGGATCGAGGCCCGGGTGCGGGCGCGGGTCGAGGTGGCCTACAACCCTGACAAGTCCACGAAGGCGACCTTCGACATCTACGCCAAGGACGATTGGGACAAGGGCTATGACGTGATCCTGCACGACGAGTGCTCCGCCGACGTCACCGACCGGGCGTACGTCGAGCGGATCCTCGCGGCCCATCGCCGCGGCACGCCGGCGGTCAACATCCATTGCGCCATGCACTCGTACCGATGGGGCGACTTCCGCAAGCCGCTGCCGGCTGGAGCCGACAACGCCGGTTGGTACGAGATGATCGGACTGCAGTCTACCGGGCATGGGCCGCAGCATCCGATCGAGATCGTGTGGACGGAGCGGGCGCACCCGATCACCAAGCCGCTGGCCGACTGGACCACGATCAAGGAAGAACTCTACAACTCGCTGCAGGTGCTCACGACGGCGAAGGTGCTCGCCACGGGTCGGCAGATGGTGCCACCGAAGCCGGGGGAGGCTGCCGATCCGGCCGTGAAGCCGGCGGAGGCCACGGCTCCGGTCGTGTGGACCAACGAGTACGGCCCCAATCGCACGCGGATCTTCAGCACGTCGCTGGGGCACAACAACGAGACGGTTGCCGACGACCGCTACCTCGATCTCGTCACCCGCGGCCTGGTGTGGTCGGCCGGTCGTCTTGGAGACGACGGCTCGATCGCCGCCGACCTAGTGCCCACCGCCGGCGAGGCTGCAGCCGCCACGGACTGGGCCTCGGGCGTGACGCTGCCCGCCGAGGAGCAGGGGAAGGCCGTGCGGCTCTTCAACGGCCGTGACTTCACCGGCTGGGAGGGGCACGTCGATCCCTACTGGTCGATCGAGGGATCAGAGATCGTTGGCAAGAACACGGCCGAGAACGCCCCGAAGGTGAGCACCTATCTGCTCACGACGAAGCCGTATCGCAACTTCCGGCTTCTGTTCGAGGGCAAGCTCGTGACGAGCGAGATGCACTCGGGCGTCGCGATCTGGGGGAAGAAGTTCGAGAAGGACGGCGAGGCGTCGAGCTACCAGGGCCATCTTGTGATGTTTCCGTCGGGCTGGGGCCTGTATGACCTCTACCGGCGCAACGGCCTGAGCGGTGATCAGCAGGGCCGGGCGAAAAAGGCGGGCAAACAGCACGACTGGAACCAGATGGAGATCCTCGCCATCGGCAGCCGGATTCGGTTCGCGGTGAACGGCCAGGAGGTGCTCGACTGGACCGACCCCAAGCCGGAGTTCTGCGGCCAAGGACCGATCGGCCTGCAATTGCACTCCAACAAGGTGCCGCAGGAAGTTCGGTTCCGCGGCCTCGTGCTCGTGGAGAACCCGCAGGACGTGCTCGTCACGGCCACGCCGACAAAGTAGCCCGGTCACGCCGTGACTCGCCCACGCCGCCACTCCGTGCCCACTTGAGGCCTTGTGTCGCCTGTTAAGATGACGTCCGTGACGAACTGGAGAATCTGATGGCACGTGCGGCGCTGGCGCTCGAGGACGGAACGGTCTATGTCGGTGAGTCGTTCGGTGCCACCGGCACCGTATCGGGCGAGGCGTGCTTCAACACGTCGATGACCGGCTATCAGGAGATCCTCACCGACCCCTCGTACCGCGGCCAGATCCTCACGATGACGGCGCCGCAGATCGGCAACTACGGCGTCAATGAGGCCGATGTCGAGAGCGGAAAACTTCAGATGGCCGGCTTCGTGGTTCGCGAGGCAAGTCGTATCGCGAGCAACTTCACGGCCACCGGCACGCTCGGTGCGTATCTCGCGCGAGCGGGTGTCGTGGGACTCACCGGCATCGACACGCGGGCGCTCGTCCGCCGCCTGCGGATTCGCGGTGCGATGACGGCGGTGCTCTCGAGCGAGATTCTCGATGCTGCGAAACTCGTGGAACTGGCCCGGTCGGCCCCTGCGCTCGTGGGCCGCGACCTCGTGAGCGAAGTGATGCCCGAGGCGGAGCGGGCCTGGAGCGAACCGCTCGACGCTTGGGCCGAGCCGCTGCTGCAGCCCACCGAAGGGGGCGCGATGCCTGTGGCGCCAGCCTTCGGTGCGGAAAAGCACGTGGTCGCCCTCGACTATGGGATGAAGTGGAACATCGCGCGGCATTTGGCGAGCAACGGCTGCCGCGTCACCGTGCTGCCGGGCCGCGTGTCAGCCGCTGATGTGCTCGCGCACAAGCCCGACGGCGTGTTCCTCTCGAACGGCCCCGGTGATCCCGAGGTGCTCACGTCGTGCGTGGAGACGGTCCGCGGCCTCGTGGGCCGGGTGCCGATGTTTGGCATCTGCCTCGGGCACCAGCTCCTCGCACTTGCCTGCGGGGCGAAGACATTCAAGCTCAAATTCGGCCATCGCGGCGCCAATCAGCCCGTGATGGATGTGACCACGGGCAAGGTGGAGATCACGTCGCAGAACCACGGCTTCGCGGTGGACGAGGAGTCGTTGCCGACCGAGCTAGAGGTGACGCACCGCAACCTGAACGACGGCACGATCGAGGGACTTCGTCACCGGTCAGCCCCGGCCGCCAGCGTGCAGTACCACCCCGAGGCGGCGGCGGGGCCGCACGACTCGGCCTATTTGTTCGCTCGGTTCCGCCACATGCTGGCATAACCGGCACGACCGGTCTCTGTCCGGTGGTTTTTCTTGACACGCCGAAAGCGTGTGCCACTGTTCACGTGGAGTCGCTTCCGCCCCTCGGCTCCACCGGCAGCATCACCGCCATGGATGCGTCGGTCCCTTCCTGTCGCTCGGAGTGTCTCTCCATGAACCGTCTCTCTTTCTGTGCGGCCGCTGCCGCCGCCCTGTTCACGTTCGCTGTCGCCGACGCCGGTTTCGGTCACCGTCATCGCGGCGAGCCCGGGTGTGCCGCCGTCGAGCCCGGTTGCTCGGCGTTCGAGCCGGCCTGTGCCATCGATCCCTCGTGCGGCTGCGAGCCCGACTGTGGCGCCGTGACCTGCTGCCCGACGAACCCGTGCATCAAGTACCACCACAAGCATGCCCACCGGCACAAGCACGCCCGGGGTTGCTGCCCGGAGCCGACCTACGAGACGGTGCTCACGCCGACGAGCCCAGAGACCTGCTGCACGGTGAACGTGCCGGTCTGCCTGCCGGCCTGCTGCCAGGGTTGCCCGTGCGAGACATCGCGGTGCACGCTCCTGGGCTGCGGCCAGGTGCGGTATGACTACGGCTGCGGCTGCTCGGTGGTCATCCGCTTCCAGAAGTGCGGCGACATCCTCGTCACGTACGTCGGCTTCTGAACAGTCGCATTCTCGAGATCTGCAGGCAAGCCCGCCGGGCCTTCATGGTCCGGCGGGCTTTCGCCGTTTCTTCAGCGGCTGCCTCATACAAGCCCCCCGGCGCGAGCCGGGGGATCCCGTCGCTGGCGCTCAGGGCTTGGATGAAACAGCGCTCAGCGGCTGCCGCGACGGAGGCGGGAGAAGAGGCTGCGGTAATCGCCGGGCCGCACGGCGAACACGGTGGGCGTCGCGGATGCGGTCTCGGCGAGATCCTCCTCGATCACCACCATGTCGGCGTCGTCATCGGCCGTCACGGCGGCCGCCTGCTCGCTGCTCGACGGCACAGCGCGGCTGGGTGACGGTTGCCGTGGCGACTCGACCGGGGCCTCTGGCTGTCGCGGCGGCGCTGCATTTTCAGCCTGACACTCGACTGACGCGAGCAGCCTCGCCAGCGCCTGGCTCTCGCGGCTCGACACCGGCGGGCAACTGCTGAAGCCATCGGGACCCTGCATCGCCACCCGCTCGGTTTCGTCGCCATCGTGCTCGAACAATTCGGCGAACGGATCACCACCGGCATCGAACACGAGTTCCACGTCGGGGCCGTGCCAGATCTCCCCCACGCCAGCTGGCTGCCACGCCGAACTGGCGTTGCTCGTGGCCTCTTCGAATGGATCTTCGTCGAGGCCGCCAAATTCGATCATCTCGAGTGGCTCATCGTCGATCGTGTGCGAGACTGGTGTGCGATCCGACTTCGGCGCCGAAGCGTGGCGGCACGGGGGCTCCGCGCACGAGGCCGCGTGACCCGGCTGCTCGAGAGCCGCCGGCACGGGCAGCCGCTGGATCTCCCGCCAGGCGGAGGCGATGTCGGCGGTGGTGGCGCGGCGGCCGGCCTGGCCAGCGATCACGAGCGATTGGTCGCAGAGCTGGTTGATGAGCCGCGGCACGCCGTCAGTCGCCGCATACACGGCGGTGTCGCAGCCGGGGTCAAAGAGGCGATCCCAGTCGAGGCCGGCGGCCTGCGTCTGGGTGCGGACGTAGGCCAGTGTTTCGGCGTGATCGAGCGGCTCGAGGTAGGCCCGCACGGCCACCCGCTGGGCGAGGCTCTCCATCCGCGGCATGCCGAGCAGTTCCTCGAGCTTCGTGGAGCCCGCGAGCACGATGTGAACGGCTGGCAGCGGTGTCGGCACATTTGTGAGGAGCCGCAGCTCCTCGATCAGCCGCGTGGGGAGTGTGTGTGCCTCGTCGACGAGCAGCACGAGCCCGGAGCCCGTGGCGGCGAGGCCGCGGATCCGCTCCACCACGGCCATCCGCAGCTCTCCCTCGTCACCACGGTAGGGCTCGCCGATCGCCGCGAGGATCGACTGCCACAACGCCCGCCGCGTGCAGATCCGCGCGCCTGAAAGAAAGGCGACGTCGAAGTCGTCGCGGGCATGTTCGGCGACCTTCGCGAGCAGCAGCGACTTGCCTGTGCCCGGCGGGCCGACCACGAGCGCCACGCCTTCGGCCCGCCGGATCGCCCGCTCCACTGAGTGCAGGGCGGCATCGATCGCCTTCGCCGGATGATAGAACTGCGTCCGTGGCGCGGCCATGAACGGGCGGGACGATGGGTGCCGGCGGGGCGTGAGCATCGGGCGACTGGACTCCGAGGTGATGAAGATCATTTCGGCCACGGCGGAACCCTTCCTGCACCATCTACCGCGGACGTAAACTGTCCCAGTCTGGTAAAGCGGCCCCAGGACGGCCGGTGGCGCCGACTATGCCGCCGGGAATCGAGCCGCGTGTTTCGGGTGAAGATTTGTTTCGGGTAAAGATTTGCGGCGTCACCACGCCCGACGACGCGCGACTCGTCGCCGAGGCCGGCGCTGACGCAATCGGCTTCAACTTCGTGCCAGGGTCGGTCCGCTGCCTCGACCTGGCGGCTGCCCGCGGCATCGCATCCATCGTGCCGCCGGGCGTGCTCAGGGTGGGCGTCTTCGCCGGCGCCGATCCTGCCGAGATTCGCCGCATCGCCACGGAGGTCGGTCTCGACACGATTCAGTTGCACGGCCACCTCGATGGTGCGGCCGGTCCGGTCGATCCGCCCGCCACGGCGGCCGCACTCGCCGGCTTGCGGCTGATTCGTGCCGTCCGACTCGAAGGCGACGGCCTCGCCGCTGCCCGCCGCTGGCTGGTCACCGCGGCCGCCGCCGGAGCACGGATCGACATGGTGATCGTGGATGCCAGTGTGCCCCGCACCGCTGCTGGCGGCGCGCTCGGCGGCACCGGCGCCCGCGTCGACTGGGCGGCTCTCGCTGCCGAGCCCCCACTCGGCATTCCATTGGCAGTCGCCGGCGGCCTCGATCTCGCCAACGTGGCTGAGGCCATCCGCATCACCCGCGCGAGTAGCGTCGACACGGCCAGCGGCGTCGAATCGGCTCCGGGCCGCAAAGACCCGGCAAAGGTCCGCGCGTTCATAGCCGCCGCTCGTGATGCCTTCGCTGCAGTGTGACGCAGCGCGTTGGATCAAGCCAAGGATCGCGACGTCCAGCGTGGGCTCGGGGCTGCCCATGCCCCGAGAGCCGGACGCTCGCTACGGCATCCATGCCTTCCGCTCGCTCGGATGCCGCCTTCGCTTCGGCATCCTGCCTGCGCTTGGCGGCATACGCCGGCTCCTGGGGCATGGGCAGCCCCGCACCTCCTGTACTCTG
>JBAVTF010000102.1:0-101913 GCA_049695995.1 Pirellulales bacterium | reverse complement strand
GGCCAAGGCGGCGCGGTGTCCGGCGACGGCGGCGCTGGCGGAACCGGCGGAGCCGCTGGCACCCCGGGCGATGGCGGAAACGGCGTCAACGCACCCGGCGGCACCGGCGGGAACAACGGCGGCAACGGCGGCGCCGGTGGTGATCCGGGAACGGCGGGCACCGGCGGAGCCGGAGGCACGACCGGAAATGGGGGCTCTGCGGGAGCCGCCGGGGCTAACGGCACCGCGGTCACCTCCGGCGGCAACGGTGGCGCCGGCGGCAACGGCTACTCCAGCGACGGTGGCACGGGTGCCTCCGGCGGCAATGGTGGCGCTGGTGGCAACGGCGGCTCGGTCGGCAATGGCGGCAACGGTGGCAATGGTGGCGGTGCGACCGGAAGTGATCTGGTGGTCGCAGGATATGGCGGCAACGGTGGCAATGGCGGAACCGTGAGCGGCAACGGCGGCGCCGGCGGTGATGGTGGCGCTGCGACGAGTTCAGATGCCGGTGCCTTCGGCGGTGCTGGTGGCGCTGGCGGATCCTCGGTGACGGGCACTGGCGGCAACGGCGGCAACGGTGGCAACGCGACGGGCGCGACCGGCACCGTTTCTGGCGGCATTGGTGGCGATGGCGGGGCCGCCACAGGCGGAACCGGCAACGGTGGCAACGGCGGCAACGGCGGCGATGCGACGGTGACCAGCGGCCCCGGCGATGCATACGGTGGCAAGGGCGGGGCTGGCGGGTCGTCGGACGGTGGCTCGAATGGAACTGATGGGACGACCGGCACCAGCACGAACCTGGGCCCGTGATGATCTCACCGCGTTGATCGATAAACGAGCCAGCGGAGTTCGATCGGCGACTCCTGTCGCGGGACGTCGAATACGTCGAGGCCGCTTGCCCAGTCGGCATACCAGCCGGTTGGAGGCCAGGCTCCTTCCGGCAGGTGCTTTTGTTCGTACTCGGCGGCTGAGTCGTCGGCGACGAGCTCGAGCGGCAGCCCCACGACCGCCGCGGCCACTTCCGCGGTGGTAAAGATCGTCGTGTAGACCTGCTGGCCGAGCTGCCGCGCCGCCTCGTCCGGCGCGTGGCCGAGCCGCGGGAGGAAGACGTTGAAGACGAGCCGGCCGCCCGGTGCCAGGCAGGTCGTGGCCAGCTCGAACATCCGCCGGAGCTGTCCGGTATCGCGGAAGTCCGACGCCACTTCGGAGAGCACGACCAGCCCGTAGTCGCTCCGCAGGTCGCCAGCTCCGGCAAACAGGTCACGCTCGATCACGCGGACCGGGAGCGATTCCCGCGCGGCCTCGTCGCGGAGGATGGCGGCGAACTTGCTCGACAGCTCGACCGCATCGACCGAGTGGCCGCGGCGGGCGAGCGCGAGAGCATTGCGGCCCGTGCCCGCGCCGATGTCGAGCACTGGGCAGCCACGCGGGTCGGCCGCCTCGTTCGCCAGCGACCATACTCGGGCATCGGGGGCGGTGCCGAAGAACGGGGGCTTTCGCGTGGCAACCCAGTTGTCATAGGCGGCCTGGACGCTCGCCCACTCCGCCTTCACCGTCCAGTTGATCTGTCGGCCCACGGGCGAGTCGTAGGTCACCAGGATCTCCGACCGCGGTGATGCGGCGTAGGCGGTGGCGAGCTGGCCGGCGAGAACCTCGCGGAGGCGGGCCGCCTGCTCCGGCGTGAACTCCACGCCGAGCGAGGAGAACGTCCGCAGGCAGATTGCCTGGCACTCGTCGAGCAGGGCCGGCACCGCGGGCATGCGGATCTGGCCGCTGGCGGTCGTGCGACCCTGCAGCCGTCTGGCGAGGGCGCGACGCAGCGGCGTGTCGGCGGCGGCCGTCGGAGCCGCGGCGTCGGAACGCGCGGCGGCTGAATCGGACATGTTCTTCGCCGCAAGGTCACGATTAGCGGCGATGCGGGTGCGATCCTCCGCGGGGATGTCGGTGCGGTCCAAGAGTCGTTCGTAGATCGCGAACGCCTCGCCCTGCTTGCCGATCCACGAGCCGCACACCGCCTGCTCGTCCAGCGCCCGCCACTCGTAGACATCCGCCGGCACGAAGAGCACGTCGTACGCCGGCAGCGGAATCCGCGCGGCCTGCTCGGCGAAGAGGTGGCCGACCCGGTAGTCGCCAGCCACGCGGTAGTGCCGGGCAATCATGTAGAGCGGCTCGGCGCGGCAGGGCCGATGGCTCCAGGCCTTGAGGAAGGCATCCTGCACGGCGGGCCACGGCTCGGCGAGCCGCTGCATGGCCAAGGCGACGCGGTAGAGCGAGTAATAGACCTCCTCGTCCCAGCCGCCCATCTCGGCGCGACGGGCATACCACCTGCGGGCGTTTGCGAAGTCGCCGGCGTCGAAGTAGCTCTGGGCCAGATAGAAGACCGACCGCGTGTCGTTCGGGTTGCGCTCAACCTCCGCCTGCAGAATCGCGGCGTCACGGGCGTACTTCTGCGGATCCTGGTTCCGTGCTCCGAGGCGACGCGACTCGATGCGGTAATCACCTTCGAGCCGCTTCTGGGTGTGGGGCACGTCGCAGACGGCCACTTCGTGGAGCACGCCCGTGTAGCGCCATGGCACGCCGTCGCGGAACAGTTGCACCCGCCAGTACACCGCGCCATCACGGATCCGCACGGCGTAGCCGTCGGCGGTGAGCCCGCTGAAGTCGATGGTGCCGGTGACCACGTCATCCGCATCCATCACCCAGATGTAGTCGCCGCGGCCTTGGGCGAGCTCGAGCGCCTCGGTGCGGTTGCTGCCGAAGTTTCGCCAGGGCCGCTCGAACAGCTCGCCGGGGATGCCCCGCTCCGCCATCAGGCGGCGGATGAGATCCTGTGTGCCGTCGGTCGAGCCGGTATCGACGATCGCCCAGGAGTCGATGTGGGCCGCGACCGATGCGATGAGCTCGTGGATGATGTGCGCCTCGTTGCGCACGATCATGTTGAGGCAGATTCGCGGGCGACTGCGTTCATCCGCGGGCATGTCGTGGGGCTCCATGCTCAGGTCGCGGCCGCAGGCCGGCCGACGGCGGGGAGCCCCAGGGCCAGAAAATCCCGCTGCACGAGCGACCGGAAGAACGTGCGGGCGAATCGCTCGAGGTCGGCCGGACTCCGCTCCGGAATCCCCGGGCCGGTCGCGGCCAGCATCTCGCGGATCGTGCGGCGGCCGTCCACCTGCCGGATCAGCGCCTGCTGGACGGGATCGAGACCGATTTTCCAGTCGTAGCGGAAGACCTCGCCGTCTCGGAATCCACAGCGGTAGCGGAACACGGGCACGTGATCGAGGACCACGTCCGACGCGACGTCCACGCGGTAGGTCTCGCGGGGCCGCTCCGGTCGGCAGGCGGTGAAGAAGTGGCAGCCGTTGCGGGTGTTGACCCGCTCCATGATCGACCACTGCTGCTCCTCGGGGAGCGCCGCCACCCTGGCGTAGAACGGGTCATTGCTTCCGGCTGGCGGGTAGTAGGGCGACTTCAGGAACCACTCCTGGAACACGAGCCCGGCCGACGCGACGAGGTCGAGGCAGTCGGCCACGGTGTAGCTGCGGTCGCGGCCGTGCAGGAATGTGTCCACGATCCCCGCATCGAACTTGAGGTCGGGAGCGACCGCCATGTAGCTCTTGACCGGATGGTCCTGCGGCAGCCTCGCGATCGCAGCCCGCACGACGGCGAGCGAGGCCTCGTCTTGGTGGAGCCCCAGTTCCCGAAACATCGCCTGGAGCATCTCCACGCCGATTCGGCCATAGCGGGCGTAGAGCATGATCGCCGCCACGCCGTCGGGCCGCAGGCACCGGGCGAGCGCCTGCATACCGACCTTCGGGTCAGCCATATGATGCAGCACGCCGGTGGAGACGATGAGGTCGAAGTCGCGGTCGAGCGTGCCGACCTCCTCGATCGGGAGCCGGTGGAGTTCCAGGTTCTTGAGGCTGTACTTCTCTTTGAGAAACCGTTGGTGATCGAGCGACGAACTGCTCACATCGATCGCCACGATCTTCGCCCCGGGGTTCGTATAGGCGAAGACGGCCGCCTGGTTGGTGCCGCAGCCGGCGATCAGGATGTCGAGATCGGGCCGATAGTCGCGGTCGGGCCAGAACATCCGGTGTGCGTGGCTGGGGTCGAACCACTGCCAGTTGCCGGCGAGCCAGGCGGAGAGATCCTGGATCGGCTCGGGGTAGACCCACTTCTCATATTGGCCGGTGACGACGTCAGCGAGTGGGTTGGCGGGCATGTGAGAGATTGGGAAGGACGGAAGCGATCGCGTCCGCCCAAGTTCGCAGCCACACCGCCATTCGGCAAGCAACGCTCGCGTGCGCCCGGTTTCCTCGTAGGCCCGTCACTCCGCGTGGGTCTGTCACGCCGTGACAGACTTCCTTTCCGGTCACGGCGTGACCGGGTACGGTTGGGGGCTTCGAAGTCGATGCCGTTCCGGATGCCAACTGTGGTGTAAACTCCGAGCTTCTCAAAGCACACGGGTTTCTTGTGCTGGAGCAGCGGTTCGAGCCTTCGCCGGAGCCCGTATGAAATCCTCTCGTGTGTGCAGGGCAGGCAGTGTGCCTGTCCCGCGCGGAACCTGTGCCCCGCGAGGCATCTGCCGCGCCGCCCTGTGTGGCCTGCTCGTGCTCTGTACCGCCCCGCGGCTGTGCCAGGCCCAGACGGCCGTGCAGTGGGGCAACGTCGGCTCCACCTTCTCCACCGGGGCCAACTGGGTGGGCGGCACGGCCCCTGGCGACAACACCACGTCGAGCATCGCCACGTTCGGCACCGTGACCGTTCAGCCGGAACTCACGGCCGACCGCAGCGTCGCGCGGTTGTCGTTTACGGGAACGACCCCGGCCACGCTGTCCGGCACGAGCACGCTCACGCTCGGTGGTACCAGCAGCCTGACGAACAGTTCCACCGCGGGCATGAAGACCGTCGCGGTGCCGCTCAAGCTCCCCTTTCGCAGCACGATCGTGAATAGCGGCGAGCTCACGCTCAGCGAACGCATCACCGGTTTGACGTCCTCGTCGTGCATCCTCACGTTCGTGGACGACAGCACGGGGGCGGGCAGCCTCATCAGTGGTGAACTGGCCATCAACACCCTGATCAAGACCGGATCGGGCATCCTCACGCTCACCGGCTCCATGTCGGACACCGGCGACGTCACCGTCTCCGGCGGCACGCTGCGGCTCGGCGGGTCCGACCGGCTGCCTGACGGCCCGGTCACGGTCAATGACGGCGGCACGTTCGATCTCGCCGGCTGGTCGGAGCAGATCGGCAATCTTTCCGGCACCGGTGCCGGCATCGTCGCGCTCGGTTCCGGCACGCTCACGACCGGCATCCGCACGTCGTCGACGTTTGCCGGCGCGATCACGGGATCGGGTGGCCTCGTGAAGACGGGGGCCTTCTACACCTTCACGCTCACCGGATCGAACTCATTCACCGGCGGCACCACCGTGTCAGCCGGCGTGCTTGCGATCGGCAACGGCGGCACGACGGGGTCGCTCGTGGGCGACATTGCCACCAGTGGCACCGTCGCCTTCAATCGCTCCGATGCCTCCGCTTATGCCGGTGTGATCAGCGGGACGGGGAGCCTACTCAAGCAGGGGGCCGGGCAACTCACGCTGACGGCCACGCACTCCTACACCGGCGCGACCACGATCTCGGGCGGCACGCTGGCGCTGGCGGCCGCCAACGCGCTGGCCGACTCGACCCGCGTCTCGATTGCGGCCGGCGCCGCCCTGAAACTCGCCGGGTTCTCCGACACGATCGGCTCGCTCACGGGCACCGGTGCCGTGATCCTCGAATCCGGTACGCTCGCCGTCGGTGCCGCGAACGTCACCGGCTACAACGCGACGCTCTTTTCGGGCTCGATCTCCGGCGCGGGCGGGCTCACGAAAGTCGGCACGGGCGACTTTCAGCTTTCGGGCACAAACACCTACGCCGGTGCCACGACGATCGCGGGCGGCACGCTCACGATCCGCTCCGGATCCGCCTTGCCGAGCAACACGCCCGTCGTCCTCTCGTCGGGGGCAACGCTCGTGCAGTCGTACGCGAGCAATGCGATTGCGATCGGGCCGCTCTCGGGAACCGGCACCGTCACGCTCGAGTCGGGCACGCTGACGATCCGCACGGATGGGTCGTCCGCCACGTTCGCCGGCACGATCGATGGCGGCGACGTGGTAAAGGATGGAGCCGGCACACAGACGATCACGGGCACGATCGGCGGCTACTCGATCCACGCCCTGGGAGGCACTCTCGAACTCGGGGCCCTCGGCGACCGCGCCGTCGTGTCGAGCGACATCCGGGTGACGGAAAACCTGATTGCGTCCGGGGCGACGACGATCGACTCCGTCTACATCACCAACGACGGATTTTTTCAGCTCTACGATACGGCCACGATCAACGCATCGATCATCACCGGCCTAGGCAATCTTTATGTATCCGACTCCGCCAGCCTCGGGGGGGCCAGAATTACCAATCAGGGCGCCCTGAGCATCTGGGACACGGCGACCGCGGGCAACGCCACCATCACCAATAACGGGTCGATCGTGTTCGGTGGTACGTCGTCCGCGGGTTCCGCGAGCATGACGAACAACGCAACCCTCGATTTTCGGGAAGCCGCCTCGGCGGCAAACGCGACGATCACGAACGCCGCCACCGGCTTGATCAAGGGGCAATTCGCCGACGTCACCATCGGCTCCCTCGCCGGGGGCGGGGCGCTGACGCTCGGCAACCGCACCGTCACGATCGGGGCGCGGGGCACGAGCACCACCTTCTCCGGTACGATTTCGGGCACGGGCGGGTCGCTCGTGAAGACGGGGGCGGGCACGCTCACGCTGTCCGCCGCCAACACCTATTCCGGGACGACGACGATCGCCGGGGGGCGGCTCGCCGTCTCGGGCGCCGGGTCCATCGGCACGGGCGGCCTGTCACTCGGCACCGAGGGGCTGTTCGACCTCGCCGCCTTCACGTCCGGCAGGTATTTCCTGCCGGCGACAGGAGACCTCGTCGGCAGCGGCACGCTCAGCGGCAGCGGCAAGACGCTCGCGGTGCTCGGGTCGTTCCGGCCGGGCAACAGTCCCGGCACCGTGACCGTCGCCACTGGCTTCACGCTCGACCTCGCGAATTCGGGCACGAGCGTGTTCGAGATCACGAGCCCGGACTACACGGCAGGCTCGTATGACCTGGTCACCGGCGGCGGCAACGTGGTCCTCGGCGGGGTGCTCTCGCTCGTGTTCACGAACGGCCCCTACGCCAACGGCGCCGACGTGCTGAGTCTCTTCACCACCACGGGCATCCTGTCGGGCTCGTTCTCGAGCGTGCAGGTGAGCGGCCTCGGAGCGGAGCAGTCGGTGATGTTCAACTCGGCCACCGGCTCCCTGACGCTCGTGCCCGAGCCGTCGACGCTCGCACTGGCCGGGCTCGGCGTCGTCATCGCGGCCGTTGTGAGCCGCAAGAAAAATGGGGCCGCTGGGACTCGAACCCAGGACCAACGGATTAAAAGTCCGATGCTCTAACCAACTGAGCTACGGCCCCGAGACAATCCTACCGAAGCCGTCAGTGGGAGCAACCGCCCGAAGGCGGCAAAGTGCCCGAGAGAGGACTTGAACCTCCACCCAGTTACCTGGACAAGAACCTGAATCTTGCGCGTCTGCCAATTCCGCCACTCGGGCGAGTGCGGTCGCCCGGGGCGACAGGTTCACGAATCGTACCAGCGCGGGACAGGGCCGCAAGGCGGGCGCGGGGATACCGGTCACGGCGTGACCGGGCTACCGTGGGCAAGTCACGCCGTGACCTGTATTCCGGTGCGGGGTTGTCACGGCGTGACCGGGCTACCGTGACCGGGCCACCCGTCACTCCACCGTCACGCTCTTGGCGAGGTTCCGTGGCTTATCCACGTCGCAGCCGCGGAGGACGGCGATGTGATACGCGAGCAATTGCAGGGGGATCGCCGCCACGATCGGCTGGAGGAAATCGGGCGCCTCCGGCACCTCGATCACGTCGTCGGCCAGCTGCCGCACCCGCGCGTCGCCCGGGCTCGACACCGCGATCACCGGCCCCTTGCGGGCCTTGATCTCCTCCACGTTGAGCAGCACCTTGTCGTACACCGCCCCCTGTGGAATCAGAAACACGCTCGGCGTGAGCGGGTCCACCAGCGCGATCGGCCCGTGCTTCATCTCCGCCGCCGGATAGCCCTCGGCGTGTATGTAGCTGATCTCCTTGAGCTTGAGCGCGCCCTCGAGCGCCAGCGGGAAGTTGAACTGCCGGCCCAGGTAAAGAAACGTGCTCGCCGAGCGATACTTCTCGGCGATCGTCCGGATCGTGGCATCGGCCTCGAGCGCCTCGGCCACGAGCCCCGGCAGGGCCTCGAGCGCGGCGATGTATTCCCGACCCTGCTCGTAGCTCATGTGCCGCAGCCGGCCGAAGTAAAGCGCGAGCAGCGCGAGCACCATGCACTGGCTCGTGAAGGCCTTCGTGCTGGCCACGCCGATCTCCGGTCCGGCGTGCAGATAGATGCCACCGTCGGCCTCGGTGGCGATCGTGCTCCCCACGACGTTGCAGATGGCGAGCGTGGGATGCCCCTTCCGCTTGAGTTCACGGAGCGCGGCGAGCGTGTCGGCCGTCTCGCCGGACTGGGTGATCGCGAAGAGCAGCGTGCCCTCGTCGATCGGCGGGTTGCGATACCGCAGCTCGCTGGCGTACTCCACTTCCACCGGCAGCCGGGCGAACTGCTCGATCAGGTATTCGCCCACGAGCGCCGCATGCCAGCTCGTGCCGCAGCCGGTGAGCACGATCCGTCGCACCTTCTGCAGCTGCTGCGGCGTGAGGTTGAGT
Source organism: Pirellulales bacterium (assembly GCA_049695995.1). Taxonomy (GTDB): domain Bacteria; phylum Planctomycetota; class Planctomycetia; order Pirellulales; family UBA1268; genus QWPN01. Next base: position 93,123 of record JBAVTF010000102.1, on the reverse strand, counting down.
CCGCCGAACACGGCCGTGGCGTCGTCGCGGGAGAGCCGGCCGCGCATCGCCGCTTTGATCGTCTCGGGCTGCTCGTGGATCTCCTTGAGCATGAAGTGGGCGAAGCCCCCCATGCCCACGTCGGCGGCCGTGAGATCAAAGGGCTGCACCGATGGCTCCACACGGCCGGAGTCGCGGTGGATCACGCGGAGTGAATCGGCCGTGATCACCGCGACTTCGTGGTCGGCGAGATACACGATCCGGTCGGCATGGCCGGCGAGCGGGCTGGCGTCGCTGGCGATGTAGTGTTCGCCGTCGGCCACTCCCACCACCAGCGGGCTGCCGCAGCGGGCGGCCACGAGCAGGTCGGGGCGTTCGCGGAAGAGCACGAGCAGGCCGTAGGTGCCGCGCAACTGAGCGATCGCCTCGCGGACGGCCACGACCCACGGGCTATCGGCCGGTTCGTCGGTCACGCGGGCACCGGTGGCGAGTGCCTTCTGGAGGCCGCTGTCGATGAGGTGGGCGATCACTTCCGTGTCGGTCTCGGAACGGAAGACGTAGCCCTCCGCCTCCAGCCGCGTCTTCAGGCCGTGGTAGTTCTCGATCACACCGTTGTGCACGACGGCCACGCTCGGCGTAGCCTCCGCGCTACAGCAGCCGAGATGCGGATGGGCATTGCCATCGGTCGGGGCGCCGTGAGTGGCCCAGCGGGTGTGGCCGATGCCGATCGAGCTGTCGGCCACGGCCGTGTCGGCCGCGTCGCCGCCCCCTGCCCGCACGAGGGCCTCGAGCCGCGAGAGCCGGCCCGCGGCCTTCTTCACCTGGAGATTGCCCTCCTCGTCGAGCACCGCGATGCCGGCGGAGTCGTAGCCGCGGTATTCCAGCCGCCGCAGACCTTCCAGGATCAGGTCGGTGGCCCGCCTGAAGCCGACGTAGCCGACGATGCCGCACATGCGTCATACTCCCAGGTGCTGTTTCTACGGCTCGAACAGGCTCGCCGCCGCCACTCCCGCCAGTCTATCAGACGGCTGTCGATCGGCGGGGCCGCCGCACTGCACTCGCGAAAGGATTCGCCATGCTGTCACTGCTGGATCGCCGTCGTCTCCCTGCCGCCGCCGTCTGTGTCGCGGCGTGGAGTGGTGTCATCTTCGCTACCTCCGTGGAGGCCCAGATGCAGATCACGTCGGGGGCCGAGGAGTTGCAGACCGTCCGGAAAGCGAAGGAATCGCTCGACCAGTTTGGTGGCCTGCAGATCGAGTCGATCCCGCCGACGATGCTCAACAAGGCCGAGGGCGTGGCGATCTTCCCCAACATGATCAAAGGCGGCTTCATTCTCGGCGTCAACTACGGTAAGGGTGTGCTCATGGTGCGGCGGCCGGATCGCACGTGGAGCCCACCGGTGATGGTGACGATGGGGGGCGGCAGCCTCGGCTTTCAGGCGGGCGTGCAGTCAGCCGACATCATCCTCATCTTCGCCACGCCGCGCAGCCTGCAGGGGATCATGAACGGCCAGAAGGTCACGCTCGGCGCGGATGCGTCGATCGCGCTGGGGCCGGTGGGCCGGCAGGCGAATGCTGGCACCGATGCGCGGCTGGGTGCGGAGATTTATTCTTATGCGAGAAGCCGCGGGCTGTTTCTCGGTGTGTCGCTGGGCGGTGCCGATCTCTCGGTCGATCACAACGCCGATGCGATGCTCTACAGCCGGTTCGGCGTGACGCCCGCGGAGGTGTTCGAGGGGCGCGGCCTCGCGTTTCACCAGGACGTAAAAGATCTCATCGACAACATGAACGCGCGGACGCAGCCCGGGCAGCAGGTGCCGCCGCCGGCCGCGGCCCAGCAGCCGCTCCAGGCGGCGCAGCAGCCGGCGGAGCGTCAGGCGGCCGTGCCGGCCACGGTGCCGGTTCAGACGGTCGCACCCGCGCAGCCGGTGCCCGCGCCCGTTGCGCCGCCGGCCGCACCGCCGGCGAGTCAGCAGACGCCGCCACTCGTGCCGATCCGGCAGTAGTCCGAAAAGGTAGTCCGGTCACGCCGTGACCGGCAGGAGAAGTAGTCCGGTCACGCCGTGACCGGGTGTCTCATGCAAGTCACGGCGTGACTTGCCTACGGGTTCCGCAACGAGCCTACTGCCCCAACAGCCCCGGGCTCTCCGGGCCGAGCGACGTGTCGGCAGCGCGGAGGTCGCTCTCGGCCCGCCAGAACTCCTGGCGTGCCGTCACCTCCAGCACGTCCGCCTCGAACTTCGCCTGCTCGCGGAGCGTCACGCGGAGCACGTCGCTGCGGCCGAGCCGCAATTGCTCCCGCTCCGCCTCCGCCACGATCCGCGCCAGCTCCAGCCGCTGCCGCGCCTGCTTGTGAAACTCATATGCCCGCTCGAGCGCCGAGAAGGCATCCTGCACCTCCGCCCGGACCTGGTCGTGGGCGAATTGCAGCTGCCGCTCCAGTTGCATCAGCTGCGAGTCGGTGGTGACGAGCTTGCCGCGGGCGTCCCGCCGCTGGGCCGGCATCTGGAAGACGAGCGACGCCTGCAACACCTGTCGGTCGAGTCCCAGCGGCCCCGAGAGAGGGCTCGAGCCGTAGCCGGCATCCTGATTGCCGGTGAGCTGGCCGTCGATGCCGGGGAGAATGTTGTTGACGGCGAGCCTGCGTTCGACGATCAGCTTTTCGCGCTGCAGCGAGAGGCGGGCGAATTCGGGGCGTGAGGCGAGCGCCCGCGTGAGCGAGTCGTCGAAGAGACTGCGCGTCGGCGACACGGGCAGCGGAACGGGCCGCAGCCGACGGGGACCGGCGAGCACGGGCTTGCCGAGCGGATCGCGCAGATAGAGGGAGAGGTCGATCGTGGCCTGCTGCACCAGCCGGTCGGCCTGCACGACGAGCCCGTTGCGGAGGGCTACGTTCTGCTGGTTGTCGACCCGTTCGATGTTGGCAGTCGCGCCTTCGTCCACCCGCAGCTGGAGTTCGAGGTCGCGCTCGGTGGCGAGGAGCAGCAGTCGGTCGGCAGCGCCCCGGCGCTCGCCGGTGCCCATCCAGCTCCAGTAGGCCCGCGCGGCCGATCGCATGTAGTCGAGCCGGCTCCGCTCGATCACGGGCTCCGCGAGCGAGACGTCGAGTTCGGCCTGGGCCCGCGTGGCCCGCTGACGGTCGATCTCGCGGTTGCGGGCCAGGGGCACGTTCACGCCTCCGCGCCACTCGCCGGCGTCGGCCGTCTTCTGCCCGAGGTTGTAGGTCGGGAAGTCGCCGAAGCCGGTACGGTAGCCGCCGAACAGGCTGATGCCGCCGACCGTGAGCATCTGCGAGAGGCCCATGTCGGAGCGGTAGTTCTCGTAGGTGCCGGGGGCGAGGGCGTTGCCCGACATGTTGAGGTTGGTGTCGAAGGCGCCCATGGCGCTCGTCAGCCGGCCGGAGGCCACGGCGCGTTCCCGCTCCACTGCCTGCAGGAGCGGGAAATGAATCCGCACGCTGTCGAGCACCTCGGCCAGCGTGAGCGGGATGTCGCGGTCGTCGGTCTCGCAGCCCGGCACGGTCGACTCGACGGGCGGCTTCACGGCCACCACGCCGGGCGGACCGGTTTCCATGATGAAGGTCTCGGGCTGGCTGTCGGCAGCCGGCAGTGCCGCCGGGGCAGGGAGCGGTTCGGGCAGCTCGACGGTGGCGTTTTCCGGTGCCGTGCCGGCCGTGGCCTGGAGGAATGACTGCGTGACGATCGGGCTGAGTCGCAGTTCTTCGTGGGCGGCGGTCTCGGCCTCGGCGATGAGCGGCTCGGGCAGAAACTGGCCCGGCTCCTGGGCGGCCACGGGGCCGAGCCCGAACGCGACGGCGCAGGCGATGGCCGCAGCGGCGAAGAGGCCGCTGGCCGCGGGGCGTGATCGAAGGTGTGAAACGCGGTGGTGCACGTGAGCCGCCTGTTGCCGCGGATGCCGCGCGGGCTGCGCGGCATGGACGTCGGGCCTGCGCGGACCGCAGGACCGTCAGATTCGGTATCGGCTGCGCAATCGCGCAACTTGACGCCGGTCACGAGCCTCTGGCTCGCTGCGGGGGGCTGGGAAGAATGGGGGCTTTTATGGGAGGGATCCCCCGGCTTGCGCCTGGGGGCTTGTATGAGCGCACATACAAGCCCTGAGCGGGAGCGAGGGGATCCCGCGGCGGAAGCCGCGGACGGCCCGTGATGGGAGGCGGCGTCGCACGGTGAGGCGACGTTGCTGACGCTTCCGCGTCAGGGTCCCCCGGCTGGCGCCTGGGGGCTTGTATGTGAGGGATCCCTCGGGTTGCGCCTGGGGGCTTTTGTTGGGCGATCTGCCGGCTTACCCGACCTTGATCTTGGGGGCCTTGGGCTTGTCGTCCTTGCCCCCCTTGTCGTCCGACTTGGAGTCGGGGGCGAGCACGGGTGGGAAGCCGTTGAGCCGTCGCCAGATCTCGTAGCCGAGCGGCACGCGGTTCAGAAACACCCAGCCCACGGCCTGGTTGCCCTGCCGCAGAAACTCGGGCGCCGGCCAGGCGTCCTTCACGAGCCGCTGCTCCGGCTCCACGAGCACGCGAAACTTCCCCGATCCCGCCGCGGCCGCATCGATCTGCCGAATCTTGCCGCCGAACGTGCCGATGGCCAACTCCGGCCAGCCCGAGAATTGCACCGCCGGCCAGCCCTCGAACTGCAGCCGCACGTGCGGCATCGAGCCGGTGCGGTCGGCGAAGGCGAGCACGAGCGGCGCGTCGAGGCCGTCGAGGAAGAGCTCCACCACGCGGTCGTTGGTGTCGGGCACGATCGTGCAGAGATCCTCCCCCTCCTTCACGTACTGCCCGCCCTGGCCCACGTTGGCCGCCACGCGAAACACCACGCCGTCGCACGGCGCCACGACCTTCCGCGCCTTGAACCGCTCGATCCGGTTGTCGATGTCTTGGATGTCGCGCTCGATCGAAAACAGGTTCTGCTCCGCCTTCCGCAGGTTGCTGCGGGCCACGGCAATTGCAGAGAGGCCGGTTGCGTCGGCCTGCAGGAGCAGCGCCTCCTGCGTGAGCAGCGCGGCCTGGGCCCGCTGGATCTCGGCGTCGGCCTTGTCGATGTCGGTCTGGGCCCGGTCGGCCCGCATCCGGGCCTCGTCCCGCTCCAGCCGGCTGGTGAGCCCGCCGAACTTCGGATTGGTGAACAGATCCTCGAACGTTTCGGAGCGGTTCTTCTCAAACGTCTGGGCGAACGACATGTTGGCCCGCGTCTGCTCGGCGATCGCAATCGACCGCTGGGCAGCCTCGCGGTTGGCCTGGGCCGCTTTCACGGCCGCATCGCGGGCCGATTCCTGGGCCTTCGAGGCGGCCGTCAGTTCGCCCACCTCCTCGCGTGCTGCAGCGAGTCGGTCGATGAGGAACGCCCGCTGCTGGTCGAGCCGCCCCGCCAGTTCGGGGTCGTTGTCTTCGATGTCCACGATCGGGTCGCCCGCCTTCACTCGGGTGCCTTCGACCACGTGCCACGTCCGCACCTGCCCCGACACGCGGGCCGTGAGCACCTGCGTGCGTTCCGTCGGCGAATAGGCCACCACGTTGCCGCGGCACTGCACCGTCTGCTGCCACGGCACGAGTGCCAGCGCGAACGGCGTGGCGAGGAAGGCGAGCAGGAGCAGCCGCGCAACGACCTTCACGCCCCGCGGCGTGGCCGCGCGGCTCACCGCCGACTTCATCGGCTTCGCATCGGAATGGGTCGCGTCATGCGCCATCATGACCACTCCACCAGTCTGTCGCATCGCTTCTTGATGTCATCTCGCGTCGTCACGACCACCAGGCTCCACGGGGCCGAGCGGTCGAAGAGCGACTCGATCAGCTGCGGGCAATCTTGGACGTCGAGCGCGTCCAGCATGCCGTTGATGAGCAGGAGCCGCGGCTTGCCCGCAATGGCTCGGGCGATCGAAAGCCGCGACACGGCATTGGCGGAAAGCGGCCGGCCGTCGGAGGCGATCGGCGTAGACACGCCCTGCGGCAGGCGGGCCACGTCGTCGGCGAGGCCAACGATCTCCAGGGCCCGGCGGACGTCGGCCGCGGTCAGTTCGGTCCGGCCCACGCGGATGTTCTCGGCCACGGTGTCGGCGAAGATCTCGGCCTGGCCCACGTAGGCGAGTTGGAGCCGCGTGGCGGCCCGGTCGAGTGAACGGGCATCGAGCCCGTCGAATTCGAGCAGCCCCTCCTTGGGCACCCGCAGGAGCGCGAGCGTCTCCAAGAGAAACGTCTTGCCGCTGCCCGACGGCCCATACACGGCCACCCGTTCGCCCGGCTTCACATCCAGCAGCTTCGGCGGGCGGCCGCCGTAGGTCACCTCTGCCCGCACGTCCATCGGCTCGCTGCTCACGGGCAGCGTCTCGCCCCCCACCCGCTCCAGTGGCAGCTGGTCGAGCACACCGAGTTTGTCGAGCGATGCCTGGAGGTCGTAGAAGGCCTCGATGTACTTGCCGACCTTCGAGATCGCGGTGAGCACGAGCGTCACGAGCAGCTCGCCGGCCACGAGCTGACCGAGCGTCAGCTGTCGCTGGATCACGAGCCAGCCGCCGAGTCCGAGGAGCACGGTGCTCGCCACCGCCTCGAGGAGGAGCGCGAAGATCGTCTGTCGCCAGACCACGCTGTAGTGCCGGCGGCGGGCGGTCACGTACGCGTCGGCCAGGGCATCGGCCCGCTCGAAGGCGAGAGCACCGCCGCGGCCGAACCGGAACGTGTGTGGACACTTCGCCAGTTCCTCGAGCCAGGCGGCCACGTCGAACTTCGCGTAGCTCTCGACGATGCTCGTTCGCACGCCGCCGATGCCGAGGGCGAAGAGGAGAAAGAGCACGAGGGCCACCATCACGGCGGCGAACGTGAGCAGGTAGGGGTGATAGAAGGCGAGCACGGCGAGGCCCACGATCGTGATCATCGCCACGCCCACGCCGTCCACGAGCAGCGTGGCGATCGCCTTCTGCACCGACGCCACCTCGAAGAAGCGGTTCACCACGTCGGTAGGGTTGCGGCCGTCGAACGACTCGATCTCGGCCCGGGCAAAGTGCTCGGCGAAGGCGTCGGCCGTGCGGACGAAGATGCGCCGCTGGAGCAGCTCGGCCACGTAGAGCTGGAGTGCCTTGAGGGCATTCTGTAACGCCAGGAAGGCGAACATCACGAGCGAGAGCACGATCACCGGCCAGAGCTGGATGCCGAAGGCCACGGTGTTGACGAGGGCCTCGATGGCGGCCGGCGTGACGATCGAGAGCACGCCCGTGGCCACGGCGAAGGCCGCGATCGTGAGCACGTCGGCCCGCTCGAGCCGCAAGGCTTCCGAGAGCCGTTGCCAGGGCCGCTTCGTGGGGTGGTGGGAGTGGGCGTCTGCCATGGCTGTCGCGCGGGGGGGAGATGACGCCCCATGATGAAGGGGCCGGCAGCGCGAGACAACGCCAGAATTCGCGGGCCTACGGGAGCAATTCGAGCCAGTCGGCGAACCGCGGGTAGATCCGCTCGCGGTCGAATTCGGCGGCGGCGAGCCGGCGGGCGTTGGACCGCATGTCCTTGAGCAGCCGCCGGTCGCTCGCCAGCTTCGTGATCGCCTCGGCGAGTGAGTGGCCGTCGCCGGCCGTGTAGGCCAGACCCGCGGCGTGCGTCTCGATCAGCCGCTCCAGTTCGCCGGGCAGTGAGTTCACGAGGGCGAGCCCGGCCGCGGCGTAGTCGCAGGCCTTGTTGGGCACCACCACCTGCGATTCGGGCCGCACGAGCACCAGCCCCACGTCGCACGCGGCGAGGAGCTTCACGTAGTCGTGCCGGCCGAGCAGGCCGTGCATCTCGATGTGACAGGCACCGCCGATCGTGTCGGCCGCGCGGCGCACCAGCGGCTCCATCCTGCCCGCGCCCGCCACGTGGATCGTCACGGCCGTGCCCTGTGCAGCGAGTTGCCGGGCCGCGGCGATGAGCGCGTCGAGATCCTGCCCCACTTCCAGTGAACCGGAATAGACGCATTGCAGCGGCACGGCTGCCTCGCCGATCCCGCCAAGCAGCGGCACGTGGTTCACCAGCGGCGTCGTCGCGGGAAACTCCTGCGGATAAGCGCCGAGGTAGCAGACGTGCGTGGGCGTGCCGGGAGCCACTTCCCCGTGCAGGGCGTCGGCATAGGTGTGCGTGGTGAATGAAACGGCGTCTGCCGCATTGATGACGGCCCGGCGCGTAGCCCGCATCTTCCTGAGGAGCAGCGGGGTCACGAGCCTGCGAAAGAAGGCCGGGCCGGGCACGAGCCGCTCGAAGGTTTCGGGCCACAGGTCCTGCACGTCCACCACGAGCGTGGCGTCGAGCCGACGGGCGAGCCGCAGGGCGGCGGTGGGACTCTCCAGCGGCGGCAGGCTCGCCAGGATGATGTCGGGCCGCTCCATCTGGCCGGCGGCGATCGACTCGTTGGCCAGTCGTTCAAAGTTTTTGCCGAAGTCGCGGTGGCTGCCGAGGCGGGCCAGCGACACGTTTTTCTCGTAGGGCCGCACGGCCACCAGCCGCACGCCGAAGTTCTCGTCCTCACGGATGTCGCGGGGCAGCGTCCGGATCGCCTTGCGGCGATGGCTCCAGGTGCAGGTCCACCAGGTGACGTCGTGGCCGCGGCCGGCGAGCACGCGGGCGAGCGACCAATACCGCATCGGCGGCAGGTTCTCGCCGGGGATGTCGTCGAACGGATTGACGATCCAGATCGAGAGTGGCAGGGAGAGCGGCTCGGGTGCGGGGGCGGGCATGGGGGAAGCGTACGGGCCGCGCGGGTGGCGTGAAAGCCCCGCGCGGCATCGCCGGGCTACGGAGGGGGCCGGGAGCTATGCTAGCCGCGAGGGCTGCCGATGTTCACCGCCGTCATTCCGCTGTTCGACAAGAAGCCCTATGTGTGGCGGGCACTGGGGTCGGTCTGTGCACAGACGTTTCCGGCGGCTGAGATCATCGTCGTCAACGACGGCTCCACCGATGGCGGCGACGACGTCGCCCGGGCGTTCGTGCCGCCGGCGGGCGGACCTCGCGTGCTGGTGATCGATCAGCCCAATCGGGGCGTGAGCAGCGCCCGCAACGCGGGCGTCGCCGCGGCGTCGCAGCCATATGTGGCGTTCCTCGACGCCGACGATCGCTGGGCTCCCGAGTTCCTCGCAAGAATGCGCGACCTCATCGAGCGGTGCCCGGGGGCGATGCTCTACGGAGCCGGGTTCGCCACGACCCGCGACGGCCGTGCACTGCGGCGCTATGGCGTGGTGTCGGCCGAGATCGAGGAAGGCGATTCGCGGGGCGGCCGCGTGGACTTCTTCCGCGGGCTTGCCCGAGAGCCCATCGTCAGCGCGTCGAGCATGGTGGTGCCGAAGGCGGCGCTCGAGCGGGTCGGCGGGTTTCCGGAAGGCGTCGCGCACGGCGAGGATTTTCTGGTGTGGGCGAAGCTCGCGCTCGCCGGGCCGGTGGTGCTCACACCCGAGCCGCTCGCCGACTACGACGTGGGCGTCCCCGGCCAGGCCGTGGCCTACTGGCAGGCAGGCTATCGAGCCGACTTCACGATCCTTGCCTACCACCGGTTCCTCGCGGACGAACTGCGAAAGCTGGTTGGGACGCAGCCTGACTCGCGGACCGATTCGTTCCAGTCGTTCAGGGCCTATGCCGCTGGCCAGCTCGAAACGGCCGCGCTCCAGCGGCTCTACTGGGGCCGGTTCCAGTCCCTTGCGAAGTTCGTGCAGGAGCTAGGTCTCGACACGCTGCCGCTTGGCCGTTGGGGCTGGCTCGCCTGCTGGATTGCCCGCCACCAGATTGTCTGGCCCCCCGTAGCTACGATGATGGCTGCGGTTCGCCTCAGCCGCGAATCGCTTAAGCGCTGTCGTCGGGTCGCCGTCGCATGATGCTCCTCCACAAACTCCGGCAGCTCGGCCGCGCCGTGAAGTGGCGGCGGCAGGTGGCCCAGGCCGTTTCCACGCAGCTCTCGCTGCTGGAAGACCCCGACGCCCTCGTGCTCGGCAATCTTTCGACGGCCGACGAGGCCCGGCTCACGGAGCTGGTGCAGCGTGCCGCGGCCCACGACGGGCCGATCGTGGAGTTCGGCACGCTGTTCGGAATCACCACGCGGCTCATTGCCGCCGCGGCCCGGCCCGACCAGCAGGTGATTACGATCGACAACTTTTCGTGGAATCCGTTTGGGCTGCCGCCGGCGGTGCAGGAGCGGTTTGCCCGCGGCGTGCTGCGCACGGAGTTGGCGGAGGGCCGCGTGGAACTGTGGGTGGGCGACTCCGCGGCCTACCGCAGTACCGACCGGGGGGCGGTGCCGGCGCTCGTGTTTCTCGATGCCGATCACTCCTATGCGGCGGTCCGCGATGAGATCGCGTGGGCGCGAGGCCGCGGCGTGCCGCTCATCTGCGGACACGATTACGGCGTCGCGCGGTTCGGTGTGACGCGGGCGGTGGACGAGGCGTTTGGAACGGGGGCCGTGACGGTGGGCGGCACGGTCTGGTCGTGGGAGCGGCTGGCATGAGTCCGTCGCGGTCGTTCACGATCGCGTTTTTCTGGACGGGCGTGTCGCCCACGATGACGGCCTGCTGGCGGGCGCTGGCGGCGCTGCCGAACACCCGCGTGGTGGTGTTTCTGGAGCTGCCGGCCAAGGCCGATACGGCGTTCGAGCATGCGACGATGCTCGAGGGGATCGAGTGTCGGGTGTATCACGTAGCCCGGTCACGCCGTGACCGGAAAACGACAGCCAGTCACGGCGTGACGGGCCTACGGGGAGAGACGGTTGCGGTCGAGCGGGAGATCGCGGCAGTCGCACCCGACGTGATGATCGTGCTCGGCTGGCGGAGTCGGCTCTGTCGGCTCGCGGCGGAGAGCCCGGCGTTTCGCCGCGTACCGAAGCTGTTCGCGTTCGATATGCCATTCGTGTGGAGTCTGCGGAAGCTCGTGGCGCCGCTCGTGCTCCGCCGCTACCTGAGTCGGTTCGTGGCCGCGGTCGTGCCTGGCGAGCGGTCGGCGGCGTATGCCCGGTACCTCGGGTTTCCGGAAACGAAAATCGAACGCGGCTTGATCGGCCTCGACACGGCCGCGGCGGCTGACGCAGCGCGGGCCCGGGCGGCGCTGCCGGAGTATCCGCGACGGTTTCTCTTCGTGGGCCGCTATGCACCGGAGAAGCGAATCGACCTGCTCGTGGCGGCGTATCGCCGGTATCGAGCGCGTGTGCGCGACCCGTGGGGGCTCACCTGCTGCGGCATGGGGCCGGAGGCGGGGCGGCTGCGGGGCGTCGAGGGGATCGAGGACCGTGGGTTCGTGCAGCCGAGCGCGATGGGCGAAGTGTTCGCCACGCATGGTGCGTTCGTGCTGGCGAGCGACTACGACCCGTGGCCATTCGTGATCGCGGAGGCCGTGGCCGCGGGGCTGCCGGTGGTCTGCACGAGTGCGTGCGGCAACAGCGTCGAGCTCGTGCGGTCGTATTTCAACGGACGGATCGTGGGAGCAGGCGACGTGGCCGGGTTTGCCGAGGCGCTGGAGTGGGTGCATGCCCACGAGGCGGAGGCGCGCTGGATCGGCGAACGGGGAATGCCGCTGGCGGCGCCCTACGCGAAGGAGGTGTGGGCCGAACGGGTCCGCGGGATCTGCACGCGGGCGTGCGGGCAGTGACGAGACTGCAGTTGCGATTCTTGCGTGAATGAAAGGCTGGGCATGGGGGTGTGGCCCTACGCTGATAAAAAGCTGGTAGGCAGAACACGATGTGCGGCATTGCGGGCATCCTGACGAGTGACGGGCGAACGGTCGAGCAGGCCGTGCGCAGGATGGTGCGTGCGCTGATCCACCGTGGTCCCGACGATGAGGGCTATGAGCAGCTGCCGCTGGGGCATGATGCCGGAGGTGCCGCGTGCGGATTTGGCTTCCGCCGGCTCGCGATCATGGATCTCTCGCCGGCGGGCCATCAGCCGATGGTCAACGCCGCCACGGGCGACGCGCTGATCTTCAACGGTGAGATCTACAACTTCGCCGAACTGCGGGGCCGGCTGAGATCGCACGGCTGCTCGTTCCGATCGACGGGTGATTCCGAGGTCTTGCTCCACGCGCTCGGCATGTGGGGCGAGCGGGCGCTCGACGAACTCGACGGCATGTTCGCTTTTGCGTTCTATCATGCCGCGTCGCGGCGGGTGCTTCTGGCCCGGGATCCGCTCGGGATCAAGCCGCTCTATGTGGCGAGGGTGTCGGGCGCGGTCGTGTTCGCCAGCGAGGTGCGGGCGGTGCTGGCTTCCGGCCTCGTGTCCGACGAACTCGACCCCGCGGGCATCGCGGGGTGCCTGGCCTACGGTGCCCCGCAGGATCCGCTCACGGTCCACCGCGCGATCCGCTCGCTGCCGAGCGGCACGTGCGAATGGCTCGATGCGAGCTCGCCCGAAGGGCGGCCGCCGGCGATCCGGCGTTATTGGAGCTTTCCACCCGTCGAGCAGCCGGCGGCCGAGCCGGAGCTCGTGGCCGCCATCCGGGATGATCTCGCTGACTCGGTGCGCCGCCAGTGTGCTTCGGACGTGCCGCTCGGCGTGTTTCTCTCCGGCGGCATCGATAGCGCAGCGATGGCCGCCTTTGCCGCCACGTCCGCAGCCACCCATGATCCCGTGTCGAGCTTCGCGGTGGGTTACGAGGTGCCCGGGGCCACCGACGAAACCCAGGCGGCCGCGGAGACGGCCCACGCAATCGGCACTCGCCACTTCCAGACGATCGTCGACGACGACTGGTCGATGCTGCAGTGGTACGAATGGCTCAAGGCGGCCGATCGCCCGAGCATCGACGGGCTCAATACCTACATCGTGAGTGGCGTGGTGAAAGACCACGAGATCACGGTGGCCCTCTCGGGGCTCGGGGCCGACGAGCTGTTCGGCGGCTATCCGTCGTTTCGCCGTGTGCCGCGGGCGCGGCTGGCGCTGGCAGCCGTGGCCTGGCTGCCGCGGGGGGTGCGGCGGGCGGTGGCGAGTCGGCTGCTGGGCCGGCTGCCGGCCGACAAGCGGGCGAAGCTGGTCGATTTCGTGGCGAGTGGCGCGTCGGCGATCGAGCTTGCCGCCCTTGCTCGGCGGACGCAGAGCGATGCCGTGCTGCAAGCGCTCGGCCTCGATGCCCGCCGCCTCGGACTGACGCCGTCATACCTGCCTGCCGAGGCGCTCGCGCCGCTCGAGTCGCGGTCGGGTGATACGTTTGCCGCCGTATCGCGGGCTGAGCTGGCGCTCTACATGGGCAACACGCTGCTCCGTGATGCCGACACCAACAGCATGGCCCACTCGCTGGAGATCCGCGTGCCGTTTCTGGGGCGGCGGCTGGTCGATCGCGTGTCACGGCTGCCGGGCTGGGCACGGGCTCCGCGCGGCGCGCAGCCCAAGCATCTGCTCCGCAAGGCCGTCAGCGATCGGCTCCCGGCGGCGGTGTTCACACGGCCGAAGACGGGGTTCTCGCTGCCGTTCGGTGATTGGATGTTCGGCCCGCTGAGAGATCAATGCGAGGCGGCGATCGAATCACTCGCGGCGTGCCCGCTCTTCGATGCGGGCGTCGTGCGGACGATGTGGGCCAATTACGACGCGCAGCGGAAGCAGATCCATTGGTCGCGACCGCTTTCGCTCGTGGTGCTGGGGAGCTATCTGGGCAAGGTTGCCCGGTCACGCCGTGACCAGTAAGCGTCGGCGACGTATCATCGCGGGCATATGAATGCCTGGAATGTGTGCCTGACGCATGATCCGGTGTACGGCGGGATCTACCGCTCGGTCTGCAACTTTGCCCGGGCGCTCGATTCGCACATCCTGTCGTTCGACGACGGCCGGGCGGATCGCTCCGGGCTTCGCGACGAGCGGCCCACAGTGCGGATCGCAGCGCGGCCGCGGCTCTGGAATCGCGACTGCCATGTGGTGACGCCCGCGATGCGGGCCGAGGCGGATGCGCGGGTAGCCGGAGCCGAGCTGCTCGTCGTGCATTCGCTTTTTCGTGGCCACGCGCCATGGGCAGCCCGCTGGGCAAGGGAGCATGGGCGGCCGTATTGGTCGGCGCCAGATGGCTGCCTGGATCCCTGGGCCCTCCGGCGGCATTCGCTGGCGAAGCGGCTCTGGTTGGCCCATCATGGCCGTGAGTTTTTCAGCGGGGCCACCACGATCTTCGCCACGGTGCGGGAGCAGCAGAAGGCCGCACCGCTGCTCGATGGCGGGCGGTCGATGGTGATCCACTGGCCGGTGCCGCTGCCGGGGCTCGACGGCCGCGCAGCGGCGCGGGCCGCGTTTCGCGCGGGCCACGGGATCCCGGAGGCGGCCCGCGTGCTGCTCTTCGTGGGCCGGCTGCATCCGATGAAGCAGCCGCTGGAAATGGTTGATGCCTTCGTGCGGGCGGAGGTGCCCGGCGCCCATCTCGTGGTCGTGGGCATGGAGGAGGGCGTCACGCGGGCGGAACTCGGGGCCCGGGTGCCGGCGGCGGTGAGCGACCGCGTGCATGTGGTCGGGTCGCTCGCGGGCGAGGGGCTGGCCGCGGCGTTTCAAGCGAGCGACGGCTTCATCTCTCTCTCGCATCGCGAGAACTTCGGCTACAGCTTCGCCGAGGCGCTGGGGTATGGCCTGCCGGCGATCGTGTCGGCGGGGCATGATCTGGCACACGATCTCGTCGGGCCTCGCGGGGATTTTCCTTGCGGCTGGCTGCTGGATGGGAATGTGGCAGAGCGAGCGGTCGAGGCGATTCGGGAATGGGTCGCGGTGCCGCTGCCGCGGCTGGCCGCGCTGGGTGCGGCAGGTCGCGCATGGGTGGGCGAAGAGCTTGCCTTCGAGCGGTTTCGCGACCAGCTCCGCGAGCTGGCCGCATCGTAGGCCCGCCGCTCCGCAACGGGCGGCATGTCACGGCGTGACATGCCCACAGTAGCCCGGTCACGCCGTGACCGGAAAAAGCCAGTCCGTCACGGCGTGACGGACCTACCGGGGTCAAACAGGAAGGCGTTCCAGGCGGTAGTGGCCGTGGCGTGGAAGGCGGCGTAATCGAACGCGGGCGACGAGCCGGGGGTCAGCCGGGCCGTGATGAGGCGGGCGAGTTCGTGCGGTTCGTCGCTCGATGGGATCGCGGGGCCGAGCTTGTTGCTCCATGCGGTCGAGACGATCGGCACGCCGCGGGCGATGGCGTCGAGCAGTTTCACCTGGAAGCCACTGCCGGTTTGCGTGGGGTTCACTGCTACGGCCGTGCGGGCGAAGGCGGCATCGAGCTCCGCGGGCCCGAGCATCCCGACGAACCGCACCCGCTCGCGGCCGCGGCACAGCCGTTCGCCCACGCCCCGCGGATCGGCGCCGGCGATCGTCAGCTCGGCAGGGCCCACGTGCGGCCACACCTCTCGCAGAAACCACGTGAGGCTCGTCACGTTGGGCTGATAGGCAAGGTTCGTCGTGATGAGCACGGTCCCCGGCACGACTGCCGAGCGGTCGAGTGGCCTGGGGCGCATGAGCGGCGGGAGATAGACCGCGTCGCTCCGGCCGCCGAGCCGGTTGAGCGGCGCAGCATCGGCTGGCGAGACGGCCCCCACGCGGGCCGCCGTCGCGACCGCCTGGCGGCAGATCCGCCGCACCTTGGGACGGTCGATCACGCAGGCGAGCTTTCGGACCGCGGCGTCTGTGTCGAGCCAGCCCCCGGCGAACACGGGCGCGTCGTGCCGCACGATGTCGGGATCGACGTTCACCATGAAGAGCCGCGTGCCCGGCGTGAACGCCTGCCCGCGGTAGGCTCCGAGGGCCCAGGACGACACGGCCAGTTCCGCCGTCGGCCGAAACGACGTGCGGATCGCCTCGAGCATCGACGCATTCTCGGGCGTCGCCACCTTTGCCATGTCGGCGGGGAGCGGCCCGAGCATCCGCTGTACGCGGCCGGCGAGGCCTGGAGCCCGCCGCTCTTCGAGTGGATGCCAGTGGGTGTGCGGGAACGCGGGGTCGCGTTCGAGCGCTTCAAGTTCGCTCCTCCGCGCGTGCGGCACGGGCACGACAACGGCCACCTGGCCGCCCGGTCCCACGCGGTCAGCGAGCCAGGCGAGCAGTTCGTACAGCATCGCGCCGCCGCCGGAGCGTTGCTCCGGCAGGCCAGGGATCACGACGAGGATGCGGGGGGCTGGCATTGTGTTGGTGGGCCGGTCACGGCGTGACCGGGCTACTGATAGCGTTCGAAGCTCGGCGGCGTGAGGGCTGTAAGAATCTGATGGCGGTGGTGGAGGACGAGTGGATGGAAGATGTCGGCGAGCAGGGCGGTCCAGGTCACAGGGTAGTCGCTCGGACGGCCGTCGATTGGAAAGCCGGCGTTGTCCCGCGGGTGTTGAGCCGGATGGGCGGCAAGCGCTGCCTGGAAGCCGTCGAGCCGAGCCGTCATCCCGGCAAACCATGCGGCCGTGAAGGCCGATTGCGGCCGACACACGAACGCACACGTGCCGATCAGCCGGTGGTAGTTGAGCTGGAGCCAGCGGTATCGCCACCAGGCCGCGTGCAGGATCCGCGGCTGCGGCAGTCGTTCCACGCCGAAGGTCGCCACTCCGTGCCGGCTCACCTCGCGGTAGCCCACGGCCATCATGCCTGGCCGGGCGTCGAGTTGGTCGAAAGCGGGCCGCCAGTCGGCGGTGAGCGGCTTCACGTCCAGGTAGCCGCCGCCGTGGTGGTGCATGAGATAGCAGCGGAGGTAGTCGGACTGATGAATGGCCGAGAGCTGGTGGAATGCCGGGTGCAGCGGGGCGGCGGCGGTGACCCAGCGGTCGAGCGAGTCCTCCGTGACGAGCACGGTCTCCACGCCCACGTGCTGCCGGATGGTGCCGAGGCTGGCGGCCCGGATGGGGGGCAGCGGTCCGCCGAGCCAGATCACGAACACGCGCCGGGGGGCTGGAGAGGGCATATCAGCGTTTATACAAGCCCCGAGCGCGAGCGAGGGGATCCCGCGGCGGAAGCCGCGGACGGGTTGCATCGTGAGGCCGCGCCGCCGACTTTTTGGAGCATATCCTGCGGCCCGCTGGGCCCGCGGCGTATGATCTTGGGCGGCAAGGTTGCCGAGGATGTCATGAAGACCATTCGTACGTCGCTGCAGCGAGCTGGGGTGCTTGCGATCGTCGCCGCGGCGATGATGGCTGCACAGCCCGCGCACGCGATCATCGTCTACGAGGATCCGGGGCGACTCACCACGATGCCGGTGCTGTCCGGGAGCGTGAAGCCGGGCTGGCAATACATCGGCAACTACAACGGCTTTGGCGGCGTGCCGATCGGGCCGCGGGCTTGGGTCACAGCCACGCACGTGACGGCGGCGTCGATGAACTTCTGGTACGACAACGCAGGCCAGACGGCTGCGATCAACTATCAAGGCACCCGCGTCGCCGTGAACAATGATCTCGCGGTGGCGGTGCTCAATGAAGACCAGCCCGATTTCACAGCCTGGGCGCCGGTGTGGTCGGGCACGAACAACATTTCCATCGGCCAGCAGTTCTACATGTATGGCTACGGCACGCCACGCGGCACGCCCATAACGGGAGGCTGGAACTGGGGTGCCTATGACTTCGTCATGTCGTATGGCACGAATCAGCTCTCGTCGTTGGCTACGGTGGTCGGCAACACGCAATTCAAAATGACGTTCACGCAGCCGACGATCTTCAACGGTGTCCCGGGCACCGAGGGAATCTTCTCGTGGGGTGATTCCGGATCGGGACTGTTCGCCTACAACAACGCCAACACCCGCTGGGAGTTGATCGGGATCAACTCTGCGGTGGAGCAGGTCTCGGCCACGTCGAACGGCCCGGTTCTCGATGCCGCACTCTACGACGCCCGTGGCTATTACAACGGCACGACGCTGATTACGGGTGCGGTCAACGTGCCGCTCTCGTCCTACGCGATCGCGTTGCCGTACTACGAGTCCTTCCTGTCGCCCTACATCGTCGAGGTGCCCGAGCCGGCCACGTGGAGCCTGCTGGGAGTCGCGGCCGCCTTGGGCCTGCTCGCGAAGCGCCGCTCCCGACGAGTGTCCGGTCCCCTTACCAGGCTGTCCTGAAACGTCTGGTGCGACGCAATGGGCCTCTCGGCGAGGCATTGACCGCGAAATGCGTAGCATTTTGCGAGTCAACGTTGCGGAGGCAGCCATG
Source organism: Pirellulales bacterium (assembly GCA_049695995.1). Lineage (GTDB taxonomy): Bacteria > Planctomycetota > Planctomycetia > Pirellulales > UBA1268 > QWPN01. The sequence continues at coordinate 75,092 of JBAVTF010000102.1, read as the reverse complement.
ACGACGAGACAGCGGTTTTGTGGCGGAATGGGGAAGGAATCGTCGACCGTGCGGTGGGCCGCCGTGCTCGCACTTGCCGCCGTGGCGATCATCGCGGTCTTGCCCGCTCACGCGATCATTGTCTACGAAGATCCCGGGCGGCTCACAACGATGCCTGTGCTTGCCGGGGGTGTGAAACCGGGATGGCAATACATGGGCGACACCGAGGGGTTCGGAGGTATTCCGATTGGCCCTCGGGCCTGGGTGGCCGCCTCGCACACGGTCGGCTCCGGCACGACGAGGTTCGTCTACGCCAACGCCGGCCTCACGTCTGCCCTCACCTACTACAGCACCCGCGCCGCCCTGAGCGCTGACCTCTCGGTCATGGTGCTCGATGACGGCCAGCCCGACTTCCTGGCGTGGGCACCCGTCTGGTCGAGTACGACCAACCTGCTCCTCGGCCAAGAGTTGTACATGTATGGCTACGGTCTGCTCCGTGGCTCGGCGGTCACGAACGACGTGCCGGCGCCGAACACGCAGAAGGGCTGGTTGTGGGGCGACTATGACTTCGTCCTCAGCTACGGCACGAATAATCTCGAGGGAATCTCGAACGATGGGTTGGGTAATTACTCCTTCACGATGAACTTTGACCAGCCGACCGCGGAGAACAGACTTCCCGGCACGGAGGGGATCTACTCGTTGTTCGACTCCGGTGGTGGCGTGTTTTCCTACAACACGGCGCATGCCCGCTGGGAATTGATCGGGATCAACTCTGCGGTCTTCGAGGTCTCGGCCACGCCGAACGGAAGCCCCCTCGGGGCGGCCCTCTACGATGCCCGCGGGTTCTATGCTGGCGCGGCGCAGATTACGGGCACGGCGAATTTCCCCCTCCCGTCCTTTGCGACGGCGCTCCCGTACCACTATGACCTGCTCGCACCCTATATCGTCGAGGTGCCCGAGCCGGCCACGTGGAGCCTGCTGGGGATCGCGGCCACGTTGGGCCTGCTCGCGAAACTCCGCCCGCGACGAGTGTCATACAAGCCCTGAGCGCGAGCGAGGGGATCCTGCGGCGGAAGCCGCGGGCGGGTCGCGATGGGATGCGACGTTGCCGACGCTTGCGCGTCGGGATCACCCGGCTTGCGCCTGGGGGCTTTTATGCGGCTCGTGCGCCTTGCGAGCCCTGTCGCACCGCCCGGGGGCCTGCGGTTTTGCAAGCAGGTCGTTGTGGAGGTGAGATTCTCCTTGTAGAGTGAGCGTCCCCCCTAAACGGGTCGATTCCGATCCGCAGCTTTGTTTCACCTCCCAGCATTCTTCTCGCCCTGCCGCCCAGCCGTTCGACACCCGTGTCGAACGTGCCTGTGGGCTTCGTAAGGAATCAGCTTGCAAGTGCGAAAGTGGTGTGACTTCGGCTGTTTTTCGGGCAGGATACACACAGTCTTAGTGGGGTTCTTGATCCCGTTCCGGCGGCCGCGCGTAGAGTAACACGCGTCACTCACGTGAAGCCCCGGCCGGGATGCCGTTCTTTGGATTCCGAGCCGATGTGTGGCATCTGCGGTGTCGTCAGCGCTGAGCCGCGGCAGGTCGAGCCTGCCGTGCGCCGCATGATGCGGGCGATGATCCATCGCGGCCCCGACGATGACGGCTTCGTCGAGCTGCCGCTGGCGACTGCCGAGAGCGGCCCAGTCATTGGCCTCGGCTTCCGCCGGCTTTCGATCCTCGATCTCTCGCTGGCCGGCCATCAGCCGATGGTCAATTCATCCACGGGCGATTGGCTCGTCTTCAACGGCGAGGTCTACAACTTCCGTGCCCTGCGGGCCGAGCTGTCGGGCTCGGGTGTGATCTTTCGTGGCACGAGCGACACGGAAGTCGTGCTCCATGCGCTCTCGCGATGGAAGGAACAGGCCCTGCCGAAGCTCCAGGGGATGTTCGCCCTCGCGTTCTACGATTCAGTCGAGCGGCGTCTGCTCCTCGCCCGCGATCCGCTGGGCATCAAGCCGCTCTATGTGGCCGAGCTGCCCGATCGGCTCGTGTTCGCCAGCGAGATCCGGGCTCTGCGGTCGTCCGGCCTCGTGCCGCTCGATCCCGACGTCGCCGGCATCGCGGGCATGCTGGCCTACGGGGCCGTCCAGTCGCCCCGCACGGTGTTCGAGAAGATCCGGTCGTTCCCCGCGGGCAGCTATCAGTGGCTCGATGCGGGTGTCGTGGCGGGGCGGCCGCAGCCTGCTCCGCGGCGCTACTGGTCGTTTCCGGAGCAGCCCGTCAGCCCGCCGCCAGCGGCTGCCGCAGCGGAAGTGAGCCACCTGCTCCGTGAGGCCGTGCAGCGGCATCTCGTGGCCGACGTGCCGCTGGGCGTGCTCCTCTCGGCGGGCATCGATAGCACCGTACTCGCCGCCTACGCCCGCGAGTTCTCCACCACCCTCACGGCCTTCACGGTGGGCTTCGGCGGCCTTGCGCTCGACGACGAATCGGCCCCTGCCGCTGCCACGGCCGCGGCTCTCGGCATTCGCCACGTGAGCGTCGATGTAGACCCCACCACGCTGCCGGCGATCTGGCGCGACTGGCTGGCCACGCTCGATTCTCCGTCGATCGACGGCTTCAACACACGGCTCGTGAGCCGCCGGCTGGCCCAGGAAGGTGTCACCGTGGGTCTTTCTGGCCTCGGGGCCGACGAGCTCTTTGGGGGCTACCCGAGCTTCCGCAGGGCGCCGCGGTGGTCGCAACTCGTCCGTGCGTTCAAGGTGATTCCGCAGGGCATGCGGTCGGGCATGGTCGCGCAGCTGGGCACGCTCGACGGCCGCACGGGGGCCTTCGAGAAGCTGGCTGACCTCGTGGCCACCGACGGCTCGGTGGCGAGCATCACGCGGGCGATGCGGCGGACGCTCTCCAACCGCCGGCTGGCGGCCCTCGCGCTTCCCGCTCGTCGCGTGGGCCTGGCGGCCGACTACCTCGAGCGGCCCGGCCCGCTGCGGCAGGAGCCAAGTACGAATGGCGACGCCTTCAACACGGTCTCGCGGATGGAACTCGTGCACTACATGGGCGACACGCTGCTCCGCGACACCGACGCCAACAGCATGCAGCACGCGCTGGAGGTGCGGGTGCCGTTCCTCGATCTGCCGCTGGTGAACTACGTCTCGGCGTTGCCGGGCAGCCTCAAGCAGGCCGCGGGCACACCGAAGGCGCTCCTGCGGCAGGCCTGTGCGGGCGTCATAACGCCCGAGGTGGCGAGCCGGCAGAAGACCGGATTCACGCTGCCGATCGGCTCATGGATGCGGGGCAGTGTGCGGGAGCAGTGCGAGGCGGCGATCGCCGCGGTCGAGCAACTGCCGTTCCTCGACGGCCACGAGGTCCGGCGTGTGTGGGACGAGTTTCAGACGAAGCCCGACGCGATGCACTGGTCGCGTCCACTCGCCCTCGTCGTCCTCGGCTCGCACCTCTCGTAGCCCTGTCGCTCCCCCGTAGGCCCGTTGCTCCGCAACGGGCTCTGCCCGCCGCCGTAGCCCGGTCACGCCGTGACCGGAACTCGAGGGGGTTGAACGTGGCAGCTCATGCGATCAACGAAATGCGGCGAGCACGTCAGATCTGGCGGACGAAGACCACCTCGGCAATGCAGTCATGCGTACGTGGCACAAACAAAACACGAAGTGGAGGAGAATTGAGAGCCCGCAGTCCCTCTGCGATAGCGTTGCCCTTGGACTCCGCAGCGGTTGCCAGCGCTAAGTCGATCGCCTCCACTGCAGCGGTAATGCCCTCGCGATCTGATGAAGAAAGCCATATGTCAGCAAGATCTTGTTCCGCCTGACCGTGCCAGGTGACCGTGTAACGCGTCATCAAGTCTCCCGCGACCTGAGTCGCTCGAGCACCTTTCGTGTCGAGCTGCCCTGTGTGCACTCGGCAGCCCGGGCTAGGGCAATTGCGACTTCACCGTCAGAAAAACGCCGGGCGAAGAATCCAAGGCGATTTCCTTGGGCGTCGATGATCTCGACACTCTCTCGAGCTTCGGTAAGCAGTCTTGCCTGATCGGCGTTCACCACCATCTCAATCATGGCTTGGATCTCCTGTGCGGGCCGACTATCACCATCACGCCATGAGTGTACGCATGTGTATTTTTGTGTCAATGCCGCTGGCAGCGTTGAGAGACGCGACGCAGGGGCTTCACGCCGTAGTCCGCACACTCCGTGTGCGGTTGGAGGTGTTCAGGCCGAACGGCCCGGCTACTCCGCCAAAGGTTGGCCGGCTACACGCTGCTCAGCCCGCGCCAGTAGCCGTAGTGATACGCCACGTCGAGCTTCCGCGTTCGGCCGCGGTGCTTCACGCCGAGAAACGCCAGCACGGTCTTACCAAGCGCGATCATGCGGCGGCCTCGCGATGAGCGGCCGCGGAGAGCGAGCAGGCGGCCGTACGAATAGCCGATGTCGCGGGCGAGCAGGCGCTGGTAGGCGTAGTCGAGCCGGCTCGCGGGAATCACGTTCGCCGAGGTCTGGCTTTGCTGTGTTCGGGGCGCTTCGTGCGGTTGCGTGGCGGGCGGAGGGGCGTGGTGGGGCGCTGCAACTTGGAATAGACTCCCACCCAGGAGTGGCCAGTTCATACACGGTTTTTGACCGTCTCGCAGGGGCTATGACATGCCGGCACCCGTCCAGTCGCTCGTGCGCCGTCTTTTTCAGCGCTGTCCGCACAGCATTCGCTCCGGGCTGGAGAGGTGGTCGCGCGGCCGCATCGTGCGTCGCAGGTTAGGGAGTCGCTTCGGTGGACGTCCGTTCTACGCGTCGCCTGAGGCCGCCTTGTTCTGGGCGTTTCCCTGGGCGACTGCAGAGATCGACGAAGACTTGATGCGGTTTTGCAATGAGTTTGTGCGTCCCGGCAGTGTGGTGTGGGACTTCGGCGGGCACCTCGGCATCTTTGCCTTCGCCGCCGCCCACCGGGCGGGGCCGGATGGTTATGTCCTCTCTCTTGAGCCCGACCCCTTCCTTTCCCACCTCATGATCAAGACGGAGTCGGAGCGACCGCCGACAGCAGCCCCGTGCACGGTGCTCGGGTGTGCTGTCGGAAGCGAATCGGGCTTCGCGACTCTCGAAGTGCCGGAGCGGTCACGTGCAGCGAATGCCGTGGCCGGGAAAAGCATCTCGCCTTCGCGCGGAGGCATCCGTCAGCGGTTTGACGTTCCGATTGTCACTGCTGCCCAACTTGCTCTGAAATATCCCGCGCCGAACGTGCTCAAAATGGATATCGAGGGTTGCGAACTCGACGCCCTGCGCGGAGGCGAAGATTTCTTTGCTGCCATACGGCCGGTCATGCTTCTGGAGGTGTATGCCAACATCGCCGTCGATACCGCACGACTGTTGAAAAGTTGGGACTACCAGCTGTTCGATGCGGCGGCCACGGCGGCTGACCGTCGGGAGGTTGATGCAACCTGCCATAACACGCTTGCGATCCCGCGGTAGCCGACGCGCAGCCGACGAGCCGTGTGGGTGGCCTGGCTCAAGGAAGAAATCAGCGGCGGCTCGTGATCACGAGCAATCGCTGCACAGCCCGCGCCAGTAGCCGTAGTGATACGCCACGTCGAGCTTCCGCGTTCGGCCGCGGTGCTTCACGCCGAGAAACGCCAGCACGGTCTTGCCGAGCGCAATCATGCGGCGGCCTCGCGATGATCGGCCGCGGAGAGCGAGCAGGCGGCCATACGAATACCCAATGTCGCGGGCGAGCCGGCGCTGGTAGGCATAGCCGAGTCGGCTGGCTTGGATCACGTGCTGCAGGTGCAGGGCTCGGAAGCGTCCAGCACCAAGTCCTTGATCCAGGCACGTCATCACGAGGTCGTCATCCTCGGACACGCGAAGCGCCCCGGGACGGTTGTTGAGCTTCTCACGTCGCGTTGCGCAGCCAGCATCCGTCGCCCAGTGCAGCGCGGCCGCCCGACGGACGCAAAGACCTGCCCCATACGGCACAACAACGGATTCTCCCGCCCTCAGGGCCCATTCGTCGCGATCACACTCCGCGAGGGCCAAGTGGCTCCTGAATGGCTCGAGCCAGCTAGGCAGTCGGAGATCGCCGTCGGCCGTGATGCGTCCGCCAAACGCCCCCAACTGTGGGAACGAATCGGCGATCCGCACCGCATTTTCCAGATAGTCGGGATCGAGCAGGTTGTCGTCATCGACGAATACGAGCAATTCCCCGGCGGCCTCGCGGATTCCGCGAACGCGGGCCGCCGCGATGCCAGGAGTGGGCTCGGCAATGAGCCGACACTTGGGCAGCCCATCAACCGCCGGTATCACCACCGGCGGTTTCGACCCGTTGTCGATTACCACAAGTTCCCAGCGATCCTTGGGAAGCGTTTGGAGCGCCAGACACTCAAGCACCCGAGCAAACGTGTCCGGCTCGGGGTTACGGGTGCAGACGACGACGGAGATCACGGGCGTCAGCCGCGTCATTCAAAGAGAAAGGAATCCCACGACCGAATGGCGGTCTCGTAGAACGCCGTATAGTCGAACGTCGGCGTCGCGCCGGGGATCAGTCGGGCATTGATCAAGCGGGCGAGTTCCACGGGGTCGTCGCTACTGGCGATCGCTGCCCCGACCCGATTGCTAAAGGCCGTCGAGACGATCGGCACGCCACGAGCAAGAGCGTCAAGCAGCTTGATCTGAAAGCCGCTGCCGCTGCGAGTGGGGTTTACCGCGAGGCTCACGCGGCCATACATCGCATCCAGCTGCGGGCGAGGCAGGCATCCGGCGTAGGTGACTCGCTCGTGGGCCTCGCACAGCCGCTTGAGCGAGTCACCGACATCTATGCCAGTCACCGTGAGCGATGCGCGGCTGTCTACATGCGGCCAACACATCTGCAGAAACCACCGCAGCGCCGCCACATTGGGTTGATAGCCAAAGTTGGTTGTGATGAGGACGTGACCCTTATCGACGTTTTGACGGTCCGCTGGCTGAGGTCTCATAAGGGGTGGTACGTGGCGAACGTCGTCACGCTTCCTCATGCGGTTCAGTTCAGGCACGTCGGCCTGTGAGATCGCACCGACTCGGCCGGCGTAAGCCAAGGCTTTCCGACACAGCCGGTCTACCTTGAGTCGCTCGATCGCTGTGGCAAGGCGCTTCGGCCACGAGGGGCCGTCATAACGGATGATCCTCGGGTCTATGTCAAGCATGTACAGCCGAACGTTCGCGGGTAGGGCGGACTGCGAGCACGCGGCGATGACACGAGACGAAATCAGGAGCTCAGCTGATGGGTTGAAGAGGCGACGCGCGTCGCTGAGCAGCGACAGGTTTGCCGGGGTCAGAAATTTCTGCACCTCGACCGGCGCGGGGGCGAGCACTCGTAAGCCACGTGTGATACGCGAAGCCGATGCGTTCTCTTCGAAAGGGTGCCAGCGCACGGCCGCCAGTGCGGGGTCGCTTCGTAGCGACACAAAGGCATCCTGGAGATGACGAGCCACAGGAAGGCAGACACGCACAGTGCCACGAGTCAGCAGGTAGACCAGAGTCTCGTAAATGAGCACGCCTCCCCCGGTATTCCGATCGGGGAGTGTTGGCAAGGAGCATAGTATGCGTTGCTCCATCAGCGTGTTTCCTGCAGCGACGGATGCGCAGTCGCGGCCTCGCACAGCAGACTCACGATCCGTTCAAAGGAGGTCGTTGCTCGCCAGCCGAGGGTCTTCTGTAGTTTGCTCGGATCGGTCCTCACGAAACGAGCATCACAGGGTCGCAAGAGCGCAGGCGAAGCGTCACATCGTTTCGGCAAGTCGATCCCAAAGTGGTGCCCGATGAGTGTAATTGCATCGCGAATGGAATGAGTCACCCCTGTCGCGACGATGAAGGTATCGGCGGTGTCGTGTTCGATGATCCGTCGCATCGCCACGATATACTCAGGCGCCCACCCCCAATCTCGTCCGATATCGATATCGCCAAGGGAAAGACGTTCGTCAGACCCTCGCGCCATGCGGGCGGCCGCCGCCACAATTTTCGGCAGCACGAACGTGGTGGGCCGCAATGGCGATTCGTGATTGAAAAGAATCGCCGTCGAGGCAAATGTTCCGTAGACGGCGCGGTAGGTGTCCACGAGAGTCATCGCCGCTGATTTGGCGACGGCATACGGGCTCTTGGGGGAGTGGCGAGAGTGCTCCGTAAATGGGAGGCCATCGTCGGGTGAAAAGACCTCACCCGATCCTGCGTAGAGAAGCCGCACATGGGGCGCTTCACGGCGGAGAAGATCGAGAATCGTAAGCGCGGGCGTAACGAGTCCGCGGTAGGTCTCCACCGGCTCGGCAAATGACAACCCCACGGAACTCTGGCCGGCGAGCAAGTAGACGCGATCGATGTGGTGCTCACGAATAGCTGCCAAGATGGTTGTTTCATCCGCAGGGGCAGCCGAGATCAGTGGGACGGAGTCGGCAATTCCTAACCGGACGAGGTTCGGCAACGGGACTGCGCAGGAAGACCGGGACGTACCTACGACGTACTCCCCGCTCGCTACCAGGTTCTGGGCGAGATACGCGCCGTCCTGGCCGCTGATGCCGATGATCAAGTGTCGAGCCATGGAAGAGTTACGGCGAGGGGATTGCTTGCGGTTGCACTGGCACGGGCTCCGGAAGGCCACGGCATACAGCGCAGCGGCGTTGAGAGCGAGAAAACCATTCCTCGGCTGCTGCCCGTTCGGATGGCGCGGCATCGGGCATCGCGGCCAGGTGCAGCCTCGCCAGCCCGATCAATACGGCAAGACGGCCGTTGGCGGAGTCCCAGCGAAACATCTGCTCGCCAGCGGCCGTCGCGGCATGCAGTGCAGCGTCAGCAGACGGCGATTGTGGGTCTGCGGTGGCAATACGGGCTGCGACGATGGCTCTCCGCAAATCCCGCTGCGTGTCGTCCGAGGCCGCATCGCGGGCGAGAAGTGCTGCAGCGATCAGGCAGGCAGCACACAGAGCGATGGCCGGTAGCCATGCCCTCAGCATCCGTCGTGGCAGTGCGCTTGCAGCCGGATCGGCGACGGAAGCAGTTCCAGAAGCGAGGGCGATTCCAGCGGCAACGCACGCGAGCAGCGCGTTCGCCGGAATGTGAAGATTCCAATCAAAGGCGGTATGGAGTCCAAGACCGGCAAGTCCCGCCCACACGCCGGCGGTAAGCGGATCACCCCGTCTCTGTCGGATCACTGTCTGCCACCAGCGACGAAAACTCGTGCCAAGCATCGCTACGAAACCAACAGCAACACTTGCTCCGACGAGACCGGCTTCGGCGAGCCACTGAGCGTAGTCGTTATGGGCGTAGTGCAGCAGAAAGTCAGTCCGCAACAGCCGCGGAAAGAGGTCGCCAAATGTCGCCAGTCCCGACCCAAGAAGCGGGGCTGCGAGAAACATGTTCAGGGCCGTACGGGCTGCCAGCGCACGACCATCCGATAGCAAGGCGGCGACGCGTGGTCGGTATTGGTTGGGCACAAGTCCTTCGAGCCCGTGAAAGCCTCCGTACAGAATCACCATGAAAGCCAGGACGGCGAATCCGTAAACGATGCAGAGCGCCGTTGCGGTTCGTCTGGCCCACAGGCGTTCGATGGTAAGGCTGGCAAACACCAGGGCAGCGAGCAGCAGCCCCGCAGCGCCCGCGCGCGAGGTCGCCAAAATCCCAGACGTCCAGAGCGCGCCAGCGAAAACAGCGACAGCGAGCGCATGCCGAGCCAGGTTCGGCAGCCGCCGTCGGGTTGCAGTCAGCCACGCTCCCAGCAATACGGGTAGGGTGAGGCTGAGCGCGGAGGCAAAATGATTTGCGTAGATGTATGGCCCGAAGGCATCGGCTGCGATCCACATCGGTGACTCGTAGCGCTGGTCTCCCACGCGGACCCATTCCAGATTGCCGCTTCCATTCGTGCTGATCGGTGGTTCAACGGGTGTTTTCCACGACTCGGCCGCGATCGGTCCGGTGAAGTCAAAAGTCCCAAGCACGACGAGGGTCTTTCGATCAAATGGGAATGCGAGGCCGAGAGTCCAAATGGTGACGCATACGAGGCAGAGCGCCCCGCAGAGCAACCGGCGCAGCGGCGTGTGCCGGCCAAGATCCCGCACCGCCACGATGACGCCGGCGGCCAGCAGCAGCCGCCGTATCGCGCTTGCGGTTGCCGCGGGATCAACGCTGATGCGCCCCCAGGTGGTCGGGCTGTCCGCGAGCGCTACCTTCCAGGCGCCCATGGCGACGGGCGAGATAAATCCAAGCAACTGATCGGGCAGTGCGAGCAGTTGCAGCATGAAAAGCGTCGCGATGCCGATCGGCGCCCACGTGATTCGCCATCTGTGCGGGACTGCTAGGGCCCAGAGCGCCACGGCGAGGGCGGTTGTGGCTTCCACAGCGAACCGCGACCACGGCGCGGTCGCGCCCAGGCATAGCGGGGCCGCGATGCAGGCGGCCGCAAGTAGGCTGCCGGAAATCCACTCTCCGAGATGCGGTCGCGTGTCCGGCGGAACGGCGGTCATGGGCAGGCGATTTCCACGAATTGCCGGAGAAGACGCTGCCGCGAAAAGTCGCGGGCAATCAGTTCTTCCGCCCGATGCCCCATGGCGGCCCGGGCGTCATGGGCGAGGCTGGCTGCTTCCTCGATTGCTGCCACCGTCGCGGCCACATCGCCGTGCGAGACGTGCCAGCCTGCAGTCTCGCCGTGAAGAATATCGGCGGCATGACACCGCTGGGGCCCAAAGAGCAGGATGGGTTTGCCGACTGCCATTGCCGAATAAATTTTGCAGGGGTGTACGATCCCCACCATCGTATTCCCGACGGAAACGACATGCACATCAGCAGCGCCGAGCGTTGCGGCCAGGCGTTCAATTGGCTGGTAGGGAAGCGACACGATATTGCGGGCGCCGGCGGTCACTCGCCGATCAATTTCGGCTTTGCCATTGCCGCCGCCAACGAAAAGAAATCTCAGGTCGTCGCGTTCCGCAAGGGCGTCGGCAGCGGCAAGGAGCGTGTCCAGAGGGTTCTGGTCGGAATGGTTACCCGAGTACATGACCACGAGTCGATCAGTCAGCCCATGGTCCCGTCGGAACGCCGCGGCTTCGTCGGCCTCCAAGCGCAGATGGCTATCGAGCGACCACGGCGGGAGCACGTGCACCTTGTGGGCGAGTGCACCATGCGCCGGCAATTTGGCAAGCACCCGCTCCTTCATGTAGCGATCCAGCACAACGACAGCCCGTGACTGCCGCAGCGTGACCCGATTCATCCAGTCGAAGACTCGTGCCAGAAATGCACTCGGGTTGAGCTTGCCGGCTGCGATCATCTGGTCAGGATTGAGATCCATCACCCACCACGTGAGCGGCACCCGCGTGACGATCGAGAGTAACGCCCCGAAGAAGCCAGCGAATGGCGGGCTTGTGCTGACAATCAAGCTCGTGAATCGGCCGGCGAACAGTATCCGTACCGCCGCCTGGGTTAGAAACAGCACTTGGGCGAGAAGCCGAATTGGAATTGACCGCTTCCCAAAACTCGAAAACGGCAGCCGGCGAATCGTGACGCCACGGCGATGTTCTCGCGCTGGGTAACGCCGAGACGGATCGTCGTAGCCTCGGGCGGACGTGTAGACGACGACGTCCCAGCCCCGGGCGGCGATTTCTTCGCAGGCATCGGCGAAATATTGCCCAACGGCGGCTGCGTCGGGCGGATACACCTGCGAGATCACGAGGAGCCGCGGGCGGGTCGGCTTATGCGTCAACAACAGACACCCGCTTCTCAGGCCGAGCCAGGCTGATTAGGATCGCTTGCCGATTCACCAAAGTGAGTGGGCGGCGGCGGTTCCCCGTGCATCGCGTGGGCCAACAGTGGCTCGAGGTAAGGATGGCAAGCGCCCCGCTTCTTTCAGCAGACCGCGGCACGATTGATCGCATCAAAGGAGTGCTCATTCTCGCGGTGATCGCGGGTCACAACGATGCGGTGTCGTTGCACGCTCCATGGCTGCGACAGCTGGCCTACTACTTCCACGTACAAGGCTTTTTCCTGCTGTCTTCATTTCTCGACACCCAGCAGATGAGCCTCCAGTTTCTCCGGGATCGGGCGGTGCGGTATCTGGTGCCGCATGCTGCCTTCGTCGTGCTTGGGGCCCTCGCCTTCGGGGCGATGCAGAGTGTCACAGAACCTGCCACTGTGATCCGTCGCCTCTGGACCGCATTGCTGGTGGGCAACGATCAGTCGCTCCACGCGGCGACCGGCATGCATTTTCTGTGGTTCCTGCCGTGCCTGTTCTGTTTTTGCATCATAAAGGCTGCTGCGAATCGCTGGCCATGGTTTCGGCGCCCCATGGTGCTCCTGGCCTGTCTTTGGCTACTGGTGGCGGGGCTGTTTTCCGCTGAATCCTTGGCGTGGGTGCCTTACAGCCTGCTCAATGCAGTCTTTTTCTTCGGGCTGGGGGAACTGGCCAAAGGTGTCCTTGGGGTTCCGGCGGTTGCTCGGGTGGCGGCGGCCCGCTGGTTTCTGCCGCTTCTCGCTCTTGGGCTCGCCGCCCTGATCGTCGGGGTGCCGCTGGGCTGGGTATCTGCAGCGAGCGTCACGACATACGACATTCGTCGCCCTCTCACCTGGGGCGTCGCGCTGGTGTTTCCGTGTGCGATGGTGCTGACACTGTCGGCCGGCTTGGCGACCGTACCGGGCAAGGTCCTGGAAGCATGTGGTAAGTATTCGATGCCGCTCTACCTCGTCCACATGTTCGTCTATCGAGGGCTCACACGGGCGTGGTTCGGGGGAAACTTCCGGAGCCCCACGATCGTTGGGGCAGATATGCCGATTGGCTTAGCGATACTTGCCGCCACGATCATCGGCTCTTTCGCATTCGCCGTGATCGTGTGGCGGATTCCCGTACTGCGTCGGATTCTCTTCCCGCGATCGTGGCACGATTGGGTGACGGCGAGCTGACGCCCGCCCTTCACGAAGCCGCGAGCAATGATGCGAAGTCCGCCAGGTACGCGTCGGCGATGGCTTCATAGCTGAACCGTGCGGCCGTCGAAGCGGCCTCCCGGCTGAGCTGCTCCCGTAGAGCAGGGGCCGTGACCAGTCGATCCAATGCGGCCGCCAGTCGGTTGGCGGCGTCCGGAGCCCGATGGTCGAACACCAGGGCGTTTTCGCCGTCGCGAACAAAGTCGGTGAAGCAGGAGAGCGCCGACACCACCGTGGGCAGTCCAGTGGCCATCGCCTCGAGCGGTGCGACGCCGAAGGTTTCTCCCGCGTCAGCGGTCGACGGATAGCAGTAATAGTGCGCTGCCTGGAGTTCACGGGCGAGTCCGGGGCGGTCGTTGATGGCAGCCCCAAACTCCACCGGAAGGCTGTGGGCCTTTCGGGCCAGCGAGTCTTGAAAGGCCTCGCCGCCGCCCCCCTCTGCCGCCCGTACGGGGCCAACCAGCCGAAGGCGGGTCGTCGGGTGCCGCTCGTGTATCAGCCGAAATGCATCGATCAGCAGGTGCAGACCTTTTTCCGGGTGAATCCGGCCCGTGTACAGGATCGTCTGTGGGGCATCGCCCCAGGCACGCTGCTGCGGTGGCACGAATACATCGGTGTGGATCGGGTTGGCGATGACGCGCGTTCGAGCGGCATAGGACGGATTCTCCTTCGCCAGAGCATCCGCCACGGCGTGAGACACGGCGGAGAACCGCTGGCAGCGCGGGTACAGCCAGAACTGCCCCTTTGGCATTCGCTGAACTGCGACTGCGTATGCGCGATGTGTGCCCTGGAGCCGCGGCGTGAACACCGGCAGCCAAAACGCGTTGAGTACGTAGATGTCGGCAGCGGGCAGCCGCCACTGCACACCCAAGGAATAAACACAATCCTTGATCAAGTCGATCGGAAGTCGTCCGGTCTGGCGATACTGCGGCGAACGAATGTAGCGAAGCCGCTCACCACCAATGTCTTTCGGGAGCGCCGGATGGTCACGACAGACGATGGTGACCTCGTGGCCTCGCGCGGTGAAATACGGCGCTAGGTCATTCCAAACCCTTTGCACCGCGCCAGACGGTGCAGGCGGCACACTGAAAAACGGGCCCGCGACGATGACGACTTTCACGCTGTCATCTCCGGCGCTTCTGAAACCCGTTACTCAACAGCAGATGCCTGACGAGCAGCCACTCCTTCCAGGAATGCGAAGTCTGCATCAGGCGTTGCGATGCGTAGCCACGCTGGCGATGCCACATTTCGATCGCGTGCCTGTTGACGAGGTGGACTGCGTCGGCATCGCGGCGCCATGGCGCATGCAGTACGGCGGGGTCGCAGTTGATCCAAAAGCGGGGGGTTCGCACGACAGCCGCCGTCATGCGGCCGATCGCCATCCGGACGTTCGCGGCCGCCTGCACTGGCCGCGGCTGATGCCGTAGCGACGGGCATACGTAGAAAACCGTGTCGTATCGCGGACTGAACGTGAAATGCCAGCCACCTGGCGCGAGAAGCCGGTCCACGTGTTCAAGGAATCGCTCCGGATCGCATACGTGCTCGAGAACGTATGTGGAGAAAATAAGGTCATACTCGCCATCAAGGGCCGCAATGTCGCCGACGTGCAATCGGTCGGCATGCTGCTGCAGGTAGTCGGCGTTGACGGGCGTCACGTCCTGGCAATGAAACTCGATTGCCGGTCGGCGGGTGGCGACGTGCTGGAGGTAGGCGGTTCGTCCCGCCCCGAGTTCCAGGATGCGGGCATGCCCCTTGGACGCGATGATTTCAGCGAGCGTGGCATCCATCATCACCCACTCACGAGACTTCACCGCAGGTTCATGAAACTTCGTGTAGTCAGTGGACGTTCGGTAAAAGTCGTCCATCGTCCGTCGCAGCGTCGCCACCCGCGGTTCATCCCGGCGAGGATTGCAGATGAGCCAATCGGATAGTGCCATGGCGGTCACGGTCGGCGTGCAATCTGGGCGGCAAAGGTGCACACACGGGATTGGAACGTGTCGAACCGCAGGTGGGTTTCCGCCCACGTGCGGCCGCGATCGCCTTTGGAGCGGCGGTCTTCGGGCGTGGAGCGTGCAGCCAGTGAGAAGGCATCCGCAGCCTGTTCGAGCGAGCCCAGAAACCATCCGCAGTCTGCCGCCTGCAGGTCGGCGGAAAGATCATTGCCAGGTGAAAGCAGCACTGGCAAGCGGCTGGCCAGCGCCTCCGCGGCAGTGAAGTTGAAATTCTCACGCCGAGACAGCGAGACATACACGTCGGCGGCGTCGATATAGTCGTGCCGTGCGCAGCCATACGCCGGTCCCGTCACATGAACTCGCTGCGACACGTTGAGCGCACGAGCGCGATCCTCGCAGGCTTGTCGCGATACACCACATTCGTTTCCCACAAGCATCAAGTGCGCAGTCTCTGGCGCGCCTGTGGCAAATGCGGCGATCGTTTCGAGCGGCCGCTTCATCGGATCGAGGCGGCCGAACGCCAGGAACGCCACGGCGTCTTCGGCAATGCCGAGCATGCGGCGAGTCTTAGCGCGGCGCCCCGAATCCGTTTCCCGGAAGTCAGAGTCAGCCAGCGGCCAGGGAATGATTGCCGGACGGGCCTGCGGAACGAAGTGGCGCAGTTTGTCGTATTCCCTCTGCGTCGCGCACACCACTGCAGCCGCATCCGCGAGGAACCGCCGACCCCCTGCCTTCAGAAACGCCCACTTGGCGACCTTGTCCGATTCGAACACGTAGGGGTCGAGGGCTCCATGTGGAACGAACCAATAGGGAACATCGTGCCGTCGAGCCATGGCGCCCGCATACTGCGCATGAAGTTTCCAAAACAGGTGGCACGAAACGAGGTCGCTAGCTGCGATGGCGTGCTCGGCAGCGGCCAGCCCCGCCCCGGAAGGATAGGCGAGCTTTCTCAGAAAGGGCGTGCGTACCGCGGAGACGACATGGCACTGTTCCCAGACGAGTTTCTCATCTTCTGTGAGTCGTCCATCCGCCCAGGAAACGACGTCGGCATTCAGAGCCCGCTGAAACGCGGATATCGACTTCGAAGGACCGCCCGATGACGGGTAAAGGCTCAGCGTGACGATCGTGGATCGCATCGGTCGGCGGCTGCGAGGGCATGAAATGCGGCGATCCAGCGGTCGGCCCAGAGTTCGCTGGAGTAGGCGGCGGCGAACTCCGCGGCCCGTCGGCCCCACTCCGGAAGGTCTGCGTATCGTGCGTGAATTGCGTGCAATGCGTCAGCAAGAGCCGCTGGCGATTCCTTCGGGACGACAAAGCCGTTGAAGTATGGCCGCACGATTTCAACGGCAGATCCGCAGGCGTCGGAGCACACGATCGGCAATCCCGCCGCCGCCGCCTCCACCAACGCCAACGGCCAAGGATCGAACCGGCTCGGCATGACAAATGTGCCACTTGCGGCAAGTTGGTTGATCAGTTCATGGGGCTGGAGGAAGCCGAGATCGGTGATCCCAGGAGTATTGGCGAGTGCCGCTCCATCCGGTCCACGGCCGCAGCAGACGAGGGGCCAGGGGTCTGCAACTCTCTCGCGATACGCCGCATACGCCGACACGAGCACATCGAGGCCCTTCTCGCGGGCGTAACGGCCCATGAACATGAATCTCTTGGGCCACGCCGACGCGTCACGGCTTGCGCCCGCAGCGGCAAGCCCAGCGACATCCACGCCGTACATACCACGACTGACTCGTTCCGCAGGAACCCCAAGTCGCGTCACGTACTGCCAACTGCGCTCGCCGGTTACGAAAAAATGATCGAACTTGCGCAGGCTGCGGGCGTAACGAAAACGGGTGAGGAACTGGGCCTCGGTTCGCCACGGAGTATCCACGCCCATGATGAACCGAACGTGGGCAAGGTTTCTGGCATGCACGAGTCCACGGTAAGCCGGGAGCCACCACCCCGTCATGGCGATAACGTCGGGCTTCTCGGCCTCCACGAGCTTCCGAATGAGTGTCGCGTCATCGTGCTCAGGAACATCGAGATAACGGTGCGAGAGACCGTGGAGCAGGGAGTCGTCGAAGGCCGTGGCTCCGTGCGACCGGTGGGCGATAACGTGCAGGTCGACTCCAGGGCGACGTGCCAGTTCCTGCCAACATGTGGCCATGTAGCCGGAGATCACCGACCAGCAGAATATGATCTTCATGCAGTCACTTCACGAAGTGTGGCGACGAGTTTGTCCACGCATCGATCCCAGGTGAACGTGGCGGCACGAGCCCGTCCCTTGGCAACCCACACATTTCGCCAGGCTGAATCGTCCATCAGTCGAACCAAAAGATCAACGACGGCTTGCGGTTCAGCGGGGTTCACTACCAGCCCCGCGTCTCCGACGATCTCTGGCAGCGATGCGGCGTTGGCGACGACGGCGGGCGATCCGGCAGCCATTGCCTCCACTGCCGGAATCCCAAAGCCTTCGTAGGGGCTTAGGAACAAGAGCGCAGTAGATGATCGCAGTGCATCGGCGATGACTTCATCCGGCGCGTATCCATGCAGATTCACGTTCGGGTGTGCGGCGGCTTCTATCGCCCAGGCCGGATCGTGCTGGCCGAAGACCTCGATCGTGAACGGAAGCCGTCGGCGACGCATCTCGGCGGCTACCACGAGTGTTGCAGCAGCCCCCTTCTTATCACGTAGACCGCCGATCACGATAACCGTCGGTTGGGTCTCCGGCGGCGGCATGGAGGACGATGCCAGGAAAGCAGACGACACGCCGTTGCCAACGACTACGATCTTGTCGGCGGGCGCGGCGAGCAAATCGACCATGCGCTGCTTACTGAACTCAGAGACTGTCAGGATTCGATCGGCTTCACGAATCAGCTTCGGCAGCCACCGCATCCACTTGCGCCGAAATTCGCGGTGCTCGGGTGTCGAGGACCACGGCAGCTCATCCTCCAACGCTTGCACGTCGTGGATCGTCACCAACTGTGGCACGCCACACGCAGGAAAACGAACTTCGGCAGGCGAATAGATCGCATCGACGCCCCGGCAACGACGGGTGAGCGGCGGCCAATGAGCTACCTTCCAGATTCGCTCTTGCAGCGTGCCCGACAGGGGCAGCGAAGCCATCGTTGCCCTGGGCAGTCGGCCCATGAAATCGGGGTGACGGCGGGCATCGGCCCCGCTGGCAAGAAACGACACGTCGAATCCCTGCCGGGCATGGAGACCGCGAGACATCTCGACGGCGTGCCGAGCCACGCCGCCCCCGCGATGCGGCTGCAGGTAACACAGCAGCTTCATGACAGCTCAAGCGACACGACGGGGCGGGCCGCTGGGTATCGGATCTGATGGGATGGGGATCGTATGCCCCATGAACGGTTTCTTGAGCGTTGTGCAATGGGGCCCAAGCATCATGCCTGCCGCCATCATCAGCCAGCCATACGCGCCGTGCCCGCCCAGCGAGAAAAACATCGACTCACCGCAATTCACTGCCAGGAACGTGAAGAGCAGGGCCAAGCCCGGAACGTTCAGATCCTTTCTCAGGCTCGCAATAAGCGATCCCAGGAAGAGCACGAAAAAACATGTGCCAATGACGCCAGTTTCCTCCAGCACCGCCATCGGCATGAATCCTTTTTCGATTGGCGCGTTGAAGAGCGTGGCGTTCTCCCGGAAATAAGAGGTGAGCGCCACCTCAAATCCAATGCCGATCAGCGGCGACTGCAAGAAGTTGGCCCACATGTGGTCAATCAGCCCCTGCCGTGACGCAAACACCTCTTCGACGGAAAGTTCCTCCGTCTGCTTCCCTTTTTGCGCGAACGTAATCACGCTGCGCGTGAGCCCACCGCCGCTCGCTACGTCGTAGCCCACGGCAGCGATCGCCAGAACGACGACCGTGGTAACCAACGCTGTTCTCGATACCCGCATGTTCAGGCGAAACAGACGGCGTTGCCGCAGCATGAACGAAGCAACGAGAATTGTGAGAATGCCTATAGCAAAGGCCGCAAAAGACGTTCGCGATTGGGTCTTGGCCATGAAGTAGAGCATGACGAGGCTGAGCACCGCACACACCCAGCGGTTGCGGTACGGTCCGAAGACAACAGCGCAGACCATGAGGACGGCCATGAGCGAAGCCATCGGTCCCAGGCAGTTTGAGTGATAAAAAGGCCCGTTGAACAGGCTTCGGCCCAGGGACGCATCGCCGCGAAAGTTGTATCCAATACCGAGAGGAATCGACGCGAGGCCCATGATCGCGACCGCCATTACGATCGAGACGAACCAGGGCGTGAGATCAGCCCGCCGTGCAGCCATCACGCGAACCCCATACAGCAATGAGAAGCTTGCGATGCCGAAGTTAATGAGCTTCAAGAGCGCGATATGGACGAAATACCCGGTCATCACCGACAGCACGGCAGCGACTGCGATAAAACCGGCCAGAGCCGCAAGGTAGCGGGGGCGGAGCAGCGGCTTCCGAAGGTGCTGCAAGTCCGCGATGAAGCGGAGCAGGCAGATTGCTGGAATGAGAAAGCGGGCGAGCGTCCACACCGGCGTTTTCAAAACGATCGCCTGATTGGTGACGAGCCCAAGAAAACAGAGCGAGAATGCCCGGACCGCCCACTCTGGCGAGTAGGCGATCATCGCAAGCAGCGCAGCGAAGAACAGCACGTTTCCCGGCGCGCCTGGTTTATTGACGAAGAGCAGGGCGATGATGCCCAGTGCTGTCAGAAACAGGCTCGGAATATCGAACTGCGGCTGCTTGCGCCTGCGCGGCGGATTCATTTGCCTGCTCCCTGGAGCCGTCGCTCTCGCCACATGCCGCCAAGCCGCGCGTACAGGTGCTGTGGCCATTGCGGATCCATACAGGGCTTTTCAATCAGGAGGAAGAAGCAGCCACTGACGATCAAGACGGCCACTGTGCAGATCACGAATGCGATCGTGAACTCGACGCAAAAGGACCCGGTTGACGGGATTGCTGCACCCACAGCGTGGACGGTCAATGCGATCACGCGGGCATGGAGAAGATAGATCGAGTAGCACATCCCACCAATCAGTGGAATGGCCCCATATGCCAGGATCGCAGAGTGGCAGCGGCCGCGCAAAGCGGAGTAAAACAACCCGGCGATGATCCACGGCGCGACGAGATCCACGAACAGCGAACTCCCGAAAATGTTTGCGGCGAAGAACGCCGGCCACGCTGTAACGCCCGGCACATCGGCACTCATCGAGCGGGCGGTATCACGCCACCCCGTCGTCCACAAATCATTGAGAAGAACGCCGGTCAGAAAGAACTGGCCATATTGAACGATCGTTCTGGGGGCGGTCGGCGAAAGCCACAGGGCGTGTGTCGAGAGTATCGCAATCACACATGCCATGAGGATTCGCCGTGGCACGGGCGGTAGCCACAAGACCGATGCGAGGAGCGGCATCAGCAGATAAAACTGCACCTCGATTTCGAGGCTCCATGCATTGTTATTGATGGGGCTGCCCGTGCCGTACACGAGTTCGTGCACGTAGCCGAGGCTTGCGAGCAGGTGGGGAAACAGATCCGCCCATGATCCTTTGGCAGCCAAGGGCGCCACGAGGAAAAACAGCAGCATTGACACGACATACGGCGGTTCCAGGCGGGTGATCCGCCGCCAAAAGTATCGCTTCAGATCGACCGCCGGAGCGCCCTCTAAGGCATGCTTCGAGAACGGCGTTGCGAGCACGAAGCCGCTGATCATGAAGAATAGATGAACCCCATAATGGCCGAGTGAGACAAGGAAGTTGAGCACATAGTCGAGCGGCCAAGGATCAGGGTACGGCCGCTGTTCGATTCGACCCCAGTAGCCCCAGAGGTGAAACGCGAGGACGGGCATGATGGCCACGAACCGCAAGCCGTCGATCTCGGGAACGTATCCACCGGAGGTCGTCACCCGCCGAAACAGCCGCATCACGCGTGGTGCGACGCTCACGGGCAGACGAGCCCATCATGAGTCATTGCGTGGAACAACGTCTTCCCAGGAGTGCGTTGCCACAGCGTGATCCCGTGGGCGTGGGCCGCACGTCCCATGCTGCTCAATCGCTCGCGTTCGGCCCACGCCCGGTCGAGCGCGTTCGCAAGGGCGGATCGGGTCGTGGCTTCCGCCACAAACCCCGTGTCGCCGTCGATCACCCACTGCTCCACCAGGCCCACATCGGTGGCGACGACGGGTCGGCCGTAGAGAGCCGCCTCGATGACGACGAGCGGCCCGGCTTCATGCCGCGACGGCATTACCAGCAGATGGTTGTCCGCCCACACATCCCGAAGGTTCTCGAGATGTCCTGGGAAATCGACTTTGTCGCTGATCTGATAATGCGCCGCTAACTCAGTGAGATACTTCCGATCCGGGCCATCTCCGTAGATTCGTAGCCGCCACTTCCTGTCCCGCCACGCGGAGCCTGCAAGTGCCTCGAACAGCACGTCATGCCCCTTGGTTGCAACGTCGAGGCGACCGATGATCGCCATTCGCAAATCGCGACTGTCCGCGGGCCATGGGAGCGGAATGTCGCCGGTAACGTTTGCCGGGGCATGAAGCAGGATGGAGTCTGGCACACCCGCCGCCAAATGCCGTTCGGCTATCTCCCGATTTCGCTGGGAGACGAAGATGACCTTTCTCGCCTTCCCGAAAAGCGCTCGTCCTCTGGAGCGTGCATCGTCGTTGAGCGTCCAGTGCTCCGGCAACGCGTTGCATACCACGACATACGGCTTGTTCAAGGCGTACAGCACGGCCGGAATGCTGGCGAGGTCTGATGCGACGATGGCGTCGTAACTGCCGGCTTGACTGATGCAGATTGCATCGGGAGCAAAATTCCGAAGATGCCGCCACCGATCGCTCCAGCGATCGACGACTCGTTCCAGGCGTCCGAGCCGCGGCCGACGCCGCCGATGGTAGCGAGCCCCGGCATCGACGAGTCGCTTGATCGCCGCCGGCGTAGTGGGCCACTGATACGACGATACCAAGACGTCGTGTCCCGCCTGGATGGCCTCCACGGCAGCCGCTTCCCAGAGGAGCTCACTCGCAGCCCAGGCGGCGCTCGGCTGAGTCGAAATAAAGGCGAGTTTCATACGAGCGTCGAGGGCGGCTCCTTACCCTCGCTTCGCGGCATAGCAATCAAACTGGCCCACGAAAAAGTCGTAGCCGTTGCGGGCCAGAAGCTGAGCGACTTCGGAAAACTGCTCGGCCGACATGATGCGATCCGTCATCCCGTGCTCAAAGCGAATGATGCTCGGCGCCCAGCGGTCGAAGTCGATCATTTTCAGGATGTGATAGTCGTAGCCTTCCGTGTCGATCTGAAGCAGATCGCACCGCGAGATACCGTGCGACGCGATGAACGTCTCGAATCGCTGGCCCTGAACCTCCTCCGCGATCATTTTGTCGCTCGGAGTCCCCGACTTGTGATGGTGGTCTTGAAACACCGACGCTATGCCTTTGGACCACTCGGGCAGATCACTCGCCGTTGGATCGACGCGGTACAGCGTTAACGGACCATCTTTTTCATAGATCGCGACCTGGCAGCACGTGACCTGCGGATGTTGCGAGTAGTTGCGCTTTAGCTCTTGGAAATACTCGGAAATCGGCTCGAGCGCATAGCCTTTCCACCCGTAGCGTGTGACGTACTGAAAGATCGGGTCGAACCTTTTCCCGTCGTTCGCACCGATTTGCACGAACGTGAATCCCGGCCGGTTGAATCTGTGAACTATCGCGTCGAATACGTCGAACGAATGGTTTGGGACCACGCGGCACCCCAAAGGGTCAAGGACGCCATTGATAAGCCGCTTCGCGCCGGATGTGATCGCGGAGCGGATGCGTGAAAGAGTGGTCATTGCGAAGCGTGACTCCTGTGTTCGTTTCGCGGAAGAGTGTGCTCTGGTGCTGGCTACGAGCGGGCTGTTGCGGCACGGAGTCGCCTCGTCAAGCGATACCGTGTCGATTCCAGAGAGCCAACGCCTTGGGCGGCCACTCGGTTCCACCAGTTGTTCGCTGGATTCCGGACCCGGTAACGCTCGCGGAAGTAGAGGGGCTGCGATCGGTGCGTCGAGAAGTGGACCAGCCGGGGAGTGATCCCGACACCGTCGAGCACGGCCCGCGCACGCCCGGCGGCGTAGTCTAGGTCAATGTCCGTGACCTTTTCGTGGGCTACTTGGATAATCCAATCCCCGACGCCGGAGCTGATTGGCACGTTGTGTTCCAGCATCGCCAGCGAAAATGCCGGCTCATCGTTGCACCAGCCGCCAAGGGGAATGATCCCGAGTGCGCGATACCGTCTTGCTCGTTCCCGAGCCGTGTCGAATACCGCAGCCGCCTTTATGCTCGTGCGAAACAAATAAAAGTCGCCGCAAAAAAACGGAAACGAGTCACAGTGGAATTCGCGATGGATCAGTGAATTGTCCTTGAACCAATGACAACTCGTGACGACGGTCCCAAGCGTGACGAAGTCGTCTCCGGCAAACGCGTCAAAAACAGCGCTGATGTCGCGGTAGCAAATGCTATCGGAGTCGATGAACAGCGTGGCGTCGGCGAATGGTGTGATCCGATCGAGCTGCATCTTGAAAGACACGCCGCCGCATTCACGAAAGTCGAAAGGGACGTAGATGTCATATCCATCACGCCGCCACTGCGCTTCGGGCACGTCCAAATCGCTTGCCACGGCGATGGTGAGCTGCGGCGAATGCCGCCGCAGCGATCGCGCAAGCGTTGTAGCTTCGTCCCAATATGAAGTCTTGCCATGCGCGACCAGCAGAATTCCGCGATTCATTCCGATCTTGCCAGCCAAAGCCGTTGCCTGATGCCCTAGCAAAGAGGGCGCGTCACGATTCGCAGGCAGTGGCTTGCGACGCAAAAGCGGCATAGTCACCGGAACGCACCAGCTGCCCGTTCCGCAGTTCGTAGATCACGTCGCAATAACGAAGGGTGGTCAGTCGATGTGCAACGATGATGGTGGTCTTTAGGTGGGCGAGCGATTGAATCGCCTCAACCACCTGCGCCTCACTCGCGGTGTCGAGCGCGCTTGTCGCCTCATCGAACAGCAGCACGTCCGGGTCGCTATAGAGAGCCCTTGCGATCGCGACTCGCTGTCGTTGTCCCCCGCTCAATCGAACTCCGCGTTCTCCAACAAGGGTGTTGAACCCATCGCCCGCGTTGGCGATTACGTCGTCCAGATGCGCCAAGCGAGCGGCTCGCTCCACGGCAGCCATGTCGATGGCACGAGGGTCTGTTGAGAAAGCAATATTCTCAGCTATTGTGCCGTCGATCAGATAAATCGCCTGGGGGACATAGCCGATATTCCTCTGCCACCGGCTTGCATTGTCGGCCGTGATCAGCTCGGCATCGACGCGAATGCTACCTTCGTTCGGGGTAAGAAGCCCGAGGCAGAGGTCCACCAGGGTTGTCTTGCCGGACCCGCTTGGGCCACACAAGCCAACACATTGGCCGGCGGAAATCGTCAGAGACAGGCGATCTAAGACGATGCGATGGGTGCCGGCGTAGGCAAACGACACATTCTCGACGTCGATTCGCCCTCTGAGAGGCAGCTTAGCCTCATGGTGCGTCGGTAAATAGGGGGTGGTGTCGAGTGCTCCGACTGTGGCGAACAGTTTATGAAGGTTATCGACGGCGATGCCTCCCGCTGCCAAGGCGGTCGCATACTGAAATACGAGCTGGATCGCGGGGAGCAACCGCAGCCCGGCTATCGCAAAAACGCTTAGCGAAGGGGCGAGCCTCTGAAAGGGCTCGCCGTTGGCCAGCTTCCAGAGCACTGCCAGCACAACCGCGGAGAAAATGAGAATCTCCAAGGCATAACGTGGTGTCAACGAGTAAATCGCGAGGCGGCCTTGGGTTCGCACCATGGTTTGAGAAGCGGAATCGAATGCATCTGCGTACCATCGCTCCCGGCCAAAGAGCTTGAGTTCCTTCATGCCGCCCAAGGCCTCGCTCGCCAGCTTATACCTCGCCTCGTTGGCTACGTAGCGGTCGTGCCCATAGCGATGGATACGCTTCGTAAGGACCAGATAGATCGCAACGTAGAAGCCACCAAACAACAACGCTGCCAACAGAGTGGTACGCCAATCGAAAAATAGCAATGCGATAGCGACGGCGGTGATCTGCAAGGCCCGCGCGATGAGCACAGTAAACGGTTCGAGCGCATAGGTGAAAAAGCCTTGGGCTTCGTTGAGCAGATCTTTGCCAAGGACACTTGCGTTGCGCGAAAGAAAGAACTCGTAAGGCTGCGCGAGATACCCTCGCAATAAGCGGTCGGACATATCGGTGACGACCTGACTGCAGTACCACGTCCGAAACCAGAGCGATCCCATAGCGATCACGTTCGTGAGCACCAGTGATGCGACGGTCGCGATGCCTGCTGCAATTACAAATGAGAGATGGGACTGAAAGCCGAAGCCTGTGTATACAGAGTGCAAGGACTGCTGGGTTTCGCAGAGGCCGGGATCGCTGGCCAAAGCGAGGAAAGGCAGCACGGAAAACACGCCCAGCACTTCAGCGCCGGCGGCAATCAGATTCACGAACACGAGCGCAACGAATAGCACCCGCTGCCTACGAGTCAGGAGTCGCCACAGTGTGCTCATTGCGGGGTGCCCCGAAGCGACATCACGGCGTCATACGCAAAGCGGGCCCAGATGTTCGCTATCAGTCGCATGCGGTCTAGCACGCGGAATCGCGTTGCCCGGGCAATCCGCGTGTAGCGGAGCGCCTGTTGCAGTGTCCGCCGAGGCTGTGTGCGAAACTCGAGGTAAACACCGCTTGCGCTCAACCGCGAGAGCGCAAACACCGAGTCGAAGTGTTGCCACACACGGTTAGCGGCAAGGCAGCGACGGTAACGGTCGGATGCCGCGAGAACGTTTTTACCGTAGAACGAATTGTTTTCATGGATGCGGTAATGAACGAGCGTGCCGTCAAGGTGCATCTTTCTGGCTCCTGCCAGGGACGAACCCCAAACAAGGCAATCATCAGCCCGGATCCGCCAATCTGATTCAAGCGGGATGGGAAGCAGTTTCCGCACCAGTGATGCCCGCATCGAAAGCCCGGAAGTCGGCGCGCCTATCCATTCCTGACAGAACCATGTCGCCGCGGTCGTAAAACCAAGATCGGTTGCTGTATGGTTGGTGGGCTCGATGAGCGGGGGCTCGGGCTCGCTAAAAGGCCGCGGCGTGCTGAAAATAAAGTCAACGTCAGGGCGGTCGCTGTATGCCTTAAGCAGCGCGGCGACGCAATCAGGCTCAAGTACGTCGTCCGCATCAAGGAAAACAACGATGTAAACGTCTTCTGTGATGGCGCTAACGGCTGTGTTGAATGCTGACAGTTGCCCGCCGTTATCTTTCCGGACTAGTTGGCACCGTTGATCGCCGTCAAACGCATCCGTGATGGCAGAAACAGAGTCATCAACGGAGCCGTCATCAACAACAACAATGCTAATTTCGGAGTGCGACTGCCTTTGGCAGGAGCGAATTGCTCGAGCGACATAGTGTTGATAGTTGTAGTTCGTGAGTACGATCGCGACACGCTCGCGTCGAATGCCGTTTCTTGTGAATGGGCTTCCCGGCGGCCCACTTAAAATGCCGGTTTCCTCAGTCATGCCGTCCTGTTGCCTGTACTCTGCGTCACAACCGCTCGCAATTCTCAAAGTCCGCAAGCGCTCCTCCATTCGCGCTTCGGACCTTGCGCTTTCGGAGTCTATCTAGCACGGACCTCACAAAACAAATGCCCTGTCCGATATAAACGGTGTCGAGAAGCTGTAGAACTAGGAGCAGAACTAAGTGTAGGCGGTACCTGCCGGTGAATGCCGTGATGGTGCCGCACTTGGCTATTCGGTCGGAAAGAGCTGCGGGGCCATCGGCGGCTGCGTTAAAAGCCGCCGAGAGCCGTGAGCGACTGCGTGCAGAAAAAGGAAATTCCTTTTCGATTAATTGATTCAGATTGTGACGGCCGTTGGCAGACGACACCAATCTCAGAAGGCCAGTCATGCCGTCTGAGACGGCTTTATTGCTCCATTCAACATTTGTTCCCCAATTTGCGATGCGCACGTCGGACTGTACTGCAATGGCGTTGGGTTTGGCTAGCGCCAACAGTTGGATGGCGACATGGGGGGCGAAAGTATGTAGGGTGAGGTAGGCAGTTCGGAGCTCTTTCCTTACTGCCTCGCAGTTGTAAAAGGTTGCTGTCAAGAAAAGGGTGTTGCCAAAGGAGTCGCAACGAGCAAGAAAATCGTCGAGGCTGCTGAAGATGATCTCTTGATCTCGATCAATTCCATGGGCCTTCAGTAAGGAGGTGGAGAAATTGACGAACACGGCTGTTGGATGCCGTTCAATAACGGACGTTGCAAGGGAGATGGCGTCTGGCAGAATCTCGTCGTCGTCTGGGAGGGGCCACAGCCAGCCGGCTTGTGCGGCCTCGAAGCACTTCATGACATTTGGTAATACGCCGACGTTGGCATTATTGCGAGACACCGTGACATTATTTGGAAAGCGTGATCGGAAGGCCTCGCAAATTCTTGGTGTGTCGTCGGTACTGTGATTGTCAAGCAACAGTACAGACACCTCAGGAGTTAATTGCGGAGCAAGAGCCTCCAGGGTATCGCGGAGCCGAGGGGCGCGATTAAAGGTGGGGATAGCTATAAGCAGCTGGGTGCTCTTTACCGCGGCGGCGTCAGGCAAGGCCTTATGGTGGTACACGAGAAGTTATAGAAAAGGAAACGGGTGCGTTAGTACGTCGGCACGGGATTAGATCCTGCGGCAATGTGTTGAGCGCGTTGCGATGTAGTCAGTGTTCTTTTTAGTCGCACGGGCTCAGGCATTTCGCATCACCTGCTCAACACCAAGACGAAGGCAGGCGTGAGGCTTTGCGTTCACTGAAGTAGCTGCCGTGCTTGCAAAACCAGTGCATCGGCAGTAAGGCCATTCGCTTCCCACAGTGTCTTCTGGGAACCGACGGCTGAGAAGAGAGATTCATTCACGCACAGGGAGCGGACGCGCACGCCGTGTGGAGCATTCTCTTTGATCAAGCTGCCTAGTCCGCCCGCAGCAACATGTTCCTCTACTGTAATTATGTTTGGCATCTGCCAGAGGGCGTTGAAAGCATCGCCATTGCTGGGCGCGAGGAATGGCACCGAAAAAACTGAGCAATCTAGGCCGCATTCCCTCAGTTGGCGTGCTGCCTCCAGGGCAGTGGCAACAATTGCGCCGGTGCCGACGATCGCCAGGGCAGCCTTGCCATCAATTAAGTTCAGCGGCCGCAGTCCATCGATGGGGACGCGGTGCAGCTGCGGTTCGCCGGCTTTCCCGAGTCGCAAATATGACGGGCCGGGGTTTGCTATTAGATAGGCAAGGCACCCGCGCGTCTCCTCGGGATCAGCAGGGCTGGCGATCGTAATGTTGGGCATGCATCGCAGCGTTGCGATGTCTTGGATTCCGTGGTGGGAGAATCCTAGGTTTCCATAAGCAAGCCCCGCACCAACGGAAACGATCGTTACTGGGAAGCCGTGGTAGCAGATGTCGTTACGGATTTGCTCTAGGCAACGAAGGGTTGGGAAATTCGCGATCGAGTATGTGAAGACGTGATATCCCTCCGCGGCGAGGCCGGCCGCAACGCCGGTCATGTTTTGCTCGGCTACGCCTGCATTGAGAAACCGATCGGGAAATTCGGCCGCAAAGGGTTCGACCACGGAGTATCCGAGATCCCCGACGACGAGAAAGAGCCGTGGGTTCGTACGTGCGTGTTCGATAAGGTGTTGAATAAATGCGGTTCTCACGATGTGCCCTCGATCTGGCTGAGGGCGACTCCGAGTTGTTGAGGAGTGGGTGCGCTGTAATGCCATTTGAGGTTGCCCTCCATGAAGTCAATGCCTTTCCCCTTCACGGTATGAGCAAGCACAACGCTTGGTTTTCCTGGCGCCCACGGAGTGCTAGTCAGCGCGTGTTTAATCTGGCCGTGATCGTGACCGTCGATTTCTTGCACGGTCCAGCGAAAAGCTCGGAACTTATCGGCTAATGGGTGTAGCTCCACGACTTCCGAAACTGAGCCAAGGCTTTGGATTTTGTTGTAGTCGATGATTACTACGAGATTGTCGAGGCGATGGTGTGGGGCAAAGAGGATTGCTTCCCAGTTCGATCCCTCGTCTAGTTCGCCGTCGCTGAGCAGGACGAATGTCTTCCAGTCGCAGTGTTGACGTTTTGCCGCCAGGGCGCGACCAGCGGCAAATGGCAGTCCGTGGCCGAGTGAGCCGGTGGAAAATTCGACCCCGGGAACCTTATGGCTGATGTGGGTCATCAACCTCGATCCATTAGCGCCGTATGAAGTGAGCTCGTCGCTACTGAAGAACCCCTTGGTTGCTAGAGCTGCGTAAAGAGCCACGCAGCAATGACCTTTGCTAAGAATGAAACGGTCGCGAAGTGGCCACTGCGGGTCTTCGGGGCGCACGCGCAGTACGTCGCTGTAAAGGACTGCGATGAGGTCGGCCATGGACAAGGCGCCTCCAATGTGGGACGCATTTGCTGCGTGCACCATTTGCAAAGACAGCCGTCGGATGCAACATGCCAAGGTGTGAGAATTCATGGCTTGGATCCTGAGGGTCCTGTGGCGGTCCGCGTTCGCTCAAAAGCGACTGTTGCGCGAATTCCGTCGTTAAGCATCGTCGTCGGTATCCAGCCAACGGCAGTCGACAGGCGGGAGATGTCGGCTTCGAGATGCATGACCTGGTCTGTCCTGTAGGGAACAGCGCCATAAGCGGGCTTGGTGACGCAGCCGAGTTCCCGGACGATAGCATCGACATAGTCCCGTAACGGCCGCGAACTGCCCGAGCCCAAATTGAAGACCCCATGGGCCGATGTTTCTACAACTTCCGTCACAGCTCTTGCGGCGTCGTCAACATACAAGTAATCCCACCGCTGCTCGCACTTGGTGAGTTCTGGCGGACGACCCGCCAAAAACTCCCTGATGACATACGGCAAGAACCAGCGAGGAGAGTCTCCCGGCCCGTAGGTGGAAAACACGCGGAGCCATGTGCCCAGCATTCCATGAGCTTGGCATAACGCGAGTGACGCTATTCCAGCCGCCAGTTTCGCCTTCCCATACAGCGTGGTCGGACGGGGCGAATCATTCTCGTCGATTCGCCGGTTGAGATTGCCGTATTCCGCTTGGGACCCGAGTCCAATCCACTGTTGACAGCCCACAGTCGCGGCCAAATCGACTGTGGTCAGGGTCATTGCGAGATTGTCCTGAACCTGAAACTTCTCGTTTCTGTCGGCTCCGCTAACGCCGCGCCACGCGCAATGAACGAAGGCGTCGGGACGACGCTCACGCAATTCTGCCCGGACCGCGTGATCAGCAAACCCTGGACAGACTAGGACAGAGTGCCCTGATAGCTCACGCAAGCGATCAAGGTTGGAGTGAGGCCGAACGAGCGTTGTGACGCTCCAGCCGCGCCGCAGCATGGTCGCCGCGATCGCAGCACCGATGAATCCCGTTGCCCCCGTTATGACAACGTGGTGCTTCATTGGCTAGAAGCGCCCGGCGAGGATGTCGACCAGGGAATGGAGCTGCTCAGGACGGTAGCCTATTTGCCCGACTTCATCACGGATTTCCTCGAAATATCCGAAACTAAACACGATGATGTCGTTGACAGGATCGACCTGTAATCCGTCGGGCCCAACCACTGGAACGCCGGACTTCGGCGCGAGCAGCCCGGGGCGTTTGGGCTTTTTGTCGACCAGATAACGGAGCCGAGAAGCGTTCTTCATCGCGCTCATAGTCATCACTCCCCGTCCGCCCGCGCCGTAGCCCGCGAGGCTTCTGCCGCGGCGAGTCCTGTTGTCCACAAACGCCTCAAGGTTCGCGACTCCGCGGAAAATATTCGCGCTGACCTGCCGATAAAACTCCGGGTCGGCGAAGCTTGGCGGCGTGCGGGGTGCCGCGGGGCGGTGTGAAAATCGTGACCCTTTGGGCGTCGCCACGAAAATTAGCGAATTGGCGCGGCGATCGCTTTGCGGAACGAGATCAAAACTGACGATTTCCATGTCCTCCAGCCGGCACAGATTTGCTGCCGTCGCCTCGGTTAGATAGATCGAGTGCTCGTGCTCGAACAAGCAATATTCTTGCCGGGCTATGATCTTCTCGAGGTCGTGAATCTCGACGATCAGCAGTCCTTGCTCGGGATTTAGGATTGACCGGCTGGTCGCCACGAATTCCCGCGGATCGGGAAGGTGATCAAAGGTGTACGACAGCATCAATACGTCGACCTGACGGAAATCCGGCGGCAACTGCCGGACCGAATTGGCAGTAAACAGTCCCTGCACCGACTCGATACCTTTATCGAGAGCCGCCCGGCACAGCGTCGACGACGGCTCATATCCAAGGACTTTGCAACCCGTCTGCTTGAAAGCCACCAGTTGCTCTCCGTCACCCGAACCGACCTCAAGCACTTTTCTTCCGGTCTCACCCGGATAGAAGGTTGCTTGGCTCTGCTCGGCGAGTTGCCGCATGAATCTGCTGGCAGTGCCGGATCCGCCTACGGAATACTGGTAGTCCTCGTAGTAGTCACCAACATCGACGTCGTGTTGTGTCTGCGCCGTGAGACACCCGCGACACAGGAACACGTCTATGTCGGCGCGAAACTCGGAACCGAAGCGAGCCGGCGGGACGAAGTCGTCCGTGAACGGCATGTCGGCAAGATGAAGAAACGCAGTCAAGTCCGCACTTCCGCAGACTCGACACCCGTTCAGTCGTCGTATCATGGGCATCTTCATGACTTACAATGCTTCCGTTTCTGGGGCATCCAGCAAATGTTCTTCTGACGTGCGAGTGCCTCGTAATCATCGAGATCTCTGCGGGTCAGCTCAGCCGGATCCCAACCTTCGTGGCAGCGTCGATACCATGTGGCAGTCTTTAGGACGGCGTCTTCGAAGTCCCAGCATGGTTCCCAACCGAGGATCTGAAGCGCCTTGTCGGTCGCCAGGCTGAGCTGACCCGCTTCATGGGAAGCGGCCGGATCGCTCTGGTCAGCCCATTGCCCCGGCCAGTGTCGCAAAAATGCCTCTACAAGTTGGACTACGGTCCGATTTGACTCGGAGGAAGGTCCGAAATTGAATGCTGAGGTAAATAAATCAGCCGCATAAGGCCGCAGTGTCGGATTGGCCAGCACGGCGGCGAGCCAGAGGTAGCCGCTCAGCGGTTCGAGGACGTGCTGCCACGGACGCGTGGCCGTCTTGTTGCGGACGGCAATCGCGTTGTTGTGGGTCACTGCGCGGGCGCAGTCGGGCGCGATCCGATCCTCGGCCCAGTCGCCGCCGCCAATCACGTTGCCGGCGCGGGCGCTCGCGATCCGGACGGGATCGCCCGAGGCGAAAAATGAGTTCCGCCACGAAGCTATTGCAAGTTCGGCGGCTGCCTTGCTGGAACTGTAGGGATCGTGCCCACCGAGCGGGTCGTTTTCCCGATAGCCGTAGAGCCATTCGCGATTTTCGTAGCACTTGTCTGTGGTCACCATGACGGCCGCGCAGGGCTTGTCGAGTTGCCGCAGTGCGTCGAGCACGTGCACTGTGCCCAGCACGTTTGTCTCCCACGTGTAGGTCGCCTTCCGATAGGAACGACGCACGAGGGGCTGGGCGGCAAGGTGGAATACGAAGTCCGGCGATGTTTCGGCAACGATCCGCCGAACGACGTCGGGCGAACGAACGTCACCTACGATGTGACGCACCCTGGACGCGAGCCCTAGTTGCGTGAAGAGAGCGGGAGTGGTGTCGGGTTCGAGGGCAAGGCCCGTGATCTGAGCGCCGAGAGCCAGCAGCCATTCGCACAGCCATGAGCCCTTGAAGCCCGTATGGCCCGTGACGAGCACGCGGGCGCCATGAAACGCACCGCCGAACAAAGCTTGTTCGTGGGCGATGGTCATGGCCACACCTTCCAAGGCGCCTTGCCGTTCGACCACAACTGGTTGAGAAGGACCAATTCCTGGAACGTATCCATTGGCTGCCAAAAACCATTGTGGCGGAACACGGCCAAGTCGCGGGCGCGAACCATGTCGCTCATTGGCTGCCGTTCAAGCATCATGCTCGGATCGTCCGGGAGATAGGTGAAGAGTCTCCGGTCGCAGACCATGTAGCCGCCGTTGATATAGCCGCCCTCGGACTGCGGCTTCTCATTGAAGTGCGTAACTTCGGACTTCTGACCGATGCCCAATTCGCCGAACCGCCCTGGAGGATGGACGCCGGTGAGCGTGCAGGCACGACGGTGCTCGTGGTGAAAGGCGATCGAGCCCGTGATATCGATGTTCCCCACGCCGTCGCCGTACGTGAGAAGAAACGTGTCGTCATCCCCCAGGTATCGCTCGATTCGCCGGATACGGTAGGCCGTCATGCTGTCTTCGCCCGTGTCGGCGAGCGTCACGGTCCAGTCGAGTTCATCGACGTGGTCATGAAACGTTACCGACGATCCGCGGCCGAGTTTCATGGTGACATCGCTTGTTGCCCACATGTAGTTGCGGAAGAAGTCTTTGATCATCTCCCCCTTGTAGCCAAGGCAGAGAATGAACTCCTTGTGCCCGTAATGGGCATAGGTCTTCATGATGTGCCAGAGAATCGGCTTGCCGCCGATCGGGACCATGGGCTTCGGGCGATACTCCGTTTCTTCGCGGAGCCGCGTACCTTTGCCACCGCAGAGGATGACGACTTTCATGGCAGAGCAGCTGAGGGGTTCGTGAGAGCTGAGTGTGGCATCAGGCATATGCCGGGCCCAACATCGCGACACGCTACAAAGAGGGGGTGAGTTGAGGCGTACTCCGTTCCCGTCGGTGTCGGCGTGTCTGCAGGCGTCCCGCGCCAGTTCCCGGCTGCGCACCTCATTCTTGTAGGGAGTATACGGCAGTTGCCGTGGAAATCATGCGCCCCGGCGATTTTGCCAAGGGCGTTCGTCGGCGCCGGCCAGCCGGCTGGTATCGTGGTGGCCGTGGGAGAAGATGATGGAAAACAGTGATCCGCGGACTGGCGTGTTCGTGCTCGCCAATGACCGCGTCGCGGATTGGCTCTCGGCCTTCGTCGCCAGTTTTCGGGTCTACAACCCCGCCCTTCCGCTTCTGTTGATTCCTTTTGACGAGCAGAGCGGTCGCTGCGAAGCGCTCGTGCGGCAGGCGGGGGGCGACGTCTATCGCGACGACGCGGCATTCCAACGGCTGGAGCGGATCGGCCGTGATCTCGAAATCGGCAAGACGGCGACCGGCCCGCACTGGTTCCGCAGGTTCGCGGCGTTCGACGGCCCGTTTGACGCATTCGCGTACCTGGACTGCCGCATGCTCGTGTTGGCCGATACATCGGGCTTTGCGGCGGCCGCCCGTTCGCACGACGTGCCACTCGTGCACTACGACGCCGTGATCAACCAGGTCTACAACGACGGGCCAATTCGCACCGGCTTTTGTCGTAAGGGTCTGGGCCACGGTTTCAGCAGCAATATCTGGGCGAGCCGGAAGGGGCTGTTTTCTCTCGAGCAGATGGAGGCTGCCGGGAAGGAGCTGGTTGCGGTGCGGGACCAGATGAATCCCCGAAACACCGACCAGTTCTTCTTGAACTATCTGTGCGACTCCCATGGGCTCCGCGCCTGCCACATCGCCGACCTCGAGAGTCGCTTCGCGCACTCGGCGTGGGCGAACGATCGCGGATCTGTCTACGAAGATGCCGACGGGGTGTGGCGTAAGTGGGACTTCGGAGGTTTGCAGCACCGGCGGCAGATGCTCTTCCTGCATTGGGCTGGAATCCGACTCCATCCAGCCATGCCACATTTCTCCGTCTATCGTCGCTTTTGCCAGCCCCGCGGACCGCTTGGCATGCTGTCCGACAGCGTTTCAATGGTGGCCGGCACGATCGGGTATTGGCTGCGGGGCAACCGCTGTCTCAACACTGCGTATCACCGCCTCCGGAATCGGACGGAAGGTCAGTGATGAACATTGACGGAACACAAATAGCTCCGCTGAGGGGTGCGGCGGCGGAGTCCACCGGATATTCGGTTCTCATTCTCACACGCAACGAAGCGGTGAACATCAGCCGATGCCTGGATTCCCTGCAAGCGTGTGACGACATCGTGGTGCTCGACTCATACAGTTCCGACGCAACGCTACAAGTGTGCGAGCGATATCCCGTCAGGACGTTCGAGAGGCAGTTCGACACGTTTGCCGGCCAGCGCAACTGGGCGATCGACACTGTGCCATTCAGGCACCCCTGGGTGCTGCACCTCGATGCCGATGAGTGCATGACGCCGGCCTTGCATCACGAGCTGCTGGATGTCGTGGCGCGCGACGAGAAGAGCGCTTATCTCCTCGCGAACAA
Source organism: Pirellulales bacterium (assembly GCA_049695995.1). Classification (GTDB taxonomy): domain Bacteria; phylum Planctomycetota; class Planctomycetia; order Pirellulales; family UBA1268; genus QWPN01. The sequence goes on along the minus strand of JBAVTF010000102.1, from coordinate 39,942 downwards.
GCTGATGTTCATGGACCGGTGGATTCGGCATGCGAGCATGTATCCCTATTACCAGGCGAGGCTTCTGCGGATCGGTGAATCACGGTTTGTGCAGACCGGTCATGGGCAGACTCTCGGGCCGACTGCACGCGGCGTGGGAACGCTCCGCGAGCCCTACTTGCACTACAACTTTTCGAAAGGCATCTCCGACTGGCTTAGCCGCCACAATCGGTATTCATCGGACGAAGCAAAACGGATCGCTTCTCTCCGGATGCCGTGGAGCAGAGCGCTCGTCAGTGCATTTCGTGGGGCCACGCGCCAAGAGCGGCAACAGTCCCGCAAGCGGCTCGCTGATTCGTTGCCGGCCCGGCCGTTGTGGCGATTTCTGTATCTGTATTTCCTGCGGCGTGGGTTTTGGGACGGCGGGCCCGGGTTTCATTACTGCATGCTCATGGCAATCTATGACTACCTGATCGTTCTGAAAACCAAGGAAGTGCGTTCGCAAGAGTGAAAGGGGCGTCTTTGCGGCATCGCCTTCGTCGCCGGTGGATACGGCTCTTCGTTGAAGCGCCTTGATTCCCGGCGCGTCGCATCAGGGAGAACGGACGGCGTCTTGTTTCTGGCTTAGCATTCGAGTCTTTCTCCACGGCCTACTCGACACACTTTTGCTTCAGCGGAGCGATACCCAATGGCTCTCAATACCGTAAAGCGAGCGATCAAGGCCGTTCTGCCGGGGCCGATGCTCGGGATGGCGCAGCGATTCGCTGCGGCTATTCGCCAAGCCGGCGGTGCGCCTCCCCGGTTTGCGGATCTTCATTCCACTTCATCCGCAGGACTGAAGCCGGGTGAGAGGAACGACGATCTCGTTTCCTATTTCAATCTCGTTTTGTCGTTCGATCATCGCAATCCGGTGGCGCTCGATCGTGCCCACAACATGCTGGTCGCGGGCATGGTGCTGTCAATGAAGCCGAAAGCGGTTGTCGAATTGGGCGTCGGCAGCGGGTATCTCTCCGCCAGCCTCGCCTACGCGATTCGCTACAACGGCGTGGGCCAACTGACCAGTGTTGACAATTGGTACGATACGCAAGGGCAGGAGCCGCCTATTGCCAAGCAATTGCGAGCGCTCGGCGTCAACATCGTGTGCAGCGGTGAAGAAGAGTTCGTGCGTTCTGCTCCGACGGGCGCCTATGACATGCTGATCTCGGATGCGGACCACTACCGCAGCCCGGAGTGGCTCGATCAGCACCTGCGCATCGTGAAGCACGACGGATTCCTGTTTTTCCACGACACGAACCAGCCTGAAGCCTTTCCCGCCCTCGCGACGTTGGAGGGCACGGTGCGCGGCCTTGGGCTGCCCTACTACCACTTCACCGAGAACAGCCGTCCCGACGAGCACTGCGACCGAGGGTGGTTGTTTGTGATCAATAAGAAAATGAAACACTGCTGAAAGCGTCGTCCGTACGGGCCTCGTCTTCATGACCCCGCCGACACCTCATTACCGACCAGAGATCGATGGGTTGAGGGGCATCGCCATTCTCGCGGTCGTCGCGAATCACATTGACAGTCGGATTCTCCCTGGCGGCTTCGTCGGCGTCGATGTGTTTTTTGTGATCTCGGGCTATCTGATCACTTCGATCTTGCTGCGCGAAGCATCGCAAGGGGCGGTCTCATTCACGAGATTTTATGCCCGACGCGTGCGGCGTCTTTTGCCTGCTGCTGCGGTCATGTCGGCGATCGTAACGCTCCTCGCCGGTGCGATATTCCTGCCTCGCGACTTGAAAGACCTTGGCGCATCGCTCGTGGCCGCTTTTGCACACGTGGTCCCTTGCTGTCGAAGAGCAGTTCTATCTGGTTTTTCCATGGCTCGTCGTTGCGATTGCAAAGCGCCCACGGCTGATTCAGGCGGCGGTGTTCGTAGCCTTGTTTTTCCTCTCTTTTGGCTTGAGCGTCTGGCAGTGCGGTCACGACGCCCGGTCCGCGTATTACTTACTGCCGAGTCGGTCATTTGAGCTGCTCGCGGGTGCGATGTGTGCGATCGTCCCGTCGAGGGCAGTGGTTTCTGCCGGGTTGAGCGGGTGGCTTGGGCTGGTGTCGATGGCATGTGTTCTGTCACCAATGGCAGCCCTTTCGGAGCAATCGGTGTTTCCTGGGTGGGCGGCGTTGGTTCCCGTGTGCGGAACCGCAGGGCTCATCATCGTTACCGCGGGCTCTTCATCGGGGTGGCAGCGGCTCCTGGCCTCGCCGTGGCTCGTATGGACAGGGTTGATTTCGTACTCCCTTTATCTTTGGCATTGGCCGCTACTGACGCTTGCTCGCTATCCGTGGTCTGGCATGGCCGGCTCGTGTTCCGTGGTGATCTCGTATGTGGTCGGGCTCATCTCCCTCGTCGTTGCGTGGCTGTCTTTTCGGTTTGTGGAGACGCCCGGCCGCGGAATCCGCTGGCCAGACGGCCGCGTGCTCGGTAGCTGGGCTGTTGCTGGAGTCGCGACGGCGGTGTGCGGACTTCTCATGCATAGGACAGGCGGGCTCCCGCAGCGATTACCGCCGCAGGTGGTTCGGCTCAGTCAGGGGATGGCCGACTGGCAGCCGCGACGTGCGGAGACGATCAATCTTCCGATTCGGATTATTCAAAACGGCAAAATGCCGCGACTTGGTCGCAGGGATGGCGACACGAGACCCGATTTTGTGTTGTGGGGCGACAGCCATGCCGATGCCCTTGTGCCAGCGTTCGATCAGGCCGCGTTTGACCACCGTGCGTCGGGTGTAGCGCTCACCCGCGGCGCGACCCCGCCGCTTGTTGGATTGCACATGAATGCACCCGGCGCCAACGGTCCGAATTGGGCGTTCCGCGATGCCGCGGTTGCTTATCTCCAGAGGGAACGGCCGGCGTGCGTTGTGCTGGCGGCACGGTGGAGTGGCCTCATGACGTGGAACTGCGGGAGCGACGGAAAACCTGCGACCAATGCAACAGAGAAGGAGCAGTGTCTGGCAAAGGCGCTTTCGGAAACGATCACTACGGTATTGAATGCCGGCGTTGAGCGAGTATGGATCCTGGAAGAAGTGCCGAGTCAGCGGTTCAATGTGCCGAAGCAGCTGGCGCTGCACGAGCTGTTTGGATGGCAAGATGTTCGCCCGGTGAGCCAGGAGGAGTTCGCAACAGCGACAGAGCCGATTGCTCTGTTGTTTCAGCGACTCACGAACGAGCGCGTTTCGTATCTGGATGTCGCGGCACTGTTGCGAAAGGCAAGCGAAAGCAGTCTGTTGGTAGATGGGGCGTGTGCATACAGCGACGACAACCATATCTCAGCCACAGCCGCCAGGGCACTCGCGCCGTACTTGGATCCAATATTTGATGGGATACGTTCTAGCCATGAGCTCGGGAGATAAAGAACCCAGGTTCTCCGCTCGCAACCCGGTAGTTGCCTGGCTTCGGCCAGCCACGCCGACAAGCCCTGCTTCACGTCGTCGTCACAGAGCTGATGGGCGGCGCCGCAAGCTGGAACATGGAGTAAAAAGGTTCGCCAGGCTGAAGAGAGCGAGCCAGAGCGATTCTGGCTCCGGCACATACGTGATCTTGTAGATCACGCCCTGTTGATCTGCCGGCACCAGCGGGTTGCTTCCAACTGGGTTGCCGAACAGGCCCAGATAGTTGAGGTCGGAGACGTAAAGGCCGTCAGCCGCTGACAGGAGACCGTTCGGATGTCCGAGCCGCTGGTTCTCGATGAAGTGGAAATAGGTGTTGTCGGTCGTTTTTACGAAGATCAGCGGGTTTTCATCGTTGGCCAGGCCGCCTTGGTTGAACACTCCCGAAAACGGCGCGAATATGCCACCGGTAAAGTCACTGGGGAATGATGTCGGGGCGATCGCGAGTTCGACGACGCCTTCGCTCTTCTCGCCGGCGATCGGTCGGAATGCGACAAGCGGCTGCACGACGCCGGCAGTTGGCCCGATCACGTCGCCCGTCGCGTAGTCCACGTACGTGGCGGCGAAGCCGAAGTCGGGCACGCTCGTGCCGATGTCAGCCGCGGGGATGAAATTCAATTCGTCGGCGGAAAGTGAGACCGTCGCCGGGATCCCGTCGATGCCGTTATCTTGAAGCCATAGATTGCCCTGGGAGTCGAACACCATCCCTGCCGCATTGCGAAGGCCGCGGGCAATGTGCTGCGGCACTCCGACAGTCACGGTCGAGGCGTCGGCGGTGACACGAATGCGATGCACGGAATCGGCCGCGAGCTGAAACGCGCTGCCGCTCACGAATGCTGCGCCCGCGGACGCCGTGATTCCGATCGTCTGCTCGGCTGGCGTCGATTGGGCGTTGTGCGCCGAGCCGACGTTGAAAAACAGCTCCACGCCGCCGCCTGGCGCCGGTCGTGTGGCGAGCGTGCATGGGGGATGCTCAAAGCCCGCCGGTAGAGAGAAAGAAAGTCGGCCGGCGGCCTCGAGTGGAGCCGCGGCACTGGAGCCGGTTCTCCAGATCGTGATCGCCTGGCTGCCCGGTTGGGCGCTCAGGGCAAAGATGAGGTTCCCCTCCCGCCGCACCGTCGTCACAAGTCCGGGTAGGCCGCTAGCAACTGGCTGCGCGGGTCCATCGGCGACGCCATCGCCGTCAGCGTCGGCAAGCCGCACGAGCTCACCGCTTGGGGATGAAAAGATGTAGTTGTTCAGCCACGAGGACGTCCCGCCGGTGCTCGTGGCGACGAGGAGGGATCCGTCGGCGAACTGGGCCATGCTCGTTGGATAGCCGAGACCGGTGGCAAACACGCTTACGCGAAACCGGGCCTGATCCTGGGGGCGGGCGAGTGTGGGTGCGGCCACATCAGCCATCGCTTGGACGGCACCAAGGGCCAGAGCCAAAGCGGAGAGGCCACGCTGCGGGGAAAGGAACTCGCGAGATCTCATGGCACGCTTCACGAAGGGGGGGGCCATAGTGTATCCAAGGGGTGCGAGCTGCTGGTCAACGAGAGGCAGCGTTTTCTTCCAGCGAATCCCTGTGGGGTACAAATGATGATCACGCCTGCATGCGTTGCAGGAAATGCCAAAGCCGCAGCAGACACGCAGGACGTACGACCATGGCCGAAGCGATCTTGGGGCTGGCGGCCTATCCAAGGGATCGTGTCTGGCAAAACGTCGAACTGCTCGTGCGGAGCGTGCGGCTGCACTCGCCGCGGACGGCGATCGTTCTCGTTACCGCTCCGCTCGGCGACGCAGATCGTTTCTTGTTTGACGAGTATCGAGTGGAGTCAGTTGAGGCCATAGAGCCGTCGCCTCGGCTAGGCGTGGATCACAAGGCAGCGGCTGCACGCCGCCGCGAGTGGCTTTTCGAGCTTTACGGCCGCAGGCACGCGCTCTATCGGGCAGCGATCGAGGCCCGTGACGAAACGCATTTTCTCCTTGCCGACACCCGCGACGTGATCGTGACGGCGCCACTCGAAGCTGTAACGACCGTGTCGCGGCTCGTGCTTTCGCAGGAGCATGCGGCCACCCCAATCGCTGCGAACCACTGGAATCGCGATTGGATTGCGGAAGGGTACGGGGAGGGCGAACGTGCAGCTCTCGGCCACAGGCCGATTCTGTGTGCAGGCACCGTGTTTGGTCCGCGTCAGGCAGTGCTTGGCTATCTGGCCGCCATGTCGGATGAAGTGCAGCGAGTGGGCGTCGAGCTAACCCAACGAATCGGCGATCAGCCGCTTCACAACCACCTGGCATACGCGGGACAGTTGCCGGACTTCGAGATCAGCGCGGCAGAGGATGGCTGGATGCGGTCGATCGGCATAACGCCGTTTGATGAGCTACGATTCGATTGGGAGCCGCGGCAGCCGCCGGATCAGACGCCCCCTACGTGCCTGGTGCTGCATCAATATGACCGGCACTTGGATCACGCCCGCATGCGAGCGGCGGTTGCACACGCGGCGGGTGTGCCGCCGTATCATCGCTGGCGATTCAGCGCGTATCTGGAATACGGAAGAGGCCCGGTTCCTCGCACACTGCGATTGATTCGGGCCGTAAAACGGGCGATCACACGGCGGCTGATGCGGCAGGCGTATGGGTGAGCGAGCGGCGGGTGTATTGTGCGTGCGTGCCGCTGCCCCGCTCCTCACGCCCCATCCTTGCGGCGGATCGCATCGAGCACGGCGGCGAGAATGGGCACTTTTCGTGCCAAGGCGACCGCTGGGATAAGCCGCCGTCTGATTCGTTGCTTGACGGTGAATCGCGGTTTTGCGCCGAAGGGTTGCGTTTCCCAGTCGCCCACGAACAACGCGTTTGTGAGCTTCGTGAACATCTCGGATTGCAGGACCCGCCCCGTCTGTTTCCAGCGGCCGGCCTCTGCTTTGAGAAAATCTCGGAGGATGCCGCATGCGCGAAGCTGCACGTCGTCCACGATTACGCAGCCCCCCACCGCCAGCAGCCGGCTGATGAAAAACCAGTCGAGAAACGGGCCAGGAAACGCATGCCATCCATCGATCAGGGCCAGTGAAAGCGGAGCCGTCGTGAACGATGGGAGGACGTCTTCGGACTTTGTGGAGATGAACGTCACGCGAGAGAAGTCGATGCCGCGCTGCTCGCCCCAGGCGCGGCGCCGCGAGTGTTCGGCTGCGGAGGGAGAGATAACCGTGTGGCGGCAGCCGGCGGCGAAAACACCACCGTGCTATAGCCGCAGCCGGTTTCGAGCGTGACGTCGCCCGGGCGCACGTGCGCTGCAATCCACTCGAGGACGGGCGGATCGAGCGACAGGTGCCGCTCGCCTCGCTCGCCATGCAGTTTGGGCCAGGTGGTGCACAACTCGTGGATAATGGCCGATACGTCGTTCACGGATCGCTGCCTCCAGGGGCCCCCAAAGTGTAGCGGCGGTGAGCGGCAGACTGCCTGCATGTACCATACAGGCGTTCGGTCGGAGGCTCCCGTCCGCACCGCCACTGCAGAGACGCACACGTGATTCCGATCGTGTCCAGAGCACACATGCTCACCCGTCGGCTCTTCGTGGCCTCCGTCGCGGTGCTGCTTGCCCTCGCGGCTGCACCGGCGCGGGGGGTGATCATCCAGACGGCGTCCGGCACCGGCAACACGACCGCGCCGGCCGATGATCCCGGCTGGAACAACGTGAGCATCCGCGGCAACGGCACGGCCGTGTATCTCGGCAATGGCTGGGTGCTCACCCCCAACCACACGACCGCCGGAGACATGACGTTCAATGGCCAGACGTTTTCGGAGGTGCCCGGCACGGCGTTTACCCTGACGAACAACGGGGCAGCGGGGAAGACGGCGACGACGGACCTCACGATGTTTCAGATCAACGGGATCCCGACGGGCGTGGCGACGCTGCCGATCGCCACGACGACGCCCACTGTGGGCACGGCCGTGACGATGATCGGCGGCGGCCGCGATCGAGGGGCGTTTACCCAATGGAGCGTGAATCAGAGCACGACGCCGTGGACGTGGACGGAGGTGTCGTCGGGCGGAGGCGCCGCTGGGTATCAGACACTCGCGACGCGGGCGTTGCGCTGGGGTACCAACGCGGTGGCCGGCACCGAGCAGTGGATTTCGACCGGCAGCCAGGATGTGCTGACGACGTGGACGGCGGTTGAGTTCGCCGACGGGACGTCCGAGGCACAGGCGGTGGAAGGCGACTTTGGCGGGCCGGTGTTCGTGAAGAACGGAGGCCAGTGGCAGTTGGCAGGGATCATGGTGGCGGTGGCCGGGTATTCCGGGCAGCCGAGCCCCGAGCTGACGGCGGTGTTTGGCAACGAGACCTTCGTCGCGGATCTGTCGTACTACCGTAATCAGATCGTGGCAGTCGTGCCTGAGCCCAGTGCGGTGACGCTAGTGTGCCTGGCGCTGGCCGCATGCGGACTACGTGCGGCAGCCAAACGGCTTCCCCATGTCGCCGCGTAAGCCACCATGCCGCGGCGTTCTTGACAAATAGTGAACGTCTGTATAACATTTCGCAATCGCTTGGAGGATTGTCATGTCCACCGACATCAGCCCATCGTCGTCGAGCCAACCGGTCGCGCGGCCGCGCACGCGGTTCGGGTACCGCGAGTACTGCTGCCTGCCGAACGACGGACGGCGGCACGAGATCATCGACGGAGACCACTACGTGACCCCCGCACCATCCACGACCCATCAGACGGTGTCGAAGCGGCTTCAGTATCAGCTGTACACACAGATCGAACTTGCCGGTCTTGGGCTTGTATTCGACGCGCCCTGCGATGTGCAACTCACCGACTACGACATCGTCCAGCCAGACCTGATCGTCGTGCTGAAGGATCGGGCTCGGATGATCACGCCGACGAAGATCAACGGAGTGCCGGACCTGGTCGTCGAGATCCTCTCGCCGTCCACGGCGTCTCATGACACCGACTTGAAGAAGCAACTCTACGAGCGAACGGGAGTTGTCGAGTATTGGATTGCGGATCCTGAGAACCAAAAGCTCGAGCGGTATCGATTGGTGGACGGCTTATACCGGCTCGAGCCGCCAACCGACCCAGCCACAGCACTTGGCGGGTCGCTCCAGGTGCCACTCGCGACCATTTGGTAGAGCAGCCTGGCACGCGTCGCTCGCGATCAGCTGAGGAGCGGAGTGATCCGGCCCGGCACGCCGTGCACGAGCGAGTCGGCTGGGGTGTCGGCGAGGGCACACGAGTTCGCAGCCACCTTGCTCCGCGGGCCGACGCTCACGCCCGGGCCGACGGAAGCGTGGAGGCCGAGGAATGCGTCGTCGCCCACGTGGGCCCCGCCCGCAAGCGTGGCATACGGCGAGAGCACGGCGAAGTCGCCCACGGATGCGTCGTGGGCCACGGATGCGTGGTAGTTGACGAGCGCGAACCGGCCAAGCGTGGCGGAGTCGCTCACGATCGCCTGCGGGCAGACGATCGCTCCCGTGCCGATCCGCGCCGTGGGCACGACGATTGCGGTGGGATGAATCAGCGTGAGAAACTCGGCGCCCCGGCCCAGCAGCAGCTCGGCTACGCGGCGGCGGATGCAGGGAATCCCGATCGCCAAGAGGAGGCCATCTTCCGGCTCCGGCTCGAAAGTGGCCGGATCGCCGATGACAGGCAGCGGGCAGGCGTGGCCCGCGAGGATGCGAGGATCGGCCGAGAGAAAACCGGCGATGTGCGTTGCTGCCTCGGGCCAGGCGGCGCGGGCCCACTGCAGGACTTCCCGGCCGAAGCCGCCGGCGCCGACGATCACGATGCGTTGCACGGAGAGCTGCGAGGGGTGAGTCACGGAACAAGCATCCCGGCGGAAAGTCCAGAGGGAGGGCACGGCGGAAGGAAACCAGTGTACGTTGCGAGCGTGGCCGTAGGCCCGTCACTCCGTGGTGGGCAGCCCGTTGCGGAGCAACGGGGCCTACAGACTAGGTGATTTGGGGAACGCCGCAGGGTTGAATCTCCGCGGATATCCGGTCAGATAACGGAGCCAAAGGGAGCGACTCCATGTCTGCACGCGTTCTGCTCGTGACCGGTTCGTCGGGCCTCATCGGCAGCGAGGTGGCCACGCACTTCGATGCCGCCGGCTGGGCCGTGCACGGTGTGGACAACAACCAGCGGGCTGTCTTCTTCGGCCCTGCCGGCGACACCCGCTGGAATCAAAACAGGCTCGCCGCGAGCCTGCGGTCGTTCACCCACCACGAGCTCGATATTCGCGACCGGGCCGGCGTGCTGCGGCTCATCGAAGAGGTGCGGCCGACAGCGATCGTGCACACCGCGGCCCAGCCGTCGCACGACCGGGCGGCGGCCATCCCGTTCGACGACTTCGACACCAACGCCGTCGGCACGCTCAACATGCTCGAGGCGGCCCGGCGGTTCGCGCCGGAGGCGCCGTTCGTGCACATGAGCACGAACAAGGTGTATGGCGACGCCCCGAACGAACTGCCGCTCGTGGAGCACGAGACCCGCTGGGACTACGCCGACCCGGCCTACACCCACGGCATCCCCGAGACGTTCCGGATCGACGCCAGCAAGCACTCGCTCTTCGGCGCCTCGAAGGTGGCCGCCGACGTGATGGTGCAGGAATACGGCCGCTACTTCGACATGCCGACCTGCTGCCTGCGGGGCGGCTGCCTCACCGGGCCGTCGCACTCGGGCGTGGAGTTGCACGGCTTCCTGAGCTACCTCGTGAAGTGCAACCTCGAAGGCCGGCGGTACACCGTATTCGGCTACAAGGGCAAGCAGGTGCGGGACAACATCCACGCCGCCGACGTGGCGGCCTTCATCGCGCGGTTCATCGCGGCTCCGAGGCCCGCGGCCGTGTACAACATCGGCGGCGGCAAGACGAACAGCTGCTCGATTCTTGAAGCCTTCCAGATGGTGGCGGAGCGGAGCGGCAACCCGATGGACTGGGTCTATTCCGACCAAGCCCGCGCGGGCGACCACATCTGCTACTACTCCGACCTGCGCCGGATGATGGCCGACTATCCGGGCTGGACGCCGGAGATCTCCCTCGGCCAGACCTTCGACGAAATCATCGCCGCCCACCGCACCCGCGCCTGAGCGGGCGGTGTGCAGACTGCCAGTCTGCACATCCACGGAGATCATACCGGCGGGCGAGGGTGCGCCCATGCAACCGTAGTCCGCACACTCCGTGTGCGGTGCACATCAGGCCCCGCCGTCGATCGCGAGCACCTGGCCCGTGATGAACGCCGCCGCCGGACTCATCAGAAACTCCACCGCGCCCACGATGTCGGCCGGCCGGCCGAGGCGGCCGAGCGCCGTGCGGCGGGCGATGCGACTGCGGTTTTCCGGGGACAGCGAGGCCGAGAGTTCCGTCTCCAGAAACCCCGGCGCTACGGCGTTGACGCGGATGCCCCGCGGCCCCAACTCGCGGGCGAGGTTGCGGGCAAAGCCCTCGAGCCCCGCCTTCGTGGCCGCGTAGACCGCGAGGCCCGGCGAGCCCCGGGAGGCGACCACCGAGGAGATGACCGTGATCGACAGGTTGTCGGTCGGTTGCTCCGCAACGGACTGCCCGTCACGGCGTGACGGCCCTCCGGGGTGCGACGGGCTCGCCTGCACGAGCATCTGGCGGACACATTCGCGAACGAGCACGATCGAGCCCTTGAGGTTGATCGCGAGCATGTCGTCGATCGCCGCGTCGCTCGTGACCGCCAGCACGCCCTCGTGGGCGATCGCCGCATTCGCGATGCAGTGGTCGATGCGGCCGAACCGCGTCGTAGCCTGCTCGACGAAGCCGCGAATCGCGGCACTGTCGGCGGCATTGACGCGAGCGGTGAACAGCCGGTCGGCGTGGGCCGCGGCGAGGGCATCGAGTGCCGGAGATCCCGCGCGGGAGAACGTGGCGACCGTATCGCCGCGGGCAAGCAGCCGCTCCACGAGGGCGAGCCCAAGCCCGCGGGAGCCGCCGGAGATGATGGTCGTGGGCATGACGGTAGCCCGGTCACGCCGTGACCGGTAAACGGGGATGTCCGTCACCGCGTGACGGACCCACGCGGCGTGACGGGCCTACGGGGAGTGATGGGCATGCGGCTTACGGCCGACTGCGGGGGGTTTTGCCGGCGGCGGTGGTGGCGATTTTCTTCACGATGTCGAGGATCCGCGGGACGCCCTGGGGCTCCAGCTGCTCGCGGCAGGCCGTGAGGGCCGCCGCCCGCACCTTCTCCGGCGTGGCGGCATCCGGCAGCGGATCGGCCAGCACGATCTCCGCGGCCACCAGCTCGCCCGTGATCGCGCTCGGCAGCCCGTAGATGCGGGCCTCTGCGATCCCCGGCACGCCGCGGAGCACTTCCTCCACCCGGCTCGGGAAGACCTTCGCGCCGCCCACGATGATCACGTCGGTCCGCCGGCCCACGAACTCGTAGCGGTCGCCACGTCGCTCCACGAGATCGCCCGTGCCCACCTCCGCGGTGTCGCGGGAGAGCTGCACGAGCAATTCGCCGTCGCGCCGAGTGGCCAGCCGCGCGCCGCCGGGCAGCGCCTTGCCCAGCCAGTTGGCCGGAAACCCCGGCTTGCAGTCGGCCACGCGAAACACCTCGCCCAGCTCCGTCGTGGCATAGACCTGCGTGATCTTCGCCTGCGGATAGAAGGCACGGGCATCGTTCAACAGCTGGGCATCGGCCGCCTCGCCGCCGAGCGTGATCCGATCGACCTGGCCGCGGCAGAGCACGCTGCGATCGGCCGACGTCAGCAGCCGCCGCAAGAGCGTGGGCGTGGCCGGCATCACCTGCACCGACTCGTTGACGAGCGCGAGGGCCACCACGTCGGGATCTCGCGACGCCGGCACCACCAGCCGACCTCCCGTGAGCAACGCCTGCACCCACACCTGGATGCCCGCCCACCGGGCCGCGTCGTAGACCATGAGCCAGCCGAGCCCGTGCCACTGCTCCGAGAGCCGGGCGGCGGCGAGCACCGAATCCCAGGCATGATCGACGAGCTTCGGCGGCCCGCTCGTGCCGCTCGTGGCCACGATCACCGGCGGCGGCACCGAGTCGAGATCGCCGCGGCGGCCCGAGCTGACAGGCAGGGCGAGGCTGTCGTCGATCGCCACCCAGTCGTGCAGCTCGCCGGCGAGCGCCTGCGAATCGGGCGAGACGAACGCCAGCGGCACCCGCTGCCGACCGCAGGCGGCCGTGATCACCGCGAGCGACTCCGGCCGCACCGCCCGGGCCACCACGCCCACGGGCCGATTGACCTCCAGCTCCCCTTCGAGCTTCATGACCGCGGTCGCGAGCGTCGCGTAGTCGATCACGCGACGGGCATCGGTGCCGGCCTGGGCGACGATCGCGACGCGGTCGGGAAACTGTCTGGCGATCTCCGTGATCGCGACGGCGAGCCGCTCGGCGGCAGGGGCTTCGGCGAGATGATCGAGCAGCGTGTCGAGCGTGGCGTGCATGGCGCTGAATCTCTCAGGGTGAGGCGAGGGCTGTCGTGTAGATGGCAACGAGATCGGAGACGGTGCGGACGGCCGGCCGCGGCGCGGCGGCGGACCAGTCGCGGAATGGATCGACGCCGAGCGATCGCTCGAGGAGCACGATCGCTTGCGCGAGGTCGAGCGAGTCGAGACCGAGATCGGCGGCCAGCAGCTGCTGCGGCTCGATCGCATCGCGGCTGCGGCCGGTCTCGCGAAGCACGGTGCGGATGGCGTCGGCGACGGCGTCGGACGGACTCACGGTTGAAACTCTTGCATCGTGGCCGAGCCGGGCGCCGCCACGCCGCGGCCGGTGACGGCCTGAACGATCAATTGGAGCAGGGTGACCACAATGATCCAGCAATCGGCCAGCGGGGCATGCCACCGCCCGAGAATTTCCACGTAGCGGGCGTCATATTCCAGCCTCGGGCCCCAGTCGAGGGCGTTTCGGCCATGAATCTGGGCCCAGCCGGTGAGTCCCGGCCGGACGAGCAGCCGCGTGGCCTGTCGGGGCGAATATCTGGCAACATAGCGAAGTGGGAGAGGACGCGGCCCCACCAGGCTCATCTCGCCGCGTACCACGCTCACCAGCTGCGGCAGTTCGTCGAGGCTCGTGGCCCGCAGGCACCGGCCGAAGAGTCCGAGCCGCTGTTCGTCGGGCAAGAGCCGACCGGCGTCGTCCACCCGCTCGGCCATCGACCGAAACTTCACGATCTCGAAAGGTTTTCCGTGGAGCCCGGCCCGCATGTCGCGATGGAAGACCGGCCGCCCGAGCACGAGCCGCACGGCCAGCGCAACCGCCGCCATCAGCGGCGCGAGCAGGACGACCAGCGCAGCCGCCACGATGAGGTCGCATCCGCGCTTCACGACCGTCGGATACCACCCGTGTGGTTCCCGTGGCAAGGCCTCACTCGCGCGCGACGTCGCAGCCATGGTCGAAAGCCCTTGTCACTTCTTAGGCCGTGGTGGACGGTTCGGCCGCCGACGCGGCGACGGCTCCACTCGCCGACGGCAGCCCAACGAGCGTGCACCGCCGCTCGATCGCCCACGCCAGTACGCCCGCCAGCGCGATGACGACGAGCGGACCGCAGGCCCGCACTGCATCGGGCAGCAGATTCTCGACCATCAGGATGCCCACGAGCCCGCCCGTCAATGCCAGCATCGCATAGAGCAGCGCCGCGAACCCGTGGCCGATGTCGCTGCGGATCAGGCGATGGAACAAGAACTCTCGGTGAGGCTCGAACGGGCTCTTTCGGTGGTAGATTCGCCGCAGCACCGAAACGAATGGATCGAAGATGTAGGGCCACAGTGCCAACACCATCGGAATGAACACGAGCGATCGCTGCGGCTCTGGAAACGCCAGCGGTACCGCAGCCAGATAGGTGCCCAGAAACGCGCTGCCCACGTCGCCCATGAAGACGCGGGCCGGTTGCCAGTTGAAGACCAGGAATCCACCCGCCGCCGCCGCCGCGAAGGCGGCGAGGAGCAGCGGGAGATGGATCCGCAGTTGCCAGCCGATCACCGCCATCACCACGCCCGCCACGACGGCCCCGAGCGCTGCCATGCCATCGGAGCCATCCATGAAGTTGAAGGCGTTGGTCATGCCCACGATCCAGACCACCGTGAGCGGCCAGCCCGCCCAGCCCAGTTCGAGCACCGGCAGCCCCGGGATCGCGATCGTGGAGAGCGGGCCGAGTGCGGCCGTGATCGCCGCGGCGACCCCGATCTGGATGAACAGCCGCAGCGACGCCTTGAGAGGCTGGATGTCGTCGACGATCCCCACCCCGGCGATCACGAGACAGGGGACGATCACGCCCCCGAGGATCGCAAACGCGGCCGGGGGCCACCGCAGCGCCACCATGATCGAGGCCAGCGCCGTCGTGAGCACGATCGCCAGTCCGCCGCCCCGGGCCGTGGGCAGCGCGTGGGCGCTGCGGCGGTTGGGGAGATCGACCAGCCGCCACCGCGCGGCGAGGATGACCATGAGATCGACGAGCACCGCCGTGAGCACGAACACGGCCAGCGCGGCCGCCGGCCAGAGCACCGCCTCGATCGAGTCGAACGACGGGAAGAGGTTTGGCTGTTCGACGGGTTTCATGAGCGGGCGCCGGCGCGGATCACGTGGGCCACCGACCGTGCCACGTCGGCCGTGACATGCGCCCCGAGGGGCAGCGCCAACGCCGTGGCGGCGAGGTGGTCGGTGATCGGCAGCGACTGCCCCGGCCTCGCGTAGCGGCGGAACGCCTCCATCTGGTGGCAGGCCGGATCATAATACGCCCGCGTGTCGACGCCCGCATCGGCCAGGCGGCGGCGAACGGCGTCGCGGCTCATGCCGAACCGCTCCGCATCGATCGTGATCACGAAATCCTTCCAGCTGCTCGTGGCCCCCGGGGGCATCCGCTGCAGGCCGACACCGGGCAGGTTGGTAAGTTCCGCGTTGTAGGCCTCGGCCGCGGCCCGGCGGCGGGCGGCCACGTCTGGCAGCCGGGCCAGCGATGCCCGGGCCAGGATCGCGGAGATCTCGGGCAGCCGGCCGTTGAGGCCGGGCACCGCGCAGCCGTAGTGGCCGTCGTTGCCATATTCGCGGGCGGTGCGGACCGCGGCGGCGAGCGCGTCGTCGTCGGTGGCCACGAGGCCCCCTTCACCTGCGACGACGAGCTTCGTGGGGGAGAGGCTGAAGATTTGCGCGAGTCCGCCGGCCCCCACCTGTCGACCCTGCAGCTGCGTGCCGAGGCCGTGGGCGGCATCGACGACGAGCGGCACGCCCGCCCGCACGGCCACCGCGTCGAGGGCGGGCACGTCGCACGGGCAGCCGAACGTGTGGCAGGCCATGATCGCGGCCGTGCGGTCGGTGACCGCGGCGGCGGCCGCGGCGGGGTCGATCGTGAACGTGTGGGGATCGACCTCGACGAATACCGGCGTGAACCCGGCCCACACGACGGCGCCGGGCGCCGCGAGGAAGTTGAAGCTCGGAAGGATGATTTCCGTACGGCCCGCGCGTGGCTCGATCGCCTTGAGCACGAGCGCGACGCCGATCGTGCAGCTCGACACGCCGACGACGTGCCGCACACCGAGCGCCGCCGCCGCCTCGGCCTCGAGCGCCGCTAGCTCCGGCCCCTTCGTGAGCATGCCGCTCGAGACGGCCCGCTCGATCGCCGCGCTCACCTCCGCATACGCCGGCACATCGGGCCGTACGAACGGCACCCGCCAGCCAGCTGTCATGCGCGTTGCTCCACTGGCTGACCCACCGGTGCCTCCACAGGCACGAGGCTGCTGCAATCGCTGGTGACGATGTCCATGAGCGTATGGCCGGCCGTCTCGGACGGGCCGGACACCGCGCTCTTCAGTTCACCCATCCACTGCCGCACCTCGTCGAGCGGCCGGGCCGCGCGGACCGCCCGGATCACCAGCGGATGCGACGTGGCCTCCCGCCGCTCGTCTTCGAAAAACAGCTCCTCGTCGAGCTTCTCGCCGGGCCGCAGCCCGCAATACCGGATCCGCACCTGCTCAGGCGGCACGTGCAGCACGTAGGCGAGACTCGACACCAGCTCCACGATCCGAATCGGCTCGCCCATCTCCAGCACGAACGTGCCGCCACGTCCAGGCAGGGCCCCGGCCAGGAGCACGAGCTGCGCCGCCTCCGTGATCGTCATGAAATACCGCCGCACGTCTTCGTGCGTGATCGTGATCGGCAGCCGCTTGGTGAGCTGCTCGGTGAAGATCGGCACGGCGCTGCCGCTCGACCCGATCACGTTGCCGAACCGCACCGCCACGAACCGCGTGGTCGACGTCTCACCGAACGACTGCAGGAACCGCTCGGCCACCAGCTTCGACGCTCCCATCACGCTCGACGGATGGACGGCCTTGTCGGTGGAGAGGGCGACGAACGTTGAGACGGCATGTGCGTCGGCCAGTTCGGCCAGCGCGGCGGTGGCCAGCGCGTTGTTCTCGATCGCCTCGACCGGGTGGGCCTCCATCAGCGGCACGTGCTTGAAGGCCGCCGCGTGGATCACGACCTGCGGCCGGTGGTCGGTGAACAGCCGCTCGGCCCGATCGACGTGGGAGATGTCGCACAGGATCGGCACCAGGTCGGTGGAGCCGAGCGTGGCAGACTGCACCAGCTCGTGGTGGATCGCGAACAGGCTTGCCTCCGACCGTTCCACGAGCACGATCCGCGCTGGCGTGAACCGCAGCAGCTGCCGGCAGATTTCCGAACCGATCGAGCCGCCGGCACCCGTGACGAGCACCGTCTTGCCATGCAGGAACGGATAGACGTGGATGTCGTGGTCATCGAGCCGGGCCTGGGGGCGGGAGAGGAGGTCGCGAAGCTCGAGGGCGCGGACGACGAGCGGCTGAACCGTAGTCGGCTGGCTGCCGGCCGACAGGTCGGGATCGGTGACGTTCTCGGCGATCGACACCCGCACGTTGATCTCGGCGCAAGCGTCGCACAGCTCCCGTAGCCGCGCCCCGTAAATGGCTCCCTCGCGGACCACGATCTCGGAGGCCCGCAGCCGCTGGGCACAGGCCGGTGCCATCAGCACGGGTCCGAGCACGCGGGCCCGCCCGACGTTCAGGCCGTAGGTGTCGGGATCGTCGTCGAGCAGTCCCGCCACGAAGTAGCCCCGCGAGTTGAGCTGGCCGAGCGCTGCGGCCAGCTCACGACCGGCCGGCGAGGCGTCGATCACGAGCACCGTCTTCTGGTTGCCCACGGTGGTGGTCGGCATGATCTCTTCGTAGAGGCTGCGGGCGACAGCCTGCATGCCGCCGACAGCGAGGAGCGTGAAGGCCCAGTCGAGGAGCAGCACCGACCGCGGGATCTGGATCCAGCCCGGGATGTAGCCGCTGAAATAGTTGAGGGCCACGAATACGAGCAGGCACGTCGTGGCGGCCCGCAAGAGACGGTTCAAATCGGCGAATCGGGCGGCCCGCCACGGCTTGTGGCAGAAGCCCCGCCAGTAGAAGACGAGCAGCTTCAGGCTGACGACGGCCACGATCGTGTTAAGGATCGCCTGGGCGTCGGAGCCCTTCAGCAGCAGTTCGCTGCGGATGAAGAACGAGGCCAGATACGTGCCCTCGAAGATGAGGGCGAGCAGCGCCGTGACGACGATCGCTTCGCGGGTGGGCAGCCGCGCGCGCCACCACTCCTCGAGCTTCGCGACCACCGCTGACGTGAGACGTGCGATCATTCGGGATTCCGTTCCACTACAGCGGTTCGAGGTCGATGTCTTCCAGTTCGATCGACGCGCCCTGATTCAGGAACCGCACCGCCACGAGCAGCCGCTCCTCGCCCCGCCGGCGGATCACCACGCCCTCGATGCCCTTGAGCGGCCCGGTTCGCACGCGGACCGGCTGCCCTGGCTCCAGTCGGGCCTCGGGAGTGAGCGGCTGATCGCTGTCGATGAGCTGCCGGATCGCCCGCAGGTCGCTGACAAGCATTCGCTCGTCGCCGACGGGAATCCAGCGGGCGATCGTGTTGGTGGCCAACGCCGCCCGCCTCTGCTCGTCGTCGACGCGTGAGAATACGTAGCCTGGGAAAAGCGGAACGTAGGAGGAGCGGGTCTTGCCCCCGGTGGATCGCAGCCGGCGGCGGATCATCGGCCCGTAAAACGGGATGTGGGCCGCCTCCAGCTTCCGCATCAGGTCTTTCTCGCGTCGGGCGAGTGTGTAGAAGACGAGCCAGCGGGTGGCCTCCGGCCCGCCGGCGTCCTGACTCGCCGGAAGGTCAAGCAGGTCGGCAGGATAGAAATCGCACTGTTTGGGGAGGATGGGCACGCAGAGACCCTTCGAGAACCCTCTCTGAAACGCAAGTTTACGCCCGGTTTTCGCCCAAGTCGCCCCACCTACCGGGCCGGCCGCCGGGTTTTTCGCCGAACCGTGTCTGGAAGGCAGGCCGGGCAAAGTTTGCGGCCGGAATCTGCCGATACTCCCGATCGCAGCGACTATGCCGGTCGCAGGGAGTGTGAGCATGGGCTGGTTTGCAGCGCGAAACAATCGGGTGGCGGTGACGCTCGTGGCCCTGGCCGCGACGCTCTCGTCCGCCGGCTGCACGTCCATCTACGGCCGGCCGCAGCGGTCGCACTTCCAGCGGGTGTCGGAGCAGGCCAACTGCCCGCCGACCGACCCGAGCCGGATGCCGGCCAAGGAACTGGCGAAAGTGTCCCTGCCGGCCTATGTGATCGAGCCGCCCGACATCCTGCTCGTGGACGCGCTCCGCGTCGTGCCCAAGCCGCCCTTCCGGATCCAGTCGTTCGATTCGCTGCAGGTCATCGTGGAAGGCACGCTCCTCGAGCAGCCCATCAACGGCATCTACGTGGTGGAGCCGGGCGGCATGCTCGACCTCGGTCCCTCCTACGGCAAGGTGATGGTGGGCAATCAGTCGCTCGAAGAAGCTCAGGATTCGATCTTCCGCCACCTGAAGCGAATCCTCCGCGAGCCGCAGGTATCGCTCACGCTCGCCCAGGCCGCTGGCCAGCAGCAGATCGCCGGCGAGCACCTCGTGGGCCCCGACGGCACGATCAATCTCGGCACGTACGGGAGTGTCTACATCACGGGCCTGACGCTCAACGAGGCGAAGGCCAAGATCGAGCAGCACCTTGGCCAGTATCTCGACGCGCCGCTCGTGAGCGTGGACGTGTTTTCGTACAACTCGAAGGTCTACTACGTGGTGACCGAAGGGGCGGGCTTCGGCGACAACGTGGCCCGCTTCCCCGTGACGGGCAACGAGACCGTGCTCGACGCGATCGCCCAGATCAACGGCCTCTCCAAGCTCTCCAGCAAGGACATCTGGATCGCCCGGCCGGCCCCCTCGGGCGTGGGCTGCGATCAGATCCTGCCCGTGGACATCGAGTCGATCATGAAGGGGGGCGCGACCGCCACCAACTACCAGATCCTGCCGGGTGACCGCGTGTTCATCGCCCAGGATTCGTGGGTCGCCTTCGACAGCATCGTGGGCAAGATCACGGCTCCCTTCGAGCGGATGTTTGGCTTCACCCTGCTCGGCTCGAGCATGGTACGGACGCTCACGGTGCCGTTCGGCACGTTCTTCTGCTGGACGGCCCGCGAGGCCTACGGCGTGGACGACCCGCGGTGGCTCGTGTTCCGGGCCTGGATGCTCACGGAGGCTCCGAGCTGGCTGCAGACGGCCTATGCCGCCCACGGCGAGCAGTTCGCCGCCTGGCTGCACGACAAGCCGTTGGCGAAGGCCGCTGTCCGGGCCGCGATGGAGATGGCGATCGCGGGCTACGAACTGCCGGAGTGACCGGCTGATGGCCCGGGCCAGGTGAGCGCGGTACGATTGAACGAAAGTGGAATGGGCCCTGGAGCAACGACCATGAGCTTCCGCCTTCTCATCCGCACCGCACCGCTCGCCCTGGCCGCGATCGTGGCCGGCGTGGCAGTCGACGCCCATGCGCAGAACGGCCAGCTACCGTTTTCCAGCACTAACACCTACCGCCGGCCGACCGTGAGCCCCTACACGATGCTCGCGCAGCCGGGTGGCGGTGGCATGGGGGGCGGCGTAAATCCGACTACCGGCGGCGTGAACCCGCTCGTCTACCAGCAGCTCATCCAGCCGCGGTTCGACCAGGAGAGCCAGATCGTCGGCGGCATGCAGCAGGCCCGACAGATCAACAACCTGCAGAACCGCGTGCAGCAGATTCAGCGCGACACGAGCTCGCGGCAGGTGAACGAGAGCATCCGCCCGACCGGCCACTCCGCGACGTATCTCAACATGTCGCACTACTACCCCGGCGCCCGCTGATGCCCGTAGGCTCGTTGCTCCGCAACGGGCTGCCCGTCACGGAGTGACGGGCCTACACGCTGCTAGACTGACGAGCATGCGTGGTGCCGCCATCCTCATCGCACTCCTCCCGCTCGCCGCTCGCGCGGACGACGCCGATGCACCCGCCCGCCTGCGGATGCGGCAGCTCGCCCCCGCGGCCGCCGCTGGTGAGCCACCGGGCCCGCACGAACTCGTGGACGCCCGCGCCGAATTGCGGCGACGCTTCCGCGACGAACTCGCGAGCGTGTCAACGCCCGCCGGCGCCAACACCGCAGTGGCTGCGCTGCTCGCTGCGGCTGCCAGCGAGCCAGACCGCCGTCTCAAGTGGCTGATGTTCGACGAGGCCCGCGAACTGGCTGCTGATGCGGGCAATGCGGCTGCCGTCTCTCGTGCGATCCGGCTCGCCTCGGCCAGCTTCGACTTCGACGCCGTGGCCGAGGAATACCGCACGCTCACCGGCATCCCACTTCGGCTGCTCGATTCCGATCGGGCCGCTGCGCTCGCCGACATGGCAGGCCAGTTGGGCGCGCGAGCTGAGGCCGACGGCCGCCGCGACATGGCGATGTCTGCCCAGCTGCTCGCGATGCGGGGCTGGGAACGCGCCGGCAACATCGCCGCCGCCCGCGCCGCGGCCGCGAAGGTGCGCGAGCTGGACCCCGGCCGTGAACCTGGCCGTCGGTAGGAAAGTAGCCCGGTCACGCCGTGACCGGAATAAGGGCAGCATGTCACGGCGTGACATGCCCACTAAGGGCAGCGCCCCTACTCGTCGAACGGCCGGCGGGGCGCGGGGGGCGGCTCGTCGTTCTCCTCGGGCTCCGACTCACTCCGCGCCTGGCCGCCGGGCTCGTCGAGCTTCGCCTCCTCCATCTCCTGCCGCTCACGCCACGGCTTCTCCGCCTCGTAGCTGGCGAGTTCGCCCTTCAGTTGCTCCTTGACCTGGTCGGAATCGTCGCTCGCATCGACCGCCTTCTGGCTGAACTCGCGTGCCTTGGCGAAATCACCCGCCTCCGCATGGCCCGCCGCGAGCGTGCTGATGATGTGGGGCTCCTTCCACTCCGTCAGCTCGCAGGCCTTCTGAGCCAGCTCAACGGCCCGCTTGCCGTCGCGGATCGTGTCGTCGGGTGATGTGGCGAGCAGCCAGGCAAGGTTGTTGAGCACACCGGTGTCGTCGGGCTTGAGTGCGTGGGCCTTCTCCAGGTCTTGGATCGCCGCCGGATGGTCGCCGATCGAGATCAACGCATCGCTGCGGCCACGGCGACTGGCGAAATGCTCGTCGTCGATCTCGAGGGCCCGCGTGAAGCGGCGGACGGCCTCACGCGGCTGCTTGGCGGCCAGATACAGCATGCCGAGCTGGCTCACGAGCACGGCATCGTCGCCATTTCGCGCCACCAGCCGCCGAAAATCCCGGATCGCGCTCGGGAAGTCGTCGCGCTCCGCCGCGATCAGCCCCCGCAGTTCCAAGGCCACGGTGTTGTCGGGATCATCGGCGAGCACCGACTCGACATCGTCGAGCGCCTCAGCGGAATCGCCCGCCTGCTGATGCACGCGAGCCCGCAGCACGAGGGCCGCCGGATTGCCCGGCTCCAGGTCGAGGGCGCGGTCGACGTCGGCGATCGCCTCGGGAAACTTCTCCTCCACCGCCAACAGCCTGGCCCGCTGCAGCAGCGGGCTGCTCGAATCGGGCTCCAGCTCGATCGCCTTGTCGAATGCCTTTTTCGCCTCGTCGCGCTTGTCGCCCATCATGCAGGCCATGCCGAGCGCCTCGTGGAGCGAGCCGTCGCTGGGCTTCTCCTCGATCGCCACCAGCAGATCTTCGCGGGCCCGGTCGAACTTGTCTTCGAGCAGGAAGTGCAGGCCGCGGGTCCGGCGGATCTCGACGTCGCGCGGGGCGAACTCGATCGCCTTCGCGTAGTGCTCCTCCTGCTTCGCGGTGTCGTCTTCCTCCAGGCCCGCCAGCACGATGTGGGCCTTCGCCATCTGGAGGCGATCGTCGCCGAGCAGTTCGAGTGCCTTCTCGGCGGACGCCTTGGCGCGTTCACGGTTGCCCCGCGGCAGCGACTCGAGGCGGGCGATCATCAGGTGGGCCTGCCCCAGCTTCGGATCACGGCCGATCACTTCGCCGAGATCCCGCAGGGCAAATCCGCGCATTCGGGGCCACTGCGGGTTGGGCGGGACCGAATCGTAGATGGCGTCGACGATCATCCCGGCGCGATCCACCAGCGTGCCGGTGTAGAGTTCGTCGGCGAACTTTTTCGATTCGGCGTCGAGGCCGAGTTCGACCGCCTTCTTGCAATGCTCGAGCACCCGCTCGTAATCATCGAGATCGTCGGCCCCGAGTTTGGCGTCGATCGCCTTGTCGAGCTCGGCCTGCCCCGGAGTCTCGTCGGCCACCCCAGCTGCGGCCTCGTCGGCCCGCACTGCGCCGGCGGCGAACATGAGGCACACGATCAACGCCAGGAAGCATCCGGCGGACACCCGGAGATCTGCATCACTTCGTCGCACCATCGCAACCCGCCTTTGTTCGATCGGAACCTTTGGATACCCGCCCCAAAGTATGCGGCACACCGTTGAAAAAAAGCCACTGCATTCACAGCGGCGCGGGGAGGTCGCGGCGGGCGAAGATCGCCGCCCCGATCACGTAGGCGGCCAGCCCGATCCCGAGCAGCACGCCGTCATAGCGGGCCACGAGCAGCCAGGAATCGAGGCCGCCAAACACGAGCCGCTGCGGCTCATATGCGTTGAAGACCGACAGGTAGCCGACCCAGGATAGCGACTCGCTCATCCGCCCGACGAGCTTCGCCAGGATTGAAAATACGTAGAAGCCACAAAGTATGCCGATCGTCCGCCAGCGGTGGCTGTCGGCTGCCGACACGCAGGCCGTGATGCCCGCCATGCAGACCATCAGGCCGAACACATTGGCCGCCGCGGGCACGAACCGAGCCGGGTCGACCTGGCCGGCCCAGGGGCCGAAGGTGATGGCCGAATACACACCGCCGAGCAGGACGCCCACCAAGACGGCCGCCGCGAGCGTGGTGGCGAGGGCCTGGGTGACGAACACAGCCACGCGTCCCACCGGCGCTGCCAGCACCATCTCCATCGTGCCCCGCTCGAGCTGCCCCGACACTGCATCGCTGCCGCGGGTGATGCCCCAGACCGTGGCCGCGAGCACCACCACGGGATCGACGAACGCCAGCGCCACGCGGCCGGCATGCGTGGCCACCTCGGAGAAGGGCACGCCCGACAGCTTCTGCCACTCCTGCGGGATCGCCCGCAGGAGCACGTCTTGGAAGGCCGACATCTGGATCTGCGCCGAGAGCGTGATGTAGATCCAGGGGAACACGGCCCACAGCGCGGCCAGCGACAGCACCAGCACTCGCTGGTCACCCCAGGTGCGCTTCCAGATGGCGGTGTTGAAGATCATGAGGCGTGGATATTCCGGTGGAAACGATCGTAGACCGCGCCGAGGCCGACCGGCTCGACCTGCATCTCCTCCAGCGGCAGCGTGGCCAGCCAGCCGAGCAACGGCGCGAGTGAATCGGCCGTCTCCAGGACGACCCGCGATCCTTCGTGGCCAGCGACCGCGACGTGCGCCACTAGCGCCGCCGGCACGCCGGCAAACGGGCCAGCCAGCCGCGCGGTGATCCGATGACTCCGTCGCAGGTCGTGGATCGACTGCTCGTGGACGAGCCGGCCCGCCCGCAGGATCGCGACGCGGTCGCAGGAGGCCTCCACCTCGGAGAGCACATGCGACGAGAAGATCACCGTGCGGCCGGCCGCGCGGGCCTCGAGCACGAGATCGAGCACCTCGGCACGGGCCGTGGGGTCGAGATTGGCCGTCGGCTCATCGAGAATCACGAGCCGCGCATCGGTGGCGAGCACGACGGCGAGCGCCAGCTTCTGCCGCATGCCCGTGCTCATGCGGGCCACCTGCCGCGAACAGTCGAGGCCGAGCCGGTCGGCAATCGCCGCCGCCCGCCCGCGGCCGCACGAGGGCCGCAGGTCGGCGAAGAAGTCGAGCACGCCGTAGCCGTTCATCCGGCGGAAGAGCCGGGCCTCGCCTGGCAGATAGGCGGTGTGTTCCCGCACCTGCAGCGATTGCCTGACGCAGTCGAAGCCCGCGACCGTGGCTGTGCCGCTCGTGGGCGTGATGAAGCCGAGGAGCGTGCGCAGAAACGTCGTCTTGCCGGCACCGTTGGGCCCGAGCAGCCCGAAGATGTCTCCCTCCGCGACGTGCAGCGAGCAGCCGTCGAGCGCCGTGAAGCTGCCGTAGCGTTTCGTGAGATGGTCGGCGCGGACGAGCATGCGTGGGGAGGGGCCCTATGAGAAATGCCGCCACAGATAGTAGGCCGCCAGGGCGAATCCGAGGATGGCCACGAACCGCCGCACCCGGGCTGCTGGCAGCCGCCGGGCGACCAGCGATGCCGACAGACTGCCCGCCATCGCCGCCCCGGCCATCACCGCTGCCAGTGGCCACGACACGTCGTGGGCCCCGCTGAGCGAGCCGGCGGCAAACGTGGCCGCCGCGACACCGTTGATCGCCGTGCCGAGCACGTTCTTCACGCCGTTGAGCTTGTGGATATCGCCGAGTCCGAGCAGGCCGAGCACGGCGAGCATGAGAATGCCGATGCCGGCTCCGAAATAGCCGCCGTAGATCGCCACCGCGAACTGCAACAGGCAGGCGGGCAGGAGCCGTTGCGTCGTGTAGGCCCGTTGCGCTGCAACGGGCTGCCCGTTGCGGAGTGATTGGCCTACGCGGGGCTGCACGCTGAACAAGATCGCAGCCGTGAGGATCAGCCACGGCACGGCCGCGTCGAACCATGCGGGGGGCAGCCGCAGCACAAGCAGCGTGCCCACGATTGCGCCCGCTACGCTCGGCAGGATCATCCACCGCACCCAGGCCGGTTGGTGCGTTCGCTCGCCGCGATAGGCCCACGCTGCCACGGCCGAGGCGGGCCAGAGGCCGATCGTGCTCGTCGCATTGGCCACGACCATGCGGCCAGGATCGGGGGGCAGAATCGCCGCAAGCACCGGAAACGTGAGGATGGTGCCGCCGCCGGCAACGGAATTCACCGCGCCCGCCACCGCCGACGCGACGGCAAGCAGGGCCACTCCAGACGGGCTCGTGGGCAACAAGGCATCATCCATGGCGCATCGTTCTACCCCATCGTTCTATCCCACGGTGCCGACTACCGCGCTGCCGCGCCGTCGATCAGCAGATAGCCCGCCCAGAAAAAGGGATGCCGCGCGTCGGTGAGCACCGCCTCGCCCTGCTTGAGCCGGGGCTCGCGGTTGGCATCGGGTGCCTCGGCAGTCACCACGTCGACCGCCCGCTGCCAGCTCGCCGATGCCGGAGGCGGCGGCGCATCCGCGGCGGTGACCGTCGCATCCCGCAGAAACTCGAGCATGAGGTCGGTCGTGGTGCGGCCCCCGACTCGCCACCGGGCGAGCACGGCCGTGTGGGCGCCGGCCGCGAGCAGATCGATGGCCGGCATGAAGAGATCGTCGCCTGGACGCGGCGGCAGGCTGCCCTTCTCCAGGCCCCGCGCGAATGCCGACTGCATCCCCGGTAAGAGCACGAAGCCCGGCCGCTTCTGCGGCGGCGCGAGCCAGTCGGCCAGCGGAATGCCGCCCCGGCCCGACGCACCGGGCACGAGTGATGCCGCGGGAGATGGGCCCAGCATGCCGAGATCATCGAGCACGGCGAGGCCGTCGAACACTGAGGCCACGAGCGGCGCTGGAGGTTTCTCGGGCAGCGGCAGCGGCACCGCCCGATCGACCCCCTGCGTGAGACGGTCGAGCGTCTCCTCGCTGGTCGCTTTCGGGCCGCGGGCAAGTCGGCCGACGTGAATGCCGACCGGGCCCGTGCCTGCCGCGGCCGGCAGCCGTGCCACGGCGAGGCTGCGCGTGGGGGCATACCGCACACGGCAGACATCGCGGAGCAACGTGGGGCCCGCGTCGCCCTTGCCCGACGCGATCGGCAACAGCTCGAACGGCACGTACCACAGCCAGCCATCGGGCACGATCACGAGCTCGTCGACGCCCTCGGCGAGCGTGACGCGGGAGTTCTCGAACAGCATCCGCTCGAGTTGCGCGGCCGAGTCGCGCCAGCCGCCCGCCACGAGCTTGTCGGTGGAGACCGCCGCATCGGGGTCGAACAGGCACAGCGACTTCGCCAGCTGCGCGACCTCAACCGGAATGCCGGCCGCCTGCCGCACCTCCCAGGTCGCCTGGCGATCGCGGGATTCGAGCGCGGCCGTCAGGCCTGTGCGGGTCCAGCGAAACGACAGGATGAGCTGCTTCGGGGCGAGGCGCGTGCGAATCTCGGCCGTCGGCGTGAGCGGTGGAAAATCGATCGCCGTGGCCTCGCGGCCCGCAGAGAGCGCGGCGACGAACGCCGTGCGCGTGGCGGCCAGTGCCTGATACTTCGCCCAGTCGTCGTCGCTGCCGGCCAGCTGCTTCTCGGCGGGCGCCTGCTTGGCCGCCAGCAGGTCAGCGGCGAGCCGGCCGCGGAGCAGGGCGAATGCATCGAGCGTGGCGCCGAGGTCGCGGCGATTCCCGAGGAGCGCCGCGCGGCGGGCCGCAGCGGTGGGCTCGAGCACCGCTGGATCGGCCGCAAGCAGCCGATCGATCGCGAGCCGCCGGCCTCCGAGCGGCCGCGCCGAAAGCCAGCGGTCGCGGACCAGCGCCTCGGCCGCCTCGAAGGCCCGATCGGAGTCGCGGCGCGTGGCGACGGCGAGCCAGGTTTCGAAGGCGGCGTGCCGATCACTCGAGATCACGGCGAGCGTGTCGAGCGGCTTGGCCGTGAAGTCGCGGTCCGCCGGCGGCGCGAGCAGGTCGGCGAACAACGCGTCGATCTGCCGGTCGGATAGGTTGCCGGAACCCTGAACCACGAGCTCGACGAGCCGCGTCACCTGAAAGAGCCGTGGGCTGCGCGGCCGCGCGATCTCGATCGCGGCGTCGAGGGCCGTGTCGCCCGCCCGCACATCGGCCGTGGCATAGCCGAGGATGGCCTGCGCGTAGGCCACCTCGGCCCCGAGCTGACCGCGGCCCGGATCGGCCCGCAGCAGCCGGCCGTCGATCTGCTTGAGGGCCGCCGCCGCCGCCCGGGCGTCGCCGCCTGTGGCGAGACACTCCGCCTGCATCGCCACCAGCCGCTCGTGCAGCACTGGCCAGTCGCGATCGGCCCAGGTGATCGCACCGGCGATCGAGGGGGGCACGCCGCGGGTGCCGGCGGCGGCACGCGCGGCATGCACGTACGCGAATGCCTCCTCGAGCGCACGCCCGTCTGCCTCGTTGGCCGCGGCGTAGGTGGCCTCCTCGAAGTACGTCGCGGCCTGTGCGGCCTGGCCGGCATCGAGGGCGATGCGTCCGAGCACGATCAAGCCCCACGCCGTGAGCTGATGGTCGAGGCCGTCACCGATCACGAGGCCGCGGGTGAGCAGCGGCGTGGCCTGCTCGGGCTTGCCCTGCGCCCACAGCGCTGTGCCGAGTGCGATGTCGATCCACGACTGGGCGTAGTGCGCCGGCTGCGCGGGCCGCTGCGCCAGCGCCGCGGCCACGCGGTCGAGTGCCGGTGTTTCACGCCCGAGCGGGCCGAGGATCTCGGACTGCCGATAGATCGCGATCACGGTCGCCCGCATCAGCTCGGCGGGACGGATCAACTGGTCGAAGGGCGCGACGAGCACGCCTCCTTGCTCCAGCACCTGCTTGGCATCGGCGCCCGCCTGACGAATCGCGATCGTATCAGGCAGTTGTGCGGGCCGTGTGTTTCTCATGCTGCGGCCCCAGGTGCCCTGCGGCGGCTGCTGTCGGGCCCGCGGCTGCTGCTGGGGAAACTGCACGGCGAGCAGCCACTGCGGGTAGGCAGCGGCAAGCAGCAGCGTTTCCGCATAGGCGGCCTCGGCTTCGCGCAGGTCTCCAAGTTCGTAGTGGCATTCACCGATCAGCGCGCTCGCGGCGATCGAATCGATCCAGCGCTGGCCGCCGATTCGCAGGCACGACTTGTATTCGTTGCGAGCGAGGTCGAGGGCCCGCGACGTGGCGCCGCTTGAGAGCGCAGCGCAGGCGGCGTCATAGGCGGGAGACGGTCGCGTGCCGAGTGCGGCGGGGGGGCCAAACCCGGGTGGAAGCACCACCTGCTGAGCAGCGAGTTGCTGCCCGAGGCAAGTGACGCTGACGACGCTGACAACGAGGCTGGCGACGGTGGAACGCCGGCGCGGAAGCAAGGCGAGCATGCCGTGGTTGTACACCGGCGAGCAGTCGGAGCACGTGGTTGCGCGAACTCAGGCAAGCGGCCTGGCAAGCTGGGGGGTTCGCACGGCCGGTCGTGTCGATTGCCCAAAGTTTGCCGGTCGTGCCGGTCGATACACCGGATGTCTGCCCTGCGAGGACCAACGCCATGCATCGTGCACACCGGACCGACACGCCCCGAATCACCGGGTCCCGACTTCATGCCGCGCGGCTGCGGCAGCGGACGGTGGCGTTGCTGGCGATCGCCGCCGGGGCCGCGGGCGTGACCGGCTGCCAGGTCGACGTGGGCGGCCAGACCCTCCCGAGCGCCTACTACCTGCAGGACGATATCCAGTACTTCCCCGCTGGCCCCGAGTTCAAGCTCTCGAAGGAGGCCGCGGCACAGAAGGCCTACAAGAAGGAAATCGGTGCCGACGGCTGCGGCGACAACTGCGGCGGTTGCAGCCACTGCGGGCATTGAGCGGCTATCCCCCGGCTCGCGCCTGGGGGCTTGTATGCGGACATCCCCCGGCTCTCGCCCAGGGGCTTTTCTTGGGCGGCACCCCCCGCTAGACTGCTCTTCCGTGGGTTACGGGCCCGAATCAATTGCAAAAAGCCATTGATTCGTGGGTTTGCTGCCCACATAGGATGAGTCGCCAGCTCCACCGTGGGGCCCGCGACGGACCCCGCGGAGGCGGGCTTGGTGAGTGGCACACATCGCACCCCGTATGACCGCTGCAGCCGACCTGCTGATCGGCGAATTCCTGCGGACGCTCGACGAACGGTACCGGCTGGCAATCCCGCCGGAACTGCTCGATCCGCTGCTGGCCGCGGGGCCGAAGCTCGTGCTCGCGAAGGAGCGGGCCGGCTGCCTCTCGCTGTGGTCGGCGACGATCTGGAAGCCCCGGATCGACGCCGCCGTCGACGTGGTGTGGAGCAAGATGCGGGCCGGTCTGCTCACCCAGCGAGTGGGTCAGCTCCAGGATCTCGGCCGGCTGCTCTCGACGCGGCATGCAACGGTGACGCTCGCGGGGCGGGCCCGACTCGTCGTGCCCGAAGGCTTCCGCGATTTCCTGGGCGTGGAGCCTGGCGGCGAGGTGGTCGTCGTGGGCGCCGCGGTCTGCGTGGAACTCTGGCAGCCGGCGGCCTGGACGGCCTTCGTCACGAGCGAGATGCCGGGCTTCCGTCAGCGCATCGACGAGCTGACGGCATAAATGACCGCATTCGGTTCCGATCTTCGGCCTTGCCCGGATGGAGAGGGCATGTCTTCAACCTGTCGGTCTCATCCGGTCAGGAAACACGATAGCCACGGAGCGGGCCCCATCAGCACGGATGCTGCCGAGGGATCCTCTTCACCGGGCAAGGCCTTTCGATACGCGGATTGATTTTCCAATAGACGCGGACGGGTCCCGTCGCTTGCGCTCAGGGCTTGTATGAAGCGCTAGGGCGCCAGGGGGTTGGTGCGTTCTCCCAACGGCAGCGCCACCTTCGCGCCGGTGATCGCCGAGGCGAATACCGCCGCAGTCATCTCCACCGTCGTGCGGCCGGCATACATGCCCGTCTCCGGTTCGCGGTCTTCGAGGATCGCATCGACCAGATCAACGGCGGCCCGCCGCCCCCAGCCCGCCCGCTCTGCGGCGCGATCGACGTCCGTCTCCGGCAGCGGTGAATCGAGCCCCTCCGGGCCGATCGGCTTCCACGGATAGTCCTTGTCGATTCTCCAGAGGGGCGCTTCGCGGAGGTAAGCATGTGGCACGAAGTCGGGACGGATGTGAATCGCTCCCTTCGTGCCCACGACCGTGAGCCCGAAATTCGGCTGCTTCGCCCCCGCCTCGCGCATGCTCGCAAAATACCCCGTCGGCCCGTCGGCCAGACCGAACATCGCACTCACCGCATCGCCGGCGATCAGCCCGAGCTCCTCGGGGCCGGCGACGGCATCGGACTTCGTGATCGGCCGGCCCGCCTGCGTGACGCTCGCCATGCACCACGCCGGACTACCGCCGAGATCCGCCATCATGTCGAGCACGTGGCAGCCGAGCACCCAGAGATCCTCGCCGCCACCGCGACGGTCTTCCTTGCCTCGGCCGCGCAGCTCCAAAACGGTGCCGATTCGCCCCTGTTCGATGAGATCGCGGGCGGCGAGGTAGCTCGGCGAATGGCGGTTGACGAACGCCAGCGACAGCTTCGCCCCGGTCTTGCGGCAGGCGGCGATCACAGCATCGGCCTCGGCCAGCGTGCGAACGAATGGCTTCTCCATGAAGATGCCCTTCGCGCCGGCCTCCGCCGCGGCGATCGCCATTTCGGCATGGCAATCGAGCTGCCGCATGCAGATCGCGACGATGTCGGGCTTTGCTTCCGCGAGCATCTTCCGCCAGTCGGTGAAGGCCACGCCTGGCTTCGTGGCGTCGAGGCCATTGCGGGCGACTGCCTTCGCGAGTCCCTCGGGCGACTCGTCGGCGATCGCCACGAGCTCGACGCCCGGCAGGGCCCGCCACAGCTCGTCGATCGCGTGGCCGTAGTCGCCGCGGCCCGTGCGGCCGATCGCTGCCACTCGGAGTGCATCCATGTCATTCGCCTTTCGTGTCGTGAGTGAACGGGCCTACGGACGACTAATGTAGCCACGCGCGGATGCCGTCGAGGAACATCTGCACCGCGGTGGCGACGAGCCCCATGCCCATGAGCCGCTCGATCGCCGTGATTCCCTTGTCGCCCAGCATCGATGCCAGCCGCGGGCCCGTCACGAGGATCACAGCCGAGGCAGCCCAGGCCAGCGTGATCGCAAGCAGCCAGTCGAGCCGACGGCCCGGCTCACGGCTCGTCATCAGGAGCACGGTGGCCAGGGCCGAGGGCCCGGCGACGTAGGGCACCGCCAGCGGCACGATGAACGGCTCCCCCTCGACCCGTTCGCCGAGCGGGCCGTGCGTCGCCGGAAACATCATCTTCACCGCGATGAGCATGAGCACGATCGCCCCGGCGATCGTGAGCGCCGGCTCGGAGATCGCCAGCGCCGCCAACAGCGGCCGACCGACGAAGACGAACGCCACGAGGATGCCATAGGCGATGAGCAGTTCGCGGCCCACGACGGCCAGCCGTCGCCCCTGCTCCACGGGCTTGAGCGCCGCCAGGAACAGGGGGATGTTCCCGATCGGATCCATCACGAAGAACAGCAGAATCGCCGCGGATGTGAGCGTCATGGCTATGATCGTACCTCGAAACGTCATGGCACACGCTCCATCCGACCACCGGCACCACGCGTCCTGCGGGCACGGGCATGGACACGCGCATGGGCTCACGCCCGAGCGACTCGATCGGGCTATGGCCCTCGGGGTGGGACTCAATGTCGCGTTCGTGACCGTGGAGACGGCCTGCGGGCTGTGGGCCGACTCGCTCGCGCTGCTGGCCGATGCCGGGCACAACGCCGGCGACGTGGTGGGGCTGCTGCTCGCCTGGGGGGCCAGTTGGCTCGCCCGGCTCGCGCCGTCGGCCCGCTACACCTGGGGCCTGCGGCGGGCAACGATCTACGCCGCGCTCGCCAACGCGACGCTGCTTCTGGCCGCCTGCGGCGCGATCGCATGGGAGGCCATCACGCGGCTGCGGTCGCCGGAGCCGGTTGCCGGCACGATCGTGATCGCGGTGGCGGCGATCGGCGTCGTGATCAACACGCTCACGGCGCTGCTCTTTCTCCGGGGCCATCGCGACGCCAACGTGCGGGGTGCCTTCCTTCACATGGCGGCCGATGCGGCCGTCTCAGCAGGCGTCGTGGCTGCCGGCATCGCCATCACCCTCACGGGCCTCACGTGGATCGACCCGGTGGTGAGCCTCGCCGTGGCCGCGGCGATCGTGGCGGGCACGTGGGGCCTGTTTCGCGAGAGCATCGATCTGGCCCTCGACGCCGTGCCACGCGGCATCGAGACGGGCCGGATCACGCAGGCGCTCGCGGCCCTGCCGGGGGTGATCGACGTGCACGAACTGCACGTCTGGGGCGCGAGCACGTCGGAGGCCTCGCTCACCGTGCACCTGACCGTGGAGCCGGACGCCGATCGCGATGCCGTGCTGCGTGCCGCCGACGAACTGCTCCGGCGTGACCACCACGTGACCCACGCGGCGATCCAGCTGGAAGGCCCTGCAGCCGGCTGTCAGCGGCGCTGAGCCAGCGTCATGAGGGCCGCCAGCACGCCAAGCGCAACGCAGACCAGTGCGACGAGAGCTGCTGTGGCGAACGCCCGACGCTCCCAGGTGGTGCGGTTGGAGGATGCAACGGGAGTTGACCGAACATCGTCTCGGCGAGAGAGCGTCGTGCCGATGGCCTCGTTGAGCGGCACGCGGTGCACCTGGGGCGCGAGCGATCGCTCGGCCTCCGACACGGACTCAGGCGAACCGAAGATCGGTTGGCCGAGCGGGGAGTCGAGCGTCGAGCCGTCGAAGGTTGACTCAGCCGTGAGAACGACTGGTGTGTGCACTATGAATGCCGTGGCGGCACACGCCATCCAAGCGAATGTCCGGATCATGTTGCAGGAGCGAGGTGGGGAAGATCCGCCGAGCGGTATCTTCGCTCACTGGGGTGGGTTGTCAATAGAAGCAGGGTAAGCGAGACGCGGTGAGGGCGGACCGGAGCAGACCGCTCGCCGAAGCCTGGCAGTCAGCGGCCGGCGACGGCTGAACGGGCGATACCGGCGAGCATGCGTCTGAACACCAATTCATGCAGCGGCCAGATCGCATACCAATAGGCCAGGCCACCGAGACCCTTGGGATCAAAGATAGCGGTCTGGTGAATCGTGACATCGCCATCTCTCGGTACCACTTCGAATTCCAGCCAGCCGCGGCCCGGTATCTTCATTTCCGCAGCCAATCGCAGCCGCCGGGGCCGCTCGCAGACCTCGACCCGCCAGCAATCAAGGAAGTCGCCGGTCACGAGGGCGACTGGATCGCGACGGCCCCGTGACATGCCCGGCCCGCCGAGCAGGCGGTCGATCCAGCCGCGGAGCGTCCACAGCCAGTTGCAGGCATACCAGCCGTTGGGCCCTCCGATCCGCTCGATCGCGGCGAAGGCCCGGTCGGCTGAGACGGCCACCACCAGGTGGCGATGATCGACCAGTCGCGTCCCCTCCTGCTTGCCGCCATAGCGCAGCGGCAGATCTTCGACGTCGGCGAAGTCGGCCCAGCGCTTGCCGGCGAACTCGCGATCCTCGTGTTCGACCGCCTCATGGACGGCCGTGGCGAGGTCGCGCGGCCGTATGGCGAATTCGCGGAGGGCCGCGTCGCTGGTGACCACCGTCGGGTTTTTCAGGCCGTCGATCAGCTTCCTGCCCACTTTCGAATACCGCGGCGTGACCAGTTTGAGCCACAGGCTCGACAGCCGCGGCGTGAGCACCGGCACCGGGATCATCAGTCGGTGCAGGCCCCGCTGCCGGGCGTACTCCTGCATGATAGCGCCATAGGACACTTTGTCCGGCCCGCCGATCTCGAAGATTCGCGGCGTACCCGGTGGCAGGTCGATCGCGGCCGCAAGATAGGCGACCACGTCGGCGATCGCGATCGGCTGGGTGGGCGTGGCGAGCCACGCCGGACAGATCATTACCGGGAGCCGCTCGACGAGCGTGCGGACCAGGTCGAACGAAAAGCTGCCCGCCCCCACGATGATCGACGCCCGAAACTCGATCACGTCGAGGCCACTGGCTCGGAGGATTGCGCCGACTTCGTGACGGCTGCGGAGGTGGGCGGAAAGACGGTCGTTGTCGGCGCCGAGGCCGCCGAGATAGACGATCCGCTTCACGCCGGCGGTGCGGGCCGCCGTGGCGAATCGCTCCGCGGCGAGGCGGTCGGCTCGTTCGAAATCGACGCCGCCCTCCATCGAGTGGACGAGCCAGTAGGCGACGTCGATGCCGGCGCAGGCCTGCGCGAGGTCGGCAGGATCACTAGCATCGCCGACGAGCACCTCGGTGTGCGGCCCCGTCTTGCCGGCGAGTTTTTCCGGCCGCCGCGCGAGGCACCGCACGTCGACGCCGCGAGACTGCAGCGCATCGAGCAGCACGCCGCCGACATAGCCCGTCGCGCCGGTGAGCAGAATCCGCATGGGGATATCGTAGCGGAACGCGTCCGCGGCTTCCGCCGCGGGATCCCCTCGCTCGCGCTCAGGGCTTCGGTGGGCGCTCATGCAAGCCCCCAGGCGCAAGCCGGGGGCCCGCCCACACCGGAAAGCCTGTCACGGCGTGACACGCCTACGGGCCTACGGGTTGTCGACCTCGAAGGCCCGATCCATGAGGTTCGGATCACCCGTCTTCAGCCCGTACAGAAACCAGCGCACCCGCTGCTCGCTCGAGCCATGCGTGAACGCGTCGGGCACGATGTAGCCCTGGGACTGCTTCTGGATCTTGTCGTCGCCGATCTGGGCGGCGGCGTTGACCGCCTCGCGAATATCCTCCTCGTCGAGGATGCCGGCATAGCGGGCAACGTGATGGGCCCACACGCCCGCGAGGAAGTCGGCCTGCAGCTCCATGCGGACGGAAAGCTTGTTGTATTCCCGCTCCGACATCCGCGGCCGCATCGACTGCACCTTGTCGGAGATACCGAGCTGATTCTGCACGTGGTGGCCGATCTCATGCGCGATCACGTAGGCCTGGGCGAAGTCACCGGGCGCGTTGAACCGCCGCTTGAGCTCGTCGTAGAAGGCGAGGTCGATGTAGACCTTCTTGTCGAGCGGGCAATAGAAGGGGCCTGCCGCGGCGCTGGCGAAGCCACAGGCACTCTTCACCTGGCCGGTGAAAAGCACGAGGATCGGCGGCTGGTAGCGGCGGCCAAACACCTGCGGGAAGAGCTGAGTCCAGACGTCCTCGTTGTCGGCGAGCACCGTCTTGATGAACTGCGTCATCTTGTCGTTGGCAGGCTTCGCAGGCGCCCGCTGCTGCTGTTGCGGTGCGGCGAGTTCCGGCGCGACCCGTGCGAGCTGCATCGGGTCGACCCCGAGGAACATCATCACGACCATGAGCACGAGCGTGAGTAGGCCGCCGCCCACGACCACCTGCTGGCCGACGCTCCGCCGGTCCTCGACGTTCTGACTCTGCCGCCTGCCTTCCCAACGCATGTCTCACGAGCTCCCTGAAGGTGGTTCGCCGCTCCGATCGGCGAATCGGGATTGTATGGGAAGGAGGGCGGCTGTCGCACGGCACCGGTTGCCGTGGGCGGATATCGCGCCGCGACGCGTCCGCGGCTTCCGCCGCGGGATCCCCTCGCTCGCGCTATTCCGGGAGGGGCCGGCCCTTCGTCTCCGGGGCGAACGGCAGCACGGCCAGGCCCAGGAGGAAGATGAGGCACATCAGCAGTCCTGCCGGCCGCATCGGCTCCGGCGACCCGGCGAAGACCGTGCTCGACAACTGTCCGAGCAGGAATGGCCCGCTGGCCGCCACGAACCGACCCACGTTGTAGCAGAAGCTCGTGCCCGTGCTCCGCAGCCGTGTCGGGAACAGCTCAGGGAAATAGATCGCATAGCCCGCGAAGAGCGAGAGCTGGAAGAAGCCCATGATCGGAAGCATCCACCAGAAGTCACTGATGTCGTCGAGATACCGAAACACCACCATCGTGGAGACCATCGCGGCGGCAAAAAAGATGGCGAAGAACGGCCGCCGGCCGAGCCGCTGGCAGATGCGGGCGGCCAGCATCATCCCCGTGAAGGCTCCCACCTGGATCATCATCGAGGCGATGCCCGACCAGATCGTGAGCCGGCTGGCGAGGTCGCTGCCGGTGAGCCCCTGGGCTTCGAACGTCTTCTTGAGCACGCTCCGCTGCAGGTCGATCGCGAAGAAGCCGATGCCCCAGAGGCCGATCACGCCGGCACAGGCAAGCAGCATGCCGATGATCGCATTCTTGCGCCAGCGCGGGTCGGCAAAGAGCGCGCCGTAGCCGCCGAGCGAGGTCCCCTCCGCGGCCGCCTGCTTCTTCATCTCCTGCCACCGCTCCGGCTCCTTGAGTCCGGCACGGATCACGAGCGCGAGCACCGCCGGCAGGGCGCCGATCACGAACTTCCACCGCCACGGCTCCCAGCCGGCGATGAGCCCGTTCTCGAACGACTTTTGCGCGAGCCCCAGGCCGATGCCGATCAAGGCCGCGCCGAAGTTGCCCACGGCCGACAGTGCCTGCAACAGGCCGAGCGCGTAGGGCCGCGCCCGGTCGGGCATGACCTCCGCCACGAGCGCCACGCCCACGGCGAACTCGCCGCCCACGCCGAGCCCGGTGATGAATCGGTAGAACGCGAAATCCCAGAAGCCGCGCGAGATCGCCGACAGGCCCGTGCACAGCGAGTAGATGAGGATCGTGATCATCATCGTCTTCGCCCGGCCGATCCTGTCGCCCACGACGCCGAAGATCAGGCCGCCCGTGGCCCAGCCCGCGAGGAAGATGCAGGTGGAGAGGCCCCCATAGAAATCGACCGCCTTGGGGTCGGCGGCGGCGCCGGCCGTGGCCAGGAGCGTTTCCATCGCCGGCTTGCGGGCGAGATTGAAGAGCTGCTGGTCGAGGCAGTCGAAGAGCCAGCCCAGCGCGGCCACGATGAGCACGAACCAGTGGTAGCGGGTCATGCCGCGGTACCAGGGGCCGTCGGCCGGGGACGAAGGTGCAGAAGACGTTCCGAAATGGGGCAGGTCGGCCATGACTCGCGGGCTTTCGTGCTGAGGGCTATTCGAGTTCGGTTTCGATGCGGCGCATGTAGTCGATGCTGTCGCGGGCCAGCCGCTCCGGGCCGGGAGCATAGTCGAACACCTCCACGCTCACCCAGCCGGCGTAGCGGATGTCGTCGAGCGCGCGGAAGATCGGCAGGAAGTCGACCGCGCCGAAGCCCGGCCCCTGGAGGTTTTCGTCGTTGGCGTGGAAGTGCTCGAGGTGGCGGGCGCTGGCATGGATGATGTCGGGGATCGATGCGGCCTCGCTCGCCATCGCCTTCACGTCGAGGTGGAGGCGAACGTGGGGCGAGCCGATCCGGTCGATCATCCTGCAGGTGTCGGCGGCCGTGGTGAGCACGTCGGTTTCGACGGGCGAGAGCGGCTCGAGGGCCACGACCGTGTCGGTCGTCTCGAGCACCGGCACCAGCTTCGAGAACACCTCGCAGATATGGTCTTCGGCTGTCGCCTGCGACATTCCCGGCAGCAGGCTCCGCTGCTTCGGCGATCCGAACACGAGCACGCCGCCGCCGAGTTCGTGGCAGAGCCGAGCCAGTTCGGCGAGGTAGTCGGTCGTCCGCCGCCGCACGTCGGCATCGGGATGGGCCACGTGGAAGCCCTCGGTCTGGGCGAGGAGCCAGTGGAGGCCCACGCACTCCAGGCCCGCGCGGGCGATCGTGCGGCGGATCTCACCACGCTGGAGGGCCGACAGCTCGGTGATGAGTGGCGCGAGCGTGAACGGTGCGACCTCCAGGCCGGTATATCCGCAGGCCGCTGCGGCATCGCAGGCCTTGGCCAGCGGCCAGTCGCCGAAGGTCTCGTTGCAGATCGCGTAGCGGAACGGCGCGTTCATGCGGGGTCCTTCACGCGGGCGGGCTTGCCGGTGCGGGCTGACGCATAACAGGCCTCGATGATGGCGACGGCCTTGCGGCCCTCCAAGCCATCGAGGGCGGGGCGTCGGCCTTCCTGCACCGCGGCCAGAAAGTCGATGAAGTTGCGGGTGTGGCAGACGTAGTTGATCGCCATGGGGTCGGCCGCGCCGCCGGAGGTGGCACTCGAGCCCCCGAGCCTCGCGCGAGTCGCGTCGTCGTCGGCCTGGGCGGCGCGGAACTGCCACGTCACCAGCTGCTCCTCCATGATCTCGGCCGTGCCGTCGCGGCCACCGAAGAGGAATCGCCGCAGCTGGCCCGGATAGAGGCTCGTGGCGGCGAGCAGCTGGCCGAGCGCGCCGTTCTTGAATTTCAACACGGCCACGCAGGTGTCCTCCACCTCGAGCCGCTCGGCGTCGTGGGCCCGCACCGCCGAGAGCGCGAACGCCGACTCCACGGGGTTCTCGTGGGCCGCGAGGCCGGGCATCGTGGCACCGACGATCCATTGCAACGCATCGACGCCATGGATGGACTGGTTCATGAGGGCGCCGCCGCCGTCGAGCGCCTTCGTGCCCTGCCACCGACCCGGGCCGTAATAGGCGTCGTCCCGCCACCAGGGCACGAAACTGGCCGCGATCGCGAGCGACCCGAAGCGGCCGGCCGCGGCGGCCTCGTGCACCGTTTGGATCACCGGGTTGAAACGCTGCGGAAAGATCGCGCCGAGCGTGACTCCCGCCTTCTCGCAGGCGGCGATCATCCGGTCGATCCGCTTGAGCGAGATCTCGAGCGGCTTCTCGCAGATCACATGCACGCCGCGGCGGGCCGCCGCGAGCACGGCGTCGAGGTGGGCGCCCGAGGGCGTGGCCACGGTGACGAAGTCGGGCTTGGCGCGACGGATCATCCGCGCCGTGTCGGCGAACCACTCGCAGCCGAACTCCGCGCCGAAGGCCCGCCCCTTTTCCTCGGTGCGGCAGCTGGCCGCCACCAGTTCGACACCGGGGATGTCGCGCAGGGCCCGGGCATGCATACCCGCGATCGCGCCGATGCCGATGATGGCTGCCCGCATGCAGACTGCTCCGTGGCGGCCGCCGGAAGGGCGGCAAGGAGTCACAGTGTGGCCGTAGGCGGGTTGCTCCGCAACGGGCGATGTGCCGGCTTCGGGGGCGGTACAAGTCTCGTCGCGGTGGACCTCGAAGACTCGGTCCAAATGCTCCTCGAGCTTGCACCGACCCCCCTCGCCTCCCGTGTAAGCCGTAGGCCCGTTGCTCCGCAACGGGCCTACACAACGCCTTGGATATCATGATGACTCGTGAGCAACCACCGGTACGCCTCCATGCACTCCGACCCTTCGCCCCTCATCGAACGGCTCACCGAGCAGGGGCGGCGGCTCGTGGTGGTTTCGAGCGGTGGCGGCTCGGCCGCCATCACGTCGCTCGTGGGCACACCCGGCGCGAGCGCCGTGGTGCTCGAAGGGCTCGTGCCCTACGCCCGCGAGGCGGTCGATGCCCTCCTCGGGGTACCGCAAGAGTCATATTGCTCCGCCCGCACGGCCCGGCGGCTCGCCGTCGCGGCCTGGCAG
>JBAVTF010000101.1:0-2606 GCA_049695995.1 Pirellulales bacterium | reverse complement strand
GCATCACCGTGCCGTCGGGTTTCACCATCAGCACCGAGGCCTGCACGGTGTTCACCGAGCGGGGCCGCGACGCCGCGCTCGCGCTGATCGAGGCCGAGGTGCTGCAGGGCGTGGCCA
The DNA here is from genome assembly GCA_049695995.1 of Pirellulales bacterium. Taxonomy (GTDB): domain Bacteria; phylum Planctomycetota; class Planctomycetia; order Pirellulales; family UBA1268; genus QWPN01. Next base: position 2,489 of record JBAVTF010000101.1, on the reverse strand, counting down.
TCGTCGAGCGGGAAATGGGCAAGCGCTTCGGCCATGCAGCAGACCCGCTGCTGCTGTCGGTGCGCTCGGGCGCGCGCGCGTCGATGCCCGGCATGATGGACACCATCCTCAACCTGGGACTCAACGACGAGGCGGTCGAGGGCCTGGCCGCCAAGTCCAGCAACCCGCGCTTCGCCTGGGACTCGTACCGCCGCTTCGTGCAGATGTACGGCGACGTGGTGATGGGCCTCAAGCCCGTGTCCAAGGAGGACCACGACCCGTTCGAAGTCATCATCGACATGGTCAAGGCCCAGCGCGGCGTGCAGCTCGACACCGAGCTCGACACCGCCGACCTGCAGGAGCTGGTCAAGCGCTTCAAGGGTCTGATCCGCGCGCGCATCGGCCGCGACTTTCCCACCGATCCGTGGGAGCAGCTGTGGGGCGCCGTGGTGGCGGTGTTCGAGAGCTGGAACAACGACCGCGCGCGCGTGTACCGCGAGCTCAACGACATCCCCGAGGCCTGGGGCACGGCGGTCAACGTGCAGGCCATGGTGTTCGGCAACCTGGGTGACAGCAGTGCCACCGGCGTGGCCTTCAGCCGCGACGCCGGCACCGGCGAAGACCTGTTCAACGGCGAGTTCCTGGTCAACGCGCAGGGCGAGGACGTCGTCGCCGGCATCCGCACGCCGCAGCAGATCACGCTCGAGGGCTCGCAGCGCTGGGCCAAGCTCGCGCTGGTGAGCGAGGAGGAGCGGCGCACGAAGTTCCCGTCGCTCGAGGAGCTGATGCCCAACATCTACCAGCAGCTGCTGGAGGCCGAGACCAAGCTGGAACGGCACTACTCGGACATGCAGGACGTCGAGTTCACGATCCAGGAAGGCAACCTCTGGATGCTGCAGACGCGCAACGGCAAGCGCACGGGCGCGGCGATGGTGCGCATCGCCATGGAAATGCTGCGGCAGGGGATGCTCGACGAGAAGGAGGCGCTGCGCCGCGTCGATCCCGAGCGGCTGAACGAGTTGCTGCACCCGATCTTCGATCCGGCCGCGATCAAGAACGCGCGCTCGATCGCGCACGGGCTGCCCGCGTCGCCGGGCGCTGCGACGGGGCAGATCGTGTTCTTCGCCGACGAAGCCGAGGAGTGGGCGCGCAAGGGCAAGGCCGTGATCCTGGTGCGCCAGGAGACCTCGCCCGAGGATCTGCGCGGGATGAGCGTCGCGAAGGGGATCCTGACCGCGCGCGGCGGCATGACCTCGCACGCGGCGGTCGTCGCGCGCGGCATGGGCAAGTGCTGCGTGTCCGGGGCCGGCGCCGTGCACGTCGACTACCAGGCGCGCACGATGACGGTGGGCGACGATGTCTACAAGGAGGGCGACTGGCTCTCGCTCAACGGTTCGACCGGCGACGTCTTCCTGGGCCAGGTGCCGACCAAGGAGGCCGAACTCACCGGCGATTTCGGCGCGCTGATGGAGCTCGCCGACCGCTATCGCCGGCTCGGCGTGCGCGCCAACGCCGACACTCCCGAGGACGCGAAGGTCGCGCGCGGTTTCGGCGCCAAGGGCATCGGCCTGTGCCGCACCGAGCACATGTTCTTCGAGGGCGATCGCATCCGGGCCGTGCGCGAGATGATCCTGGCCGAGGACGAGGCCGGCCGGCGCCGGGCGCTGGCCAAACTCCTGCCGATGCAGCGTGGCGACTTCGAGGGCCTGTTCCGCGAGATGAGCGGGCTGCCGGTCACCATCCGCCTGCTCGATCCGCCGCTGCACGAGTTCGTCACGCACGACGAGGCGAACCAGAAGATCATGGCCCACGAGATGAACGTCCCGCTGGGCGTGATCAAGATGCGGGTCGACGACCTGCACGAGTTCAACCCGATGATGGGCCACCGCGGCTGCCGCCTCGGCATCACCTATCCGGAAATCACCGAGATGCAGACGCGCGCGATCATCGAGGCCGCGCTCAACATGAAGGCCAAGGGTTTCGACGTCAAGGCGGAGATCATGGTCCCGCTGGTCGGCACGGTCCGCGAGTTCAACGCCCAGGCGAAGGTCATCCGCGAGACCGCGGCGACCGTCTTCGCCGAGCGCGGGACGGAGATCGAGTACATGCTCGGCACCATGATCGAGACGCCGCGCGCGGCGCTGATCGCCGACAGCATCGGCGCCCAGGCGCAGTTCTTCTCGTTCGGCACCAACGACCTCACGCAGATGACGATGGGCTTCTCCCGCGACGACGCGGGCAAGTTCCTGCCGAGCTACCTGAAGGACGGCATGTACGAGCGGGACCCCTTCCAGTCGATCGACCAGAAGGGCGTCGGCCTGCTGGTCAAGATGGCCGTCGAGAAAGGGCGTGCGGTGCGGCCGACGATCAAGCTGGGCATCTGCGGCGAGCACGGCGGCGACCCGACGTCGATCGGGTTCTTCCACCGGGCGGGACTCGACTACGTCAGCTGCTCGCCGTTCCGGGTGCCGATCGCACGGCTCGCGGCTGCGCACGCGGCGCTCCAGGAC
>JBAVTF010000100.1:0-12612 GCA_049695995.1 Pirellulales bacterium | reverse complement strand
GCGTTGTGCCGGCGAGCGACGTCCGCGGCACGAGCGGCCGCCCCTTGGCCGTCACCCGCCAGATCCGACCCCGCTCGTGATCGCGGATGGGATCGCGGTAGCTGAACTGGTAGTGGCCGATCACGGGGTTGTACCAGTCACACACGTAGATCCCGCCGTCGCCCCCCACCCGCACGCCCACCGGGCGGAACTCGCGGCGGCTCGACTGGATGAGGTCGGGCTCCACGACGCACATCAAAGCGCCGCCGTCTTCGACGATGCGGTGCACCTGGATGTTGTTGGCCATGAATCCGCCCCAGACGAGACGGCCCTGCATGTCGTCGGGCAGGTGGGCGGTGCCGATGATCTCGATGCCGCTCGACCGCCGGTCGGGGCTCACCATCGCCCAATACCGTGGGGCTCGCGTCGTCCCCAGCCACATGCCGCGCGACGGGTGGAAGCCGCCCACCATGCCGGCCGACGTGTGGAAGCCGCCGCTGAAGGCGCCAGAGTTATGCAGGATCTGGCCGAAGTCGTCGGCGGTGATGCCCTGCACGTTGAGGCCGGCGTTGCTGCGGAAGAATGCGTCGAGCCGGCCGGTTCGTGGGCGGTAGCGGAATACGCCAGCCCCGCGGAACGAGGTGATGCCCCAGGGGGTCTCCACGCCGGAGGTGTTGTTGAGCCCCTGGCCGAAGAGCAGTTCGCCGGCGGGGCCGATCTCGAGGCCGTTGATGTTGTGGTGGGTGTCGGCGGTGCCGAAGCCCGAGAGTACGACGCGGCGAGTATCGGCCTTGCCGTCGCCGTCGGTGTCGCGGAGATGCAGAACCTCCGTGGCCTCGGCGAGATAGACGCCGCCGTCGCCGAACTCGAGACACTGCGGCATGAACAGGCCTTCGGCGAACCGCGTGAACGTGTCGGCGCGGCCGTCGCCATCGGTGTCGTCGCACACGAGCACGTAGTCACCGGGCTTCTTGCCCGGCTCGATCTGCGGATACGTCGGCGAACAGAGGGCCCAGAGCCGGCCGCGATCGTCGAATCGGATTTGCAGCGGCTTCACGAGGCCGTCGGCCTCCGAGGCAAAGAGGTTCACCTCGTAGCCGTCACGAACCTTGAACGCGGCCTGCTCCGCGGTCGGGGAATGGTCGACGGCCGGCTGGCCTGAAGGCGGCTGACCGGAGGTGGCCTGCGTCTGTGCCGCCACTGCGGCTGCTGGCGGAATCACCGGAGCATCGGGCGCGGGCTTGCCCGCCCTGCGTGCCACCGCCACCTCGTGCACCCGGCTGTCGGCCGCGGCGATGAGCGGACGAAAATCGCGCAGCTCCAGCCGCAGCGGCTCGTGGCCGGGGGCGGGATGCGCGAAGGTGATCCCGCTGCCGCTGCCGAAGGCGAAGAACCAGTTCATCGGCCGCCAGGCGTCGAACCAGATTCGGTTCTTTTCCAGCACAGCCGCGCGGAGCGGCGCGAGCGTGGCCTCGTCGGCGGAGGCGATGCCCAGGGCGGCGGCGAGCGCGGCGGCCGCCTGGCGGTGCCCGGCCGGCGAGAGCAGGATGCCGTCCTCGGTGAGTCGTGTGGCTTCCGGCACCGCCAGCGTCGAGAGATCGACGAACGCCGCCTGCCGGCGGGCGGCGAGGTCCTTGATCGCGGCGGCATAGGCGGCGACGGCGGCGTTGCGACCCGTGAGGTCGGGCATGTGGGGCGATGGCGGCTTTTCAAACGGATGGGGCGACACGAGCACGAGCCGCTTCGTGACGCCCGCGCACTGGTCGAGCAGCTTCTCGTAGGCGGCGATGAACGCGGCGATCCGCTCTGGTCCCGCGGCATCCGCATGGGCCACGATCTCCGCCTGGCCGAACCAGGCGACCACGAGCGTGGCACCGGCCGCGGTGAACTGCTCCTGCCAGGAACCGAAGCTCGCGTCGCGGCGTTGCTCGAAGACGGTATCCCCCTCCCAGGCCATGTTCCGCATTCGCGGTTGACGGTCGGCCGCATCCAGCACGACCAGCGATTCGAACGTGCCGTCCCGCGCGAGTCGCACCATGTCGGTCTGGCCGAGGCAGACGATCGTCTCGCCGGGGGCGATCGCGAATCGGCCGCCGTCGAGTGGCGGCAGCGGCACGGCCACCGGCTGCGGCTCACCGAACCGCAGCGCCGCGGGCCCGGGAGCGGGGGAGAACGCGGGCTTCGCCGGCGCGGCTGGGGCCGCCGGGCCGGTGGGTAGTTCGGTGATCCGGATCGAGCGGTAGCGGATCGTGCCCTTGAGGCCGCCGTGAATCTGCAGGGCGACGATGCCCTTGAGCGGAATCTTGTCGTCAGTCTCGGTGTAGGTGGCCATCCGCACGCCGTTGATCGTGAGCGTGCACGTCTTTCCTTCGCAGCGGATCGTGTAGGCATGCCAGCCGTCTTTCGAGAGGGCGAGAGCCTTTTCCTGCAGCTCCTTCGGGGGCACGACCAGCAGCTTGTTGCGGCGGCTTTCGTCGTAGAGGGCGCCGGTGATGCCGGGGGCGATGTCGGCCTGGTAGCCGCTCACCTCGTGATGGTTCGGCACCCGCTTCGACCGGAACTGGATGCCGGCATTGCAGCCGCCCGTGCAGTCCATCTTGTAGTCGAGCGTGAGTTCGAAGTTCTCGAACTCCTTGTCGGTGGCGAGAAACTCGTTTCGCGGCGCAGCCTTGTCGGGGCTGCCGGCGACGATCGTGCCGTCCTCGATACGCCAGGTCTTCGCGGTGTCGCCATTCCAGCCGGTGAATGATGTGCCGTCGAAGAGCGACACGGGCTCGGCTGCCCGGGCAGCAGTCCCGCACAGCACGGTCACGGCAAGGCAGAGCAATCGGAAGGTGCGCATCGGGGGTGTCTCCTTTCCCACGACGCTACCCCCGGCGTGCGCTTCGGTCATCACCCGCTCGGGTGACCCCCGCCTGCCGCCCCGGGCTCCGATCCCGCGCCAAAATATGTGGCAATGGCCTCGGCGCGGGAGCGGACGTGCATCTTTTCGTAGATCCGCTTGAGGTGCGTCCGCACCGTTTCCGTGCCCACGCCGAGCTGCTGGGCGATCTCCTTGTTGGCGTAGCCCTTCGTGAGCAGGACGAGCGTCTCTTCCTCCCGCGGCGTCAGGCCGACCGCCGCGGCGGGCGACCGCTTCCGGCGAAACGACGCGATCACGTGCTTGGCGATCTCCGCCGTCATCGGTGCGCCGCCGGCGAGCACGTCGAGCAGGGCCGCTCGGAGGGCGTCGGGGGGCGTGTGTTTGAGCAGATAGCCATCGGCACCAGCCTCGAGGGCCGAAAACAGGATGTCGTCTTCATCGCAGGCGGTGAGCATCACGATGAGCAGACCGGGGCAGGCGTTTTTGAGGCGGGCGGTGCATTCGACTCCCGACATGCCCGGCAGGAACACGTCCATGAGCACGACGTCTGGCCGCGCGGCCGGAATCGCACGCACGGCGTCTTCCCCCGAGCCGCACGTGCAGGCACATTCGAAATCAGGAAACGACGCGATGAGCCGCCGCCAGCTCTCGCGGGTGGCGGGACGATCCTCGACGAGCGCCACGCGATGAATGCGGCGGGCGGAAGCGGTGGCGGAAGACGTATGGGGTGCGGTCATGATGGCCAGGGCACTTCGAGTGCGATGCGGCAGCCGGCTCCCGGGGCGGTCACGATCCGCGTCGTGCCGCCGATCTCGCGGAGGCGGTCGCCGAGGTAGGCAAGCCCGTTGCCAGCCGTGCTGGCGGTGGCGAGGTCGAACCCGCGGCCGTCATCCTCGATGGCGACGACGAACGACTGGGGCGTGCGGAACGCGCGGAAGCGGAGTTCGCTCGCTCCCGAGTGCTTGACCGCGTTCGTCACGGCTTCCTTCACGGCCAGGAGCAGGGTGCGCCGGATCGGCAGTGCGAAGACCGCGTCGAGCAGGTCGGGATCGATATCAAGCCGGCAGCGAATGCTCGTCGGTTCGAGGAATCGGCGGATGTATTTCCCTGCGAACGCCGTGAACTCGTGCACCGTGTCGCGGCGGGGGTTCACGGCCCAGACGATCTCGTCGAGCGCCGCTGCCAGTCCGCGGGCATGGCTGCAGAGCGAGGCGATCCGCTCGTGCGACTCCGATCCCTGGTCCAGTTCCGTGCGGGCCACCTCGCCTTCCAGAATGAGCTGCGTGATGCCCGCCCCGAGTTCGTCGTGGATATCACGGGCGATCCGCGTGCGCTCGCGATCGAGGAGCTGCGTGGCCCGCACCTGGGCGGCGAGCCGCGTGGCCATGACGAGACTCGCGACGACGGCAGCTGCGCCCGTCGCTGCCACGAGCCCCTGAAACCAGCCTCGCTGCCAGATCGGTGCGGGCGAGGGCGAGGGCACGATCACCTTGAAGAGCTGTTTGGGCAGCGTCTGCCAGGCCGACGTGCCGACGGCTCCGACCTCGACGGCCTGCGGCCAGTGGGCCGCGGGCTGTTGCCGTCGCTCCCAACCGGCCTCCGCGGCAGGGACGACCCGCCACGACGAGTCTGAGACGACGATGAGCGGCTCGCCGGCGTCGCTCTCGACGCGAAGGGCGACCGCAACTCCGGCCGGTCCTTCCTCATTGAACCCGCGGATCGCGAGCACGTGCCGGCCGGGCGTGAGCACGTCGCCGATGTCATACTCCGTGGTGAAGCGAAAGTCGCTGCCGACACCGAGCTCACGGCCGTCGAGCATGGCGAGAAATCCATTGTCGGCATGGATCCGCAGCGTGGCGGCCTGCACCGACGCGTCCGCCGGAATCTCGAAGGCCCGCCACAGCCGGCATGACTGCTTCTCAGTCGTTTCCGCCGACCAGATGAGCCGCCCAATCGGCTCGGCGCCGCTGGCCGCCAGCGAGCACGACATCACGACGATGACGAGAGCCGCGCGGTTCACGAATCGATGCTCCCGGGAGCCACGGTAGACAAATTGACCGAAAGCAACAGTATGCGGTTTGATCACGGGGAACACGACCATGCTCGCGGCTCCTGGTCCGCGCGGACCAGCGGCGCGCCACGGAGCCGACACACGCTATGCCTCGGTGCAGCTCGGCTGACGGAAAGCAGAAGGGGGTGGCCACGATCCCTGGCTCTCGATCTGGCTACACCGATAAGGTAATCTTGAGGGATCGTGGCCACGCTTCCTTCACGCTCGACTTCTCCCGACGAAGCAGACGACCTGCTGTTTCGCGAGCAGTGTCGTCGCCAGATGCAACGGCCGCTCGAGGCCCGCATGAAGTACGGATTCTGCCGGGTCTCGCGGCCCGGACTGGATGCGCCAGCCTCGCGGGTTTTCGCGAGCACCCAGGCCTACCGGGAGTGGTGTGCGGCCAACCTGCCTGCGTACCTCGGGTATCAGCCGGCGCCGCCGGAATGAACGATCGCTCGCCGTTCAATCCGCTGCAGGCTCAGGAAGTGGCCGAGGCGTTCGCGGCCGCAGGGGTCGATTATCTCTCTCATCGGGAAAGGAGCCGCAATCCTCCTCGGCTTTCCGGGCACGACGCAGGACGTCGATGTTTTTCCGGCCAAGGATGCCGACAATGGTCGCCGTCTCGTCACTGCCGTCCGCACGTTGGGGTTCATGATCGACGACACGGTGGAACGTGACATTATCGCCGGCAAAGACTTCATTCAGCTCACGGATGGTCCATTCGATCTCGACATCGTGTTCGCTCCCGATGGAATCGAGAACTACACCGACGCAAAACGTCGATCTGTGACGGAAGGCATCTTCCCGGTGGCCAGCATCCGGGACATCATCGCAAGCAAGAAGGCCAGCAATCGGATGAAGGATCGCATGGATCTTCATCTGCTCGATCTCTTTCGGATCGAGTACGAGTCGCAGCGGTAAAGGACGGGAAGTTCGGGCTGGGGAAGCCGCTCCCCATGCTCAGGAGCCGATCATCGGTAAGGAAGCGTCAGGGACCGGGCTAGCCTTGAGTTCAGCGAGGCGTGGCGGGGCCGACCGTGTCGAGCGGCAGCTCCTCGAAGCCGATCGTCGCGGCTGGGGAGTCGGGGCCGAGCCGGAAGTCGCCCGTCGCGCTGCCCGGCAGTTTGGGATCTGCCACGAGCGAGGCTGCGTCGAAGCCGAGTTGCTTCCAGGCAGCGAACGACCTGTCGGCGGGAGGAGCCGCCGCTTCCTTCGGCCACGAGGGCTCGACGACAACGCGGGGGACGCCGGGCTTTCCCGCAGCGGTGGGCCAGACGAGGTTGGTGTCCGACCGATAGTGGCCGAGTGGCAGATTCTTCATCCGGAAGAGGAGGGCGGTGGGGTTCGACCACACGACGATGTTGCGCGTGAACTCGTTGCCGGCCGACGTGGTGCCGTCGGGGAGCACTGCATCGGCGGGTGGCGGCGCGAGGTGCGGCACGTCCTTCCACGGGGCCGCCTTCGCGATCACGTCGTGCCGCAGCTTCATCTCCGGTAGCCTCGAGAGCCAGCGATCGTCGCTACTCGACCAGCCATCGTATTCGACCTGAGCATCGGTGCCCGCATCGACGAGCAGGTTGTTGTCGATCCGGCAGTGCCGGGCGTTGTCGAGCCGAATGCCGGCCCGGCCCCCCCGCTCGACGATGTTGCCGATCACGTCCACGCCCACGGCCCCATGGTCGAGCGAGATGCCCCAGGCGATCGCTGGCGACCGCCACGTGCCATCCGCGTCGCGGCCGAAGCCGATCGAATCACGAACATGATTGTGCCGCACCACGTTGCCGCGGCCCGAGACGAAGTCGGCTCCTTCGGCGGAGATCGCGGCGGCCTCGTTGGTCTCCAGGCAGGTCCGCTCCACGCGGTTGAGCTCCACGACGTGCTCGTTGCCGGTGAGGATGATGCCCGACCGCGGGCAGTCGTGGATGAGGTTCCTCGCCGCGGTGGAGCCGAAGCCGCCGAGGCCGATGCCCACGCCGTGCTTGCAGATCACGCCGGGATGATGCACGACGTTCTGCTCGGCCCGATGGCCGGCCCGTTCCCGTCGGTCGAGCCGCCCGCCGGCCAGCACGATCCCCGGGCCGCCCGTGTTGGAGATCTCGCAGCCGGTGACGAGGTTGTCCTTGCCGCCGACGATCGCCACGCCCGAGCCGTGGTAGCCGCCGACATGGGCGATCGTGCAGTCCTTGACCGTGCACTTCGTGGCCTCGAGCAGGAACACGGCCGTGCCCTCGCAGCCATGAAACGTGAGCCGTTCGAGCGTGACGTTCTGCACGTGCGGCCCGAGCGTGATGATCGACCTCGCGTTCGGGGCGACCACGCCGAAATCGGCCGGGGCGACGTCACGCGGGGGCCGCACGAACAGCTTGCCCTGGAGCTTGTCGTAGAACCACTCGCCCGGTGCGTCGAGATCCTCGAACAGGCCCTCGATGAAGTAGCGGTCGCCGGGCTGCACGGGCAGCGAGCAGGCGTCGTGAAACCGCAGGGCTCGGAGGGCCTCGTCCCGTGAGGCCACCCGCACCATGCTGTTCCACCAGTCGTGCGCGGCAAAGACATGCACGACCCCCTCGTCGCCCCGCGTCCACTTCCGCCAGTCCCCCTCGGCCATGGCGAGGCTTTTGGTTTCGTCGCCCGGCTTCGCAGCCGTGCCGCTGATCGCGGCGACCGCACGGGCCCAGCCGCCGCCGATCGGGTCGCGCGGATCGACGTTGGGATACCGGGCTCGCGTCAGCCGCTCCCAGCCCTGCGGGCCGATGTGAAAGACCTGTGTGAGCGGCACGATGTCGGGCTTTGGCACGGGCAGGTCGGCCACGAGCAGCCCCGGTTTGTCGGGGACGGCCGTAAAGCCCCCAACGTCGCGGCCGGCCACGAGCATCGCACGCTCGTCGGCGAACGACCGATAGGTGACCGGCAGGTCGGGCAGCCCCGTGTCATGGGCCAGGATGTTGAACATGCCCGGGAGGAAGTAGGTGCCGCCGCGGAAATGCACGGTCACTCCCGCCGGCTTCGGCTGCGCCCGCTTCGCCTCGCGGACGGCGTCGCGGGCCCGCCGCAGCGTCGCGAACGGCTGGTCGAGCGTTCCGGGATTGGCATCGTCGCCATTCACGGCGACGTAAAAATCGACCGCTGGGCCAGGCTCGGCCGCGGCGCATTCGCGTGCGAGGAGCAGCAACGCGATCCCAGCCACAGTCGTCGCTGCCGCTCGCCGCATCGTGAGGAGCCGTGGGGCGAGGGGAGAGTGCATCTGCTGGATTTCTCAGACGTTGCTGTTGAAAGTCGAAACAGCCCCGTCGATTACGGCCGCGGATGGCGTCGAGCCATGAAAACTGTGGCGTGCCTGCTCCTTCGGAGCAGCCCGACGCGCGAGCCGAGCGGTGGGCTTGAGAAAAAATTCTGTCCCCGGCGTAAGCGGCCCGCCCTTCCCGGCTTTTCTTTCCGGGCCCGGAGTCTGTTTCAGGAAGGGGGGCGTCCCTGCTGGCAAGCCGCCGGAGGCGCGGAACATGGAAATGGCACAGTCCACCTCACTGGACAGCAGGGCCGACGCATCGTCTTCGAGGGTCCCGCCCCCCGTCCGGGGCGCCGCCTGCGGCACCCCCGGCCGTGAGCTTGACAGCCCCTACGGCGGCGGGTGTACCGTTTTGCTGAGCGGGGTGGGAAGGAAGTCTCCACAGCGGGTTGCTGCGTCGTCTCGTTTCAGGATGGCTCGCATCCGATTGAAGGTGATGACATGAGACTTTTGCAGTCGCGCGTCGCAGACTTCGTCGCGTTTTCCGCACGGGCATGCACGGCGGGCGCTGTGGTCCTGGCCGTGACGGTCTTCAGCCCGCGAGTTGCTCCCGCGGTCGATTACACGTGGACAGGCAGCTCGAACGCATCGTGGCGTGCCAACGCCAACTGGCTCCCGAATACCGGCTTCCCCGGTTTCACGTCAGGCAGCGCCGTCTTCAACGACTCGGCCACGTTCAACGGCGCGGGCAACGGCAACACGACGATCAATCTCGGCTCAGGCACTGTCTCAGGCACCTCGATCCTGTTCACGTCGAGCAACGCGGCCGCCTACACGATCGGGTCGGGTGGCGTGAACGCGCAGACGCTGATGTTGTCGACGGTGGGTGGCGGCGCTGCCGCCGCCGTGACCATGAACTCCGATGTCGTGCAAGACCAGACCTTCAATGCGACGATCATTCTCGGAACCGACGTCCGCGCCAGTACCTACACCTTCACGAACAACAGCCTGACAAATTCGCTCATTCTCAGCGGCTCGTTGGTCGGGGGCTATGACCCCGCGGCGCCTACGGCGACGCCCGGTTTAAAATCCCTGATCTTCACCGGCGCCGGCCGGGCCACGGTCGGCGGGGATATCTCTTGGCGCAATCCCACCCTCTTAGGTGTCACGAAGAGCGGCAACGGTATCCTCACTCTGTCAGGCAGCAACAGTTACACGGGGGGCACGACCGTCAACGCTGGCATGCTGGAGTTCGTCAATCGCATGTCGTTCCTGAGTGGCAGCACGAGCTCCTGGACGGGCGCCGCCCTCACCACGGCGGCCAGCGGCACGAGCACGTTCTATGTCGGCGGCGCCGGGCAGTTCACCGCGTCCGACATCGCGGTGATCAGCAGTCAAACGTTGTTCGCGGCCGCGGGGGCGAATCTCGGCCTCAACACCACGAACGCCGGCGGCAATTTCGACATGACGAGCCCGATCGCCAACGCCGGCAACGGCGCGCGGGTGCCGAACGTCGTGAAACTCGGCTCCGGCAACCTCACGCTGAGCGCCGCCAACACCTTCTCGGGCACCCTGTCCGTTCAGTCGGGCACGGTGGTCGGCAACAATGCCAACGCCCTGGCGGCGGCGACGGTTGCACTCGTCGACACGCCGGGCTCCACGCTCGACGTGTCGGGGCTCGACCAGTCGATCGGCACGCTCGTCGGCGGCGGCACGACGGGAGGCACGGTCGCCATCGGCAGCCGCACGCTCACCATTGGTGCCAATAGCGTCTCGGGCACGTTCCTCGGCGGCTTCGACACGTCCACGGGCAACATCGTGAAGAGCGGCTACGGCGTGCAGACGCTCGGCAGCAGCCTGGCCACCACTTTCGCCAGCACGACGCTCTCCCAGGGCCAGCTTGTCGTCGCCCCGGGCGGGTCGAACACGATCGCCCTGGGCACGCTCTCGCGTTCCGCGGGCGACTCCCTCGTCGTGACTCCGGGGTCGGGCAGCGTTACCGCCACGGTCACGCTCGCGAGCGGCCTCGTGGGTCCGTGGGCGTTGACCGGCTCCGGGACGAACCTCCGCTACCTCACCACGTCGGGCGGCACTCTCGTCGCAGCCTCGGCGACCGGCACGGCTGCCAACGCCGCGTCCCTGCCCAACGACGCCGCGGCCAATTTCGACCTCACGACCGGCACGGGCGCCACCCCGGCAACCGTGTCGGCCAACACGGTGCGCTACCTCGGCGGCACGGGCACGACCGCCCCTGGCGCCTCCTTCACGGTCAACGGCCTGATGAACTCCGGCACCGGCACGTGGACGATCGGCTCGGCGAACCCGATCACGATCGGCTCCACGAGCGAACTCGTCGTGGCCACCAATACGAACGCCGTCGTGATCTCGAGCGCGATTCAAAACAACGGCGCGAATCCATCGGTCCTGACGTTCGCGAGCGGCGGCGGCAACCTTACGCTCGGTGGCGCCAACACGTTCTCGGGCGACATCAACGTCGCCGGCGGCAGCATCACGCTCGCCGGCGGCACGGCGTATCAAAACGTCAACCTGGCGGGCAACTCGCTCACGGGCACGGTGGCGTCGGGCACGATGACGATCGTGGGCATCAATAGCGGGGGTGGCGGCACGTTCACGAAGCAGGGTGCCGGCACGATCCTGCTCACCGGCACGAGCAACTACACCGGCAACACGACGATTACCACCGGCACGCTCGTGATCGGCCCCAATGCCGTGTTCAACTCGCGGGGCACGATCACCAACACCGCGACGACGGGCCTCGTCTTCCAGAGCGTCGTGTCTCAGACGTGGACGGGCGGCGGCCTGACGAACCTCACGAAGTCGGGCCCTGGCACGCTTACACTCGTGCCGACTGCCGCCAGCCAGTCGTTCACGGCGCTCAACGTCTCGAGCGGCACGCTCGCCTTCGGCGGCTCCGCGTTCACGAGCCAGACGCTCTCGGGCACGATCGGCAGCGGCGCCACCGTCAACCTGCTGGGCTACGGCGAAGTCACCGCCGGTGCCATCACGATCAACGGCGGCCTGCTCCAGCTTGACGCCAACGCGCAGATCGCAAGCGCCAACGCTGCCGCGCTGACCAGTCTCACGCTGGCCGGCGGCACCGTCAACTGGCTGAACGGCGCTTCCTATCAGCTGAGCGTGCCCACAATCAATGCCACGTCCGGCACGTCTGTGATGTCGCCATTCAGCTGGCGGACGAGCGGCGTGCAAGGCACCATCACCGTCTCGACAGGGGCCACGCTGCTGTTTTCAGGTGCCAATACCGGCGCCACGAGCGCGGGCATCATCAAGAACGGCGGTGGGCTCCTCGTCATGAATGCCACCCAGGCGACGCAAGTGGCGACGGTCATCAATGCCGGCACGATGCAGCAGGGAACCGCCAACTCGTTTGGCTCGACCGGGCAGGGCCTCACGGTGAACGGCGGCGTGGCCGACCTCAACGGCTTCGCGCTCACGTCGGGCGTGCTCACCGGATCGGCGGGCACCGTGATCACCTCGGGCACGGGAGGCGCCGCGACGTACACGATGTCGTCGGCGTCGAGCGGCACGTTCGCGGGGGTGATGCAGGATGGCTCCGGCGGTCGGCTCTCGTTCACGAAGGCATCGACGGGCACGCAGACGCTGACGGGCGCAAATACCTACACGGGCACGACCACGGTTTCCGGCGGTGTGCTCGCCCTGTCCGGCGGCGGCAGCCTCGCCTCGTCGCCGAACGCCGCACTCGTGCTGTCCGGCGGGCAGCTGGATCTCGGAACCACGAGCCTCTCAGTGGGTGCCGTGACCATCTCCGCGACGGCCGCCGTCAACCCAATCGTCAACGGCTCACTCTCCGGAACGGCCTACAGCGCCACGTTTGCAAGCGGAACGGCGACGGTCGCCATCAACCTCGGCGGCAGCGGCGGGCTGGCGAAAACCGGCGCCGGCACGTTCGTTCTTTCGGGCTCGAACTCGTTCTCCGGCGGCGCCACGCTCGGCGGCGGCGTCCTGTCGCTCGGCAACGCGAATGCCCTGCCGGCCTCGGGCACGATGACGTTCACGGGCGGCACCCTCCAATACGCCGCGGCCGGCATCCCGGATTATTCAGGGCTGATCGCCAACAGCACCGGCGCCATCAGCCTGGACACCAACGGGCAAAACGCCACCTGGGCCAGCCCGCTCGCGGCGACGAACACCGGCGGCCTCACGAAACTCGGCTCAGGCACGCTCACGATCACCGGCAGCAACCTCTACAGCGGCGCGACGACGATCAACGGCGGCGCACTCGTCGTGGGCACGTCCGGTACCACGGCGCTGGGGGCCAGCACCAATCCGCTCGCCCTCAACGGCGGCACGCTCGACCTCGGCGGCCGGTCGATCACGGTCGGCCTGTTCACCGGCTCGGCCGGCAGCACGATCACGTCGAGCCAGGCCGGTGCGATGACGTTCACGGCGAGCTCGGCCAGCTCGGGCACGTATGGCGGCAGCATCACCAACGGC
>JBAVTF010000099.1:0-8595 GCA_049695995.1 Pirellulales bacterium | reverse complement strand
GCTGTTTCGGAAGCCGTGAGCCCGTTGCTCCGCAACGGGCTGCCCGTCACGGAGTGACGGGCCTACGGGGACGGGGCAAACTCCGACTCGCCTGCGAGTGCTTCCACGTGGGCCTTCACGGCGGCCGTGATATCCGCAGACATGCCCGGAGTGTGCCGCAGCCGGATCGAGAGCGGGGCGGTCGTCGCGTCGCGACGGACGTCGGCGAGGTAATCCTGCAGGAGCGTGCGGCGTTCGGGCGTGGCGAGCAGCCAGTGCACCCAGCACCAGGCCTCGGCGTAGTGATCCTGCGAAAGGTCGGCCGCCGACGTGATCGCCTCCAACTTCTGCATGTCGGGCTGCCAGGTGCCCTCGATGAGCCGGCCGGCCAGATGGGCCACGTGGGCCTTGTGCTCGCCCCCTTCCGCCCGCGGCAGCTCGAAGTATTCGGCGATGCCCTCGTCGAGCCAGAGCGGCAGGGCCGGCACCACGGCATGCACGTAGCCGTGCGTGGTCTCGTGTCTCAGGTCTTCGGCCACGCGGTCCTGCCAGGCGGCGAACACGGAGAGCGATGTGTCGGTCTCCACGAAGAACGCCCGGCGGGCCGGGAAGCCAGGGAATCGCTTGGCGACGAACTCGTCGTAGCGGGTCGGATTCTCGAAGAGGTAGAGATGCACGGGCTCGTCGGAGATCGGCAGGCCGAGCGTCTGGCTCACGTCCACCCGCAGCGACTCGAGTTCCCGGATGAGGCGATGCTGATGTGCCACCGGAAAATCAGCATGGATCACGAGCTGGCCGGCCGTGATCTCCGTGCGGCCGGGCATGTCGCCGGCGTCGAGCCAGGGGAGTGCGACCGACTGCTGGAGCGAACGCACCTGCGGCGCAAGCGGATCGACGCCCACGAAGTGCACGCAGCCGGCAGCGCAGGCCAGCAGGCAGGCGCAGGCCGCGCACGCGACGAGGGGCAGGGGGGTGGTGGGGGCGGGAAGCCGCATCGGGGGCGGATGCTAGTGGCCCGGTCCGGCCGCTCCAAGGTCAGTGCCGGGGCTGGTGGCAAATGCAGGGCCGGCCGTCTGAGCGGCCGGTGTTTTCAGGCTGGAAAACAGTCCCGCCAGCGACTCGACCGCAAGCGGGCGGCCCAGCACGGCCAGGGCACCGGCGTCGAACGCCGCGAGGCTCGTGTCGGCCCGGGGAAATGAATCGAGCAGCACGACGGTAAGGCCAGGCTGCTGGATCGTGAGCATGCGGAGCCAGGTGAGCACCTCCGCGGTGACCTGCCCGACATCCCAGACGACGAGGCGGGCCGGCACGTCGAGCCGCGGCCTCCCCAGGCTCCGATCGACGACGGCCGCGCCGCTCGCAGCGAGCAGTCCCGACATGCCGTCGAGGTCGATGGCGTGGCGGGCGGCCACGGCCACCCGCAGCGGCTCGCCGGCCCGGTGGGCAGCCGCCCCGAGGCGGGCCGCTGCTTCGAGTACGCGATCTTCGCGCCGCGACGCGGCAGGCAGGCCGATCACGCCTGGGCGGCCGGCGTCGAGATCTGCGAACCAGCCCGCGAGTCGGGTTGGCAGTTCGTTCCAGGCCACTTCTTCGACACCCGGCAACGGCGGCCCGCTGCGGCGGCGGCCCTCGGCGAGCGGCGTGCAGACCGAAACGACGGGCGTCAGTGGCCAGCACCGCGACACCGTCACTGCATCGGCGGGCGTCCAGCGGCTCGGCATGTCGCTGGCGAGCACGGCGATTGCCGGCCACGGCCCTGCGACCGGATCGACGCGGGCCGCCACGTCAGCCGGACGAGCAATCTCGATCACGGTTGCGCAGGCTGCCACGCGGTCGCGGGCCCATGCGAGTTCCACCGAGCGTGTCGGTCCGATCCACGCCACGTGGCGACGGAGAGCGGCGGGCAGTGAGGATGGGGCGATGGACATGGTCTAGACGGCCTTCACCGGCAGTCCGGCCTTGCGAGCCGCGGCACATTGCTGCCGGTCGGCCGAGACGAACAGATCAGCCCCCCACGCAGTCGCCGCCGCCACGTGCATGGCGTCGGCGGCACCGACGGCGGACGTTTCGAGCACCGTCACCGTGGCTGCGATAACAGTGGGAGTAAGATCGACAATCGTGGCGTCGGCGACATCTTGGAGAAGATGCCGCTTGATCAAGTCGTAGTGCTCGCGTTTCAACAGGCGGTCGCGGAGTCGCCGATTCACTGCCGAGAGAATCTCCGGCACACAGGTCACGCACAGCGCCAGTTCCGAGGCGGCCTGACAGAGCGATTCCACCGCCTCGCTCCCCGGTTCCTCGATGAAGCGCTTGGCGAAGGCTGACGAGTCAAGGAACGTTTTCATGCGCCCGCTCTGCGAGAATGGCCGCCGCCAGGGCCGCCCCCTTCGCCGCGAGCCGCAGGCCCGGCTTCCGCCACGATGGTGTGCGTGGGCCGGCCGCCGCCACAGGGTGAATCTCGGCAACCGGCTTGCCGTGTCGGAGGACGACCAGGGTCTCTCCCCGTTCGACCGCGTCGAAAAGCGTCGATGCCTGACTGCGGAAGTCGGTGAACGACACGGTCTTCATCAGTACAGGCTCCGGCGGCGGGTGATGCGGTCAACGCGTCGCAGACATTGAAAATGTACATGCCTGCGCATTATGGGACAAGATGACGAGTGGCCGCTCAGTTCGCCCGTGTGCATGACGGCATCGCTGTGCGCCGGCGGGGTTTTGGCAAGTGAGGCAAGGCCGCGGGCAGCCCGCCAATGCCTTGCCACAGACGATATTGACCCGTTGCGGTCCCTGCGGACAATGCCGCCCTGTCGCGTTCAAGGATGGATGCGACGGGACAAAGTGTGTGAGTGGCAGGAGGCCATCATGACGCCGAACGACGATCTCCGCGGGGTGCGCAGCCGCGGTGTGGTTCTCTCCCGAATCCTGCCGCAGACGCGATTCTTCGCCTGCGACGACATCGTGGCCCGCAGCGTCACGGACGATGCCGCCCGCTGTCGCAAAGGGGATGTGTTCGTCGCCCGACTGACCACCGACGGAGACGGCCATGACGAGGTGGCCGAGGCGCTCGCCCGCGGCGCGGTCGGCGTGATCGCCGAGCGGATGCTGCCAACCGCAGGCATGCCGCTGTGTGTCGTGCCGGATACCGACTGGGCCTATGCCCGGCTCGCCCACGCCCTCGCCGGCGACCCAGCCCGGGAGATGCGGGTCATCGCCATCACCGGCACCAGCGGCAAGACCACCACCGCGTGGCTCACCGCGGCCGTGCTCGCCGAGGCTGGACTGCGTGTGGGCGTGCTCTCCGACGTGGGCTGCCTTGACGCTGACGCCACAACGCCCGAACCGTGCGACTATGCCGACCCGCGGCTCTTCGCCCAGTGGCTGGCACGGCTCGCCGAAGGGGGCTCGAGCCACGTCGTCGTCGAGGTGTCGAGCCGGATGCTCGCCAGTCAGGCGCTCGCGGGCGTGGCCTGTGACACCGTAGCGATGACGAACATCGGCTCGGCGCATCTCGACGAGCATGGCACGACCCGCGCCTATCGGCGGATCAAGGAACGGATTCTCGATGCGCTGGCTGCCGGGGGCTGTCTCGTGGCCGACGGCGACGGTGGTCTGGACGGTTTGCTTGCCCGCGCCGCGGGGCTCGACCGCGACGTGAGCTGCTTGACGGCCGGCCTCACAGCGGCCTGCGACGTGCGGGCGCGGGCCATCGAGCGAAGCCTCCACGGGCAGACGTTCCTGCTTTCCGCGGGCGGGCAGTCGCTGCCGGTGCGTGTCGACGCCCCCGTCACATCGTTCGCCCGCAACGCGCTGACGGCGGCTGCGATCGGTCTTCGTCACGGCCTGCCGCTCGAGCGGATCGTCGCCGGACTCGAGGCCGCCGGCAGCGTGGCAGGACGCATGGAGCGGCTCGACCGCGGCCAAGACGTGCCGGTGTTCATCGACGCCCCATCTAGTGGCCACGCGCTGCGGGCCACGCTCCGCAGCCTCCGCGGTCTCACGCGGGGGCGGCTGGCGGTGATCGCCGACGAGCGGGCTGTCGACGTGGTGGGCCGAGATGCCTTCGAGCAGGCTGTTTTTCGCTGGTGCGACGAGTCGGTGGTGGCCCCGCCCACGATGATGGATGAAGAGGAGCTGCACCCGGGCCAGGCCGACCTGGCCGCCTATGCCGCGATCGACCGGCTCTTGTCGCGGTCGGGGGCGCGGGACTGTGTGCTCGTGATAGGCGATCCGGTCACGGCCACGGCCGGGCCGGGGTCCGGCGGGCCGGCCGATGCGGCCTCGCTGCCGCGGGTCGTCGATGGCTGGCTCCAACTTGCCCATCCGCCACGCTCCGTCGGCCAACGCCACGCCGCCTGACCAGTGGCTCGTCAGACTGCTCGGATGGACGTGAGGCCGCAGGGTGCGGCACAATCACGGGCCACGGGCGGCAGGTCCGCCTGCGTGTCACGTCTCCGGAAGTGCTGATTCATGAACAAACGCGGTCAGGCAGCAACGACGCCCGGTGTAGCTGCGACGGTGGAGGCCGGCCGGCACGAGGCCACGCCCTTCGACGACCTGGGCGTGGCGGTTTCGCGCCGGGAGCCACTCGCCCATCACACCTGGCTTGGCCTCGGCGGCGAGGCACGGTTCTTTTGCGAGCCCGTTGATGTCGACGCGCTCGCTCGTGTGGTGCGCCGCTGCCACGAGCAGAGCATCCCGGTGAAGGTGATCGGCGGCGGCTCCAACGTGCTCGTGTCGGCCGATGGATTTGCGGGGATGGTGGTGAGGCTGTCGGCCCCTGCTTTCTGTGGCATCGACGTGGCCCCGCCGAGCGTGCGTGCGGGCGCCGGAGCGAAGCTCGTGCACGTGGTCTCGGCGGCGGTGCAGGCCGGGCTGTCAGGGCTCGAGACGCTCGTGGACGTGCCGGGAACCGTCGGTGGCGCGCTCGTGGGCAATGCCGGCGGAAAGGGGGGCGACATCGGCGAACTCGTGGCGGCCGTGACCGTGATGCTCGCCGACGGCACGGTGGAGACCCGCGACACCTCACGACTCGCCTTCGAGTCCCGCTGGAGCAATCTCGACGACTGCATCGTGCTCGGCTGCCGGCTCGATCTCGACGCGGAGCCGGCCGAGTTGCTCACGAAGCGGATGCAGAAGCAGTGGATCGTGGGCCGCTCCGAGCAGCCGAGCGGCACGCGGAGCGTGGCGATGATGTTCAAGGATCCGCTGGGAATGACGGCCGAGTCGCTCGTCGTTCAGGCCGGAGCCCGCGACATGCGGGTGGGGGGCGCGGCGGTGTATGGGCCGCATGCCAACTACGTGGTGGCCGGTCCGCAGTGCACCAGCCACGACGTGAGAGCGCTCGTCGAACAGGTGCGAGTCCGCGTGCGCGATTCGCTTGGCGTCGATCTCACGCCCCAGATCGAGGTCTGGTGAGCGTCAACGGGGCTCGGCATGGCCGCGTCTTGATGTCTGGATTCCGTGCCGTGGGCCGTGACCGATGAATGCACCTCCGCGCCGCCGTCCGCCGATCGATGAGCCATCGCGGCCCGCGCCGCTGGCTGAGTTCCTCACGACGCACCGGGCGGGACTCGGGGCGATCGCCGTGACCGCGGCGGCGGCCCTCATCGGCTGGCAACTCTGGGACCGGTTTGGCGAGGCCGTGCGGGCCAATCCCGACACGGTGCTCTTTCCCGAGGCAGTCGATGTGCAGGGGGTTGCTCTGTGGGTGCGCGGTGACCTGAGAACGGAGGCGCTCCGCAATGCGAGCCTCGACGGCGGGCTGCCGCTCGACGATCCAGAGCTGCCGCAGCGTTTGGAGCGGGCGTTCGCGATGCATCCCTGGGTGCGGCAGGTCGAGCGGGTGACGCTCCGCGAGCCGGCGGCTGCGGTGATCGAGGTTCGCTGCCGTGAGCCGGTGGCGATGGTCGGCGTGCCGGGAGGCCTGCTCGCCGTCGATGCCGAGGGCGTGGTGCTGCCGAGCGCCGACTTCACCGCCGAGGCTGCGGCGGAGTATCCGCGGGTCGTCAACGTGCAGTCGAGCCCGCTCGGTGTGGAGGGATCGCGCTGGGGTGACCCGCTCGTGCACGAGGCGGCGGCCGTCGCCGCGGCGATCGGCCCGGATTGGAAACAGCTGGGCCTCCGCGAACTGCGGGCCGCCGACACTCCCCGCGGTCGTGTCTGGGAACTCGTCGGCCCTGAGGCGCGCACGATCCGGTTCGGGTCGGCGCCAGGGCAGGAACAGCCGGGCGAGCCGGCGGCTGCCGTGAAGCTCGGTCGGCTCCGCGGACTGGCCGACGCGGCCGCGGGCACGGAGCCCGTCGACCTGACGCAGGAGCCGGCCCCGGCAGGAGGCTCAGGCTGACGTCACGAGCCGGCGGATCGCCTGAAACTGCGGGTGCTCGGCCGACCGGCACCATTCGAAGAGCACGGCCTCGGTCGTCGTGAGCACCGCACCAGCCCCTTCCAGCCGGCGCAGAGCGATGTCGTGATCGATCGCGTGCCGCGACGCGACGGCATCGACCGCTACGAACACCCCGACGCCGTGGGCCAGCAGGTCGAGCGCCGTCTGGGTGACGCAGACATGGGTTTCGAGGCCAGCGAGCACCACGCTGGTAATTTCCGGAGCGAGGGCCGCGTCGAAGCCACCGCAGCCACAGCAGCTGAACGCCATCTTGGGGGCGGCAGGCGGGAGTAATGCCGCAAGCGTCGCCGGCGTGGGGCCAAGACCCTTCGGATATTGCTCGGTGAGCACGGCCCGCACGCCGAGGATGCGGGCGGCCTCGGCCAGCCGCGAGCAGCGGGCGACGATGCGGTCGGCCTCGCGGATGACGGCGAGCAGTCGCTCCTGAACGTCGATCACGGCGAGCAGGGATGTGGCGGGAGTGAGTCGCATGGTCAGCATCATACGGCAAGGAGATCACGGAGGCGGGCGACCGCAGCGTCGTGCGTCGGGCCGGTGGGCGTGAAGGAGAACTCGCGTGATGTGGGGCCTGTGATCGTGATCACGATGTCGAGCCGGTCGGCCGGGAGGGCGGCCGCGATTCGTTCCGGCCATTCGACGAAGGCGAGGCAGGGATCGCTGATGGCATTGTCCCAGCCGGTCTCATGGAGATCGGCCGCGTCGGGGAGCCGGTACATGTCGGTGTGGACGATCCGGCACACCGGGCCGTCGTGAATGTGAATCAGGCCGAACGTCGGGCTCACGACCTCCGCCGGGTCGATCCCCACGGCGGCAGCCACCTGCTTCACGAACGTCGTTTTCCCAGCGCCGAGGTCTCCATGGAGGGCGACGAAGCCTCGGGGCGGAAGGGCGGTGGCGAGGGCACCAGCCAGCCGGGGCAGGGCCCCTTCGTCGGGAACGGCATGGGTGAGCGTGAGCATGGGAGCGAGCGTCAGCTGTCGAAGTCGTGGAGGTAGCCGCGGGCTGCGAGCGGCGCCTGCGAGCCATCGGGCTGCCGGAGGAACAGCCCCTGGCCCGCCGTCACTTCGCCGATGATGCTCAGGGGCATGGCATGCGGCACGTCGTGGCTGCCTGCCACGGCGGCGTGGGCCGCCTCGGGGGGCATGGCCATCACGAGTTCGAAGTCCTCGCCGTCGGCCAGCGCGTGATCGAGTGGTGTGCGGCCGTCGTCGGAGTGGCCGCTCATGCGGACGGCATCGGGGTGGATCGGGATCCGGGCGGCGTCGAGCACGGCAGCCGTGCCGCTGGCGGCCATCATGCGGGAGACGTCGAGCGTGAGTCCGTCGCTGACGTCGATCGCGGCATGCACCCGATGACGGGCCGCGATCGCCAGCGCCTCACGGCACCGCGGCATCACGGCGAGGTGCCGGCCAAGCAGGCTGCCGCCGAAGGCACCGGTGGCGACGAGCAGGTCGCCAGGACGGGCCCCGTCGCGCCGCCAGGCAGCTCCAGGGGCCACGCTGCCGATGGCTGTGATGCTGATCACCAGCGGGCCATCCCAGGCGTTGGTGTCGCCGCCGGCGAGCGTCACGCCATACTCCGACGCGAGTGCCTCGATTCCCTCGAGGAGGCCGCGGCCGATGGCATCGCCTCCGCGGCGGGGCAGCGACACGGCCACGACCGCCGCCTCCGGGCGGGCCGCCATCGCGGCGAGATCGCTGAGATTCACGGCCAGGGCCTTGTGTCCTATGGCCCGCGGCGTGCAGTCGGGACCGAGGATGAAGTCGGTGCCCTCCATCAGCATGTCGACGGTGACAACGGTCCGTCGTCCCGCGGGCGGACGCAGCACGGCGGCGTCGTCGCCCGGCGGCACCTCGAGCCGCGGATCAGCGGGGATCCGAGCGAGCAGCCAATTGACGAAGTCGGTTTCCATAGAGAGCCTGCCACACGCGAGCCCCTTACTCTACCGCACCCGTCGTCCCGCCCGTAGCCCGCACACGCCGTAATCGCACCCGTAGTCCGCACCCGTAGTCCGCACACTCCGTGTGCGGGCAGCGGTGTGAACACCGTGGGCCCATCTATTCCGCAGCGGGTCGACCTCCTGCGGCATGGGTTCGGGACTGCCCACTGCCCCGTCGCCGGACGCTCGCTACGGCATCCATGCCTTCGCTCGCTCGGATGCCGCCTTCGCTTCGGCATCCTGCCTGCGCTCGGCGGCATACGCCGGCTCTCGGGGC
>JBAVTF010000098.1:0-10068 GCA_049695995.1 Pirellulales bacterium | reverse complement strand
GCAACGGGCCGACGGTGGCGGGCGTACGGATTACGGACGCCCCGCCAACTCGTCGCGGACGCGTTCGAGGAGCTTCTTCGTGGCGAGGATGCCCTCGGGCTCGGGGAGTGCCTTGCCCTCATATTCGATGCCTATCCAGCCGGTGTAGCCGGCGTCCTGCACGATGGCCATCATCCGCCGATAATCCGTCCGCACCTCGTTGCCCTCGGCGTCGAACTCGTGGCTCTTGGCGCTCACGCCCTTGGCGAAGGGCATCAGCTCCTCCACGCCCTGATAGCGGTCGTAGTCGTGGAAGTTACCGAAGTCGGGCAGCGTGCCGCAGTTGGGCCGATCGACCAGCTTCATCACGCCCGCCAGCCAGGCGCCGTTGCTGGAGAGACCGCCATGGTTCTCGACGATCACGCTCATCTTCATCTGGTCGGCATATTCGGCTAGCCGTGTCAGACCGTCGGCGGCCAGCTTCTGCTGCTCCTCGAACGTCCCCTTGCTCGCCGCATTGACGCGGATCGAGTGGCAGCCGAGCCGCTTGGCGGCCTCCACCCAGGGGAAGTGGTTCTCGATCGCCCGCGTGCGGGCCTGCTCGTCGGGATCGCCGAGATTGCCCAGGCCGTCGCACATGATGAGCACGTTCGTCACGCCTTCGTCCGCGGCGCGGGTGGCGAGCTCGGCGAGATAGTCGGCGTCGCGGGCCTTGTCCTTGAAGAACTGGTTGACGTACTCGACGGCCTCGATGCCGAACTGCTGCTTGGCGGCTCGGGGAAACTCCAGGTTGTCGAGCTTGCCCGCGAAGAGCGTCTCGTGGAGCGACCATTGAGCGAGCGAGATGCGAAACGCGGGTGGCTTCGCAGCGGGCTCGACGGCAGCCCGCGCCGACACCCCGGCCCCCACCATGGCAGCCGAGGCGGCCAGGAATCCCCGCCGCGTCGGCCGCGGCGACGTCATGCCAGCGCTGATCATCGTGCGTCCGTTCATGTCACCACCTCCTCGGCCTCGCGCTGCAGATACTCTCGCGGCCGATACCAGGCCAGCACGGGCACCATGAGCACCGTGGCGGCCGCCATGCAGCCCGCGAAGAACCAATAATAGCGTTCTCCGGTCAGCGTGGAGTTGCCGGCCGCATCCTTCGTCGCCATGTTCACGGCTGCCGTGAACAGGTTGCCCAGTGAGACGCTGAGGAGGTACAGGCTCATCACGAGCGACTTCATCTGGGGCGGGGCCTGTGTGTAGCTGAATTCCAGGCAGGTAATCGACACCAGCAACTCCGCGGCGGTGATCACCACGTAGGCTGCAAGCTGCCAGGCGACCGAGGGCCAGCGGGCGGCGGTCGCCCCCTCCTGAACGACCGCCAGCCGGGCGGCCTCGGCGTCGATCAGCCGCTCGGCATAGGCCGAGATCGCGAAGGCCGCCGTGGCGAGCGCGAAGCCGACCAGGATCCGGCGGAGCGGCGTGAAGTCGAGTACCCGGCCGACGACTGGGTAGATGACGAGGCCGAAGAGCGGGATAAAGAGGAGCACGAGCAGCGGGTTGACGGCCTGGATTTGGCTCTCGAGCCAGTCGATGCCGAGAAACCGCCGATCCATCCGGGCCGCCTGCTGCACCCAGGCTCCTCCGGACTGGTCGAACAGCGACCAGAATACTGCCACGAGCAGATAGAGCGGGACAAGCCGGCCGATCGCCGCGAGCCCCTCCGAGCTGAACGTCTCCTGGAAGTAGGCCATGCCCCGAGGCGGCACGTGCACGAACCGGTGGCGGCCCAGCCAGAACACGAGCGTGGCGACGGCCATGAGGATGCCGGGCACGCCGAAGGCCCAACCCGGCCCGGCCTTCACGAGCAGCCACGGCGTGAGCAGCGTGGAGAAGAACGAGCCGAAGTTGATCGCGAAATAGAACCAGCCGAACACCCGCTCCAGGAGGTGCTTGTTGGACTGGCCAAACTGGTCGCCGACGTGAGCCGACACGCAGGGCTTGATGCCCCCCGAGCCGATGGCGATCAGCGCCAGTCCGGCGAGCAGCCAGCCGCGAGGGGCAAGGGTGGCCTCCAGGAATGGCCCGGGCATGTCCATGAACGCCAGAAACAGATGGCCCACGCAGTAGACGAGCGAGAGCAGCAGGATCGTGAGATACTTCCCCAGGAAGGCGTCGGCCACGATGCCGCCGATCAGTGGAAAGAGGTAGGCGCTGGCCACGAACAGGTGCATCCACTCCCGCGACTCCGTCTCCGTCATGACGTCGGGCTGGCCGGCCGCGGAGAGGAGATACTGCGTCATGAAGACGACGAGAATCGTCTTCATCCCGTAAAACGAGAACCGTTCGGCCGCCTCGTTGCCCACGATGAAGGGGATGCCAGGGGGCATCCGCGTGGTGGCGGCCGGCTGGGTGCGGTAGGAATGAGGCGAATGAGCCATGCCAGATCCGGCGCGGGCGATTGGGAGTTTGACAGCATGGCTGACCGCCCACCATCAAGGCAACAGATCCCGGACGAGATTCAGTGGGCAGGCCATCGAATGAACAGGTCCCCGAGGAGCACCGGCGCATGCCGCCCATTCCGTCCCGCCTGCTCGTGATCGCGATCGATCGGCTGCCGGCCTGGATCCTGCCGCCGTACGGCGCAACCTGGGTGGCCATGCCGACGCTCACGGCGCTGGCGGGGCGCGGGCTTGTCTTCGATCGGCTCTACGCCACGACCGACGACGCCGAGGGCTCGCTGTTCGATCTCATCGGCGGCCTCGAGGACGCAGCCGTGGTGACCGACGACCCGCGGCTCGCGGCCGCCGGTCCGATGGATGGGCTCCAGAGACGCGCGACCGTGCAGGTCGTCGAGGCCCTGCCGAAAGCCACTGCCGAGGCCGAGCCGGAGGCGACCACTCTCGCGCGGCTCTTCGCGGCTGCGGCCGACGCGGTGGCTCGCGGCTCGCGCCACCTCATCGTGCATGCCTCGGTGCTCGGCATCGCCTGGGATGCGCCCGAGGACTTCGTGGCCGCCTATCAGGATCCGGATGACCCGCCGCCACCACCGGGCGCCGCCGTGCCCGACTTCGTGGCCGGGGCCGACACCGATCCCGACCTGCTCGTGGGCATCCGCCATGTGTTCGCCGCCCAGTTGACGCTCCTCGACCGATGTCTCGCCGGGCTGGTCGAGGCGGCGGGCGACGGCCCGTGGACCGTGCTCGTGGTGGGCCTGCGCGGCATGGGCCTCGGACTGCACCGCTGCGTGGGGCCCAGCGACATGCCCCCCTACGGCGAGCTCATACACCTGCCGGCGATCCTCGTCGATGCCCGGGGCCGCATGGCTGCCCAACGCTGCGCAGGCCTGGCCACGCCGGCCGACCTGGGCGCGACGCTTCGCGAGCTGGTGGGCAACGCTGCGCCGGCCGAACTGCCGCACGAGCCCTGGCAGGGGCGCAGTCTGGCCTCACTCCTCGCCGAATGGTCGTCGCTGGGCCGCGATCGCGTGATCGCGACGACACGGGGGGGCGATGCGATCGTGACCGGCGGCTGGCAGGCGATCGCTCCGCGGGAGCCGGCGGATGATGCGTCGGCCGCCGGCGGTGTTCGGCTCTACGCGAAGCCGGACGACTTTTTCGAGCTGTGTGATGTGGCTGATCGCTGTCCGCAGGAGGTCGACGAACTCGCCGGCCTGCTCGGCATGCTGGCGGCTGGCGACCCGCGCCAGGCCTGGACTGCACCGCTCTCGCCGGCCGTGGAGCGGGGCCACGGGTAGTTTTTCACGGGTAAAACAGCTTTGCCCGGCCTGCGCCGTCTCGCTACCATCCGCCCCCCGCCCGCTTGCGATCGTCGCCGTGCCGCGCGGGATCACTGGCCCTGGATGGCTGGCTCGTGTCGTCGTGCGCTCGCATCATGCTGCCGTCGTGGCGTCTGCTCGCTGCTGCGCTGGCCATTCTCTGGCTGCCGCTGCCGACGACAGACGCAGCAGACCTCGCCACGGCGATCGCAGCGCCGGTCCCACCGGCCTCGGCCGGCCGGCCGCTGACGGTGCGGATCACGTGGGGAGGCGGACAGCCACGCGCCTGGACCGGCCGCATCGCGGTCGTCAATGCCGCCGATGCGTCGGCGCCGGCAGAGCCCGTGGGCTGGCGCACGCTGTCACTGGAGCCGGATGCGGCCGCCTTCGTGCACGAACAGTCACATGCCCTCGAAGTGCACCAGCCTCGGCCGGTCACCAACGACGGCGTCGAGATCGTGGTGCGCGATGTCCCCGGTCGACGGCTCGTTGCGGCGCTGCGACCCGCGGGATCGTCCTCCGCCCCGATCGCGATCGATGTGCCACTCGCCGATCTGCTCGGCAAGCCTGTGTCCGAGCCGCTGGACGACGTCGGCAATCGATTCGCTGCCAAGATCGCCGCCGGCGACATGCTGCGAGTCACGCTGGGCGATGCTGGCGCTGATCCGGTGGCGATGTCGCGCGAGGCGGTGCGGCGGCCGGGCGATCGCGTGCGGATCACGGTCGATCCACTCCTCATGGCGAAGGCCGATAGCGGCCTGCCCGTCGTGCTCGCGATGCGGCTCAAGCCGACCGGGGAGGGGAGCGAGATCGCGGCCTCCGAGACGGTGCTCACGCCGCTCGCAGTCGATCCGGCGGTCGCGGGGCCGCAGCCGATCCGGTATGCGGCCGTGACCTTCGACGTCGTTTTGCCTGCGGTCGAGGCCGCGTACGAGATCGAACTCGAGGCTGTGGAGCGCAGCAGCCTGCGCTGGACGCGGCCGTTGGCCAGCCGCACCGTCCAGCTCGTCGCGATCGCCGACACCGCGGCCGAAGTGCCGACGACGGCAGACTGGAAGGTGCTCTACGAACTCGACCCCGGCAGCCCCAAGCTCCACGAGCGGCTCCGCAGGCTGCCGGGCCTCGGGCTGCCGAGCATGCCGCTGCCGGCCGTGCCATTGCCCTCGATGTCGCTTCCCGCGATTCCGCGGCCGAACGTGCCGCTGCCGAAGCTGCCGGCCGTGCCGGTGCCGAGCGTGTCCTCACTCTCGTCGATGGTGCCGCGGCTGAGCGGCCTGCTGGCCGTCGGTCATAGCCGGGTGGAGCCGCACCCGCTCGGCCCGATGCTGCGGCTGCCGCCGTGCGACGACAAGGGAACGCCGAGCTGGGAAGGCGTGCTGGTGGCGAATGCCGAACCGGGGCGGCCGCATGTGGTGGAGATTGAGTTCCCGTCGGATCGCGATTCCGTCGTTGGTGTGGCCGTGCTCGAGGCCGACGCGGCCGGGGCGAAGGTGCAGCCACGACATGCGGGGGGCTTCGAGGTGCGGCGTGAGGCTGGGACTGCCCGCCTCGGCGTCCATCGCTTTGCCTTCTGGCCCACGACCCGCCAGCCACTCGTGGTGATTGCGAATTCTGGCAGCCAGCCCGCCCTGTTCGGCCGCGTGCGGGTGCTGGCCGGGCCGGACCGGCTGCCTGCTGCAGCGCGACCGCTCACCAGCGGAGGCCGCCGACTCCATGCGTATGTCTCCGATCCATCGTTCAGTGACTTCGGCGGCCGCGATCGGGTGGTCCGCGATGGAGCCGGCGCGGTGTCCGACTGGCGAACGCATCTCGACGCGACGCAGCACCTCGTCGAGCAGCTGCGGGCTCGGGCCGCAGCCGGCGCGGTCGTGACGGTGTATGCCGGCGGTGCCGCCACGTGGCCATCCGCGGTCGTGCGGCAGGCGCCGCGCTGGGGCAGTGGGGCCGTCGCCGACGTCGGACTCGATCCCGGGCCGAAGGATCTTCTGGAGCTGCTCTGCCGCAGGTGTGGCCGCGAGGGCGTGCGGCTCCTGCCGGCTGTCGTGTTCGATGCGCCGCTTCCTGCGGTGGAGGCCGTGCTGGCTCGCGGCGGCTCCGACGCGACGGGCATCGCCTGCGTGGGGCGTGACGGACGGCCGCGGCGAACGGGGCCGCAGGGTGGCGTTCACTACAACATTCTCGATCCGCGAGTGCAGGCGGCCGTGGTCGAACTGCTCGAAGAGCTCGTCGGTCGCACCCGCGACGCGGCGGCCGTGGACGGGGTGGCCGTCGTGCTCACCAGCGACGGCTGGTTGCACATGCCCGGCGTGGCCTGGGGACTCGACGACGCGACGTTCGGCCGGTTTCTCGCCGACATGAAACTCGAAGAGCCTGCCGCCGAGAATCGGTTCGCCGCGCGTGCTGCGGTCGTCGAGGGGCCGATGCGAGCGGAGTGGCTCGAATGGCGGGCCGCACAGACGGCTGCCTTCTGGAGACGCCTGGCGGACGTGGTGACGCACGGCCGCGAGGGCCGCGTGCTCGCCGTTGTGCCCACGACGTTGCTTTCCGGCGGCGAGTTGGCGGCTCGGTTTCGCCCCACGCTGGCCGCGGAGTCGCACACCGTCGGCGTGCTGCGTGAGATCGCCTTCGACCCGGCGTGCTTTGCAGACGATTCGCGGGTGCTCTATGTGCCGCCGCAGGTGCGCGGGGGGGGCCGGAGTCTGGCCGCCGAATCGGCCACGACCGCTGCGAATCGGGCGCTCGCCGTCACGACCTCGGGCCGCCGGGGCGGCACCCTACTCGGTGAGTCGCGACAGCTCGAACTCACCGGTGTCGTGCCACATGGACCGTTCAGTTCCGCTGCGGTGAGCGGTCCGGTGTCCATCCATTGCGCTGCGACGTTCACCGAGCGGGAGCGGAGCCTGGCCGAGGCCCACGTCGCCTCGGATCTCGAAGTCGTGTTCGATGAGGGACTCGTCCGCGCGTTGCCCGCGGAGCAGTTGGCGAGCCGGCAGGCGGTCGAAAGCCTGCCCGCCGAGCCGTTCGACACCGTCGCCGGGCTGCCCGCCCCGCTGGTCGTCCGCAGCAAACAGGTGAGCGGGCGGACGTGGCTGCATGTGGTGAATGCGGCTGCGGAGGCGGCGACGGTGACGGTGACGCTCGATCGGCAGCCGCTCGGCGTGGTCGATGCCGTGACGGGTACGCGACTGCCACTCGCTGACGCATCCTTCCCGATCCCCGTCGAGGCCTGGGGCATGCGCGGCCTGTGGGTCGAAGGGACGGTGCGGATCACAACGGCGCGGATCGGGTATGGGCCGGCGGTGCGGGATGCGGTCGTGGCCCGCGTCGAGCAGTTGAAGGAACGACGAAAGACGCTCGAGATGCCCGTGCCGATCGATGTGCTCGACAACCCGAGCTTCGAACTGGGGGGTGAGGGTGCGATGACCGGTGGGGTGCGGCCGAGCCTGCCGGGCTGGGAGATCGTGGAGGCCCGCCGCGGCACGCTCGCCGTCGTCGCCGGCCGGGATCCGGCGGGGAGTCGGGCGGCGAG
This sequence comes from Pirellulales bacterium, assembly GCA_049695995.1. Classification (GTDB taxonomy): domain Bacteria; phylum Planctomycetota; class Planctomycetia; order Pirellulales; family UBA1268; genus QWPN01. The sequence continues at coordinate 2,797 of JBAVTF010000098.1, read as the reverse complement.
CTTCACGTCGGCGAACGGGCTGTCAACGCTTCGCAGCAACCCGTTCGCGCGGCCGGCGTCGGGCCGACTGAGCATCGCGGCGTGGCTGCGGATCAAGGAAGGAGACCCACAGCCGCCACTCCGGATCGCGCTCGAAGGAGACGAGAACGGCCGCGAATACTATCGGTTCGCTGCAATCGGTGGGCTCGCTGGCGGCCGTCCGCTTGGGAGCCAGTGGGCGCAGTTCGTGCTCCAAGTAGACGACCTGCCCGACGGCGGGCTGGAGTCGCTGCGGGTGCGGTTCGATCTTCTCGGTCCCGGCAGCGTCGAGATCGACGAGGTGCGGCTCTTTGACCTGGCGTTCGCCGAAGCCCAGCGGGTGCAGTTGACACGCCTGTTGACGGTGATCGATCAGCGGCTCGCGACCGACGACGTCGGTGGCTGTCTCGTCGACCTCTCAGGCCATTGGCCGCGGTATCTCGAGGCGTTCGTGCCCGAGCAGTCGGCGGTCGAGGCGGCAGCGAAGGAGGCCGCGGCCAAGGCGGCGCTGGGCCGCGGCAAGGCGAAGAAGTGGTGGCAGTGACCAGTCTCAGCCCGGCGGCCAGCCCAGCCGGCGGCCGCCGAGCACGTGCACATGCAGATGGTCGACCGACTGGCCGCCATCAGGGCCACAATTGACCACGAGGCGGTAGCCCGAATCGAGGCCGAGTCGCCGGGCCACCTGCGTCGCCACGACGACGAGATGCCCGAGCAGTTCCGCATCGTCGGCTGCGACCCCGGCCAGCGACTCGATGGGCCGCTTGGGGATCACGAGCACGTGCACGGGCGCCTGCGGTGCGACGTCGTGGAAGGCCAGGCAGAGATCGTCGTCGTGCTCGATCCGCGCGGGAATCTCACCGCGAATGATCTTCGCGAAGACGGTCTCAGCCATCGGTCGCCTCGGGGGCCGGGGCTTCGGCTTTCTTCCGCGACCGTCGCCGGGGCGTGCGGGGCAGCGCCCATTCCTTCGTCAGCGTCTCGAAGACCTCGGGTGTTTCGTAGCGGACGATATTTCGGCCCTCGGGCATCGGGCCGACGAGCGAGCGAAACACGGGGGCGCCGCGGAGCGCGAGATCCGTGCTGCAATCGTCGGAGCCCACCTGCAGATGTGTTCGCAGGATGGCCTCGGGGGAATCGAAATCGTGAATCACAAGCTCGCCGTCGGCTCCACGGGTAACGAGCCGCCAGGTATCTTTCGCCATGCGCTCAGGTGCTCCGGGCGGGGCTGCGACGGCCGGCCAGGGCGTCGCTCGCATCCGCTGCTCTCCCGAGTTTCGGCAGGCGGGCGGTGGCGGAGCGAGTGTCTGGCGGCTGGGCGGTGCGGCCGGCACGCTGGGCGGCATTGGCATCCCGCGCCCATTCGTTACGAACGGCGCAGCCGGACCCCTGCGGTTCACCGCGGCTGCAGCCCCTGCGCTTGAGACTCCGCAGGGCGCCGCCTAGACTCGTCCCCGGAGGGTAAGCGAATGGCTAGCGGTCTGACTCGAAATCAGATGCCGGGAAACCGGTTGCGGGTTCGAATCCCGTGCCCTCCGTTTTGATCTTTGGCAAGGTTGTGGACCTTCTTGAAGTCCTCGTCGGTCACCTGCAGTAGTGCTTCATGGCGATCTGCGGTGAGTTGCCAAGCCACGCCGTCACGACGTGGATCGGGTGCTTGTGCATCAGTTCCGTTTCCCGGCTGGCCCACAGGTTGTGGAACGGGCGGGGCCACGGCTTGAGACCTGCCCGCTTGATGAGCCGGATGAACTGCGGACGCAGGCTGCATGCCCGCCACCCCCGAGGCTGCAGTGCCTTCTCACGCAGGCGGGTACCGATCGCGTACGTCGCGCCGTCCGGCGCGGCCTCGAAGGCCTCACGCAGCTCGGCCTCCAGTTCCGGGAAGAGCGGCACCAGTCTGGTCTCCCGCCCCTTGTGATGTTCCGTCTTGGGCGGCTGGCTGGGGCGTTCTCATGGCCGATAGCGTGCCCGGCTTCGCGTTCGCTGGCTAGATCACCGAGCTGCCGCCCCTCACGCCAGGCCGCCTGCTACTCGACGCTCCCGACCCGCCGCAAAACGCCCCGGCTCACGATGTGCATAAGAAACCCGACGGGCCCGGCCAGGAACGTGAGCACGAGCGCTGCGGTCCTGAGCGGCCAGGGCATGCCGAGTTTCATGCTGTCGCGGGCGATCCAGGCGCCGACGACCATGTCGAACACCAGGTAGTGCGTCCAGGCTGCCGCGAACACCCAGTCGTCGCTGAACACCTCCCGAAGGCCCGTGAGCGTCATGACGTCACCTGGCGCCGGGCCGTTCGTGGCGAGCTTCCAGCCGATGACGCCTGCGTACGCCAGAGCCAGTACGCCCGGCACGACGACGGCGCACAGCCAGCCCGAGACCAGCTTCTTGCCTGGGAACAGCACCAGCGCGATCCAGGCCAGGAGTGCCAGGGTGTTGGTCGCTTGAAAGAATGTCTCGGCAGTCATGAGATTTTACCTTTGTACCGCGGGCGGCGGCATGGAGTTGGCCTGTCAGAGCATCCTGACGGTGCTCGTGAACTTCGGCTTTCTGGTCTTCGGCGTGGCGGACTATGTCTCTCGCGACATGACGCTGCACTACGGGGTTGTCTCGGCCAAAGCCCCTACTGACGAGCAGTGCCAAGCTGCGCGCAAGTGCTTGGGCCGCAGGCTGGCCGAATGGACGGCCGCTTACGTCCACGGGATCAAGACGAAGCACCCAGGTCTGAAGCTCGCCCAGAGACGGCCGCCGCACGGGTGATAGAACAGGCTGACGTGCGAAGCGC
>JBAVTF010000097.1:0-29265 GCA_049695995.1 Pirellulales bacterium | reverse complement strand
CATCTCTCTCATGAGCACTGGTACAGAAACTGGGAGGGGGTCACCCAGAGCGGTTCCAATATCGCGCCGTCGCAGCTCGTCTTGGCTGTCCGAGAGAAGCCCAGCCGGTAACTCGTGGCCCTGCACTGGGGGCTCATTCCGGTCGAGCTTCCGGGCCCACCGGTGCCTGATCGTCGCGGACGGCTTTTACGAGTGGCAGGCCCGCGATGGCAAGAAGCAGCCGTACTACATCAGGCTCAAGTCTGGCCAGCCGTTCGGCATCGGCGGGCTCTGGGATCGCTGGGACAAAGAGGGCGAGCCGATCAAGTCCTGTACGATCCTGACCTGTGACGCCAATGAGCCGATGATGGCGATCCACGAGCGGATGCTGGTCGTGATCCCGCCGGAGAGCTTTGGCGACTGGCTCGACCCAGGCGAACACAATGTGGATAAGTTGTCGAGACTGCTCCGGCCGTTTCATCCGGACGAGATGACGGCGTATCCGGTCAGCAGGCTCGTGAACAACGTGCGGCAGGACTCGGCGAAGTGTGTTGAGCCGCTGGAGGTCGCGTAACGATGCCTAGCCGATTCTGGCTCATTCTCTCGCTCTCGATCCTGGCCGGGATCGCGGTCTTGTTCGCAAAGCCGACTGGGCGGAAGGCGAAGTCGTCCGTGCAGTGGCGTGGGCAAATCAAGCCGCCGCCTACGCCGCCGTAGTGATCGAGCTGAGGCTATTTCGCGGCTGTCAGCCCGGCAAAGCCAGCATCCACCACAGCGCCGCCGCCAGACAGGCCAGAGCCGTGACGATCACCCAGAGCGGCTTCTGCGAACTGGCGTGATCTTCCTCGGAGATGTACCGCTCGCAATACGGGCAACGCGGCGAGTCTTCGAGGATGTCACGGCGGCAGTAGGGGCACGAGACGGTGGTCTCCTCGTCGGAGTCGTCCTCCCAGTCTTCGTCGTCGTCCTCATCTCGGTAGGCGTTCATGAGCTGACCTGCGTGTTGCCCTCGACGTGCGGAGGCTCATAGGGGTAGTGGCGGCAGCCGGAGCCGCAGCATGAGCCGCGCTTCAGGTGGCAGGCCGCCGTGCAAACCAGCAGGCCGTTCTCGATGTAGTAGTCGGGCTGCTCTGGATCGGCAGGCGGTGTCATTGCGTGTGGTGCGTGTGGCTCTGCGAGGGTCGCCGCAGGGTATCGCCGTTGACCGGCCGGTGCCACGAGCCGTAATTTCCCGGCTATGAACCCCGCCCGATCCCTGCGCGTCGCCGCCTGCGTCCTGGCCGTCTCGGCGGCCGGATGCAGCTCCGTCCGACAGGAATTCCGCCGAGCCGTCCAGGAGATGAAAGCCGACGCGGCCATTCTGGACTCAAACGACGACGGCCTCGACGCATTCGGCTCCGCCGATGCGAAGCACTTGCGGGCTGCCAGGTCGGATATGGAGCGGTGAAGCATGCCGAGAGTGGTCGTTCTCACCGGAGCCGGGATCAGCGCCGAGAGCGGTCTCAAGACGTTCCGCGGTGCCGAAGGTCTCTGGGAAGGTCACCGGGTCGAGGACGTGGCGTGCCCAGAGGCGTGGGCTCGCGATCCTGGCCGTGTCTTGCGGTTCCATAACGAGCGGAGGCGGGCTCTCAGGTCATGGCCAAGGCCGCGACGGTCTGCGTGCCAGAGATCGTGGCGGGGCTGTTGGCGGGGTACTCGATGGCTGAGGATTAGGACTGCGATCGAGCGGCCAAGACAAACAAACTTGGCAAGACTTGGGGCGGCAAGACTCTGGGCGGGAGGCACGCAGTACTCGCGAGCGGGCAAGGCTATCTCGATCGTGGAGTGCTGAACATCAGGGGAAAACGGCTATTCGACGAGCCGGAGTTTCGGCTGCCCAGACTTGCCTTCAAAGACAAAGGCTGGGGCGGCTCAAACTTCAGGAGGGCCGAGAAGATCGATCACGAATCCTGCCGACGGGCCTCAGCCATGGCCAGTAGCTTTCGGATCGTCGCGGCTATGTAGGGGCCAAGAGCCCGCAACTGGTCGCGGACGTCGGCCGGAAAGCTTTCAAGCATCGCTAGGGGCCAGGAGTCGCTCGGGATCATGGCACCAGAGTCACCGGTGTCGGAAATCGTGTCGCCGCGCCTGCCGTTCGGGCTGTTTTCCGGGAAATAGGCCTCTCGTTCGACTCCCCGTAGGGGTACTGAAACGGCCGTGTCACCCGCGTATGCGAGTGGCGCGGCCGTTTCGCTTTCCTTTCTGCAGGCCGCGGCCTCGGCGAAACCGGATATTATTGCCAACTCTCTACCCGGTCGGGCCGTCCGGCCGCGCGACGCGTGCGTTTTCACGTCCCAGCATTCACCGGAACTTACAAGCGAGGTCCCATGTCTGACATCTTGAGCGAAACCACGGCCTGTGACCTCCTGGCTCGACTGTTCAAGAAGCGTGGCTACGCCATCATGCGGAACCTCATGTTTCGCGAGTACGGCGTGAGCTTCCACATCGACGGCTGGGATGCGAAGAAGCGGGTCGGATTCGAGTTTCTCACGAGTGAGGACGACGACCACGATGACCTCTCGCTGGCCGAGTATCAGACGCTGATGGCCGCCCAGCAGCGGGGCGAACTCGCCCTCTTCATCCTCGACGAGGTGGAGCCGCTCTCCGCTGCCGACTTGACCGAGACCGCCAATGCATTTCTCGACGAGGTGGAAGCGGCCGCATCGACGCCGCGCCGCAAGGCGAAGCCAGCAGCCAAGGCCGTGAAGCGGGCCGCGACGAAGAAGGTAGCCGCGAGAAATGCGGCCCCGAAGAAGGTGGTGAAGACGGCCGTCCGCACGAAAGTGTCCCCAAAGAAGAAGGCCACAAAGAAGGCCGCGAAGGCGGCTCGCCGCGGCCGCTAGCTGATTGCGGGCAGTGGATGCCATCAGGCTCGAGAGCAACGCATGTACGAGATCTGCGATCACACCGCCGACCTCGGCATCCGCGTGCGAGCTGGCACGCTTGCCGATCTCTGCGCAGATGCGGCCCGCGGCCTGACGGCAGTCATCTGCGACGACCCGGCGCTGATCCGGCCGACTGTTGCCGAGTCGTTCGCGGTCGCCGGGAGTGATCCGACCTGGCTCCTCTTCGACTTGCTGAGCGAACTGCACGCCGCCTTCGAAGTGCGGCGACTGCTGTTTCACGACGTGACGGTGACCGTCGAGCCGCAAGGCCTGCGGGCGACCGCCCGGGGTGAGCCCTATGACCCGGCCCGGCACGTGCTGGCCCATGAAGTGAAGGCGATCACGCAGCACGAACTGGACGTCCGCCAGACGCCAGACGGCTGGCAGGCTTTTTTCATCGTGGATATTTAGGCCGCGCAGAAGCGTGCATAGGATTGCAGCCCGTTCGCCGAGAGAGATCCGATGGCCGATCAGACGGAACGCATCGAACCTGTAGCCGCCCGGTCGTTCGAAGGCCCGCTCGAGCGGGTCGATGACTGCACCTGGCGGATTCCCCGGTCGTACAAGTCGGGGATGCGGGTGGACGGCCTGATCTTCGCCGACGACCGGCTGATTCCGCAGCTTCGCAGCGATCGGGCCCCTGAGCAGGTCGCCAACGTCGCCTTCCTGCCGGGCATTCAGCAGGCCAGCCTTGCGATGCCCGACATTCACTGGGGCTACGGTTTCTGCATCGGAGGCGTGTGTGCGACCGATCCCGCGGCCGGCGGCGTGGTGTCACCCGGCGGCGTGGGCTACGACATCAACTGCGGCGTGCGGCTCGTGCGGACGAACCTCACACTCGCTGACGCGCAGCCGACACTCGTGCAGCTCGTCAATCAGCTGATCCGTGATGTGCCCGTGGGCGTGGGGCAGGGGGGACGGTATCGGTTCTCGCCGGCCGAACTACGCACGCTCATGGCAGAGGGCGTGCCCTTCCTCGCGAGCCGCGGTCTGGCCACGCCCGACGACATCGCCTGCGCCGAGGCCGAGGGCACGATCGTCGGGGCGGAGCCGGGGCTGGTGAGCGAGCGGGCGCTCGCCCGCGGCGCCGACCAGTGCGGCACCGTGGGCGCCGGCAACCATTTCATCGAGGTGCAGGTGGTCGATCGCGTCGAGGACGAGCGGGCGGCGGCCGCCTTTGGCCTGCACGCCGGCCAAATCTGCGTGCTCATCCACTCGGGATCGCGGGGCCTGGGCTACCAGGTGTGCGACGACGCATTGCGGGCTCTGCGAGACGCGCCCGCGAAGTATGGCCTGGAGTTGCCTGATCGCCAGCTCGTCTGCGCTCCGGTCGATAGCCCCGAAGGGCGACATTACCTCGGTGCCATGCGGGCCGCCGCGAACTACGCCTTCTGTAATCGCCAGCTTCTGATGTGGCAGGTGCGCGAGGTCTTCGCCCGGATGTTCGGCCGATCGTGGGAGTCGCTGGGAATGACCCTCCTTTACGACGTGGCCCACAACATGGCGAAGATCGAGCGGCACGTCGTCGATGGCATATCCAAAAACGTATGCGTGCACCGCAAGGGTGCCACTCGGGCGTTCCCGGCCGGGCATGCCGATATCCCCGCGCGGTATCGGGAGTGGGGACAACCCGTCATCATCCCCGGCGACATGGGGCGGGCGAGTTGGGTGCTCGTGGGCGGGCCGCGGTCGCTCGAGCGGTCGTTCGGCACGACCTGCCACGGCGCAGGCCGCTGCATGAGCCGCACCGCCGCCACGAAGGCGGCCCGCGGCCGGAACATTCAGCATGAGCTGGAGCGGGGCGGCGTCGTGGCCCGCTGTCGCAGCCGCGAGGGACTCGCCGAGGAGCAGCCGGCGGCCTACAAGGACGTCGACATCGTCGTGGAAGTCGTGCACCGCGCGGGGCTGTCGCTCAAGGTGGCGCGACTGCGGCCGCTCGGCGTAATCAAAGGGTAACCGTAGCGCGTTCCCATTTCGTGGCAGGCAGGCCATAGTCGCGCAGCAGCTCCACGACCCGCTCGTCCTCGACCTGCTCGAAGTTCCGATAGAACTGGCCGATCGCCCAAAAAGCCTCTGGCTCCTGCAGGCAGACGACGCGGTCGCAGAGCGGCCGGATCGCATCGATCCGGTCGGGGGCCCCGACGGGCACCGCCACGATGATCTCCTTCGCGCCGGCCGCCCGCACCGTGTGGAGTGCGGCGATCATCGTCGCACCGGTGGCGATCCCGTCGTCGGTGAGAATGACGGACCTGTCCTTCACGTCGGCCTGCGGCCGAACCGCCCGAAACATCTCCCGGCGGCGGCAAATTTCCGCCAGCTGCCGCGTGCGCTCGGCCTCGATGTAGGCATCGCCCACGTCGGTCATCGCCGAGGCGAAGTGGTTGAGGTAGACGTCGCCATCCTCCGAGACGGCGCCGAGGGCGAGCTCGGGCTGGTGTGGCGCGCGAAGCTTCCGCGAGAGCACGACGTCGAGCTCGCAGCCGAGGCCGCGGGCGATCGCCGCGCCGACTTCGACGCCGCCGCGTGGGATGGCGAGTACGACGGGCTTGTCGAGCGACTGGCCCCGCAGCCGCTCCACGAGCATCCAGCCTGCCTCGTCGCGATCGGTGAACGTGCGGTGATTCATGACAGGTGGCTCCGTATCTGTGTGGGGAAACGCTCACTCGTGCAGGTGCTTGGCAAACCACTCCGCGGCGAGCCGCGCGGCCTCGTCGAGCGTGCCGGGCTCCTCGAAGAGATGTGTGGCCCCGGGCACGACCGCGAGCCGCTTCTCACAGTCGAGGAGCGCGGAAGCCTGCTCGTTGAGCGCGAGCACGTCCGTGTCGAGTTCGCCGACGACGAGCAGCGTGGGCGCCCGCACCGCCCGCAGCTTGCGGCCGGCGAGATCGGGACGGCCGCCCCGTGACACGATGGCCCCCACCTTCGGCTCCCGCGCGGCCGCGACCAGCGCGGCGGCTGCGCCGGTGCTCGCGCCGAAGAGGCCGATCGGGAGATGTCGGGTGTGCTCGAGTTCACCGACGAACCGGATCGCGGCGAGCAGCCGCTCCGCCAGCAGGCCGACGTCGAACACGTTGACGCGGTCGGTGGCCTCCTGCTCGGTGAGCAGGTCGAAGAGCAACGTGCCGAGCCACGACTCGTTGAGTACCGAGGCGACGAACGCGTTGCGGGGGCTGTGGCGGCTCGACCCGCTGCCGTGGGCGAAGAGCACGAGGCCCGTCGGCGGTGCCGGTAGGCAGAGCGTGCCGGGCAGACGGATCGGCCCGCCTTCGGCGCTGGTGGCCGGAATGGACACGTCGAACGACTCGATCGCATTGACGAGGGTCATGGAGCCTCCCCTTCGGGTGACGCTCCCTCATGGAGCACATGGCTGTGGGGGTGGACGAGCTGTACCGCCAGGGCCTGCGGCCCGTCGTCGCCTTCCTCCTCACTGAAATACACCGCGCTTCCGATGTCGACGATATGGAAATCGTGGTCGGAGATCGCATTCCGATGAAAGTAGATCTCCCGGCCGTCGGGCGCCTCGATGAAGCCGTAGCCCTGCAGCGGAAAGATCTGGGTGATCCGGCCGTGGGCCCGCGGAGCATGCGATTTTTCGGCGCCGCGCATCCGGCGAACGTGGTCTTCGAGCCGACGGCGGGTGGCGAGAAATGCGTCGCGGACCGCGACGTACACGTCTTCGTGCGCATGGTCGAGATGGTGGTCGCGATTGACCACGATCTCGCCACCCGGCAGCACCAGGTCGACCCGCACCGAATAGAGCCGCCCCTCGCGATGATGCCGGTGCGGCTGGGCGATCACGACGTGGCAGCCGGTGATTCGGTCAGAGAGCCGCTCGAGCTGGCTCACGTGGTCGAGGACCGCGTCCCGGACCGCCTCGTCTACCGGAAGATCGTCGAATGACACCTGCGGCTGGGTCTGCATCGCCCTGAACCTCTCTCGTGCCCGAATGGTCGAGAGAAGGTAGGGGCAGAACGGTGTGCCGGTCACGAACGTTCGTCGTCAGTCGGAAAACATGCGACGAAACGACGGCAGACAGTTTGCCGGATCGTGCATCACCATCCCGTCGCTCGCGCTCGGGGCTTGTATGGGATGGAGCCGCTTGACTGCCCGCTGTGGTTGCCCAGCGAGAGCCTGTGGCCGTTCGTCGTTCAGTCGATAGTGATTTCGAGTGGCAGCGTCGTTTCGACGGTCTTGCCGGCGAGCGTGTCGGTGACGGTGAGGGCGACGTGGCCACGGCCGGCGGCTGCCGTCTCGGGGATCCGTACGACGAACCGGGCGAAGTAGTCGCGGCGGCGACTCGCGCAGGTCTCGGCGATCGGCTCGAACTTCCAGTCGCTGAGCGTGCGCCCGTCGGCTGCGACGAGCCGGAGAGACGCATCGATGCAGGTGGTGTGGCCATCCGCGGCGGTCGTGGCCGCGAGGTCGTCGAGTTCCACGTAGACGATTACCTCCTGGCCAGGCGCGAAGCGGTCGGCCGGAAACCGGTCGAGCACACCCCAGGCCTGCACCCGCGAGGCGAAGCAGGCGGTGCGGATCGAGACGCCGGGAACGGGCTCGGAAGCGGTCGCTGGTTTACTGGCAGGGAGCACGTCCGCAGTCTCGGCCGGTGTGGGAGCCGGAGAGGCATCAGGATCAGCGCTCGGCGCGGCTGTGATGTCGGTGGACGCGGCGGCGGGTTCCGGTGCGGCCGCCGGTTCACTCACGGGAGCCGGCTCCGGAGTCGCATCAGGGGAAGGGGCTGGAACGGGGGCCGATACCGTGGCCGGGGCCGCAATGTCGACCTTGGCAACGACGTGAGGACCCCCGGCTTCGGTGCCAGCCGCGGTAAGGGCTGACGCAAACTCGGAGATCACGACGGGCCAGTCTTCCGGCGCCGTGCTATTGAGCGTGGCCATCAGCGTCGCCTGTGTCTGTTCGTCGAGGCTGCCCACCCTGGAGAGTCGGGCGATCGCCTCCTCGATGGCTGCCGCCCGCCTGGCGTCGTGATCTGCGGGAGCATCGGCGTCGTCCGACTCATTCGAGTCGCCGTCGGCGGCGACTGCGGCCGTTTCGTCGGCGACGTCGGCCTGCTTGTCGGCGGTGTCCCAGGGGAGACCACGGAGCGACGCGGTGGTCAGCGCCGACGTGCAGCCGGTCGCCGCCGCGAGCATGGTGGCCAGCGCGATCGCGATCGGGGGAAACGGGAAACTGCGGAGGCAGGGTGTCATGTGGTGCGTTGCCAAGGGCGGTTGGCCCGCCAGCCGAACGGCCGAGCGTGCTTCCCCGAAACAGGACCTACACGGGGCCGAGGATAGGAGTGCCCGAACCGCCGCGACAAGGCCAACGGCGGGGCAGGAGACCGTGCGGGCCGGTTGTGGCCGTGGCCGTGGCAAACTGCGGTGTTCTGTTAGACTTCGGCCGCGCGGACGTGTTCAGTTCGTGTTCGGATTGCGTAAGGAAAGTGCATCCCATGTCTGCGGCGACGTTCGACCGGCAGTCGGTCCCCCCCCAATGGCAGCATCGGCACCTGCTTGACCTCGAGCGGCTCACGCCCGACGAGGTGCGGCTCCTGCTCGACACCGCGGCCCTTTTCAAGGAAGCGACCGACGGCTGTCGCACGAAGCTCGCCCTGCTCAGCGGCCGCACGATCGTCAATCTGTTTTTCGAGAACTCCACCCGCACCCGCACGAGCTTTTCGCTGGCGGCCCGCCGCCTCGGCGCTGACGTGGTCGACTTCACGGCCGCGTCGAGCAGCCTGTCGAAGGGGGAGTCGTTCATCGATACCGCGAAGAACCTGGAGGCGATGGGGATTGACGCCGTCGTGGTGCGGCATGCCACGCCAGGCACGCCGCATCTGCTGTCGCAGTATCTCGACGTCGGCGTGATCAACGCCGGTGACGGTCCTCACGAGCATCCGACCCAGGGGCTGCTCGACATCTTCTCCATCCGCGAGCGACGGGGTGATCTGAAGGGTGTGACGGTGGGGCTCGTAGGCGACATCTCCCACAGCCGGACCGCCCGTTCCAACCTCTGGGGGCTGATGAAGCTTGGTGCCCACGTGATCCTCTGTGGCCCCCCCACGCTCGTGTCGGATCGCTGGCGGGAGATCGGCGTGGAGGTGTCGCACGACCTCGATGCGATCATTCCGCGGTGCGACGTGCTCAACCTGCTGCGGATCCAGTTCGAGCGGCAGAACACGCGGCCGTTTCCGTCGGTGCGGGAATACGCCCACCTCTACGCCATGACAGGCGAGCGGCTGCGGCGGGCGAAGTCCGACCTGCTCATCCTCGCTCCCGGCCCGATCAACCGCGGTGTGGAGGTCACGGCCGAGGTGGCCGACTGTGGGCAGTCGCTCATTCTCGACCAGGTGACCAACGGGCTGGCCGTGCGGATGGCCGTGCTCTGGCTGCTGTGCGGGCCGCGCGCCGGCTCGGCTGGCGGACCCATCGCCCGACAGGAAAGGATCGTCTGATGGCCACGCTTCTCATTCGCGGCGGCAGGGTGATCGACCCGGCCCAGAACATCGACCGCATCGACGACGTGCTCGTCCGGGACGGGCTCGTGGTGTCGATCGGCCATGAAGGCGGCCAGCCCCTGGGCCGGGCCGACGAGACGATCGAGGCAGGCGGGCTGATCGTCGCGCCCGGCCTCGTCGACATGCACGTGCACCTGCGTGAGCCGGGCCGCGAGGAAGACGAGACGATCGAGACCGGCACGCGGGCCGCACTGGCCGGCGGCTTCACGAGCGTCGCCTGCATCCCCAACACCGAACCGCCGATCGACACGCAGGCGGCGGTCGAGTTCATCCATCAGAAGGCGGCTCGGGCCGACACCTGCAACGTGTTTGTGGTGGCCTGCGTGAGCCGCGGCCGCGAGGGCAAGGAACTGGCCGAGATCGGCCGGCTCGTCGAAGCCGGCGCGGTGGCGTTCAGCGACGACGGGGCGCCCGTCTATGACGCCGAGCTGATGCGGTGGGCCCTCGAATACTGCCGCATGTTCGACAAGCCGATCCTCGCCCACGAGGAGGTGCTCGAGCTCTCCCGCGGGGGAGTGATGAGCGAGGGGCTCGTGTCGCTTCTTCTCGGCCTGCCCGGCATGCCAGCCGCCGCCGAGGACGTGATGATTGGCCGCGACATCGCCCTCGCCGAGGCCACCGGTGGCCGGGTGCACGTGATGCACGTCTCCACGGCCGGGGGCGTGGCCCTCATCCGCGATGCCAAGCGCAGGGGTGCTCGCGTGACCGCCGAGGCCTGCCCGCACCACTTCACGCTCACCGACGAGAGCCTGCGGGGCTTCGACTCCAACTACAAGATGAGCCCGCCCCTGCGAACGGCTGCCGACATCGAGGCGATCATCGAGGGGCTGGTCGATGGCACGATCGACTGCATCGCCACCGACCACGCGCCGCACGCCCGCGAGAAGAAGATGCTGGAGCTCGACCGGGCCCCATTCGGCATCCTCGGCCTGGAGACGGCCGTGGGGCTGTCGGTGACCCGCCTCGTGGCCACCGGCCGCATCGGCTGGCCGCGGCTCATCGAGGCGCTCAGCACGCTGCCGGCTCGGATCCTGGGCATCAACCGCGGCACGCTCCGGCCCGGAGCGGTGGCCGACATCACGCTCATCGATCCCGAGCGGTCGTGGCAGGTCGACATCAACACGTTTCGCTCGAAGAGCATCAACTCGCCGTTCCATGGGTGGACACTGCGGGGCAGGGCGGTCGCCACGATCGTGGGTGGCCGCGTCAAATATCGGCTGGGGTGAGCCCTCGCTCATGACCCTCATCATCGACGGCTACAACCTCCTGCACGCATCGGGGGTGTTCGGGGCCGAACGCGGCCCCCGCGGCTTCGAGCAGTCGCGGGTGGCGCTGCTCAACATGCTCTGCGAGCTGCTCGACGACCATGCCGCCGACACGATCGTGGTGTTCGACGCGGCCCGGGCGCCCGACGGCCTGCCCGGTCGGCTCGTCCACCGCGGAATCCGCGTCTGGTTCGCCCGCGAGTATCCCGATGCCGACACGCTGATCGAGGAACTCGTCGAAGACGACACATCGCCGTCCCATCTCGTCGTGGTGTCGAGCGACCGCCGGCTGCAGGCCGCCGCCCGCCGCCGTCGTGCCAAGGCCGTCTCATGCGAAGAGTGGCTCGCCGACGCCCGTGCCAACCGCCGCCGCCGTGCCCACCGCGCCGCCGACGAAAAGCCAGGAACGCCGTCCCCCGCCGACGTCGAATACTGGAAGAAGTATTTCGACATGTGACGCGAGCACCACTCCCATCACGCTCGGGAAGGCGAGGGGGGCGGTGCAAGCTCGAGGAGCATTGGACCGAGTCTTCGAGGTCCCCGTGACGAGACTTGTGCCGCCCCCGAGCCGGCGCGCCTCGAGCGGCTATACTCGCGCCCACTTCGCGAGCTTGCGGTCGAGCGTGGACCGCTCGATGCCGAGGATGGCCGCGGCCTTCGTCTTGTTGCCGCCGACGGCCTCGAGCGTGGCGAGCACGTGCCGCCGCTCCATTTCGTCGATGGACATCGGCGTGAAGTGGGCGGCGGGCTGCGCAGCTTTTCCCGTGTCGCCGGCCACCGGGAGCTGCGTGAGGGCCACGTCGTCGACGTCGATCCATTCCCGCTGGGCGAGCACCACGGCCCGCTCCACACAGTTGCGCAGCTCGCGGATGTTTCCCGGCCAGCGGTAGGCCTCGAGGGACTCGATGGCCGCGGGAGTGAAGCCGCGGAGCCGACGGCCCGTCTCGGCGGCGAATCGCTCGAGAAAGTGCATCGCCAGCACGGCGATGTCTTCGGGCCGGCGGCGGAGAGGCGGTACGAGGATCTCGACCACCTTGAGCCGGAAGTAGAGGTCGCGGCGGAATGTGCCGGCGGTGACGGCCGCCTCGAGGTCGCGGTTCGTGGCGGCCACCACCCGCACGTCGACCTGTACCCGCGTGCTGCCGCCGACACGCTCGAATGGATGTCCTTCCAGCACGCGAAGGAATTTGGCCTGGATCGCCGTGCTCATCTCCCCGATCTCGTCGAGCACGAGCGTGCCGCCGTGGGCGGCCTCGAACTTTCCGATCTTGCGGTCTGTCGCGCCGGTGAAGGCGCCTTTCTCATGGCCGAACAGCTCGCTCTCCAGGAGCGTTTCGGAAAGGGCGGCGCAGTTGAGGCAGATGAAGGGTCCGCCACGGCGAGCGCTGGCCTCGTGGATGGCACGGCCGACGAGCTCCTTGCCTGAACCGCTCTCGCCGCGGACAAGCACCGTTGCCTTGGTTCCTGCGACCCGCTCGATCTGCTCGCGGATGGCCTGGATCACGGCGCTGCGGCCGACCATCGGGCTCCCCGCATCCGCGTGCCGTTGCGGCGGCGGCGGAGGCGACGGTGGAGCAGCCGCAGCCGGACGTTCCGCCGAGACCGTCTGTGCGGTCGGCGTGTCGCCTTCACCATAGACGAGCGTGGCATTCCCGATCGTGATCGTGTCGCCCGAGGCGAGCAGATGATCGGCGGAGATCGTCTGCCCGTTGACCTGTGTGCTGTTGCGGCTCTGGAGGTCACGAACCATCCAGCCGCGGGAGGTCGGGAAGACCTCGGCATGGAACCGGCTGGCCCGCTCGTCGTGGATCACGAGCGTGTTGGTGGGCGCTCGTCCGATGGCCACCCGCTGGCCGGGCGTGAGCTGGCCGATGCTTCGGCCCATGATCGGGTCGTTCACGACCAGAAATGCCGGTGGCGGGGTGTGATCCATCACGGCGCAACGCCCGCTCGAGCGGACGGATGAGGGGACAGGTGAGGGCAACGCCTCCCCGCATCATGATCGAGGCCCGCGGGGTTGGCGAGGGGCCGACGGGGGAAGGGGCCTCAAATTGCACGATTTCCCGCAGGAACCGGGTTTGCCGGGGATTTCGCTGGCAACTAGCATCAGCATTCGAATATGGATCGGTCGTAACCGCACGCAGGGGCCCGATTATGTATCTCCGAGATGGATCTCAACGGCTCGTTCAGGCCGCAGTGGCCGCCGTGCTCGTGACCCTCGCGGTCAACGGAAATGCCCATGCCCAATTTGGTCGCGGCATGTTCGGCGGCGTGGGCGGTATCGCGATCGATGCCGACGGCATCGTACGGAATCTCGATGCACGGGCAGTCGAGTCGCTGGCTGCGGAACGCCGCGCGGCTCTTGCCGACGCCGACGCCGTGAAGGCCGGGACGCTGCGCAAGGTCTCGCTGGCCGCCATGACCACCGCCGTCCGTGATGCCGCTGCTGCCGGCAAGCCGGTGCCGTCCGACGTGGTCTTCCTGGGTGGCCTGCAGCAAGTCACGGCAGTGTTCGTCGATCCCGACCGTCACGACATCGTGCTCGTCGGCCCGGCCGACACGCCCGTCGTGGGCCCTGCGGGTGCGATCGTGGGCGCCGCCAGCAAGCGGCCGCTCCTGCAGTTCGAGGATCTCGTCGTGGCGCTGCGGGCAATCGATGGCGCTCGGGCGGGAGGCATTCGCTGTTCGATCGATCCGACCCGTGACGGACTCGCGCGGCTCGATGCCTTCCTTGCCAAGCAGCGGGCCGTGATGGGCAACCCCGAGCCGCTGTTCCGCAGCATGGAGCAGGCGCTGGGATTGCAGGCCGTGACCGTGGGAGGCGTGCCGGCCGATAGCCGGTTCGCCCAGGTGCTCGTGGCCGCGGACTACCGCATGAAGCGGATCGGCATGGGACTCGAGCCATCGGGCGTCAAGCAACTGCCGAGCTACCTGGCGATGGTGCCCGCGGGCGGTCAGGCGGCCTCGCTGCCCCGATTCTGGCTCGAGGCGGAATATGACCCCATCGCTCGCGATGCCGATGAACTTGCCTGGCGGCTCTCCGGACGCCGAATGAAGTGCCTCACCGAGAGTGATCTCGCGGGCAAGAACGGTATCGAGCGAGGGGCAGGCCGTGCCGACAAGGTCGCTGAGAAGTGGTGTGACGCGATGACGACCCACTACGATGACCTGGCACTGAAGCAGCCGGTGTTCGCCGAACTCATGAACTGCGTCGATCTCGCGGTCGTCGCCGCGCTCATCAAGGGGCGGCAACTTGACGCCCGGGCGGGACTCGACCTCGCACCGTTGCTCGATGCGACGGCCGTGCCGCTGCCGAAGTATGACGTGCCCGAGACGGTGCCGACCGTGGCCAGTGGCCTGAAGAAGGGCACGACGTGGGTGCTGAGCGCATCTGGCGGCGTGCAGTTCCAGCCCTGGCAGTTCGCAGCCAACGCCCAGGCTGCCGCCGACCTCGGCGAGCAGCGGACCGCTGCGCTCGCCGCCCGCCCGAAGACGGGTCTCTGGTGGGACTGAGCCCACCCGCCTGCGCCGTAGCCCGTACACTCCGCGCCGTAGTCTGCATGCTCCGCATGCGGCCCACGGAGTGAACGCCACAAACCCTTCTATTCCTTCGCGAGTCAACCTCCTGTGGTGCAAGTTCGGGGCTGCCGACGCCCCGTCGCCGGACGCTTGCTACGAACATCCTGTTCTTCGCTCGCTCGATGCCGCCTTCGCTTCGGCATCCTGACTGCGCTCGGCGGCAAACGCCGGCTCTCGGGGCATGGGCAGCCCCTCACGGCGCTGTGGCTTGCAATCGTCTACAGCGCGGGCGCGGCCCACTCGATCCCGGCCACTCCGTGTGCGGCCATCGGAAACGCCTGGTCGACCCAGCCGGCAGCTGACAGTGCCTGGAGGTCATCCGTCGCCTCTGGAGGCGGAACGCTCTTGATCAGAAGCAGGTCGGCATCGATCGCGGCCGCGACGATCGCGGCGAGCGAATCACTCGTGACGGTCCAGTCTTCGGGCAGGGGCGCAGTGTGAGTCGCGAGCCAGCTTGCCACGTCGAGAATCGCTGCCGCATGAGCATCATTCGCCGTCGTCACGATTGGCAGCGAGAGTGATTCGGCGACGATGGTCGCCGTGAGCCGCATCGCTTCGATCGCCAGCCGGTGCATCAGGGCCGGAGGCTGTGCTGCTGCCGCGTCGATCGCACGGAGGCCGTCCACGACTGCTCCGCCGCCGATGATCAGGAGCACCGGCCGCTGGAGCCCGGACAGGAGCAATTCGAGCTCCTTGGGCCACCGCGGCCGCGTGAGCAGGCTGCCCCCCGGCTTCACGACGAGCAGACGCTGGTCGTCGGTAGGCGCTCGCCTGCGAATCGTGCCGGTCATCCAGCCTGCTGTCACGTGAGCACTCCCCGAGCAATGAGGGCGAGGGCATGTGCGGGAGCCGCCCGCGAGACGTCGGCCCCGAGCACCTTCGGCAGCGAGACGATGGGGCCGCTCAGGCAGGCCCGGTCGATCGCCATCCGCGCGAGTTGTTCGCCGTGGCCCGCGATCACCACGCTCGTCGGCCGCCAGCCACAGCCCGTGACGACGCGACCGATGGCCCGCGTGACGAGCCGTGCCTGCCTGGCCGCGAACGCCGCTGCCGCTGTCGTCGCATCGGTCGATGTGACGTCGGCCGGCTCCACGAGCAGTGACCGTGCAAGGCGAATCCGGGCGGCGTCACGTGTGGCCGGGCCACCGTCGGCAGTGTCGGTGGCGTGAGGCTGCTCCGGTAGTGCTCCAAGCAGCAGCCAGACGTCGCGGGAGTCGGCAAATCGTTCCGCTGCCACCGGACGTCGCAGGTCGCGGTGCGGCAGCCACCGCACAACGGCCACCAGTGGCGTCCGTTCGACGCCGGTGTAGACAAGCTCACCGGCGAGCATGCGGCCGGCGTCTTCGTGCGCCCGCGGTGCCGGCGTGCCGCCGATGATCGGCACGACGTCGACGGTAGTCGAGCCCACATCGATGAGCAGCGAGCGATCGGTCGGCGCATGGGCGGCGGCAAGCCGGGCGAGGGCATGCCAGTTACTCGCCGCCGCATGCAGCGGATCGGCCTTCGCGTCCGCTGCCGAGACGATTCGGCCGTCGAGCAGGTAGAAGCCGGGGGCATCGGCGCACCGAACCGCAGCCGCCGCGGCGACGAGGGCATCGACGATGTGCGCGACACCGGCTGACCGCGACGGATAGCAGTCGGCGATTTCTCCGGTCATCGTGGCCACGACCCGCCGCGGCGCGACGGGCCCGATCAGATCGGCAAGAGCCTCCGGGAGCCGCCGCCATTCCCGCCACAGCGGAAAGGCGACGGTCTGCGTCCACCCCCGGCCGTCGGCGGCTTTGAGGTTCGCGCCGCCGACGTCAACCGCCACGAGATCGGTCTGCTGTGGCGTGGGCATCACTGGAGAGCCTGAAGGAACGCGGGGAGAACTTGCCGGGCGTTAGGAGCATCGACTCCCGACCGGCGGCGACATCGAGCATTGCCCGCACGAGGACACCGCTCAAGTCCGACGCGTGGCCCACGAACGAGGTCGTGACCCGCGGGTTGATCTCGAGCACCCGGTCGCGGCGGCCGTCGCTCCGCTCGCCGAGGATCATGTCGACCCCAATCCAGCCTGCTGCGGATGCCGAGTCGCCAGTGGCCCGCGCGACCGCATGAACTGCCCGCCGGGCCAGTGCCTCGGCCCGTGTTGCCAAGAGTCGATCAGCAAGGGGTTCACCGCCGGCGTATGCGATCGCGGAACTCGTCGTCGTGAACACCTGGCGGAACGGCGGCAGCGGATACACGCCGCGCGGGCCGCAGAGGCAGGACACGCCCACGGCCACGCCCGCGACGAAGGCTTCGATCCGCATGGGCTGCTGCGCGGGGGGCGGCGGAGCGGCACCGCGGTCCACGACGACGAAGCCATCGCCGCCGGTGCCGTGGAGTGGCTTGCGGATCGCGGGGCGGATAAAGGCGTCGGGCCATCGTTCCCCGACCGCGAGCGTCCGCCCCGCCGGCACTGGCACACCTGCGGCCGCCAGGGCCTGGATCGTGGCCTGCTTGTTGCTGGCGATGTCGATGAAGGATCGCGATGGCGCGAGCACGGTCGCGCCAGACTCCCGCACGGCAGCGACCCGCGCGGCGAGGATTCCATCGGTCTCAGGTGCCACGATCAACACAGCATCGGCGGCCGCCGATGCGGCAACGAGCGTGTCGAGGTCACGATTCGCAGCGACAGGCAGCACGCGCACGCCGGTCGGCAGCGAGAGCGACAGGTTTTCGGCGACGAGGACGGCGACCTCGAGGCCTCCAACGGTTACAGCATCGGCGACGAGGGCCTGCAGCATCGCGAGTCCTTCAGGAGCGAGCGCGTCGAGGCCACTCCCACCGGCGCAGCAGTATTCGTGAATCAGGAGCCGCATGGGGAGAGCATACAGAGGGGTGTGGTCGTAGGCACGTCACTCCGTGACGGGCTCAGCCCGTTGCGGAGCAACGGGCCTACATCTCGCACATACGGCCGTGAGGGGCTGCCCATGCCCCAGGAGCCGGCGTATGGCGGCAAGCGCAGGCGGAGAGGCGAGGGGGTCGGTGCAAGCTCGAGGAGCATTTGGACCGAGTCTTCGAGGTCCCGCGACGAGACTTGTACCGCCCCTGAGCCGGCGACACACCTTTTACCTGTGCTACCGTAGCGAGCGTCCAGCGACGGGGCGTGGGTAGCCCCGAAGTCTGCCACAGGAGGTCAACCTGCTGCGGGCCGCGTTAGAAGATCCCGAGCTGGTCGCGGGCGGCTTCCGTCATGCGGTCTGGGGTCCACGGGGGATCCATCACGATCCGCACTTCGACGGCCGAGACGTCGGGATGGCCGCCGAGCACCCGCTTCGTGTCGCCGATCAATTGCGGTCCGGCAGGGCAGGCCGGACTCGTCATCGTCATGTCGATCGCAACGTGCTGCTTGCCGGCAGCGTCTGCTGCAGGGGAGAGCGTCACGCCGTAGATGAGCCCAAGATCCACGATGTTGACGAAGAGTTCCGGATCTTTGACTTCCTTGAGCAGTTCGCGGACCGCATCCTCGCCGAGCGGCTGGCCCGCGGTGGCTGCCGTGTGCGGTGCGGCGGCGGCAGGCGTGGCTGGGGCGGCCGACATCGGCATCGCAGCGCCGGCCATTCCCGTCGCCTGGCTCGGCAGGGCGTGGGCCGTCGGGCCGGTCGATCCCGGCTCTGTTCGCAGCCGGACGAATACCCCGCCACCCTCGACCTTCACGTCATGAGCCCGGGTCGGCCGGACAGCGGGCATGGTGAGTGCGGCCCCGGTGCGGATGTCGAACTTCGCCCCGTGCCGTGGGCAGGCGATGGTGTGGTTGCGGAGCTCGCCGTCGGCCAGCGGGCCCCCGTCGTGCGTGCAGACGTCGTCGATCGCGTGCCACTGCCCATCGACGTGGAACAGGGCCACCATCTCGCCATCGACCTCGACGAGCGTCTTGCCCGGATCGGGCACTTCGGAGACGTCGGCAACTTTTATGAATTCGGCCATGTGTCGCGGTACCTCAGCTGATCCGCCGGATCCGCTGCCCAATCGCCCGCGCCAGGGCCTCGCGAACGGGGGCGATCGTGATGCGGTCGAACACCTGCTGGAAGAAACCGGCCACGACCAGCCGTGCCGCCTCGTCGGCCGTGAGGCCGCGAGCCTGGGCGTAGAAAATCTGGTCGGTGTCCACCCGGCCGCTCGTCGCACCGTGGGTGCACCGCACGTCGTCGGCCTCGATCTCCAGGCCCGGGATCGAGTCGGCCCGCGACTCCTTCGAGAGCATCAGGTTGTCGTTCCGCTGGTAGCCATCGGTCTTCTGGGCGGCCTTGTCGACCTTGATCATGCCTCGCCACACGAGCCGGCTGCGATCCTGCAGGGCGCCCTTGTAGAGGAGGTCGCTCTTGCAGGCCGGGGCCTCGTGGTGCTGAAGCGTGTTGTAAACGAGCTGCTGCCGGCCTTCGGTGAACATCACGCCGTTGACCTGGGCGTCCGCATTGCGGCCGACGAGGGCGACGTCCTGAGCCACCTGCGAGAGCCGGCTGCCGAGGGCGCCGAGCGTCCACTGGAGCCGGCCTCCGGCGTGCACCACCGCCTTCTGTCGGGCGAAGTGCCAGACGCCCGTGTTCCAGTTCTGGAGATTCACCATCCGCAGGAAGGCCGACTGGCCGACCACGATCTCGGTGCCGCCGCAATGGAGGCCCCCGTTGCCGCTGGCTCCGCCGCCGGCCGTCTCGGTGAGCACGGTGGCCTCGGCACCCTCGCCGAGCACCACGAGTACGTGCCCCGTGTCGAGGCCGCCATCGGAGAGGGCCGAGAGCACGTGAAACGGCGTCGACACTCGCACCCGCGGGGGCACGTAGAGCACGGCACTGGCCCGATGGAATGCGGCATGCAGGGCAGCGAACCAGTCGCAGCCCGAATCGATGACCGAGAACCAGTGCGGGCGGAATGCGTCAGGCCGCTCTGCCAACAGCCGATCAGCCGAGCCAAAGACCACGCCCTGCGCGGCCAGTTCCGGGGCGAGCTCATCGACCACGACGTGACCGTCGAGCGATGCGAATCGGCCGGCGAGCGCGGCAGGGGCCGCCTCAGGCTGGATTCCGTCGAAGTCTTCCGCGAGCGCCGTGCTTCCGGCCGTGAGCAGCCCGACGGGCAGTGCTGCGTTGGCCGCAGGGGCTGGCCGGAACGACCAGCCGGCCGGCTTGAACAGCCGTAGGTCGGTCCGCATCCAGTTCTCGTCACGCCGGTTGGGCAGTCCGAGGGCTGCGAGGCGAGCCACGGCCTCGCGGCGGAGGTCGGATGCCCACTCGGGCGAGGCCGATCCACGGATCATCAGGTCGAGCAGGTCGCGGGTGAACGGCGTGGCGGCAGGCGGGGGAGCGACGGCGGTCGTCATGATCTCAGCCCACCGAGCCTTCCATCTGGAGCTGGATCAGCTTGTTCATCTCGACGGCGTATTCCATCGGCAACTCCTTCACGAGCGGCTCGATGAATCCACCGACGATCATCGTGCTCGCCTCGGCCTCGGTCAGCCCGCGACTCATCAGGTAGAAGAGTTGCTCCTCGCCGATCTTCGACACGCTCGCCTCGTGGCCGATCGACACGTCCTGCTCCTCGATCTCGATGTAGGGATAGGTGTCGCTGCGGCTTTTGTCGTCGAGGATGAGCGCGTCGCAGACGACGCTCGATCGGCTCTTGCGGGCACCCGGCTCCACCTTCACGAGGCCGCGGTAGCTGGCCCGCCCGCCATTCTTCGAGATGCTCTTGGAGACGATGCGGCCGCTGGTATGGGGGGCGGCATGGACGAGTTTGGCGCCGGCGTCCTGGTGCTGACCGGCCGAGGCGAACGCGATCGAGAGGATCTCGCCGCGGGCGCCCGGCTCCATCATGTAAACGGCCGGATACTTCATCGTCAGATGGCTGCCGAGGTTGCCGTCGATCCACTCCATGAGCGCTCCCTCGTAGGCCATGGCCCGCTTGGTGACGAGGTTGTAGATGTTGTTGGCCCAGTTTTGGATCGTGGTGTAGCGGCAGCGGCCATGCTTCTTGACCACGATCTCGACGACGGCCGAGTGGAGGCTCTCGGTCGAGTACATCGGCGCCGTGCAGCCTTCGACGTAGTGCACGTGGGCGCCCTCGTCGACGATGATCAGGGTCCGCTCGAACTGCCCCATGCTCTCGGCATTGATGCGGAAGTAGGCCTGGAGCGGGAACTCGATCGACACGCCCTTCGGCACATAGATGAACGAGCCGCCGGACCAGACCGCCGAGTTGAGGGCAGCGAACTTGTTGTCGGTCGGGGGGATGATTTTTCCGAAATACTCCCGGAGCAGATCGGAGTGCTCGCGGACGGCGGTATCGGTGTCGGTGAAGATCACACCCTTCTTGGCAAGGTCTTCCTGCAGCGACCCGTAGACCACCTCGCTCTCGAACTGGGCCTTCACGCCTGCGAGGAACTTCCGCTCGGCCTCGGGGATGCCCAGCCGGTCGAAGGTCTGCTTGATGGCGTCGGGCACCTCCTCCCACGTCTTGCCCTGCTGCTCGGCAGGCTTGAGGTAGTAGTAGATGTCCTGGAAGTCGACGCCGATCCGGCCGCCCCAGTTCGGCATCGGCTTCGAGTTGAAGATCTCGAGCGACTTGAGGCGGAAGTCCCGCATCCACTCCGGCTCTCGCTTCATCTCGGAGATCTGGCAGACGATCTCGGGGTCGATCCCCTTCCGGGCCTTGAACACGGCCGGTGAGTCGGTGCGGAAGTCGTACTTGTTGATCTCGCCGATCGCGAGGGTCGGCGAGGGGTCGATGGCGGTGGGCATGGGTGTCGGATCTCTGTGTATGTGCGTTGTCGGACTGTGATCAGGCGCCGACGGGTTCCGCCGCTCGCTCCAGGGCCCGTTCGGCGGCAGCCGCTTCGGGGTAGGTGGCGCGGATCCGTTCGTAGCCCTTCTTGTGCAGTTCGGCCGCGAGTTCCGGGCCACCCGACTCCACGATCCGGCCGCCGAGCATGACGTGCGTCCGGAGCGGGATGTTGTGCTCGAGCAGCTGCTCGTGGTGCGTGATGATGAGGATGCCCATCTCGGCGCCGCCGATGCGGGCGATGCTCTCGCTCGCCAGCCGAACGGCGTCGGCGTCGAGGCCGCTGTCGGTCTCGTCGAGAATGGCAAACTTGGGGCGAAGCATGGCCAGTTGCAGGATTTCGGCCCGCTTCATCTCGCCGCCAGAAAAGCCGTCGTTGACGTACCGCTTGGCGAACTCCGAATCCATCGAGAGATCGCTCATCTTCGCCTTGAGCTCGGAGCGGAACTCCCGCATCGGCATCAGCTCCTCCCCCTCCTTGCGGTCGGGATTGCGGACGTTCGTGACGGAATGCCGCAGGAACTCGGCCAGCCGCACGCCGGGGATCGACATCGGCCGCTGGAAGGCCAGGAAGATGCCAGCCCGAGCCCGTTCGTCGGGCTCCATCGCCAAGACGTCGTGCCGTGCACCGTCGGCCGTCACGAGTTCGATCGAGCCGGCCGTCACCTCGTAGTTGGGATGGCCCATGATCGCGTAGCCGAGCGTGCTCTTGCCCGAGCCATTCGGCCCCATCAGCGCGTGGATCTCGCCGCGGCCGATCGTGAGATCGACCCCCTTGAGAATCTCCTGGCCCTCAACTGCCA
This sequence comes from Pirellulales bacterium, assembly GCA_049695995.1. GTDB lineage: Bacteria > Planctomycetota > Planctomycetia > Pirellulales > UBA1268 > QWPN01. The sequence continues at coordinate 7,400 of JBAVTF010000097.1, read as the reverse complement.
CGTGCAGGCCTTTGATGACCAGTTGCTCGCCTGCCGTTCCCGTCGCCGTCATGACCGCTTGCTCCACGCTGACTGAATGTGTTGTGACTATTGCTTCGCCGTACCTATCGAACCGGAAGACTGCTGGAAAACCAACGGCCTCAGCCGGTCAGTTTCTGATGATCGAACACCAATGTTCCCTCGCCCGCTGCGGGTGCCACGTAACCCGAGTGGTGAGGCACGGGCAGTTCGTCGGCCACCTTCCCGGCGGCCCCCGTCTGCTTCGCGATCCGTTGGCCGAGGATCTTGTCTTGAATTCGCATCAGACCCTCGAGCAGGCTCTCGGGGCGGGGCGGGCAGCCGGGGACGTAGACGTCGACGGGCACGACAAGGTCGACTCCCTTGACGACGTGATAGCCCCATTTGAAGTACGGCCCGCCTCCGGTCGTGCAGGCACCCATGGCGATCACGTACTTCGGATCGGGCATGAGGTTGTAGAGGCGACGGACACGGCTCGCCATTTTGTAGGTGACCGTGCCGGCCACGATCATCAGGTCGGCCTGCCGCGGTGTGGCCCGGAAGGCGCCGGCGCCGAAGCGATCCATGTCGTAGCGGCTGGCGCCGGCCGCCATCATCTCGATCGCACAGCAGGCCAGGCCGAACGTCATCGGCCAGATGCTCGATTGCCGGGCCCAGTTGATGGCCTGCTCGACCGTCGTGAGGACGAGGTTCTCCTCGAAGCGGCCCTCGATCCACGGAACGCCGGGGGAGGCGGCGGAGCCGGTGATCGCGGAGCCAAAGCTGGTGGGAGCAGTGACGGTCATAGGCGGGGCTCCAAAATGCTGGTCGGTGGGGGTCTGTGCTGGTTTTCTCGAAAAAAAGCCCGAAGGCTGCGGGGCATTCGACGACTTTAGACCCGGGATTGCAAGGGCTCGTCATGGCGCGGTTCGACGACGGAGTCGCCAGACTCGATGCCGATCTCCGCACCGACCGTGAACCGGCAGCACGAGCCGCCGTCGAGGCGGCACTCGGAAAGCCGCACGGTGCTGCCGACGAGGTCCTCGATCATCGATCGTTCGGCGGCGCAGATGCCGCGATCGGCCTCGGCCAGGTCGGGGTAGGGGCAGGAATAGGTGGTGAGCACCGGCAGGCCACCGGCTCCGTGTGGCTCGACATCGCAGGCGATCTGCCGCCGGCGCAGGACGTCGGCCACGCCGCCAAGTCGTGCAGCCGGAGTGTCGCCCACAACAGCGCTACGGTCGATCTCGGCCAAGCCCGAGCCGATTCGGCCGAGCAGGCCCCGGCGGACGGCCGGGTCCTTGATCCCGCGGATCTCCCGCCACAGCACGAACGCCAGATCGCGGAAGTTATCGCCGCCGACTTTCCGGCCCTGCTGGGTGAGACTGTAGGCGTGCGAGGGCCGGCCTCGGCGCCCGCTCACGGCCGTGCGCTCGACAAGGCCGTTCCGCATCAGCCGGTCGAGCCGCTGTCGGATGGCCGTGGCCGTCACTCCCAATGCCTCAGCGAGGTCGCCAACGCTCAGGGCTGCATCTCCGCGCAGCAGGTCGATGACCGCCTGATCGGTCTGCCGGGCCTCTGGCTGGGAGGGAACGTGTGCCATACCCTGACTGTAGCGGGCCACCGAATTCTGACAAGCTCCTGTGTGAAAATTTCGGTCGACCGCCGCCCGGCCACGAGGTCTGCATGCCCAGCCCTGAATCAGCTGCCCAAACCGACGAGCCCGCACCCCCGGTTCGGCTCACCGACAGTCCGTGGTTTTGGGGTTTGATGTTTGCCGTCATGGCCCTCGTGGGGATCGTCGCCATCGCCCCGAAGTTCGATCGGCGGCAGCGACAGGTGGAGGGGCGGTTTCTGGGCCGCCAGGAGGCCGCGATCGAACGCGAGCGGCGAGCGGCAGGGCTGCCGGCGATCGACCTCGCCGAGTCGGCCCGTGCCGCCGACGCTCGGCCTCCTGAGCGGATCGTGCCGCTCTGGACGCTCGCCAGCCTGGCCGCCGCCGCCGCCGTCGGCTGCGGCGCCATGCTGGCACGTGAGGTAGCCCGACGTCAGCCGTAGGCCCGTTGCTCTGCAACGAGCTGCCCGTCACGGAGTGACGGGCCTACGGTGGGTGACGCGCCGGCGGAGTCGCGTCACCCGATGATCGAGCGGCGGCGGGAGACGTAGTCCCACACGACGAACCGATCGAGGTCCTTCCCGGCGGTGAAGAACACCCGGCCCCGCGCGGTTTCGGCGAGCCGATAAGCGAACTGAATGTCCTCCCGTGACTGCGACCAGCCCGAGAGCAGGAACACGTTCACAGTGATGCCCTCGCGGCGGCAGGCCTGGGCCTCGCGGATCGTCGCCTCCTCCGTTCGCTGGTGCGGCGGGTAGAGGAGATAGAGCTCGCTCCCCTCGAAGTGGGCCGTGGGCAGGCCGTCGGTGATGATGATCACCTGTTTGTTCGGCGTGTCCTGCCGAGCGAGATGCTGCCGCGCGAGCTGCAACGCGTGCTGGATATTGGTGAAGTGGGGAGGCACGTCGGCCTCCGTGATCCGCGGATCACTCATGTCGGCCCGCAGCCGCACGACCGAGTCGAAGATCGTGACCGGCTTCGGCAGGAGCTTCACGATCTCGCCTGCGGCCCGCGGCTTGGCGAACGACGCCATCTCGATGAACTGGAGAAAGTCGCCGGGAAACTCCCGGTGCACGAGCCCCTGCAGGGCCAGCGCCATCCGCTTCACGTTGATGTAGGTACCGCCGTACCGCATCGAGCCGCTCATGTCGAGCACGACCGTCGTCGCACACTTCGGCGTGTTCCGAGTGCGGTGAACCTCGATGTCGCGGGGCGTGAGTCGCAGCCGGCCACCGGCGGGCTCGCCGGCCTGCCGCAGCATGGCGTTCACGAGCGACCCGGGAATATCCATGTGGGCCACGGAGTCGCCGAACTCGTACGGCCGCGTCGGCACCAGCTCGACGGCGCCGTCGCCGGTGACGTTCACCTGGTGGCGGCCCGTGCGCGACGGGTCGAGCGACGAGAAGATTTTTTCCAGCAGCTTGCCTTGAAACGTCCGCATCGCCTTGGGTGTGAGCTCGTAGCCCCGCTTCGTCCGCTCCAGCCCCTGCTGGGCGGCCATCTGCTCGACCATCGCCTGCACCTGCCGCTTGAGCCGGTCGAGATCGTCGAGTTCCCCCTGCTCGACGTAGCGGCCGAGCTTGTCCATGTCGATGAAGTAGAGCTGTGCATTCTCCCGGGCCGCCTCCAGTTGCTTGAGCAGCTCGTCGATCTCCTCGAGCCGATGCTTCACCTCCAGCGCCTCGGGCACCGTGAGCTTCTCGCGGCCGGTGAACGTCCACTTCGCGGCCAGTTCGTCGATCTCGTAGACCTCGCCGAGCCGGTCGATCAGCCCCGCCAGCTCGGCACCGAATCGGCTCTGGTCGTCGTCCTGCGCATACCAAAGCCGCTCCAGCCGCTGGAGCCGCTCCTCGCGAACCGCCCGCTCGAACTCCTGACGGAATGCCGCCGGCGGCCGCGCCTGCTGGGCCACGGAGCGAAACGCATTCCGGGCCTTCTTCCGCACCGTCGCGGTCTCGTAGGTCTCCAGCAGCTTCCGCCGCTGTTCCTCCAGGAGCCGCTTCAGCGAGTCGAGCGATGGACCGAGGTTACGAAACTGCTCCGGGTCGAGCTCGATCGCGGCCGCGAGCTGCTCCTCCGTGAACTCCGCCTCGGCAGAGTCACCGTACTCGAGCAGGTGCTCCATCGCTGCCGACACAAGGTCGGCCGCCGGTGGCCGCGGCGGCGGGATCCGCGCCGGATCGTACCGCTGGTACGTGTGGACGATCCCGCCAAGCGAGTCGCGGTGTGGCATGGGCCTATTGTAGGGGCTGGTCGCCGGTAGCGTCGGTTCGGGGCTGCCCGTACCCCGTCGCCGGACGCTCGCTTCGAACATCCTGTTCTTCGCTCGCTCGATGCCGCCTTCGCTCCCGGCATCCTGCCTGCGCTGGGCGGCATACGCCGGCGATGGGGCATGGGCAGCCCCTCACGGGCGTATTGAAAGCAGGCAAGCGTAGCTGGTCGGGGGTCGCGCGCAGCCGCCGGTGAATTTTGACTGGCAGAGTTAGCTGACCACATCAGTTGAGCATGAGACGTCAAAATCCGCCGGCGGCGAGCACGTGCCCCCGGCCGGCGGTTTCTGCGAGTTGACGACGGGCTCAACCCTTGCGTGCGTCTGACCGAACTACGCCAGCTTCTCGAGCGCGGCGAGGGCGGCGTCGTAGTCGGGCTCGCTGGCCACTTCCTTCACCACCTGCGCGTAGCGGACGACGCCCTGGGCGTCGAGCACGAATACGGCCCGGGCGAGGATCTTCAGTTCGTCGATCAGCACGCCCCAGTGGGTGCCGAAGTTGCGGTCCATGTAGTCGCTGCCGTTCCGCATCGACGTGATGTCTTCCGCGCCGCAGAAGCGATTCATCGCGAACGGGAGGTCGAGGCTCACGGTGAGGGCCGTGACTTTGTCGCCGAGGGCGGCCAGCCGCTTGTTGAATGTCTTTGTCTGGACCTGGCAGACGGGGGTGTCGAGCGACGGCACCACGCTGATGAAGGCGGGCTTGCCGAGGAGGTCGGCCTTGCGGATGTGGTTCATCGAGCCCGACTCGTAGGCGCAGAGATCGAAGTCGGGAGCTGGGGCGCCCACCTTCACTTCCTCGCCAACCAGCGTCAGCGGATTGCCCTTGAACGTCACTGCGCCGTGCCGACCCATGCGTGAATCTCCTGAATGATGCCTCGGAACCGAACCGGCGACCGGGGATCCGCGTCGCTCCCTTCGCCGGCAGTATTGCGGTCTCGGGCGGATCGGCAAGCCGCCGCTACAATCCCCGCCATGAGAGCTATTGGCCGGTTCGGGCAGCTGCTGGGCCTGGGGATTCCCGCGTTCGCGATCATCCTCGAGCTCAACCATCGGATCACGCTCGGGCAGATGCTGATGCTGCTCGTGGCCGCGGTCTGCTGTTTCTGGATCGGCCGGATCCTCGAGGGGCTGGCCGGCACCTGACCGGCGGCCACGGAGTGCCGTGCCCATGCTTCCGCCGCTCACGTTCCACCCCATCTACCGCCGCTACCTCTGGGGCGGTCGCCGATTCGCCACGACGCTCGGCCGCGAGCTACCGCCGGGCGACGACTTCGCCGAGTCGTGGGAGGTCGTCGACCACCGCGACGACCAGAGCATCGTCGCCGCCGGTCCGCTCGCCGGCACGACACTCGGCTCGCTCGTTCGCGAGCGGGCTGGCGATCTGCTCGGAAGGCCGGCAGCGCCGCCGGCGTTTCCGCTGTTGTTCAAGTTTCTCGACGCGCAACGCGACCTCTCCGTGCAGGTGCACCCAGACGACGCCCGGGCGAAGCGGCTCACGCCCCCCGACCTCGGCAAGACTGAAGCCTGGTATGTCGTTGATGCCGCAGCCGGCAGCCGAATCTATGCGGGCCTGCGTGACGGCGTGGGCAGGCCGGAACTGGAGCGGGCGATTCAAGCGGGCCGCTGTGCGGACGTACTGCACTCGTTCGAGCCGCGAGTCGGTGACTGCGTGTTCATCCCGGCCGGCACCGTGCATGCGATCGGTGCCGGTCTGCTCGTGGCCGAGATCCAGCAGGCGAGCGACGTCACCTATCGACTCTTTGACTGGAACCGCACGGGGCCAGACGGCCGACCGCGTCCGCTGCATATCGAAGCGGGCCTGGATGCCGTGACGCAATTCGGACCTGTGGCGGCCGTGACACCGGCGGCCACTGCGGATCCCGCGGTGCGGCGGCTCGTGCGATGCGACTATTTTTCGTTCGACGAGGTAGTTCCTCAGGGCGAGTGGCAGGTGGGGGGCGACGACACATGCCACCTGCTGGCCGTGCTCGCGGGTGAGGTCACGCTCGATCCCGCATGGGGACTGCCGCCGCTCGGCCGTGGCTCGTGTGTTCTCCTGCCGGCGTCGCTCCCGCGACAACGCATGCGGGCGACGGCTGGTGCCGATGGTCCGGCCAAGCTTTTGCACGTGACGCCGGGCAGGGGAGGGACGTAGGTCCGTTGCTCCGCAACGGACTGCCCGTCACGGAGTGACAGGCCTACGGGGAAGCAACGGGCCTACGGAGGCCGTGAAACCGGGCTAGGGGGGTTGGGCCCGCGGTCTTACACTCCCCGCCTCTCGCCCCCCCTGGATCGACGCATGAAGTCTGCCCTCACGCTGCTCACGTTCGTCGTGCTCACGGCCACGGGCTGCGCGTCGCTCGGCAAGCCGCAGTGGCTGGAGCCCGGCCCCGCCCGCAACCAGCAGCGGAAGGCCGTCCGGTTCGATCCCTACATGCAGAACGACATCGGACCCTATGCATTCCGCCAGTACGGCATCATGGACGGCAGCCGACCACGCGATTATGCCGAACCGGTGCCCGAAGTCCGTCGCTCCCGCTGGTGGAGCCAGCCGTTGCAGTGACGCGATGCGGACCCCGGCCCACGGTGTGCCAGCGGGGCGTGTATGATCGCGGGTTCATCCGAGTGACACCCGCGAGAAAAGCAGCATGCCCGCCCCAGAGAAGCCGTTTCGCAAGCCCCTCGTTGCCGACGATGGCCTGGAGCGTCTGCAGAAGGTGCTCGCGGCGGCCGGCCTCGGGAGCCGGCGGGCCTGCGAGGAGTTGATCACGACTGGCCGCGTCGAGGTCGATCGACAGGTCGTCACGCAGCTCGGCAGCCGCGTCGATCCCGAGAAGCAGGAGATCCGCGTCGATGGCGAGCGGCTGCCGAAGGTCCGCCGCGTCGTCTACCTCCTCAACAAGCCCGTCGGGGTGGTGACTACCAACTACGATCCAACGGGCAGGCCCCGCGTCGTCGATCTGGTGCCGGGCGACCAGCGGCTGTTCGCGATCGGCCGGCTCGATCGCATGAGCGAGGGGCTGATCCTGCTCACCAACGACGGGCCGCTCGCCAATCTCCTGGCCCACCCGCGCTACGGCGTCGAGAAGAAATACCTCGTGCAGGTCGCAGGCGTGCCGAACGAAGAACTGCTCGAGAAGCTGCGGCGGGGCATCCGCCTCGCCGAGGGCGAGGTGCATGCCAAGCGGGTGGCGATCAAGTCGCAGCACAAGCAGAGCGCCGTGCTCGAGATGGTGCTCGACGAGGGCAAGAACCGTGAGATCCGCCGGATGCTCGCCCGCCTCGGCCACAAGGTGCATCAGCTCAAGCGGGTGGCCGTGGGGGGGCTATCGCTCGGCAATCTGTTGCCTGGGCAATGGCGGCAATTGTCGTGGAGCGAGGCCGACGCCTTGCGGCGCGACGCCCTGGCTGCCGTCGGCCCCGATGCCGAGCGGATGCCCGTAGAGGATCGCGAACGGCGGCCGCGCGGTCGGCCCGGAGCGGGCGGCCGGCCGGCGGCCGGTGGTCGCGGCGCGC
>JBAVTF010000096.1:0-7629 GCA_049695995.1 Pirellulales bacterium | reverse complement strand
GCCGACAGGCCCGCTTCCGCCGCAACCGCGGCCATGTCGATCGGCTCCCGGAAATGAGCGTGCATGAACCGCAGCGCGGGCTGCAGCCGCACGAACGGTCGCGTCACCCCGCGGAACTCGTGCATCTTCTGCATCACCACGACCACGCCACGGATCGTGCCCCGCGGGCCGCGGAGCGGCGTCTTCGACACGAAGTACCAGCACCAGGGCCCGCCGACATGGGGCACCATCTGGGCATACCGCTCGAGCGGCTTCCCCGACTCCATCACCAGCCGGTCTTCGGCCAGATATTGCTCGGCCATCTCCGGCGGCACGAAGTCGGCATCCCGCTGGCCGACCACTTGCGATTCGCGGTCGCAGCCGAGAATCCGCACGAGCGAGGCGTTGCAGGACAGGAATCGCCCCGCCGTGTCCTTGATGAAAAACACCACGCCGGGCAGGACCGCGAGGATCTCCACGAACTGGAGAGCATCGGCCGACAGGCTGGCGGGCAGGTTCGTGTCGGCATCCGAATTGCCGCGGGGGCGGGGGCTCATGGCATGCGCGGAAAAGTCAAAGGCGTGCGGCGATTCACGGAGACGCTCGGGGCCTGCCGCGTTTAGCTTGGCACGCACCGTCGCGGTCGCTTGAAAGCAGCATAGCCTCGCCGCGGCCACCAGCACGTGCCCCACGAGGAATCCCATGCCCAGGCAGACATCGATCCGAATCACCGCAGTCGCGGTCGCTCTCTCACTGACCGGTCTCGTGGCGGCAGCAGCGTCGCCGACGCCGCGGCCCGCCGATGTCGATATTTCCGCGGTCGCGATCGCGCCCGCGGAGGTGATCACGCTCTTCGACGGCAAGACGGTCAACGATATGCGGCATTTCTATACGTGGCTGACCGGCAAGGGCTACGACGACCCCAACGGCGTGTTCAGCGTGGCGGCCGACGTCGATGGTGCCCCCGCGATCCGCGTCTCCGGCCAGGACTGGGGCGGGTTCGTCACGCGGAAGAACTACCGCGACTACCGGCTCGTGCTTGAATACCGCTGGAGCGACAAGACCTGGAGCCAGCGGGCGAGAAACAGCGGCGTGCTGTTCCACGCCCGGGGCGAAGACGGCAACTACAACAGCCAGTTCAATTCCCCGTGGCTGGCCTCCGTCGAGTACGAGATCCAGGAGGGGCGAACCGGCGCGGTGATCCTCGTGGGCGGCTCCAACCGTGACGGCACCCGGATGCAGCCGGTGATCACGATGCGGACGAAGCAGCATTCGATCTGGGATCCGACGGGCGAGCCCAGGAAGTTCGGTGGCGGGTTCCTCTTTCAATCGACCTACGACGTCGGCTGGAAAGACGTGCGCGGCTTCCGGGGCACGAACGACCCCGACAAGCCGATCGGTGAATGGAATCGCGCCGAGATCATCACCCGCGGAGGCGACATCACCTACTTCCTGAACGGCCACAAGTTCCTCGAGGCCACCGACGGCTCGTTCACGGACGGGCGGATCATGTTCCAATCGGAGGGGGCCGAGATCTTTTTTCGGCTGATCGAACTGCACCCGCTGGATGCGGCCGCCCGCCCCGGGCCATGATGGGATTTATGAAGGCCCCCACGACCGATCCCGCGGTCATCTACCGCACCCGCGACGCCATCGCCGCGGCCGACGCCCTGGCCGCCGCGATCGTGCATCTCGACCTGTTCACGTCCCTGGCCCGCGCGCCTGCGGACGTCGCTGAAATCTGTCGCCGCCACGGTCTCCACCCGCGGCCCGCCGACGTGCTCTGCACGCTGCTCTCCGCCCAGGGGCTGCTCGCCCGCGACGCGTCCGGGCGGCTTGCGCCGACCGCCACGGCCCGCGAGTTCCTCGTGGACGGTTCCCCCTTCGACGCCCGCAGCTACTACGCCGCCATGGCTGACAAGCCGGGCGTCGCCGATTTTCTCCAGGTGCTGCGGACGGGCCGGCCAGCGAACTGGCCGGGCGCGGAGGGGGAGGCCGACTGGCACGCGTCGATGCGGACGGAGACCTTCGCGGAGGCGTTCACGGCCGCCATGGACTGCCGCGGCCGAGTGCTGGCGCCGGCGCTCGCGGCCGCCGTCGATGGCGGCGCCGCGCGACGGATACTCGACGTGGGGGGCGGCTCAGGCGTCTACTCGATCGCGATCGCCGAGCGATTCCCGACGCTCACTGCGACGGTCCTCGAGGCAGCGCCGGTCGATGCGATCGCGCGGCGCACGATCCGCGCGGCGGGCCTCGAAGGGCGGGTGGCCGTGGTCGAGGCCGACATGTTCCAGGCGGCGTGGCCCGCGGGCCACGACGTGCATCTGTTTTCAAACGTTCTCCACGACTGGGACGAGGCCGACTGCCGCAGGCTCCTGGCCATGAGCGCCGCCGCGCTGCCCGCCGCCGGCCGCCTCCTCATCCACGACATGCTGCTCGATGACGACAAGGCGGGGCCGCTCTGGGCCGCGGAATATTCCGCGCTGCTCTCCACCGTCACGCAGGGGCGGCTCTACTCGGCCGCCGAGATCGGCGGCTGGCTGGCCGAGCTTGGTTTCGAGATCGTCGCGCGTGCGGCCACCGCGCTTGGCCGCAGCGTGCTCACCGGCTCGCGGCGCCGGTCGTGAGCGGCCGGCATCCCGGGCCGCGGGCATGCGCGGAAAACACAAAACAGTGCGGTGAATGGCGGAGACATCGGGCGGCCGCTGGTTTACACTTGTTCCAAGCTGGAAGAAGACTGTTCGAGCGTCTCGTTCCGCGTTCGCTTGGCTCACCGCGAGATCCGCTGGATGCCGCAGTGCCGGACCGCCACCGTGACCGCGATGCTCGCCGCGCTTTCGGCGTCGATGGCGGCAGCCCAGTCATCCGGGCCGCCGACGCCCGTGCAGGCCGCTTCCCCTCTTCAGTCGCCTGTCTCAGACCAGGGCCCGCTCTCGCCCGAGGAGTCGCTGGCGCGAACGTTCACGCCCACTGGATTCGAGATCCAGCTGGTCGCGTCCGAGCCGCAGGTTCTCGATCCGGTAGCCTTCGACTGGGACGCGGCGGGGCGGCTGTGGGTCGTGGAGATGGCCGACTATCCCATGGGCATGGACGGGAAGGGCAAGCCTGGTGGCCGGATTCGGGTGCTCGAAGACGCCGATCACGACGGCCGGTTCGAATCCTCCACGGTCTTCGCTGACGGCCTCCCCTTTCCAAACGGCTGCCTCACGTGGCGCGACGGCGTGATCGTCACTGCCGCGCCGGAGATCCTGTTTCTCGTCGATACCAACGGCGACGGGCGAGCCGACCGCCGCGAGGTTCTCGTACGGGGGCTGGCCCAAGGGAACCAGCAGCTCCGGCCCAACGGCCTGCGCTGGGGCCTCGACAACTGGGTGTACGTTGCTTCCGGCTCGCCCGGCTCCGCTTACCAGACGACACTCGAGGCACCGCGAAGCGGCGTGAAGCTCGCCGTCGGCGCCCGAGACTTCCGTTTCCGTCCGGACACGGGCGAACTGGAGGCCGAGTCTGGCCCCACGCAGTTCGGCCGCAATCGCGACGACTGGGGCCATTGGTTCGGCACGCAGAACGCGAAGCCACTCTGGCACTACGTGATGCCGGAGCGATACGCTGCGCGGAATCCATTCCTGGTCGCACCCGCGTTGACGCAGCCGCTCCTTCCGGTGAACGTCGCCGTGCATCCCGCGCTGCCGCCGGAGAAGCGCTACCACTCGTTCCAGCAGGCGGGCCATTACACGAGCGCGTGCAGCGGCATGATCCACCGCGACCCGGTTCTCGGCGATGCCGGCCAGATGACGGCCTTCGTGTGCGAGCCGTTCCACAATCTCGTGCAGCGGGTACAGCTGCACGACGAGGGGGCGACGTTCGCGGGTGAGCCCGTCGTCGACGACGGCCGTGACTTTCTCACGAGCACCGATCGATGGTTCCGCCCCGTCATGATCCGCACCGGGCCCGATGGCGGCCTGTGGGTGGCCGACATGCACCGGTTCATGATCGAGCACCCGGACTGGCTGCCGCCGCACGGCCGTGATGAGCTCTTGCCGAAATACCGACTCGGCGATGACCGAGGGCGGATCTATCGCGTCATCCGTGCGGGCGCCCCCGCAGGGCTGATTCCCGACCTGCGGCCGCTCGATGGGCCCGGGCTGGTGCGGCTGCTCGCCTCCGACAACGGCTTCCTCAGGGACAAGGCCCACCAGATGCTGCTGTGGCGCGGCGACGGCGGGGTTGTGCCTGCGGTGCGGGAGGTGGCTCGCGATGCGGCCAAGCCGCTCGCGGCGATGCACGCACTGTGTGTCCTGGAGGGGCTCGGCAGGCTCGAGGTCTCCGACCTCGTTCCGGCGCTGACCGCGGATCATGCCGGCCTGCAGGAAAACGCCCTGCGCCTCGCCGAGCCGTTCCTGGCGGAAGACGAGCCCACGGTGCGCGACGCGGTCGTCACCTGTGCCACGAGCGTGGATCCCAAGGTGCGGTTCCAGGCGGCACTGTCGCTCGGCGCCTGCCCGTCGGCGCTGGCGGGCGCGGCGCTGGCTCGGCTGCTTGGCGAGCATGCCGATGATCGGTTCCTTCTCGCCGCCGTGCTGACCTCCGCACCGCTCCATGTCTCCGTACTCGCAGAGTCTGTCGTGCGGGGAGGGCCGGCCGTGCTCGATCGCGTGCTTGCGCCACTCGTGCAGGTGGCCGTGGGACGAAACGACGAGGCCGCACTCGCGGCGCTGCTAGGCGCCGTCGCAGGGCCGCCGGCCGACGTGGCGACGTCGGCCCGTCTCGGCGTCGTGCTCTCGGCGCTCGCGGTCGGCAGGACGGACCTACCGACGATCGGCAAGGGCGGCATGGGTGAACGAGTCACGCGAGAGGCGGTGCGGCTGCACGCCCTGCTCGATGAGACGCTCGCATTCGCCGCCGGAGCGGACAACCCTCCGGCGACGCGGCTGGCGGCTGCCGAGACGGCCAGCCGGAGCGCGGCCCACCGCGAAGGGGCGGTCGCCGTCCTGGTGAGTTGGCTCACCGCGGCACGCCCGGCCGACGAACAGCAGCGTGCGATCCGGGCGCTGGCGGCCGCCGGGACAGATGACGTTCCGGTGGCCTTTGCCGCGTTCTGGCCAGAGGCGAGCCCCGCGGTCCGTCAGCCGCTCCTGGAAGCATGGCTCAGCCGCGACGCATGGTGTCTTGACCTCCTGACCCGCGTCCGTCGAGGGGAGATGGCTGCCGCGGCGATCGATCCAACCAGCCGTTCACGATTGTCGAAGCATCGCAACCGCGACGTATCCAGCCTGGCCAGCTCGGTGCTGGGAGCGGCGACCGGCACCCGTGCCGAGCTCATCGAGCGGTATCGCCCGGCACTGGACCATCTCGGCGATGCGGCTCGCGGCCTCGTCGTCTATCGCCGCGCCTGTGCCGGCTGCCATCGGCACGACGGCGAGGGACGGGCGATCGGACCGGATGCCCGCACTTTCGCCGCGCACGCGCCCGAGAAGCTGCTGGCCAACATCCTCGACCCCAACGCCGATGTCCAGCCGGGCTACCAAGCCTTCATCTGCTCGCTCGACTCGGGGGAGCAGCTGTACGGCATCATCACCGGCGAGACCGCGGCGAGCATCAGCATCAAGGACGTGAACGCCGTCGAGAGGACGATTCCACGGAGCCAGATCGAAGGGCTGCGCGCGACGAACGTCTCGTTCATGCCCGAGGGACTCGAGGCGACTCTCGCCCCCACGGACATCGCCGACCTGATTGCCTTTCTGCGGGCACCGGGCCACGAGCCGCCGGTGGGCGGGCCGCGAATGCGCGAAAACGACAAATAGCCGCCTGGAATCGCGGAGACCCCGCGGCCGGGCGCGGCGTAGGATCCGCGACGAATACCTCCTTCGAGTCCCTGGCCATGATCGAACACACGGTCACCTTTCGCCTGCGGCACGCCCCGGGAAGCCCGGCGGAAACCGCGTTCCTCGCCGCGGCTCGGGAACTGGCCACGATTCCTGGCGTCAGTGACTTCGCGGTCCGCCGGCAGGTGAGCCCGAAATACGACCACACGTTCGGCATCACGATGCGGTTCGTCGACCAGGCCGCCTACGACCTCTACACCACGCACCCGCTCCACGTGGCCTTCGTGCGAGATCGCTGGGTGCTCGAGGTGGCTGCCTTCCAAGAGGCCGACTTCATTTCGCTGACCCACTGATCTCTGGAGCGACTCGCCCATGGTTCAACGCATCACGCGGCTTCGGCACCTCTTCTCCATCGCGTGCGGCCTGTTCGCCGCGGCGATCGCAGCGGCTGCCGACAACCCGCCCGCGAAGACGGCCGACTTCGCCTTCGACGGCCTGACGCTCACCGTGCCTGATGGGTTCACGGTCACGCGGGTGGCCGGGCCGCCGCTCGTCGATCGGCCTGTGTCGGTCGCGTTCGACGAGCAGGGGCGGCTCTACGTCGCCGATTCCAGCGGCTCGAACATGCCGCTCGCGAAGCAGCTGGCTGATCCGCAGCACAAGGTCGTGCGACTGGAAGACACCGACGGCGACGGCGTGTTCGACCGCCGCACCGTGTTCGCCGACAAGCTGATGATGCTCCAGGGCACGCAGTGGCACCGCGGGTCGCTCTATGTGGCCGCGCCCCCGAAAATCTGGAAGCTCACCGATACCGACGACGACGGCGTGGCCGACGAGCGGGTCGAGTGGTTTAGCGCCGGCCTTGGCGGCTGCGGTAACGAGGTGCACGGCCCCTATCTTGGCCGCGACGGACGCCTCTACTGGTGCAAGGGCGAATTCCAAATGCAGACGCACGATCTCCCCGGCCGCCCCGGCTGGAAGTCGAACGCGGCGCATATCTTCCGGGCAAGGCTCGATGGCAGCCAGCGGGAGATGGTGATGACCGGCGGCATGAACAACCCCGTCGAGCTCGCCTTCACACCCGCCGGCGAACGGATCCTCTCGGCCACGTTCATCTCCAACGACATGGGAGGCGGCCGCGACGGCCTCATTCACGCGCTCTACGGCGGCGTCTATGGCCGCGAGCACGGCGTGTTGAACGGCCACGAGCGGACCGGCGACCTCATACCGCCGCTGCTCTCGATGGGCGCCGCGGCCCCCTGCGGCACGCAGCTCGTTTCCTCGGGGCAGGGGCTCGGGGCCGATGCCGTGGGCAACCTGTTCGTCTGCGCCTTCAACCTGCGGACGGTGTTTCGCAACGTGCTCACGCCGGCGGAGGGTACGTTCACGACCGTGAGCACGCCGTTCGTCACGGGCGACTCGGCCGACTTCCATCCCACCGACGTCCACGAAGACGCCGACGGTTCGCTCCTCGTGATCAATACGGGGGGCTGGTACAAGATCTGCTGCCCAACGTCGCGGGCGTACAAGCCGGAAGTGCTCGGTGCGATCTACCGCGTCCGCCGCGCCGGTGCCGCCGCCGTGAAGGATCCACGCGGCCTCGCCCTCGCGTGGCCGAAGCTCACCGCCGACGAGCTGTGCGGATTGCTCGCCGATCCGCGGCCGGCCGTGGCGGAACGGGCGGGCGACGCCCTCGCCCAGGCAGGCACGCCTGCGGTCGCGAACATCCAGCGGTTCCTGGCCGCGGCGCCCGCGGCGCCCGCCCGCCAAAACGCCCTCTGGGCGCTGGCGAAGATCGAGGGCCCTGAGGCCCGGGCTGCCGTGCGGG
>JBAVTF010000095.1:0-2206 GCA_049695995.1 Pirellulales bacterium | reverse complement strand
GGCACAAACGTCACGGCGGGTTGTGATGCAGCGTCAACGCTCCACTCGGCTTGCGGCTCGCGCTTCCGGTTTTTTGGCGATTCACACGGGAGTAGAGTCGGGGAGTGGCGCGGTGGTTTAGGCGGGGCCTATCTGTTTCCGGCCCTTTCGTCTGCCGGTGCCTCACGAGCTCCGCCATGCTCCGTTTCCACTCCCCGCTCATCGAACCGGACGTGCAGATCTCCCGCATCCGGCTCTCCGATCAGATTTGCCGTGCCTTCGCCCACAGCGGCTTGCGTCGGATGCGGTCAGTCAGTTTCATTAGGCCGTAGTCGAGATACAGCCTGATGTCCGGCAGGTTCTGATACCTGCCGGCCCGACGGTGCTTCCTCTGCAACCACCGGCGGAGCCGACGACAGGCGTGCTCTTGCACCACCTGCCAGGCTCCCGTGGTGTACCCGACGCGGAAGTAGTTTCCCCAACCGGACAACGCCCGGTTGAGGGCAACGACCACCTGCTCCGGGTCACGCCACGTCGTCCGGGAGTTCGTCAGGTCGCTGATCTGTTCACAGATCGAGCGAACCTCGTTCCTGGACGGTGCCGGCGTGAGATACCGCCGGCCCGTCCTCCAGGAGACTTGCTCCCCGAACGTGAATCCCAGGAAGGTGAACGTCTCGGCCGGGAGCGAGCACTGCCGCGTCTTCCGCTCGTTCACCGTGAGCTTCAGCCGCTCCATCATCGACTGCATCTGGGCCCGGGCCGCGTCGGCCCGTCCCGGCTTGCAGCAGATCACGAAGTCGTCTGCATAGTTCACGATGCGGGCTTCCAACCGCTGCTCGTGTCCACCCTGTTTCCAACCCAGCACGAACCGTCGCATGTAGAGGTTCGCCAACAGCGGCGAGGCCACGCCGCCTTGCGGCGTGCCACGACCCTCGTCCTTGTTGCGGGTCGTCCGCACCTTCCGCCCCTTCTCGTCCGTCTCCTCGACCGCAGCCTCCAGCCACATCTTCACCAGATGCAGCAGGTGCCGGTCGCTGATCCGACGAGCCACGCACTTCATCAGTTCGTGGTGCGGAATCGTGTCGAAGTAGCCGCTTAAGTCCGCGTCAACGACCTCCGTGTAGCCACGGTCCAGCCAGCCTTGAACCGCCGCGATCGCCCCGTGGGCGTCGTGGCCTGCCCGGTAGGCATGCTGCTCAGGCTGCAAGTCCTCGTCGAAGATCGGTTCCACGACGAGCACGAACGCCATCTGCACCACGCGGTCGCGGATCGTCGGGATCCCCAGCGGACGCTGTTTGCCATCCGCTTTTGGTATCCACACCCGTCGCACGGCCGCTGGCCGGTACGTCTTCTTCCTCAACTCTTCTGCCAGTTCGCCGAGCCACCGCTCCACCCCGTACGTCTTGATGTCGGAGAACGTCTGACCATCCACGCCCGGAGAGCCGCCGTTGGCACGGCAGCGGTCGTAGGCATGCGCCAGAACATCCACCCGGTACACCTTGTCGTATAGCGAGTAGAACCGATAGCCGGGCGACGCTTTCGCTTTCGCACGCAGCACGGTCTGAAGCTTCTCAACCTTTTCTGGAGTTCGTAGGGTCATCCCAATGCTCCGGCTGTCACTTCTTTCCATACTTCTCTGAAAGTGAGGCCTCTTCCCTCCGCCGGCATTACCCGGCATCGTCGGTACTACAGGCCTCTCCGACTTCCACCCGGCCCAGCCTCTCCCTCACGGGTCGCCAGTTGCTCCTCAGTCGAGCACCGGAGTGGATCTCTCGTGATTGCGTGTTCTTCCCCTTGTCGCGTGCCATCGCCATTACCCCGGTGGAACCACTGGAGCACAGGTTGTGCCACTCCAGCAGCAACGGCCTTCCCCGTTCGGACAGCGGGTCGGCTTCCACAAGTCGCATTTTCGAGGCTTGCTCGGCGTTCACTCACGTTATGGCCCACGGACTCGCTGAACCGCCCAAGGCGGCCCGTTGACGTCAGAGGCTCTCGCCAGTTCGTTACCTCCCTGTCGACTCCGACTGCTTCCTGGTGGACAACCAGCTCCAGGTGCGGGTCTTGCACCCGCGGGATAAAACACACCATTCACGACGCACGCCCGAGGCGCGAGCCGAGTGGACGTTTGGCGTTCCGTCAACTCACGGGGCTTTCCTCAACTCCCCTCTCGGCTTGCGCCTCGGGCTTCCGGTTGTTTGGCGAGACGGCCTGCAGGGGAAACCTGCGC
>JBAVTF010000094.1:0-9555 GCA_049695995.1 Pirellulales bacterium | reverse complement strand
GCGGCGGCGTGAAGGGGGGCGTGGTGTACGGCAAGTCGGATCGTCAGGGCGCGTTCCCTCTCGACGGTCGCGTCGAACCGCCAGATCTGATCGCGACGATCCACCACTGCCTCGGCTATCCGCCGAATACGGAAGTGCACAACCGCGAAGGCCGGCCGCTCGTGATCTCGAAGGGCCGGCCGATCGAGGCGATTTTGTGAACGCGGTGACGGAACGGCCCGCCCGACGTCGATCCACCCACCCTGGCGACACGCATCATGCACACATCGCGGCCTCTCCTGGATCGCCTGCTGTCCGTTCTGCTGTGCTGCTGCATCGCAGCGTCGGCGGCGGCTGACGAACCCGTCTCCCGCCGTCGCGCGTACGCCGATTACGTCGGCGGCAAGGTCGCCATCGTGGCCGGCGACGGCACTGTCGAGTGGGAGTATGGGCCTGCCCCCAAGGTCTGCTTCTGCCGCCAGTTGCCCGGCGGCAACATCCTGTTCTGCGACGCGACGGGCCCCAAGGAGGTTTCGCCCGACAAAAAGATCGTGTGGCAATACAAGCCCCAGGGCGCGATCTGCCATAACCTCGAGAAGTTCGCGGACGGCCGCGTGCTGGCCGCCGAGTCGATTCAGAGCCGGCTGATCGAGATCGGTCTCGACGGCCAGGTGGCGAAGACCATCCCGGTGCAGCTGAAGTTCCTGAAACCAATCACCAGCCATCAGTTTCGGGGCGTCCGCCGCTCGGCCGACGGCCACTACTGGATCTGCCCGATGGACGAGCGGAAGGTCGTCGAATGTGCCGCCGACGGCACGGTGCTCCGCGAGCTGCCGATGCCCGGTTGCGCCTGCGAGTCGCTCGCGCTACCGAACGGCAACCTGCTGGTGTGCATGTGGTCACCGGGCCGGGTGATCGAGTTCGACAAGGACATGAAGATCGTCTGGGAAATCCGCACCGACGAGCTGCCGGGCAACCCGCTCCGCATTCCGTATTGCATCGAACGGCTCCCGGACGGCAACACCGTCGTCGGCAACTCCCTCATCCAAGGCCACATCGGAAAGCAGCCCCAGGCGTTCGAGGTGACGCCGGACAAGAAGGTCGTGTGGGAGCTCACCGACCACGCGCGGTTCAAGAACGTGGCGTATCTGCACACGCTCGACGTGGGCAAGTGATGCCGCCGCGGGATGCCGACGGAGGTCGCGCGTGGCGGCGGCCCACCGGGATCAGAGGCAACTTCCGCCGCCCGGGAGCCGCTTCCGGAGGAAGCTCATCCGCTGCTGCAAGGGAAGCGCGATCCTGCGCCGGATGAGATCCTCCATCTGCCGCTCGCTCTCCGCGTTGAAGGCCGCGCTCTTCCGGGCGTAGTCGAGTCCGAGGAGGGACTGGCCCTCAGTGCAACAACTCGCCCTTCGCGGCGTCGCCGGGAACGTCGACGAGGTAGCCGTTGGCGAGGCCCGCGAACCGGGCGTGGTCCTCGAACTGCCACACGACCTTCTTGTCGGGCGTCACTTCGAGCAGCATCGGCTGCTTCCCGAGAAACCCGTGACCGAGCCAGTTGGCGATCACCGTGTTGCCGTTCGGCAGCCGATGCAGACCCGCGGCGAACCGCAGCGGATTGCCGGGCAACTCGTCCCGACCAATGCTCCACACGATCGTGTCGGCGGGATCGATCTCGATCACGCCCTTCCCGTCCCGCTGCCCCTCCGCCAGGCTGATGAGCGTGTTGCCGTTGGGCAGTCGCACCGCCGCATAGCAGCCGCCTGGCGTGGCGATCGTGCGGATCACGCGGCCCTCGGCGTCGTATTCCCGCACCACGTGGTCGGTGATCTGGGCCACGAGATAGGTGCCGGCCGCCGTCTTCCGCGCGCTGCGGAACTGCATGTGCGGACTGCCGCATTTCGTCTCCAGCTTGAACTCCTTGCGGATCTTCCCGTCGCGATCCACCTCGACGATCCGCGGCGAGCCCGGGCCCGAGGCCGCCGTGCCCCCCTCGCAGACGAGGACTGCTCCGTCCGGGAGCGGCTGGCAGGAGTGCACCTCGGTCTTCTCGGGCGACGTGTATTCCCAGACCACCTTCTTGTCGGGCGTCACCTCTTTGGCCCCGCGAACGTGCGACACGAGGTAGTTGCCATTGGCGAGTTTCCAGGCCTCCTGGCAGAGCTTCGCGGGAAACTCCCAGGCCAGCGTGCCGTCGGCGAGCACGTGCACGGCCCGGCTGCGGGTCACGTCGCCCCACACGAACTCATGGCCGGTGGCAGCCACCGGCCGGGCCGGAGCCGGATCGGCGGCGGCCACCGCGCTGCAGCAGAGGGCGAACAGAGCGGAACATACGAGCAGCGATTTCATGGGGTGATCTCCGATGGGAATGGAACAGGACGACAGTGTGATCGATGTGTGGTTCGCCGCCAGCGTCAGCCTGCTGGGATGGCGTCGAGCAGGCCGCGCATGTAGCCGATGGCGAACAGCCGCCCCTGCATGTGGTAGCCGGCGAGGTCGTTCGATTCGCCTTCGAGCGTCGGCACGTGATCCGGACGGGCCGGGCCGGTGAAGCCGATGTCGCGGTAGGCCCGCATCGCGGCGGCCATGTCAGTCTTGCCGTTGTCGTGGAAGGTCTCGCGAAAGCTCGGCACGGCGCCGACGACGTCCCGGAAATGGACGTAGCGGATCCGCGGGCCGAAGTGGCGGATGAGGGCGGGGATGTCGTGGTCGCCCATCGAGGCGAACGAGCCCTGGCAGAAGCACATCCCGTTGGCGGGGCTGTCGTTGATCGTGAACACGCGATCGAAGGCCTGCGGCGAGATGATGATCCGCTCCTGGTGCTTGAGCGGTGACATCGGCGGATCGTCGGGATGGAGCGCAAGCTGCACGCCTTCCCGCTCGGCGACCGGCACGACCCGATCGAGGAACCAGGCGAGGTTGTCCCAGAGCTGGGCGGCCGTGATCGGGCCGCCGCGGCCGGGGCTGGGATCGAGGTCGGCCGCGTCGAAGGCCGTGGTGAGGGCCCCGCCCCGCTCCGGCGTGGTGGTCGTGGTGCGCGTCCAGTCGTCGTCGGGCATGAAGTTGTAGCAGAGGATCTCCACGCCCAGCCGCGCCATGTCGCGGATGAGGTCGATGAATCCCTGCAGCTGGGCCTCACGGTCGGCGGTGCCGTGCGTGATCGCATCGTGCGGGATGTAGCCCTCGACGATCGAGATCCGCAGGCCGTGCCGGGTGGCCTGGGCCGTCATCTCGTCGAGCGATCGGCCGAAATGCGGCGGATATCGGGCCACGATCTCGGTGACGCCCACCTGGGACGCGAGCCGCAGGTTGGAGTCGGTGTGGGGCGTGCAGACGAGCGCGAGACGCATCCCGAGTACGGTACTGACTCGCTGACGATCGTGGGTGTGCGGAATGCCGGAGAGTGTGTGCCCGCGCACGGGGATGGGATGGATGTCACACCATACACTGCGAGGGTTCACCCATAGCCGCGTGAAGATCAGTCTTTTGTTGACCGGCAGTCGACCAGTTCTGTGGCCTCCTCAGGAGTGAGCACATATGCCAAGCGGCGTTGACTCCTCGCTCAGCCGGCGCGGGATTTCGCCGCCGGTGGATGACGATGTCGCGGCCCGTTCGCCTCGGCACGCAACGCATCGTGGATTCAAGCGTCCGACGGCTGCAGCCGCAGCGGCCGCGCGGACGACGGCAGCGACGATCACAGTCGAATCCGCAGCCGACGCCGAGCCGCCGCGTCTCACCGCATCATCCGTGCGCGATACCACCGCGGCGATGGTCGTCAGCACGCTGGTGCATGTCCTCGCGTTGCTCATGATGGCACTCATCATCCAGAGAGCACCGGAAAAGGAGCGGCCGCGCGTCATCGTGTCCACTCCTTCCGATGCCGTCGAAGACGTCGAGGATCTGGCGATCGAGGCCCTTCCAGACCAGCCTGAACAGGCGACCGAGCCGGTGAAAGCTGCGATCGCACTTCCCGACGCCGTCGTCGCACCGGAGGTTCCTGTCGCGACCTCGGCTGCCGATCTCGACGCCGCCCCGCTGGCAGTCGAGCTCACCGATTTCAGCAATGAAACGGCGCCCCCAAGCGACCTGCTCGCGTCGATCGGTGCAGTCGGCGGCAAGTCCGAGGGCCTCGGCGGACGATCTGGGGCGAAGCGAGCGCAACTCGTTCGCGCCGGTGGGGGCACGCCACAAAGTGAGCGGGCTGTCGATGCGGCCCTCGCGTGGATAGCCGCCCACCAGCTCCCCGACGGCAGTTGGACCGCTAATCTCGCCGCCTGCCCCAGTTGCAAGGGGCAGTGCAGCAACCGCGAGAACGTGTCACCGCTCTGCGAATCCGCTGGCGTGACGGCACTTGGTCTGCTCCCGTTTCTGGGGCGCGGGTATACCCACATCGAAGGGCCCTATCAGAAAGAGGTCGACGCCGGCCTCGCGTTTCTCGCCGGCCGCGTTGTCGCTGGAAAGGGTCGCGCCTATGCCGCCGGCGCCAGGGGGGGCTATCCGCAGGCGCTGGCAACGATCGCCCTCTGCGAAGCCTACGCGATGAGCAAGGACGAACGGCTCCGGCATCCTGCGCAGCTCGCCATCACGTTCATCGAGGAGGCCCAAGATCCCGCTGGCGGAGGCTGGCAGTACCAGCCTCGCCAACCTGGCGGCATGTCATCGACCGCATTCCATGTCATGGCCCTCAAGAGCGGTCACATGGCCGGACTCACGGTACATCCGGCGGTCGTCGACAAGGCGAGCCAGTTCATCGATTCGATGGAATACCAGCACGCCGGCCGGGTGCAGTACCGCTATAGCAAGGAACGGGTCAACGGTGACTTTTTTGGGAATGATTTCCAAAACCCCACCACGATGTCGGCACGTTCGCTGAGCAATGCCGGAATCCTGTGCCGCATGTATCTGGGATGGAAGAAAGACCATCCCGCCATCCTGCAGACGATCGAACGAATCATGGCCGACGGCCCAAGCACGACCACTCCGTACTACAACTACTATGCAACCCAGGTCGTTCATCATTACGGGGGGCACGCCTGGCAGGCGTGGAACCCGAAGATGCGGGATCTGCTCATCTCGACACAGGCGACACAGGGCCACGAGGCAGGGAGCTGGCAGTTCGAGGAGGACCATCTCGCGGGCCGGTTGTGGTGCACGTCGCTTTCCACCATGATCCTCGAGGTCTACTACCGGCATCTTCCCATCTACGGCAGCAGAACCGTGGAGGGGTCATTTCGAGAATGAGCGAAAACTGCTCCGCCAGTGTGCCGTCGGCGAGCATGTGCACGGCCGGCACGGTGCTGCCCGGCTCGTGAAGAGAGGTGCGCGAAATACCGGTGCGAGTGCGTCCGCGCACGGACTCCACCTCGACGGCAGGACATAGGCTGTCGGCCTGGATGCGATAAGGAGCGTTGAACGCATGGTTGACCGGTATATCGAGCAGCTTTTCGGCCTGGCGGGCCGCACCGCGGTGGTGGTTGGTGGCACGGGCGTGTTGGGGGGCGCGATCGCCGAGGCGCTCGCGAAGGCCGGGGCATTCGTGGTGGTGGCGGGCCGCGCTGGCGACCGCGGCCGGGCCCGGGCTGCCGCGATCCAAAAGGCGGGTGCGTCTGCCGAGTTTCGCGAGGTGGACGCGATCGACCGCGCGAGCGTGGCCGGCCTGCTCGACGGCCTCGTTCGCGACCGCGGCCGCGTCGACATCCTCGTTAACTGCGCCGGGGGCACGTCGGGTGGTGACTACTTCGACATTACCGACGCCGACTTCCAGCGGGTGCTCGACACGAACCTCACGAGCACGCACCTCGGCTGCCAGATATTCGGGCAGCACATGGCCGAGGCCGGGGGCGGGGCGATCCTCAACATCGGCAGCGTGGCGGCCGACCGGCCGCTCTCGCGGGTGTTCGCCTACTCGGCGGCGAAGGCGGCGGTGGTGAATTACACGCGGAATGTGGCCCGCGAATTGGCCCCGCGGGGCGTGCGGGTGAACGTGATCTGCCCTGGCTGGTTTCCGACGGAGAACAACCGGGCGATCCTCTCCGAGCAGCGGACGGCCGCGATCATGAGCCAGACGCCGATGCAGCGGTTCGGCAGCCCGGAGGAGCTCGCGGGTCCGACGATCCTGCTGTGCAGCCAGGCCGCGGGGAGCTTCATCACCGGGGCGGTCGTGTACGTGGACGGCGGCTTCACGGGCATGCGGCTGTAGGAACCGGTGCCAGCGGCACGATGTGCGTCGTCGGCAACGTGACGACGCCGGACGTCAGCGCCGCCACCGAACGTTGAATCCCCGCGCACGTGACCGCGTGGCGTCACCGCCGGGTCACTTGCCGCCGGATTCGTTGATGGCTGCGATCTTCACGAGCAGTCGTTCCAGTTCGGCGAAGTAGGCATCGGCCGGCATCTCGGCCTTGCGACGGCGGAGGGCATGCACCGCCAGCTCCAACTCCGTTCGCTGTCGGAGCTGCTCGGGGGCGAGGGCGGCGTCGGCGTCGCTGCGCACGAGGTGCCAGAGATGGGCCGTGATGCCGTCGAACGGCTTCGTTGGATCAGCCGCCGCCTTCGGCTCCAGGCCGCGATAGGCATCCGCCGGCGAGCCGAATCCGTCACCGTTGTCGTCGAGGATGGCATGCTCCGACACGATCCGGCCGCCGTCGTCGTCGTAGAACCGCTTCGTGAGCCGCGAGGCTTCGAGGAACGCCTCGAGGAGCGACGTCTGGCCGTCCTTGTCGAGGTCGGCCGCCGGCGAATCGATGGCCCGCGAGACATGGTCGCCGAAGCGGGCGAAGAACTGCTCACCCCCGCTCTTCGTCGCCGTCACCACGACGCGGTTCCGACCGGCGAGCTTCTGCAAAAACGGGCCGCTCGCCGACGAGCAGTCAACCATGGCCACCGGCCGCTCGATGGCCGCCAGCCACGTCGCCACGTCCTCGGGAGAGACGTCGGGACCGCGAAGATTGAACTTCGTCGCCCGCTTGTCGAACGTGCCGTGGCCGATGAACACGATCCAGAGCTCGGCCCCCTTCTCCATCGCCGCCTCGGCGAGCGCCCGCTCCAGTCGCGTCCGGTCCGCATCGCTTCCGTCGGCCGGAGGATCGTCGAGCCCGATGAGGTGCGTCCGCCAGCCGCCCCGCCGGCCGGCCGCCTCCCAGCGGGTCGCCCACTCACGAAACTGGCCGCCATACTCGTCTTCGCCTGCCGCCCCGACGACGATGAGCAGATCGCCCGCGGCACTGTCGGCCGCCACGGCCGGCGTGGTGCCGCCGAGGATGGCGGTTGCGACTGCCGCGCCGAGAATCCAGTCGCGGAGCGTGGTCGGCAACGAGTGAGCGCGGTTCATGGCATGCCCTTCCAGCGGCGCAGGCCCCAGTCACCGGCAAAGCAGGCGACGATCGCCAGCAGATACCAGGGCTGGTGCCAGAGCGGATCGGAGACGGGCTCGCTGACCGGAGCCGGCGCCAGCGGCAGCCTCGCGGCCCAGCGGCCGAGCTCCGCCTCTGGAACGATGCTTCCCTTGGTCTGTGCCGCGAGCCGTTCGAGCAGCGCGAGGTCGGGCGCCACCTGACGAAACTCCCCCGCGTCGAGATCGGCGACCCAGCCCGCCTGTCCTGCGATTGCGTCGCTGCCCTGGCCGGCCCGCGCGGCCACCCGCCACGGCCCCGACTGCCGTACCACGAGCGTCGCCGTCGATAGCCCAGGTTCGGCGAGCGAAGGTTCGAGCGTCTGCGTGAACGACGTGCCGTCGGGCCGCGTGACGGTCACCTCCACGGCGGCCTGATCAAGTGGCTCGAACTCGGCGTTCCACGCCCGCACCTCGATCTCCTGGAGCGTGGGGTCTCCCGCGGACTTCGGCCGCACCTGCACGTCGAGTCGCCCCGGCACGTCGGCGATCAGCGCCCGGATCATCTGCCGCCACGTCTTGCCGAGTTCGTCGCGATCCCGCTGCGCGTCGGTGCGTTCGAGCTGCAGTCGCCACAGGTCGCCGATCGTCACGGCCAGCGTGCGGCCGCGGCCGAACCGCTGGGTCACGATTGCCGGCCACCGCCGACCGTCCACCACCGCTTCGGCGATCACCGCGGCCCCCGGCTTCACACTGGCCTGCCGGTTGAGCGTCGTGAACGAGGGCATTTCGCGGATCCGCGTGGCCTCGTCCGGCTCCGTGGTCCGGAGCCGAGCCCAGGGCTGGAGCAGGCCTTCCCGCGTGAGGTCGAAGCGGACCGCGGCCGCGGCGGCGTCAACGCCCCGCGGCCGTTCCGAGTCCTCGAGCGACACCGGCAGCATCCGGCCGACCGGCGTCCGGCCGTAGCCGCCGTCCGCGAACGACTCCTGTCCGCCAAGCATCACGAGGCCGCCCCCCCGCTCCGCGACGAACCGTTCGAGGAGTTCGTGCTGTTCGGGCGTGAAGAACGCGGCCTCGACATCGCCGAGGATCACGGCATGAAAGGGGAAGAGTTCGGCGGCGGTCTTGGGAAATCCGTCGCGAAACTCCTCGGGCGTCGCCGTGCCGAGCCGGACGATCACCGGTTGGTCGTGCCGCTCCGTCTCCTCGCCGACCCGGTCGAACCCACGAAAGAGCGGGTTGGACGACTCGCCCGCCCGGCCCCGGAAGTCGAACTTCGCTTCACGAGTGGCGATGCGCAGAAGCGCCGTCAGCTGCACCTGATCATCCTCGGCGAGCGATCGTTCCAGGAACTTGTAGTTCCAGTTCGGCCGACCGCCGACGTACAGGATTCGATACGGGCCGGCCCCGCGATCCACGGCGACCCAGCGACGATTGTTGAGATCGGTTGCCTCGGCCCGGGCCGCACCGCCGCCAGGGGCCGCGACCCGCACCTGGTGAAACGAGCAGCCCGGCTGCGCCGGCTTGAACTGAAAGCGAAACGCCGGCGGCCTGCCTCCGGCGGCAAGCGGCAGGGCTTGCGCCTCGAGCACCCTGCCCTGCTCGTCGCAGAGTTCGGCCGTCACCTTGTCGCCCGCGAGCCCTACGGCTTCGACCTCGGCGGTGATGGTGGCTGGCGCATCCTCGAACGCGGTCGTGGCCACGGTCAGCTGGCGGATCGCGAGATCGGTGAGCCCTGCCCCCGATCCGAGTGGAACGAAGTGCAGCGGCGGCAGGCCCGCGGGATCGAAGCCTGCCAGGTCGGCGTCGGTGGCGACGCCGTCGGTGAACACGACGACTCCCGCGACCGGTCGGTCGGCGAGCCGATCCTTGAGGCCCGCGAGCGCTGCAAGCAGGGCCGACTGCGTTCCCTCCCCTGAGAGCCCGCCGAAGTCGCTCACGCTCCGCAGCCGCGCGTCGAACACGAACCGGCGCACGTCGAAGTCCTCCGCCACCCGCTCGAGCCAGGGGATGGATTCCGCGGTGAGAGACTCACGGATTTTTTCGAACCGAGACCGCTCCTCGCCCGCATCGTGGACGGAGAGGCTGCGGCTGTCATCGACAAGGACGGCGACGGTGTTTTCACCGGGCCGCGGCCGGCGCCGTTGCCACCGCGGATCGACGAGGGCCGCTGCCAGGAGCAGCATGCCGAGGCATGTGAGCGCGAGGCTCGTCCAGGCGGGAGCGCCCCCGGTGCGCAGCCAGCC
>JBAVTF010000093.1:0-14812 GCA_049695995.1 Pirellulales bacterium | reverse complement strand
GTCGCCCCAGCCGAGCCCGTCGAGCCGGGATTGGCGGTGAAGACAAACGTGGCCGTGCCTGCGCTGCCGCCTTTGCCGCCGGAGCCGCCAACGCCCCCATCGCCACCGGCGCCGCCGTTGCCCCCGGCCGCGCCAGCCGTCGCGCCATCGGCTCCTGCGGCGCCGTTGCCACCCGTGCCGCCCACGCCGCCGAAGCCACCCACGCCACCGTTGCCGCCGCGGCCGAAGACAACGCTGCCCTTACCGCCCTGGCCACCGACGTAGCCGGTGCCGCCTTTGCCGCCCGTGCCACCCGAAGCACCAGCACGTGCACCGCTCGTGCCCGTTGTGCCCGCCGCGCCGGCTTGGCCCGAGCCGCCGGTGCCACCATTGCCAAGAAGCAGGCCGCCGTTGCCGCCATTGCCCCCGGCACCGCCCGCGCCGCCGGTGCCGATCCAGCCCGCACTGCCGCCGTTGCCCCCGGCGGCTCCCGCGCCGCCGTTGCCGTAGATGATCCCGCCGTTGCCGCCGTTCGGCGTGCCGGCCGTGCCGCCGGCGCCATCCGCAAACAGTTGTTTCCCTGATGTTGAGCCGATGCCGCCGGTCTGGTTCGCGTCCGGCGCGACCACCGTGATCGCCTTCCCGTAGTTGAACAGGTTCTCCGTGAACGCGATGCCCGCGGACGACGCCATGAACCGGCTCACGTAGCCCTGTGCGTTCACCCACACGTCAAGCGTGATCGGGTCGTTGCCGAACAGCGGGCTTGTCAGCCCCGCCAGCTCCGACAGCGGCAGGAGCGCCGCGAACGTCGACTTCCCGAATGTCCCCGTGTAGCGTGTCCCGAACCCGTCCACGCCCACCTCCTGCGTGCTGATCGGGAACTGGATCGACTGGAGGGTCTGCTTCGGCGTCAGGCCCGTGATCAGGCTGTTGACGGCCACCACCGGCTGCGACGCGCCCGACACCACCACCCACGACTTGCCCGTCGCGCCGAGTTGCGCCGCGTCGATGTAGGTGTTCCCACCGATCTGGCGGAACTGCGTCGTCTGGATCGATTCCGCGCCCACCGAGGTGGGAACCACGCCGCCGTCGTCCACGCTCGCCCCGATATCGACGAGGCTCTTCTTCGTATCGAGCGACCCGGCCGAGGCCAGCGCCACGCCGTTGGCGCTGATCGCCATGTCGAACCCGTAGAGCCCCACCTGCTGCGACCGCGCCACCGCCTTGCCGAGCGCCGTCAGCCGCACGACCAGACCCGGTGCCGACGGCACCACGATCGCCGCCGACACGACGAGATCTCTGATGCTGCCGAGCGCGTTGTTGGCGATCTGATTTCCCTCGACCACCGAGAAACAGCAGGAACCGGTGGCGTTGACGCCCCAGCCGCCGTTGAAGGTGATCACGTTGCCGGCGCCGGGAGCGGCGCCACCGAGCATGAGGTGCTGGGCCGCCTGCAGCACCACGCCGTCGCCGGCGTTCGCGCTGAACGTGTTTCCCGCGATCACCGTGCCGGCGTAGCTGCCCGGGCCAACCCACAGGCCCGTGCCGTTACCGGTGCTCGTCACGTTCGTGATCCGCGAGCCGGTCGAGCCGCCCAGGAACCTGATCCCGCTGCCGCTGAAGCCACTGATCGTGCGGGCGTTCGTCGGCGCGGCCGGCGAGAACACCACGTTGTTGACATTCGCGCCGATCACGAAGCCGCTCGTGCCGGCCGGGGTGCCCGTGCCGAGGAGCGTCATGGCGTCGTTGACCGCCGCGCTCTTCGCCGCCGACAGCGTGACGCCCGACAGCGGCGTGACCCCGCCCACGGCACCGGCGAGCGTCACCGCGCGGCCCGCCGAGAGCGTCAGCCGCTGCGTGCCGTCCACCGTCTTCGCCAGGAGGATGTCGCCGCCCGACCTGAGCGTCACGTCGGAGGTGAGCGTCACGGCGCCCACGTACGATTGCGAGCCGCCGGGCGTCGTCACGCCTGCGGCCAACAGGATGCCGCTCGTCGCCCCTGTCCCGAGCGTCGTCAGGATCACCCCGCCGGTGCCCTTGGCCGAGACGGCGTTGGCGACCGTGATCACGTCGTTCGTGCCGGCGGCCGTGTCGATGCTGAACGCCTGATTCGCGCCACCCCGCGGCACGCCCGCCAGGTTCACGCCGCCCGGGCCGATCAAGACCTTGTCGGTGCCCGCCCCGCCCACCACAGAGATGCCCGCGAAGTTCGGGATCTTCGCCAGGCTCACCGAGATCGTGTCGGCCTTCGTATTGACCGTGATTCCGGGGATCGCCGCCTTCGTCGAGATCGTGCCGGCACTCTTGGCCGTGATCGTCAGCGAGTTCGTGGCCGCGGTGTAGACCGTGTGCAGGTCGGTGATATTCGTGCCCGACGAGTCGAGCGCCAGCACCACCCGGTTGCTCATCAGGCTAACGACGATGTCGTCGGCCGCCAGCATCGCCCGCGGCTCGAGCGTGTCGAAGCCGGCCACTCCCATCGTCTCCGCCAGCGCGTGCCGCGCGCCGCCGAACCAGCCAGAGAATCCGCCACGACGGCCACACCGACGCCGTGACAACCGCGACGGACGGGCCGCCCGTGAGAACAGCGAGCGAAGCAGGGCTGCAAGCGCACACTTCGCCCGGGGGCGGGTGATCCGCATGAGTGGTCGTCCTTGCTGATGAATCGGGCGGTGCCGTTACTTCGGCAAAACCCCGCGAGTCAGGCTAGCCGTGGGGTGGGCCGGAGGCAAAAAATCGGTTCCGTTGCGACAGAGACGACGCGCTCAGTGAAACGGTGGGCCTTCATCAAGATGGTCAGGCAAGCACGGAACCCCTGGCGAACCTTGACGTTCCGGGCGACCCACCCCGTCGTTCCAGTGCTGCCGCTTCTCATCTGTTCCCTGCTGGGACCGCTGCGGCCATGACGATGCCGACACCGGGTCGGTGGCTCCTGGGCAGTTCCCGTGAGGGGGTGCATGGTGCGAAAGTGGATCGCTGGAGCACTGGCGGCATGCCTGCCCCTCGTGGCCTTCGGGGATGATCTCTCCGCGCTCGCGACGCCCGTGGACCTCGCCGCGCCGGCAGCCACCGCCGACTTCGAGAACCTGCTCCAGCCGGTCGGCCTCGTACGGGGTGACGACGGCACGGCCAACCGCTTCTACATCGCCCCCATCGTGGGCGCCTCCTGGGGCGAGATGGTTCCGCTGTGCGACTGCGTGCCAGCGATGAACGGCAACCTGCTCACGGCCGGTGGCGCGGTGGGCATGGCCTTCGCGCGGCCGTTGGGCCAGTGGCGAACGGAGGTCGAGGGCCGCTATCGCGATGGGTTCGAGCGGAACCTGCCGCTCTTCCCGGACCTGCAGACGCCGATCGGCATCACCGACAACTGGTCGGCGATGTTCAACGTCTGGCGCGACATCCCCGTGACCGGGCGGTTCGGCGCCTACGGCGGCGGGGGCATCGGTGCAGGCGGCTCGCGGTTCCTCCTCAGCGAGACCGACGGGATCGAGTCCCTCTCCTCGAACCAGCAAACCGCGGCCTTCGCCTGGCAGGTCGGCGGTGGATTCATCCACGCGGTCAGCGACCGTGTCACGCTCGACCTGGGTTACCGCTACTACTCGACCGCGGCCGCGACGTCGACGATCTACGCGACGGCCCCCGGATTCCCGCCGACTCCGTTCGACAATCTGAACACGCAATTTCTCGCGAGCGAGTTGCTCTTCTCGCTCCGCATCTACGAGCCGTTCCGCCGCTAGCGGAGACGGGCCGCTCGCGATGCCCGCCCGGACGATGCCGCCCTGGCCGTCTCGGCTGCCCTTTCCATGGATGGCGTGCGCACCTATAAGCCATTCCCACGAAGGGAATCGGAGGCTTCGAGGGACGCACGCGATGGAGTCGGCCCTACGCCGCATGCTGGTGCGTGCCCGAAACCGATTACGGGTGGCCCGGCATTCCACTCGTGCACATCGTGCAGCCGTGCGGCGGGCGCAACTCGGGCCGGCCCCCGTGATCGCGGTCACTGGCACCGCGGTGAAGACGACGACCGTCACCTTGCTGGCGCACCTGCTCGGGGGTCCGCCCAGCGTGGGTGTGTCGCTGTATGCGAACACGGTGCGTGATGCGCTTGGTCAGTTCATCCAGCTTGGCCCACGGACATCGGCAGCCGTCATCGAGGCGAGTGAGTTTCCCCAGGGAAATCTGGCTTCCATCGCCTCGGTCCTGCGGCCAACGGTCGCTGTGTTCACGATCAGTGGCCTGGACCACTACGCGAGCTTCCGCGGCTCAGCCGCTGCTGCCGCGGAAATGGCCACGCTCGCTCGCGACATACCTGCCGACGGCTTCCTGGTGGTGAATGCGGATGACGCGGATCTGCGCCGTGCCATATCGGGTGTCATCGCGCCCGTGGTGACGTTTGGCATGGCCCCGGAAGCCGATTACCGTGCCGTCGCGCTGACCGTGGGGGCCGACCGGAGGCTCACGATCGACTGCCGCCACGGCGGCAAGCATGTTCTGCTCGCGACTCCCTTCCTTGGTCGTCACTTCCACGTCGCAGCGCTGGCTGCTGTCGCGGTCGCCCATCGGCTCGGGGTGCCTTGGCACGACATTCGGTCGCGCATGGCGACTTTCGAGCCGGTGTTCGGCAGATGCTCGCTGCTCTCGATTCCCGGCGGGCCGTTGTTCATCTGCGACACGACCAAGTCGCCCGCGTGGTCGATGCAGTCGAGCCTCGAGACGCTGGATGCGTTTGCGGACGCTCCGCGACGGACACTCGTGCTCGGCACGCTGTCGGACTACCCCGGAGATGCGCGGCGAGCCTACCGCAAGGCGCTGAAGCATGCCTGGGACCGTGTCGACAGGATCGTTTTTCTCCGCCACACACCTTCCCGCGTGGCCGCCTCGGCGGAGGACGTGGCCCACGGCCGCGCGGTCTTCCTGAGAACTGCGAAGGACATCGCCGCATACCTGCAGGAGACCGCACTCCCCGGAGAAGTGATCCTGCTCAAGGGCTCCTCTGGAGCGGATCATCTCGATCGGATCGCGCACGCGTTCGTCTCTCCAGTCGGGTGCTGGCTGGACAAGTGCGGCCGGAACATGAACTGCATCAACTGCGAGTGGATGCGGGACCACACGCCGGCGACGCTGCGGCCGCTCAAGAAAATCCGGCACAAGGTGCTCGGGCGGCGGCGGATCTACGGGTGATGGGGCGATCCTGGCACTCCCTGACAGCGCGAGAAATCTGATGTGTGGAATCGTAGGACTCTGGCGGCGGCGGGACGGAGATCGAGCCGACCCTGAACTCGTTGACCGCATGCTGGCGACGATCCTGCATCGCGGGCCGGATGGTGGGGGAGTCTGGGCGGATGGTCGTGTCGCACTTGGGCATCGTCGGCTCTCGATCATCGACCTGTCGGCGGCCGGACACCAACCGATGCTGAGCGCGGATCGCCGCGGCGTGCTCACCTACAACGGCGAAATCTACAACTACCCGGAACTCCGCCAGGACCTCGAAAAGGAAGGAATTTCGTTCGTCGGCACGTCCGACACCGAGGTCCTGCTTGCGGCTCTCCATTCCTGGGGACCAGAGCGAACCATACCCCTGCTGAACGGAATGTTTGCCTTCGCCTATCTCGATCTCCGCTGCGGAGCATTGTGGCTGGCCCGCGATCGGCTCGGCATCAAGCCGTTGTATGTCGCGGAAACCGGTCAGGATTTGCTCTTCGCCTCCGAGGTGAAGGCCATCCTCGCGCATCCCGGAGTGGCCACGCGAGTCGACGAGGCTGCGCTGAGCAGGGCGTTTCTCGTGAGGCGCCGGTCCCACGACACCCTGTTCGCGGGCATCAGCGGCATGCCGTCCGGCAGTTGGTGGAAGGTGACCGTCGATGGCATCGCAAAGCATCGCTACTTCGACATCGAGACCGCGCTCGATCGCACCCGCCTGACGGACAACCACCGCTCGATCAATCTGGGGCATGTCACGGACACTCTGCGAAGCAGTCTTCAGGAGAGCGTCCGCATCCATCTCGCGAGCGACGCCCCGATCGCCGCGATGTGCAGCGGCGGAGTCGATTCGAGCCTGATTGCGGCCTATGCCGGCGACGACAGGCCGGGCCTTGTCGGCTATGTCGCCGAAGCACCGGTCGGCCGTGGTGAGGCCGCCCAGGCGTCGCGGGTCGGTCGCCACATCGACGTCCCGATCCGCGAGGTGGCGGTGCCCCGCGAGGACTACCTCCGACTGTGGCCGGTCTGTATCCGGCACCTCGACGCCCCCACCCATCATCACAGCGAGCCCGCCCTGCTCGCCGTCGCTCGCGCCTGCCGAGCGGACGGAATCAAAGTTCTGCTCACCGGCGAGGGAGCCGACGAACTCTTCGGGGGCTATGCATGGCACTCGGCCGCTCACCGCTACTGGCGCGGGAAGGCTTGGCTGTCGGCGGTCATGCATTTTCTCGGAAAACGGTCGCCATCCCGGCAGCGCGGCTTCCCGCTGCAGCGGCCCAGCATCAGCAGCCGGCTCCACCGATGCAGATCCCGCATGGCTCTCGCCGCCGATGCCGAACGCGAGTTTCTGCCGCGCAGGCTGTTCGAGAGCCTGTCGGGCATAGGCAGCCTCTCCGATCGTGCCCTGGCCGTTTCCGGCCTCGCCGACCTCGTCGAACACCTTTCGTGGGTTTTGCACCGACACGATCACATGAGCATGGCCGCCTCGGTGGAAATGCGGGTTCCCTTTCTCGAAAATCGCCTCATCGACTTCGGCATGCATCTTCCCCGCTCGGCCAAACTGCGGCGAGGCCAAGGCAAGTGGGCGTTGAAAACAGTCGCGCTCGATCGCCTTCCGCGCGACGTCGTCTTTGCACGCAAGAAAGGCTTCCCGATCCCGCATGCCTATACGCACGGCACCGAGCGCCTCCTGCTTGGTGGACTCCTGGCCGATCAGTTGCAGTGGTCAAAGGCGACGACAGAATTCATCGTCGATGACCTCAGGCACGATACAGACCTTCTGTTTCTCATGGTCGGGATGGAACTCTGGCTCCGGCACGTCGTGGGTCATGAGACTTCGGATGCCCTCGGCGAGACACTCGTCTCCTATGCCGCGTGATCTTCCGATCATCCTCATGCGTGTGGCACGACGGCTGAGAACCGGGGCGGGCCGACGGCGAGGTCCTCTCCATGACCCATCACGTCACGGCCGAAGAACTCACGCACCTTCTCGAGGAGTCGGGTTTTCGGGAGATCGCCGTCGCCACCGAGCGGGAGATGAGCAGCCGCCGTCCCGACGAAGCAGCCTCCTTTCTCTACGCCACGGGCCGCAGATGTGAATGAGCCGTACCATGCCGTCCTGCGGCCTCGGTCTGGCATACACTTGAGCCATGGAACCACACGGTGAGACCAAACACGAGCGACGGCTGGCAAAGGCCCGGCGCCGCGTCGAACGGCTCGGCATCCCGACGGTCGAACGGCACATCTTTCTGTGTGTCGACACAGCCGAAGCCGGCTGCGCCAGCAAGAAGCGGATGCTGGCGAGCTGGCGGTATCTCAAGCGGCGGCTGCGGGATCTTGGAGTACCGCGGCGTGGCCACGTGATGGCCACCGGATGCGGCTGCTTCGGCGTGTGTGCGGCAGGGCCGATCGCCGTCGTCTATCCCGACGGCACTTGGTACGGCATGTGCGACGAGGTGGCTCTCGACCGCATCATCCGCGAGCATCTGCTTGGTGGTCAGGTCGTGACCGAATATGCCCTTCGCGCGCCGTAGGCGGCTCGCGGTGCGTGGCCGCAAGCTGCTCGAAGGCCACAGCGATTCGTGTGCCGGATTCGGCACTCCCCCGCTCGAAGTGTGCGATTGAGTGGCTGATGATTTCCTCGATGACTGCGACCGGCGTGTCCAGACTTTTGCGTCGTGAGATCTCGCGAATGAGATATGGCAGCCCGAGTGGATGGAACCGGGCCCGCCATGCGGCATGCGTGCTCGTCATCGTGAACCGTTTCCGGTAGATCGTACGATCCGTCTGGATGAGTGGATGCTCGAGACAGACGCCGTACAGCCAGGCGAGGTCGGCCCACTCATCACACGCCGTCGTGGCCGGGATCGGCCCCACCCGCTCGTGGCGAAACAGGCCACGGAACGCGACGCCGAGATTCCACTCGAAGAGCAGCTGGTTGGCACGGAAACGAAACCGGTCGTTGGCCGGCGGAGGCATTCGCGGCTGTGGCACGTGGATGAGGCCCGGGCCCTCGATCGGCTCAAGCAGGCCGCAGGCTCCCGCCGCCTCCGGATGCTCGTCGAGCGTGCGAGAGAGAATCGCCACGTAGCCGGCGTCGATGTCGTCGTCGTGCGCAAGCCAGAGAAACCGTGGCGTGCGCACCCGTGCGAGCAGGTCGTTGTAATGGGCGACCCAGCCGGGCCGAAGACCACGGCCGCCGAGGAGCGTGATGCCCTCCCGACCGCCCCACTCCTGTTCGAGCACGGACAGTGTGTCGTCTCGGACTGTGGCATCGGAGACGATGATCGACACGTGACCCGCGAGCCGCGAGAGATTTCCACGGATCGCCTGCAGCCATGTGGCCGACTCGTGCAGTGGGATCAGGACGGTGATATCAGCGGCATGCATGGTGATGTTGGACGTGCTCGGCCAGGAGCATCGAAGCGTAGGGAGCGGTGCTGAGCTTGGGCGACCTGGGGCGGATCCAGCCGTCGGTCTCCTCGATCCCAACCGTCTCGCGATCATGAAGGTCGCTACGAACGTCGGTGATGTCGGTCTCGCCGGCGGCCACGACGATTCTCGCGGCGACGACAACGTCGCGAACCCGCGCGGCCTGTGGCACGTAGCGGCCCAACTCGCTCACGACGGCGTTGATTTCCGCAGGCGTGGCTGGCCGCTCGTTCGCGTGGGCCTGCCATTCGGCCGGCGGCTCGGCGCCAACGTGGAAGCCAAGCAGTCCGGCTGGATACCAGGTCATGTAGACGCGGCCGGTGCCGAACGAGGCGTAATCGCCGAAGGCACCATGCACGATCGTGCGTGCCAGCGGCGGATCGGGGCTCATGCCCGACAGGTATTGCCGAAGCCGATAGTTGCGCCGCCGAGGCGGCCGGCCGAGCGCCGCCGCGTCGAGGCGTTCGGCGCCGTCCCAGCTACAGTTGACGACGAGATTGAATGGCCCCTCCTCCCGCGTTACCGCCGACTCGCGGCCATGCGTCTGCAGTACCCAGCCGGCAACCCGTTTCGCGGCACCGACCGCATCCATGCCAAATCGGACGGTGAGACCAGGCATGGCCGTGACCGCCGCGATGACCTCGCTCCGCAGCCTCGGCACGTCGATGCACGCCTCGGGCGTGCGGAGGCCGCAGGGGTCAGCCGTCAGGGCCTCGATCATCCCGCTGTCGAGCCGCGTGCCGAGATACTCGTCGCCGCATGTGGCCGCCAGACGCCCGGCGATGCCGGCGAGCCGCTCCGCATGCCGAAGCACGTCGGCCGGCCCGAATGCGGACCCTGCGCCGAACTGATAGACGAACTCGCTGCCCCGCAGCGACGGCCAGTCGAGCGACCGTCCGATCGCCTCCTCGACACCACGGCGAAACCGGAGTGCGGAGCCGACGGTCGTTTCGAGAAACGCTTCGGAGGCTCGAAGGTACACGTAGCCGAGGTGGATCTTGCCTTCACCGACGCCGCTGGCGCCGGACCACCAGTCGCGGCCGCGATCGAAGACCGTCACCACGTGCCCCAGCCGCGCGAGCCTCGCGGCCGCAAGAGTGCCAAGACAACCCGCTCCGATCACCGCAGTGCGTAGGCCCGTCGTGCTCATGCCGATCGAATCCTCCGGGTCTTTCCCGATCGAGGCCAGGCATGGCCCAGATCACGCCATGCGGGGAGCACGGCCGTCGACCAGGACGTCGATCGTCCCGGTCTCGACCCGGTAGAGCCAACCGTGGATGCGCGGCCGCTCCCCCTTGGCGTGCATGTTGCGAATGAGCGCCAGATTTCGGAGATGCTTGATCTGGAGCTTCACGTTCTCCTCCGTGAGCACGGCGAGCTTCTCCTCCCGTGAGAGATTGCGCTCGCGGGCGATCCGGTCGGCCGCCTCCTTTGCCCCCGTCGCGATGCAGAGCCAGTCGGCGATGTAGTTTTCGTGCACGCCGTCCTCGATGGCGGCGATGCCGCCACAGCGGGTGTGGCCGCAGACGATGATGTCTTCGACCTTCAGGTGCACGACGCCGTATTCGAGAATGGCGCTGATGTTCACGTCGTTGAATGCGACGATGTTGGCCACGTTGCGGTGGACGAACATCGTGCCGGGCTTGGAGCCCGTCATCTGGTGCTCGCTCACGCGGGAGTCGGAACAGCCGATCCAGAGCACCTTCGGCGTCTGGCGGTCGGCGATGGCGTGGTAGTACTCGGCGTGCGGGCGGAACTCATCCGCCAGGAATT
This sequence comes from Pirellulales bacterium, assembly GCA_049695995.1. Classification (GTDB taxonomy): domain Bacteria; phylum Planctomycetota; class Planctomycetia; order Pirellulales; family UBA1268; genus QWPN01. The sequence goes on along the minus strand of JBAVTF010000093.1, from coordinate 4,429 downwards.
TCTCGTTGCCTTGCAGCAGTTCGTCGATCATGTCGTCCCTTCCCATGGCAGATCGGCGGCGTCCAAAACGGTATAGTAGCCGCTCTCTACCGCCAGCGCTGGCAGACACCGGATGCAGCCGATCACGTTCGTCGAACAGCTCGTCGCCCTCTCGGGAATCCGGGACGGCAACACCACCCGTTCCCTGATCGCGGCAGTCGTGGCGGCCGCCCTGTTTCTGCTCACCGCTCCACAGGGGCGGCGCTGGCTCGCCCGCGGACCGATGCTCCTGCTCGGCCTGGCCATCCTCCCTCTGGTGGCAGCGGCGCTCTTCCCAGAGGAGGCAGCCGCCGGGGAAGCGGCCACCCTCGGCTCCCGGTTCTTCGTGCTCGCAGCGCTCTTTCAGTCGATGGTGCTGATCGCGCTGGTGAGTGTGTGGGAGCGGCTCGCCCGGCCTCCTTCGGCGATCCTGCTCGACGTGCTGCGCTGGGTCGCGGCGGCGGCGGCGGCGGCCATCATCCTCGGCGAGGCCGGCGTCGAGCCGAGCACCCTGTTCGCAGGGTCGGCGGTGGTGACCGCTGCCGTCGGCTTCGCGCTCCGCGACACGCTCGGCAACGTGTTCTCCGGCCTGGCGCTGCAGGCCGAGCGGCCGTTCGAGCTCGGTGACTGGATCCAATATGACGCCAACCCCGCCCACATCGGCCGGGTGGTCGAGCTCAATTGGCGAGCCACCCGCGTGATCACGCTCGACGAGGCGTTCGTCGTGATCCCCAATGGCCAACTCGGCCTCGCATCGATTCGTAACTTCAGCAAGCCCGATCCCTGGTCGCGGCGATCGCTCTTCGTGACGACTCCCTACACCGTGTCGCCGCAGCTGGTGCAGGAGGTCATTCTCGAGGCGATCCGCGGCAGCTTCGGCTTGCTCGACCATCCCTCGCCGTCGGTTGTCACCAATGCCTTCACCGACCGCGGCGTCGAGCACTGGGTGCGGTTCTTCACAACGGAGTTCGACAAGCGGGATCGGGTGGACGGCATGGCCCGCGATCGCATCTGGTTCGCGCTGGCGCGACACGGCATCGAGATCCCTGTCGCCACCCAGCAGGTGAGGCTCTCCAGGCTGCCCGCCCCCATCCCAGAACCACCGGAGGCGGCGACCGATCGCCGCCATGCGATGCTGCGGCAGGTCGGGCTGTTCACCGTACTCGACGAGCCGGCGCGGCTGCGGCTCGCGGCCTCGGCGCGCGAGCAGGCCTTCGCCGCCGGCGAGCCGATCATCCGCCAGGGCGACCCCGGCACGAGCATGTTCGTGATCGAGAACGGACGCGTGGCGGTGAGCGTCGCCGACGACAGCGGCGCCACCTCTCACCTGGCGGAACTCGGTCCGGGTGACTTCTTCGGCGAGATGTCGCTGCTGACGGGCGAGCCCCGGTCAGCCACCGTCACGGCCCTGGTAGAGACGAGACTGCTCACGATCGACAAGGACACGTTTCGCCCATGCCTAGAGGTGGAGCCGCGGCTCGCCGAGGCGCTGGAGCAATTCCTCGTCGGTCGGCGGGCGGCGCAGACGACCGCGATCTCTCGCGATCCCACGCCACCGCAGGAACACGACCTCCTGCGCCGCATTCTGGAGTTCTTCGCGATCTGACGCACCCCCGACATGGCACGTGTTTCACGAGAGCAGTTCGGCGCACGCGCCCGGCTCGATGACTGCCGGCGTGCCGGGGCCGACGCCGGGGCCGAGCTGTTCGTAGTGGAGGGGGAATCGGCTGCGGCTTCGGTGGTTCGCGTGCGGGATGCCCGATTCCAGGCGGTGCTGCCGATGCAGGGCAAGCCGCTCAACGCACTTCGGGCGTCGCGCGACAAGGTGCTGGCGCATCCGCTGTTCGGGCCGCTCATCGCCGCGATCGGCACCGGCCTCGAGCCCGAATACCGCGGCGACTCGCTCCGCTACGGCCGCATCCTCCTGCTCATGGATCCGGACGCCGACGGCATCCACTGCGGTGCGCTGCTGCTGATGTTCTTTCACCACTGGATGCCGCGGTTAATCGAATCCGGTCGGGTCGAACTCGTGCGGCCCCCGTGGGGCGAGGTGACGGCGGCTGGACGGGTGCATCGCGGCCTGTCCGACGACGAACTCACGGCCCTGGCGGATCGCTTCCGCAATCAAGGTCCCGTGACGGTCCGCCGCTACCGCGGACTCGCCGCCATCGATGCGGACGTGATTCGCGACACGTGTGTCTCGCCGGCGACGCGCCATGCAAAACGCGTGCTGCCGGCCGACGTCGCCGCCATGATCGAATTCCTCGACGGCCTCGGGCCGTTCCCGTAGGGCGTCTTTCCGGCCGGCTCAAGCGAGGAAGCGGCTCACCGCGTCGAGGAACGGGCCAGGCGCCTCGGCGTGCACCCAGTGGCCCGCGTTCGCGATCGTCTCGATCGTCGCAGCCGGAAACAACCGCGTGATCATGTCGCAGTGCTCGGGCCGGAGATACTCCGACCGACCGCCGGCGATGAAGAGCGTGGGCTTCGCGAACGTCACGCCGGACGGGATGTCGGGGAATCCGACGATCGACTCGCCGTTGCGTTCGATGGCGTCGAGGTTCACCGACCAGCGGAGCCCCGTTGGCTCGGTGACCACGTTCTGCGCCAGGAAGCCGCGGACCGCGAGGTCGGGAATCACCTCGGCGAGCACCGCATCCACCTCCGCCCGCCGGGAGAGCGTCGCGAGCGGCACACGCCGCATCGCCTTCACCAAAAGCAGTGGGCTGGAATGCGACCGGGCGGGCGCGATATCCACGACGATGAGTCGCTCGACGAGTTCCGGGCAGCCGAGGGCGAGCAGCATCGACGCCTTGCCACCCATGCTGTGACCCATCACGGTCGCCGGACCGCTGGCCATTCTCTCGATCAGCCGTGCCACGTCGTCGGCGAGCGCTGGGTAGTCATGGACATCGTCCCACGGGCTCTCGCCGTGGTTCCGCATGTCGACGGTGATGACCCGCCGGTGATCCGCCAGCCTGCCGGCGATGCTCGACCAATTCCGTTTCGACCCAAAGAGGCCGTGCAAGATCACGAGCGGCTCGCCCGTTCCCACCTCGCTCGTCGCCAACTCGACCGCCATAGCCCGTCTCCGCTCGTTCGATGCCTCTCGCGGCAAAATCCTAACGTGGTCTCCCGTCCTGCCGAAGATTGGTAGAATTTGGATGTTTCCCCGCGCGGTCCGCGCTGGGCAGAAAGGTCCCGCCGTGCCAGTCCGCATCCCGCCTTGCTTCGCCTGGACGACGTCTCGCCCCGTCCGGTCTGCGTCCGTCTCGAGCGCATCCATATACATGTGGTTGTGCCTGCTCGCCGCCGGCTGCAGTGACGATGCCGCCGTTCGTCCGGGTGACATCCGCTCGTACACGATTCCCCGGCCGCCGGCTGCGGCCGTGGTTGCTGCCCGCCCGGCCGAGCCCGGTCCGCAGTCCGGCGGGCTGAAGCTCAGCTACGACGTGCCCGAAGGCTGGACGGATCGAGGTGGCGGCGGTCTGAGACTGGCCACGCTCGTGATCGGTGATCCCGCCGCCGGCCGGGAGGTTACGGTGATTCCCGCAGCGGGCACGCTGCGCGGCAACGTGGAACGCTGGCAGGGCCAACTCGGCGAGACCGACGTGGCCACCCGCGACAAGGCGGTGGAGGCTGCGCTCGCCGCCGCGGAAAAGCTCGATGTCGGCGGCACGGAGGCCACGGTCGTGCTCCTCCTCGATGCGGAGGCCGGCCAGGCCGCCGAGCAGACAGACGCCGCGGGCCAGGCCATTCTCGGTGCGATGATTCCGCTCGACGAATCCGCGGCTCTGTTCGTGAAGTATAAGGGCGACGCAGCCGTCGCCCGCCGCGAGCGAGACAACTTCAACCGGTTCGTGTCGTCGATCCGTTGGCAGGAGAAGCAATGATGGCAACCGGCAGCCTCCCGGCCTCGTCGTTTCCCTTCCCCGAGCGTGGTGCCGCCGTGTCGCCCGGTACCGCCGCGTGGCAGCTCCTGCGGGTACTCGGCTCGCTCAAGATCACCGTCGTGATGTTCCTCGCGGCGATCTTCCTGCTGCTCGTGGGCACGCTCGCGCAGGACGAGAAGAACCTGCCCGAGGTGAAGGCGGAGTATTTCAACAGCTGGGTGGCACGGGTGCCGTTCTCCGACTTCTTCCCCGTCACGATCTTCGGCGAATCGTCGCTTACCGGCTGGTTTCCGTTTCCGGGCGGGGCCACGATCGGCTTCGTGCTTCTGGTCAATCTGATCGCCGCGAAGGTGACTCGCTTCCACGTAGCCGCCAGCGGACAACGGCTCGTGTGGGGCACGCTCGTATCACTGCTCGGCGGGCTCCTGACGCTCGCCGTCATCCTCACCGGCCACCGCACCGACGGCCTGCAGGGTAGGCCACCGGTGGACTACGACACCGTGTGGCGGATGGTGCAAGCC
>JBAVTF010000092.1:0-30594 GCA_049695995.1 Pirellulales bacterium | reverse complement strand
CGGCGACGGGGCATGGGCAGCCCCGAGCCCACGCTGGACCTTGAACAACGAGAGTTTCACCGGTCACGGCGTGACCGGGCCACGTGCAGCCCGTTGCGGAGCAACGGGCCTACAGGTGTGAAGTACGGCCGGACGGAGTGAGCGGGAACGGGAGCGGGCTACGGGAGTGACGGGCCTACGGTCACTCGTCGGTGACGCAGCCGCGGGAGGCCGGAGCGACGCAGCGGATGTATTTGGCGAGCATGCCCCGCGTGGCTTTGAGCGGCGGGGCCTTCCACTCGGCCTTGCGACGGGCGAACTCCTCGGCCGCCACCTCGGCGTCGATCGTGGCCGCGTCGGCATCGATCACCACCACGTCGCCGTCCCGCACCAGCGCGAGCGGGCCGCCTTCCTGCGCCTCCGGCACCACGTGCCCCACGATGAAGCCATGCGAGCCGCCGGAGAATCGGCCGTCGGTGATCAGCGCCACGTCAGCGCCGAGCCCGGCGCCCACGAGGGCCGACGTGGGCGTGAGCATCTCGGGCATACCTGGGCCTCCCTTCGGCCCTTCGTAGCGGATGATCACGACGTCGCCCCGCTTGATGGCCCCCTGTTCGAGCGCCGCCAGCATCATCTCCTCGCTGTCGAACACGCGGGCCGGGCCCCGAAACCGGGAGCCTTCCTTGCCGGTGATCTTCGCGACGGCTGAGTCGGGAGCGAGATTCCCGTGCAGGATCGTGATGTGCCCCGTCTTTTTGATCGGATTCTCTACCGGCTGAATGATCTTTTGCCCAGGCGTCAACCCCTTGCTGGAGACCAGGTTTTCACCGAGCGTCTTGCCCGTGACGGTCATGCAGTCGCCGTCCATCAACCCCTTGTCGAGCATGTACTTCATGAAGCCGCTCGTGCCACCGATCGAGTGCAGGTCTTCTTGCACGAACTTGCCGCTTGGCTTGAGGTCGGCGAGGTAGGGAATCCGACGGGCCACCTTCTGGAAGTCGGCCGGCGTCAGTTCCACGTCCACCGCCCGCGCCATCGCGATCAGATGGAGTACTGCATTCGTCGAGCCACCCAGCGCCATGATCGTGACCATCGCGTTCTCGAAGGCCCGGCGGGTCATGATGTCGCGGGGCTTGAGGTCGAGTTCGAGCAGGCGGCGGACGGCTGCGCCGGCCCGCAGACATTCCTCGGCCTTGGACGGATGCTCGGCCGGGATCGAGGCGCTGTCGGGCAGGGCCATGCCGAGGGCCTCGATCGCCGTGGCCATCGTGTTGGCCGTGTACATGCCGCCGCAGGCGCCGGCGCCGGGGCAGGCGTGGCGCACGATGTCGCCGCGCCGGGTATCGTCGATCCGGCCGGCCACGTATTCGCCGTAGCACTGGAAGGCCGACACGATGTCGAGCACGGTGCCGTCGGCGAGATGGCCAGGCTTGATCGTTCCGCCATACACCATGATCGCCGGTCGGTTCAGCCGCCCCATCGCGATCAGGCAGCCCGGCATGTTCTTGTCGCAGCCCGGGATCGCGACGAGGCCGTCGTACCACTGGGCGTGCATCACCGTCTCGATCGAGTCGGCGATGATGTCGCGGGAGGGGAGCGAGTAGCTCATCCCCTCCGTGCCCATCGAGATGCCATCGCTCACGCCGATCGTGTTGAATCGCATCCCCACCATTCCGGCGGCGGCGACCCCGTCGCGAACCTTGGCCGCGAGCGTATTGAGGTGCATGTTGCACGTGTTGCCCTCGTACCACATCGCGGCAATCCCCACCTGCGGCTTGTCGAGGTCGGCCGGCTGGAGGCCGGTGCCGAGCAGCATGGCCTGGGAGGCGCCCTGCGAGCGGGGCTGGGTGATCCGCGAGCTGTAGCGATTGAGCACGGGGCTGGTCATGGCGAGCGTTCCGTCGGGAAAGGGTTTCGGCGATGCCACGCGAGGATAGTATGCTGCCAGCGGCAGGAAAAGCCGCCGTCTTCAGCGCAGGCCATGCGTCCGCAATTCATCTACTTCGATCTCGGCAACGTGCTCTTTACCTTCGACCGCGAGCGGGCGTTCCGGCAGATGGCGGAGGTCTGCGGCGCGAGCGTGAAGGCGGTCGAGGAGGCAGCGCTGGGGTCCGGCCTGCAGGTGGCGCTCGAGACCGGCCGGGTCGACTGGGCGACGGCACATGCCGAGTTCTCCCGGCAGACTGGCACCACGAGTGATCCGGCGGCCCTCGCCGCGGCCGCCAGCGACATGTTCACGCTGCGGGTCGAGATGCTGCCGGTGCTCGCCGCCCTGGAGCGGACGGGCTGCCCCACGGGCCTGCTCTCCAACACCTGCGCGATCCACTGGCAGCACCTGCTCGACGCCGGCTACGCGATCCTCCCCGGCCGGTTCGTCCACCAGGTGCTCAGCTACGAGGTGGGCGTGATGAAGCCCGACGCCGGCATCTACGCGGCCGCGACGGCCGTAGCCGGCGTGCCCGCCGACCGGATTTTCTTCTGCGACGACCTACCGCAGCACGTGGCCGCGGCCCGCGCTGCCGACTGGGACGCCGAGTTGTTCACGTCGGCGTCGGCCTTGATCGATCAGCTCGCCGCCCGCGGGCTCACGCTGTCGCTCTGAGCCCGCGAGGGGGATACGATAGAGTTTTGACGCATGAGCGATGCCTCCCCCACGATCGCCGACTTCCTCGAAACCGTCCGCAAGAGCGGCCTGCTCGATGCTGCGCGGCTCGACGAGGCGACGGCCGCCTGGCCCGACCGCTCCGGGCCGCTTCCCGACGAACTGGTGCAGTCGCTGATCGACGCCGAACTGCTGACGAAGTGGCAGACCGACCAGCTCCGCAGGGGGCGACACAAGGGCTTCGTGCTCGGCAAGTATCGGCTCTTGCGGCTGATCGGGGCCGGCGGCATGAGCAGCGTCTATCTCGGTGAGCACACCACGCTGCACAGTAAGGTGGCGATCAAAGTGCTGCCGATCAAACGGGTGGACCAGAGCTCCTACTTGGCCCGGTTCGAGCGAGAGGCCCAGGCCTCAGCCCGGCTCAACCATCCCAACATCGTGCGGGCCTTCGACCTCGACACGTCGGGATCCATCCACTTCATCGCGATGGAGTATGTCGCCGGCATCGACCTCCATGCCAAGGTGAAGCAGGATGGACCGCTGCCGCTGCGGCAGGCAGTGGACTTCATCCGGCAGGCGGCCCTCGGCCTCCAGTACGCTCATGAGGAAGGACTCGTCCATCGCGACATCAAGCCGGCGAACCTGATCCTCGACAATCGGGGTACCGTGAAGATCCTCGACCTCGGTCTCGCATTCGCCAAGGGCGAGGACGACGAATCGCTCACGCAGGAGCACGGCGAGAAGGTGCTCGGCACGGCCGACTACCTGTCGCCGGAGCAGGCCAAAGACAGCCATAAGGCCGACGCCCGTTCCGATATCTACGCGCTCGGCTGCACCTTCCACTACTTGCTCACGGGGCGGCCACCGTTCGCCAAGGGCACGCTCGCCGAGCGAATCCAGGCGCACCTCCGCACGCCGCCGCCGAACCTGCTCGAAGAGAGGCCCGACACACCGCCGGCGCTGGTCGAACTGTTTTTCCGCATGATGGAAAAGCACCCCGACGCGCGGCCACAGACAGCCCGGGAAGTGGCGGCGACCCTCGCGGCCTGGCTCGCGGCCAACGAGACGGCGGGCTCACAGGGCAAGTCAGAGCCACCCCGTCGGCCGCCCCCGCGGCGGGCGCCGGGCAGCGGCGTTGCCAGCGGTCGTGGGTCGGGAGGCTCGGGGATCGCGGCGGACTCGCGGACTGCAAGCAACGGACCACGCACGCCAGGGGGATCTGGTGTCGGCGGCTCTGGTCCGCCGCCGATGCCGCTGCCACAGCCCGTGCGCAAGCCGGGCGCTGCGCCGAGCCGCTCGGGACCTTCGAGCGGCATTCAGTTCGACACGGCCGCCGCGGCTCACACCGCGAAGCCAGCGACACAGCACGCCCGACCGTCGAAGCCAGCCCCTGGACTGCTTGGCGTGCCGATCGCCGCCTGGGTCGCCGTCGCCGCCGGCCTGCTGCTGGCGGGCTATCTGGGCTGGCAGGTGATGCAGCCGAAGCCGAAGAAGGCCAAAGCATCCGCCACAAAAACGGAAACCGCCTCCAAAACGGCAGAAGGCGGAGACAAGACGGACGACGTCGCGGCGAAGGACGGCAAGCCCGGCGAGTCGAAGGAGAAGGACAAGCCGAAGCCGGTCGAAGACGACCCAGACAGTCCGTTGAATCAAGCACTGAAGGCCCCGCCAGAACAGCCGTCTGCCGACGCGCCAGCCGATGCGGAAGCAAAGCCAGAAGCGGCACCACCCACCGCACCGTAGGCCCGTTGCTCCGCAACGTGCTCTTTCTTGCCCGTCATGGAGTGACGGGCCTACGGTAGCCCGGTCACGCCGTGACCGGAAAACAAGTCACGGCGTGACTTGGCCACTGGTGATCTTCCACGGTCCCGCGGCGAGCGTGTCGATCGCGGCGCGGTGCGTGAGGTCGTAGTCGAGCGGCGTGAGCGTGACCGCGCCGGTCGCCAGCGCCGTGACGTCGGACTCCAGCGCCGAGGGGGGCGGGGGCGGGTCGTTCGTCGCCCAGTAGTAGGCCCGACCCCGGGGGTCGGTCCGCCGCTCGAACGCCTCCCCGTAGCGAGACACACTCATCGGCACGACCCGCAACTCAGGCGTGCCGCGAAGGGCCCGCGTGGGGATGTTGATGTTGAACAGGCTTCCCTTTGCGGGCTGACGGGCCAGCAGGCCGCGGATGATATCGAGGCCGATCTCGGCCGCCCGCACGTAGTCGGCATGCTCGTCCCACTCGAGCGAAACAGCGATGCTCGTGATCCCGAAGAACGCCCCCTCGACGGCTGCGGCGACGGTGCCCGAATAGAGCACGTTGATGCCGGCGTTGAGTCCGCTGTTGATGCCGCTCACGACGAGATCGGGCCGCCGGGGACAGAACTCGGAGATCCCGAGTTTGACCGCGTCGGCCGGGCTGCCATCGACGGCCCAGCCCCGACAGCGGTCGCCGTCGAATACCTCCTTGGCCGTCAGCGGTGTAAGAAACGTGATCGCATGGCCCACGCCGCTCTGCTCGGTGGAAGGGGCCACGACCTGCACGTCGCCCAGCTGCTTGAGGGCTTTTTCCAGGGCCGCGAGGCCCGGGGCGAAGATGCCGTCGTCGTTGGTGAGCATGATGAGCATGGACGGGAATATACCGTATACTGGCGGGCTTTTCCGCTCCGCACCGCCTGCCCCAGATGCCGATGACGACCCGCCCTCAGCCCGCCTCTCCGCCGGCCACTCGCCAGTCCTCCCCACCTCCAGCCCAGGCTCCGATGAGCCCACAGCAGTCCGAGCGAGTGCTCGTGCTCGACTTCGGCTCGCAGTACGCCCAGCTGATCGCCCGCCGCGTACGGGAGCAGCATGTCTACTGCGAGATCGTGCGACACGACATCACGGCAGCCCGGATCCGCGCGCTGGCCCCGAAAGGCATCATCCTCTCGGGCGGCCCGTCGAGCGTGTATGAGACCGGCGCTCCCCGCTGCGATCCGGCGATCTTCCGGCTCGGCATCCCGGTGCTCGGCATCTGCTACGGCATGCAGCTCGCGTGCGACGCGCTGGGTGGCAAGGTCGGCCAGGCGAAGGCCCGAGAGTATGGCCGGGCCCATTGCGAGGTGCTCGAGTCCGACATGCTCTTCGCCGGCGTGCCCGCCCGGACCGAGGTCTGGATGAGCCATGGCGACCAGGTCGATGGCGTGTCGGCCGACTTTTTCCCGCTCGCCCGCACGACCACCTGCCCGCTGGCGGCCGTCCGCCACCGTGAACTGCCCGTGTTCGGTCTGCAGTTCCACCCGGAGGTGACCCACACGCCTGCCGGCGGCACAATTCTTGCCAACTTCCTCAAGCTGGCCTGCGGCTGCACCGGCTCCTGGCGGCTCGAAGACTTCGCGGCCTCGATGATCACCTCGCTGCGGGAGCGGATCGGCTCTGACCGCGTGATCTGCGGCCTGTCGGGGGGCGTCGATTCGGCGGTGGTGGCCGCACTGCTCTCGCGGGCGATCGGCGACCAGCTCTCCTGCATCCTCGTGGACAACGGCCTGCTGCGGAAGAACGAGGCCGCCGCGGTGATCGAAGAGTTCACCACCCACTTCAAGAGCGACCTCCACGTGGTGCCAGCCGAGACGCGGTTTCTTGACGTGCTCGCCGGCATCACCGAACCGCAGGAGAAGCGAAAGCGGATCGGCAAGGCCTTCATCGAATGTTTTTCCGACGAGGCTGCGAAGATCCGCGGCGCGCGGTTCCTCGCCCAAGGCACGCTCTACCCCGACGTCATCGAGAGCGGCGCCGCGGCCGACGGCCCGGCGGCCACGATCAAGCTCCATCACAACGTGGGCGGCCTCCCGGACGACCTGCAGTTCGAGCTCGTCGAGCCGCTCCGCGACCTGTTCAAGGACGAGGTGCGGCAGCTGGGCCTGCAGCTGGGGCTACCGGAAAGGATCGTGTGGCGACACCCGTTCCCCGGGCCTGGCCTGGCGGTCCGCTGCATCGGCGAGGTGACGAAGCCGCGACTCGACCGGCTCCGCGAGGCCGACGCCATCGTGCTGGAGGAGTTGGAGCGGGCCGGCTTGATGCGGAAAGTGTCACAGGGCTTCGCCGTACTGCTCCCCGTCCAGAGCGTGGGGGTGATGGGCGACGCCCGCACCTACGACGACGTGCTCGCCGTGCGGGCCGTGGAAACCGAAGACTTCATGACCGCTGACTGGAGCCATCTCCCCTACGAGGTGCTCGCCCGGATTTCCACCCGCGTGATCAACGAGGTTCGCGGGGTCAATCGCGTCGTCTACGACATTTCCTCCAAGCCCCCTGCTACAATCGAGTGGGAGTAGGCAGGAACCAGAGGGCGGGACGATGCACATCGCGATCATCGAAGACGATCCGGTCATCGCCAAATCGGTCCGCAAGGCGGTGACTGAGGCGGGCCACCAGTGCACCTGGGTGGCGGATGGCGAAACGGCCATCCGCGAGCAGACGCTGCTCTCCAGCGACGTCACGGTGCTCGACCTCATGCTGCCCAAGGCGGGCGGTATCGACGTGCTGCGAAACGCCCGCGCCGCTGGCGTGCGCACGCCCGTGATCGTGCTCACCGCCCGCGGGACAGTGCCCGACAAGCTGGAGGGCTTCGACGCCGGCGCCGACGACTACCTGGTGAAGCCCTTCGCGGTCGATGAACTGCTCGCACGGGTCGCGGCCCTGCATCGCCGCGCCGCCCACAAGCCCGCGATGGAAATCACGGCCGGCCCGCTTCACTTGAGCCTGGTGACGAAACGGCTCACGCTCGACGGCCGTACCGTGGACCTCACGCCGACCGAGTTCAGCCTGCTCGAGCTGCTCATGCGGTTCAACGGTCAGGTCGTGACCCGCGCCATGCTCTGCGAGCACGTGTGGGGCTTCGACTGGGACGGGCCGACGAACGTGATCGAGGTGCATGTGAACCGGCTGCGGGGCAAGCTCGACCGCGACCGTGAAGGCTCGTTCATCCGTACGATCCGAGGGCGTGGATATGCCCTGGCCGCTGCTTGATCGCATCCCGTGGGCAACGCTCCGCCTGCGGCTCACGGTCTGGAACACCCTCGTCGTCCTCCTGATGACGCTGGCGTCGCTCCTGGCAGCCCGCTTCGCCGCCAGGGCCACGCTCTACGATGACGCCGATGCGGAGCTGCGGGCCGCGGTGCAGGAGGTAGCGCTCGCCCTGCGCGACCTCTCCCCCGATATCGATGCCGTCGTCGCGGAGATCAGCCGCAAGGCGGAGAGCCACGAGCAGCGTGGCTGGTTCGTGCAACTGCTCGAAGAGAATGGCACGACGCTCTGGAAGAGCGATCATTGCCCGACAGAGGTCGCTGGTTTTCCACCGAGTAATCTCGATCGCGAGGAAAACATCGTACAAGTGGGGCCCTATCGGTATGTGCGCCTGCGCGTCGCCCGAACTGGCCTGCCGGCATATCACGTGCGCGTGGGCACCTACACCACCGGGCTCGATGCCAGCCTGGCATCGCTCGTGCGGCTGCTCATCACGGTCGGCGGGGCGCTCTGCCTGCTCACGCCGCTGGCCGGCTGGTGGCTGGCTCGCCGGGCGACGGAGCCCGTAGCCGACATCCTCCGCTCGGCAGAGCGGCTCAAGCCCACGCGACTAGGTGACCGGCTCGCCATCCGCGGCACGGGCGACGAGCTCGACGCGCTCGCCGTGACGATCAACCGACTGCTCGACCAAGTGGCGGCCCACGTCGATCGCCAGGAGCAGTTCGTCGCCGACGCCGCCCACGAACTTCGGGGCCCACTGGCCGCCGTGCGAAGCGCGATCGAGGTGGCTATCTCGCACGATCGCAGCGTCGAGGAATACCGCGAGACGCTGGCCGAGGTGCTCGACGAGGCCTGCGGCCTCTCGAAACTGGCGAATGGCCTCCTGACGCTCGCGGAAGCGAGCGACGACTCTCGTCCGCGGCCGACGGAAAGCGTGGATCTCGCCGTGATCGCACGCCAGTCGGTGGCCATGTTCACCGCCGCCGCCGAGGAACGTGGGCTGTCGATCGACCTCGCCACGTCCGGCACGACAACCGTGGCAGGCGACGCACCGCAACTCCGGCAGCTGCTCGGCAACCTGCTCGACAATGCGATCAGGTTCACGCCGCCCGACGGCCACCTGCACGTGACCGTGCGGGCCGATGCCCCGACAGGCACGGTCACGCTGATCGTCGCCGACACGGGCATCGGCATCGCAGCAGCCCATCTCGGCCAGGTCTTCGACCGGTTTTATAAGGTCGATGCCGCCAGGTCCCATGATGAAGATGGCCGGAGCGGAGGACTGGGGCTCCCGATCTGCAAAGCCGTCGTCGAGCGGCACGGGGGCGCGATCGCGGTGGCGAGCGAGCCCGGCTCGGGAACGACCGTCACGGTCCAACTCCCGTCGGCGGCGTCTCCCGCATCAGCCGCGGCACCCCAGATTGCCCCGGCTCGCTCCTGAGCAGAACGCAGGCTGCATTGGCATGGCGGCGGCTCTTCGCACCGCCTACAGTAACCTCATTCGAAGATGAAGCCGCCCCGCGGCAAAAGTGAAATGATCAGCCGTTTGTCTCTCATCCGCCGCGGACTGCCGATGCTCGCGCTCCTGGCTGCGCTGGCAGCCTGCGCGATCGTCCTGGCCAAGGATGGAGCGGGGCCCTCGCCCCACGAGGCAACGCGTGCATGCGGCAGCCTCGGCTCGCCATCGTGCGTCAGCATTTCTGCATCGCACCACGGGCGACAGACACCGCCCACCGCTTCGATGCCGCAGGCACTCGTCGAGGCGGAAGTCTCGCTCGACGAGGTCGAAGCCGGTCATTCCGCGCCGACCTCGTGGCCCAACGAGCAGACGCCGGCACCATCCGCATGCGGCCCGCGCGGCTGCCATTCGCGTGGGAGCCAGCATCCGTCCGTTCTTCTTGCCAACGCGGCCGATCTCTGCCGCCTGTGCCGGCTCCTGATCTGAGCCGGCCACCGCGCTCGGGCTTCCGGGCTGCCCGATCCGTCGCGTGACGGTTGGGGCGCCCACTCCCGACTGTCTCCGTACGGGAATCGGTGGACCGACCCCGGCGTGATGATCCGCGCCCGCGTATCGCAGGCGCGTTAGCCGGAAAGCGAGGTGAATGATGACGGGCGATCGCGGTTCAATGACGATTCACATGCTGGTGCGCCGCCCAGGCCTGCGCCTGGTGGCGCTCGTCTTGCTGGCCTGCACGGCACCGCTGGCCGGCTGCGAACACCACGCGGCCCCGGTGCCGGCCGTGATCGAGGAGGCCCCATACCGGATCACCGACGGGAACGTGCTGAAGGTACGGCCCGATATCGCGGAGGCTCTCCACTGCAGCCGCGTCGAGAAGACGAGCGTCACCGCCGAGGTCCACGGCGTCGGGGAGGTCGACTTCACGCCGGGTGCCCTGACGGCCCTCCGCATTCCCTTCGAGGGCATCATCGAGTCGGTGGAAGTGGCGGCCGGGGCAAAGGTGGTCCGAGACGACGTGCTCGCCAAGATCCGCAGCAGCGAACTGGCCCGCCTGCGGGCCGAGATTCATCGAATCAACGCCGAACTGGAAGGCCAGTACGACGCGCGGCGACGGATCCAGGATCTCGTGCAGGGCGACGTCGTCTCCACCCGCCGTCTCGTCGAAATCCAGGCCAAAATTGGCAGCCTGGAGGCTGATCGCAGCGGGATTCTGGTGGCCCTACGGGCGGCCCGCACCAGCGATGATGGAGAGGACCTCTTCGAGCTTCACTCACCCCGCGACGGCCAGGTCATCGAGCGGCACATCGACCCCGGTGAGCATGCCCATGACCCCGAAAACCAGCCGGCCTTCATCATCGCCGACCCGACATCACTGATCGTCACCGCCAGTTTTCCGGAGCGGGACGCTCCGCTGCTCAAGGAGGGCTTCCTCTGCCGGGTCGAGATTCCCGCCCTCGGCGACGTGCCGCTCACCGGGCGGGTGCTCTCGGTCGTGCGGGCCATCGACCGACACAAGCGGACGGTCGATGTTACCTGCTCCTTCGACGCGATCACGCCCGGCGTGCGGGCGCACATGCTGGCCCACGTCACGGTCGCCGTTCAGGGCGAGCCGCAGCTCGTCGTGCCGCGGGAGGCCGTGCTACTGCGGCGCGACACCCGCGTCGTGCTCGTGCGGCGCGGCGAGCACGAGCTGGAACGACGCCCCGTGGTCGTGGGCACGAGCGTCGATACGCGGCTCGTCATCCTCAGCGGCGTGAACGAGGGGGACGAAGTCGTGTCGGAGGGGGCCGTGCTGCTCGACGGCGAACTGGACCGACAGCTGTAGGAGCGAAACATGCTCGAACGACTGAGCAGGCTCGCCGTCGCCAGGTGGAGGATCGTCCTCGCCCTCACGGCACTGTTTTGCATCTATGGCTGGCGCTGCTTCGACGGCCTGCCGATCGAGGCGTTTCCGGACGTGACCGACCCGCGCGTCGAGGTCGTGGGCACCTACCCGGGGCAGGCGGCGGAGGAGGTGGAGCGCCGGGTGACCGTCGAACTCGAACGGGCGCTCGCCGGCACGCCGAAGCTGCTCGACCTCCGCAGCGTGTCGGTCTTCGGTCTGTCGCTCGTCACGCTCACGTTCGAGGAGGGGACGACCGACTTCGAGCTGCGGACGAACGTCGCAGAGCGGTTGCGTGACGCGGTCCTTCCCGAGGGGGCCACGGCCCAGATGGGCCCGCAGTCAACGCCGGTCGGCCAGATCTACCGCTACACGCTCCGCGGGCCGCTCGGCCTCAAGGATCTGCGGGCGATCCAGGATTTCGTCGTGGAGCGGCGGCTGCGGGCGGTGCCCGGCGTCGCCGATGTCGTCACGTTCGGTGGCTTCGAGCGGAACTACCAGATTCGCGTCGATCCGATCCGCCTCACGGCTGCCGGGATCTCCGTGGACGACGTGCATGCGGCGATCGCCCGGGCCAACGAGAACGCCGGTGGCGGCTACAGCGGCATCGGCTCGCAGGAGTTCGTCGTCCGCGGCATGGGGGTGATCCGCGACCCTCGCGAGCTGGGCGACATCGTGCTCGACACGCGGGGCTCGGTGCCGATCCACATCCGTGACGTCGCCGACGTGATCGAGGGCTCGACGCCGAGGCGCGGCGCCGTGGGCCGCGGCCACGCCGACGACGTGATCGAGGGGATCATCCTCCTGCGCCGCAAGGCCCATCCCAGCGTCGTCCTGGCGGCCGTGCATGAACGGATCGAAGACCTCAACCGCAACGTGCTTCCTCCGGGCGTGACGATCGATACGTTCTACGATCGCACCACGCTGATGCGTTCGACCCTAGCGACCGTCCGCCGCAATCTGCTGGAGGGCGTGTCGCTCGTGCTGCTCGTCGTCTGGCTGTTCCTCGGATCGCTACGGGCGGTCGTCGCGGTCGCGGTCGTCGTTCCGATCTCGATGCTCTCGGCCTTCGTCGGCCTCACCTGGCTCGGGCTCCCGGCGAACCTCATCTCACTCGGCGCGATCGATTTCGGCATCCTCGTCGATGGTGCGATCGTGGTGCTGGAGGCGACGCTGCATCTCTTCCACGAGCGGAGCCATGGGGGCAGGCTCTCCGCCACCGAGACGGCGGGCGTCATCGCCGAGGCTGCCGCGAGCGTGGTACGGCCCGTAGTCTTCGCGATGGCCATCATCATCGTCGCGCTGGTCCCGATTTTCTTCCTGGAGCGGGTCGAGGGGAGAATCTTCGCGCCGATGGCCTACACCTACGCCTTCGCCCTCGGCGGCGCCCTCGTGTCGGCGATGCTCGTCGTGCCGGCACTGGAGCGGCTGCTGTTCCGCGGCCGCTTCCGCACGGCAGAGCCCGCCTGGCTGGTGGCCGTCCGCTGGATCTACCTGAAGCTGCTGGCCGGCTGCGACACCATCCGGTGGCTCGTGCTGCCGGCCGCGGCCGCCGCGTGCCTGGGACTGGGCTGGTATGCGTCCGGGATCGGCACGGAATTCCTGCCGGAGCTCAACGAAGGGGGCTTCTACGTGACGTCGATCTTCCCCTCGACGATCTCGCTCGACGAGACACGACGGCAGGTGGCGGTCATGCGGGAGGCGATCCTGCGCACACCGGAGGTGAGCGACGTGATGTCGCACGTCGGACGGCCCGAGAACGCCACGCAGGCCGAAGGCCCCAACAACGCCGAGTTCTTCGTCACGTTGAAGCCCGAAGGGGAGTGGGTCCAGGGCCGGACACGACAAGGCATCGAGGCCGAACTCCGCCGCAGCCTGGCGGTGATCCCCGGCGCGCAACACAACTTCTCTCAGCCGATCACCGACCGGGTGTTCGAGACGATCTCCGGGATCATCGGTCAGGTCGTGCTCAAGATCCGGGGCACGGATCTGGAGCGGATGACCGAACTCGCGGAGGAGGCCAAGGGGCGGCTGGCGGCGGTGCCCGGCGTGGTCGATCTGGCGATCTACCAGGCAGGGGACGTGCCGACGCAGCGGATCGAGCTCAACAGGGAGGCACTCTCGCGCCGCGGCCTGGCGGTACACGACATCCAAAACTCCATCCGCATCGTGCTGGGCAGCGAAAAGGCCACGGAGATCTGGAACGGGGAACGCCGCTATCCCGTGACGATCCGGCTCCCGCACGAGGCACGGGCCAACGTGGACATCCTCGGCCACATGTTCGTGGGCAGCCCGGAGAAGCGAATCACGCTCGCCGAAGTGGCCTCCCTTGGCCAGGTCCAGGGGCGGGCGGCGGTCTGGCGACAGGACTTCGCCCGGTTCGTGGCGGTGAAGTTCAACGTCCGCGGCCGTGACCTGGGCGGCACGGTCAAGGAGGCTCAGGCCGCGATCGCCGGCATCGAGATGCCGGCGGGAATCTACGCGACCTGGAGCGGCGAGTTTCAGAATCAGGAGCGGGCCATGGGGCGGCTCGGTGTCACGGTGCCGATGGCCCTGTGCGTGATCGTCGGCGTGCTGTTCGTGAATTTCGGCCGCTGGCCACCTACACTCACCATCCTGATGCTCCTGCCGGTCGCCGTGCTGGGCGCCGTGTCGGGGCTGCGGCTCATGCACGTCAACTTCTCCGTGTCGAGCGCGGTGGGCTGCATCGCGCTGGTGGGCCAGGTCGTGCTATCAGGCGTGATCGAATGCACGCAGTACCTGAGGGCCCTGGCCGCCACCCGCGACCGGCGGCAGGCGCTGCTCGCGGGCGCGCGAGAGGCCTTCCGGCCGGTCATGCTCACCACGATGCTTGCCTTGCTCGGGCTCGTGCCTGCGGCGCTCGCACATGGCATGGGCAGCGAAACGCAGCGGCCGTTCGCGATCGCGATCGTCTTCGGCCTGCTCGCGTCGCTGCCGGCGGTCATGATCGTGGCACCGATCCTGTTTTCGCTCGTCGTGAGCCGACAGGACGACACCGAGCCACAAGGCTCTGTCGAACCACCGGAAGGTCCGGATGGAATGGAGTTCTCCATGAGAAAGGAGTCGGGTGATGAAGACGAACGACGAAGCGCACGCTGAATCCGAGCGGAGGTCCGTGGCTGCAAATCTCGCCAGCGTGATGCGGGCGACGATCTTCGCCGGCACGGTCGCTCTGCCAATGGCCATGCTGGCAGCGCTGGATGGATTCGAGTCAGATGCCGAGTTCGCCTCGGCGGGTGAGCTCTGGCTCACCGTGCACCAGCGCACGCAAGCGCCCGCCGATCCGCCAGCGTGAGCGGGTAGACACGATTGCACTCTGCGTCTGCTGCGTGCCCTGCTGTGGCGAGCCGAGTGGCTCGCCACAGCAGGCAACTGCCGACACCGGAAGGAACCCACATGGCTGACATCGTCTTCGTGAATCCGCGGTTCGAACCGTCGTACTGGGGCCTCGAGCACGCCCTGCCGATCGTGGGCAAGCGGTCCAACCTGCCGACCGCCTGCCTGCCGCTGCTCGCCGCACTCACGCCCCCCGAGCACGCCGTGACGCTGATCGACGAGAACGTCGAGGAGATCGACTTCGACCGCCTGGCCCGCGCCGACATTGTGGGGCTCACCGGCATGAGCGTGCAGCGGAAACGGATGCGGGAGATCCTCGTGGAGCTCAAGTCACGGGGGGTGTTCTGCGTGGTGGGTGGGCCGTGGGTCACGGTCCGCGAGGACGCTTTCGGCGAGTTGGCTGACGTCGTGTTCATCGGCGAGGCCGAGGAGACGTGGCCGCGGTTCCTGCGGGAGTGGCAGGCGGGCGGCCACCAGCCGCGGTACGAGCAGGCCGAGCGGACCGACATGACCTCCGTGCCCGTGCCACGCTACGACCTGCTGAACATGCAGCGGTATCTCTTCGGCAGCGTGCAGTTTTCCCGGGGCTGCCCGTTCCAGTGCGAATTCTGCGACATCATCGTCACCTTCGGCCGCCGGCCACGGCTCAAGGATGCCCGTCAGGTGCTCGCCGAGCTCGACGCCCTCCACGCCAGCGGCCTGCTGATCGCATTCGTCGTGGATGACAACCTCATCGGCAACAAGGCGGCCATCAAGCCGATCCTGCGCGAGGTCGCGGCCTGGCAACAGCGACACGGCTTTCCGCTGACCCTCTTCGCCGAGGCCTCCATCGATCTGGCCGACGATCCCGAGCTCATGCAGCTGATGGCGGAAGCGAATTTCACCAGCGTGTTCATCGGGATCGAGACCCCCAGCGAGGAGGCGCTCCGCGAGACGAGGAAATGGCAGAACGTCCGTGCGGGAGGCAGCCTTGTCGAGAAGGTTCACACGATCCAGGAGGCCGGCCTCGACGTGTGGTGTGGCCTGATCGTCGGATTCGACCACGACGATCCGGGTATCTTCGCGCGGCAGCTCCGGTTCATCGAAGACACGCGGATATCCCACGCGATGCTGGGCATGCTCTCGGCCATTCCCAAGACGCCGCTGCACGAGCGACTCGCCAGCGAGGGGCGGCTCGACACCGACGATGATCCGGCGTTCGGCACGAACGTGATCCCGGCTGGCATGTCGCGGGCGGAGCTTCGCGATGGCTACCTTCGCCTCCAGCAGCAGCTGCACGATCCCGATGCCTACTTCGATCGACTCGAGCGGCTCTTCGTGCACGACGGCTTCGAGTTTGCCCGGCCCCGCGCGGCATACCTGCGGCGGCGGCCGCTGCGCCGGCTGGCGGCCGCGGTCGCCGACTCCATCCGGACAGTTGCGGTGTTCGTCAGGCTCATGACCCGGGTTCGCGAACCGCGGCTGCGGCGTGCCTATCGCCGCCACATGTGGAGGATCGTACGGAACCGAACCGCGCCGCATGTGTGGATGGTGTGCGCGATGAAGTGCACCATTCACTACCACCATCACACGTTGTCGTGGCGGATGGGTGAAGGTCTACGACAGGTCGTCAACACGTTCTGAGCACACCCCGTAGGCCCGTCACTCCGTGACGGGCTGTCCAGACTGCCCGTTGTGGAGCAACGGGCCTACGCAGCCCCCCCATTTCCCTCGAATCACGCAAGCGAGGCTGCAAAACCGGCAAGGTCCACCAGCTGCACTCATCCCGGGCGTGCAACCCTGACGATTGGAACGATTGTTCCTCCGCGGAAAGGCTTCCGAAGATGTGTACTCGTGACGTTCACGTAGGCTGGGCAATCCGCAGGATTGCGGCTTGTGTATCCGCAGCGCTGACGGTTTTCGGTCCGCCGTCAGCCGCCCAGGCGGGTGACGTCAGCCCGTTCCTGGTCGTGGCCGACGAGTCCGACGGCGGCCGGATCGCCCTGCCGAGCCCCGCCACATCGTTCGGCTCGTTCTCCGAGGTCTCGGAAGCAGTCGAGGCCGATCGCCGCCGGATCGAGGCCCTCGAGGCCCGCATCGCCGAGATGCAGAAATCCGCTGCCGAGCCGCTGCCGGCACCTGAGCCCGCCGCGGCCGGAAAAGAAGGCGAGAAAAAGGAGACGGCGCAGAAGGATGGCGGGGGCAAGGACGCTGCGAAGAAGGAAGCCGACGCCAAGAAGCCGGAGCCCTACGAGATCGGCTCCGACAAGGCCTTCAAGGACAAATGGGCTGACGGCTTTCAAGCCGAATCGGCCAACAAGGACTTTCGCGTGAAGGTCGGCGGCCGCACGCAGGTGGACGCCGTCGCCTTCTCCCAGGGCCAGGCCACGAACCAGCCGCCGAACCAGGGGGGACTCGACCCGGAACTGGCGGATACCGTGGCCTTCCGCCGCGCCCGACTCCGCGTCGAAGGGCGGATGTACGAGTTCTACGACTGGGCCTGCGAGTACGACTTCGTCAACCAGATCAACGTCAACAACGAGGTCTTCCCCACCGAGCGCGACTCGGGCCCGCTCACCGCCGTCACCGACCTCTGGATGCAGGTCCGCGAGGTGCCGATCCTGGGCATCGTCCGCGTCGGCAACCAGAAGGACCCCTACGGCTACGAGCACCTCACGAGCAGCCGCTGGCTCAACTTCATGGAGCGGTCGTTCGCCCAGGACGCCTTCGAGGGGCCATTCAACAACGGCTTTGTGCCCGGCATCCAGATCCTCAACTCCACCGAAGACGGCACCGTCGGCTGGCAGGTGGGCGAGTTCAAGAACACGTCCAACCCGTTCGGCTTCAGCAACTCCAGCGGCGGCAGCATGACCGTCGGCCGTCTCGTCTACCTGCCCATCTTCGAGGACGAGGGCCGCAAACTGCTCCACCTGGCCGTCTCGGGCCGCACGATGGAGCCGCGAAAGCAGTACACGTCGTTCGACCGCACCACAGGCCTGCCCAACGGCGACCCGATCACGGCCGTGCGGTTCCGCAGCCGTGGCAGCATCCGCAACGGCCCGCCGGGGCCGCTCAACTCGATCTATGCCGACTCGGGCCTGCTCGAGGGCGACTGGCAGAACATGATCGGCCTGGAGTTCGTGGGCAACAACGGCCCGTGGTCGTTCCAGTCGGAGTATTTCGGCTCCTGGCTCTACAACGCCAAGACGACGAGCGCCGGCCCGCTCGTGACCAACGGCTACCAGCCGCGGCCCGGCACGTCGATCGGTACGGTCTACTTCCAGAGTGCCTACGCGGAGGTGCTGTACTTCCTGACCGGCGAGAGCCGCACCTATTCGAAGCTCGAATACCGCTTCGACCGTCCGGTCCCCAACAACAACTTCTACGCCATTCGCCACCGCAATACGGGCCGGTGGCCGAGCCTGAGCGAGGGGGCCTGGCAGGTGGGCATGCGATACAACTGGCTGTGCCTCGACGATGGCCAGGTGAACGGCGGCGTGCTCAACGGCGTGACCCTCGGCCTCAACTGGCTCCTGAATCCCAACGCCCGCGTCTACTTCAACTACGACGCCACCTACCGCGACTTCGCCAGCACGCCCTGGAAAAAGGATTCCACGGGCGCCGTCGTGCCCAGCCCGAGTTACGACGGCAGCGGCTGGATTCACGGCTTCGGCACCCGACTCGCCTTCGACTTTTAGCCGCTGCTGACGCAGCCATTCGGAGACCATTCGCCATGACAACTCGCTCTTGCCTGGTCGTCGCAGCGGTGCTTGGCGCGGCATTCGCAGCGACCGCATGGGCGGCTGACTGCACCGACACCGGCCGCTGCGTGGAGTGCGTGCCCGCATGCAAGGCCACCTGGGAAGAAAAGAAGGCCAAGAAGCCCGCCTACGACATGAAGTGCGAGTATGCCTGCGCCCGGGCCTTCGATTCCTGGCACGCGCCGCCCCCCGAGTGCCGCTGCACCCCGCCATGCGGCCGCCTGTATGTGAAGAAGCGGATCTTCAAGACCGAGACCGACGCCGAGGCCGAACGCGTGCCGAAATACGAGGTGACGACCGTCGCGGCGCCGCCGTGCGACTGCAGCCGCTGCCGCGGATCATGCTGGTGGGATCCGCTCGGCGTCTGCGACTGGCTGCGGGGTCGGTAGCAGTTTGCGATTGTGGTAGAGAACCGGCTCGGGGGCGGTACAAGTCTCGTCGCGGTGGACCTCGCGGACTCGGTCCAATGCTCCTCGAGCTTGCACCGACCCCCTCGCCTCCCGCTGCGAAAAAGTGTCGCTCGTGTATCCAGTGACAAGTCGTGTGGCGGGGCGTGGTGCCGTGAATCAGGCGGCGATTGGGATCGTGTTTGCCGTGCCGATCGAGGCCGATGCGTTTGCGCGGCGTGTGTCGGGCGTGACCGAACTCGAGGCGGGCGGGCTCGTGTTTCGCGAGGGACGCGTGGCGGGCAGGGGGGTCGCCTGGTGCGTGGCGGGCGTCGGCCGCGAGGCAGCGGCGCGGGCGGCACAGCGGCTCATCCTGGGGCATCGCCCGCAACTGGTCGTCAGTGCCGGCTTTGCCGGTGGGCTCGCTCCCGACCTCGTTCGCGGCAGTCTGATCCGTGCCGCGCGGGTCACGTTGCCGGATCGCTCGAAGGAGCTGCGGCTCGCGCATGCTGCCCCGGCGAACGGCCGTGACCTGACGATTATGACGACCGACCGCATCCTGACGACACCTGCGGAGAAGGCCGACCTGCGCACGGCCAGCGGGGCCGATGCCGTCGATATGGAGACGTTTGCCGTTGCGGAGGTCGCAGCCGCAGAGGGCCTGCCTTGCGGCTCACTTCGCGTGATCTCCGACGACGCGAGCCAGACGCTCCCGCGCGAGGTGGCCATGCTGACCCGGCCCCAGTCGGCGATGCGCCGGCTCGGCGCCGCGCTCGGCGCGATTGGCCGCCGGCCCCGCGCGGCCGCTGACCTGTGGCAGCTCTGGGAGCACGCCGTCGTCGATGGCCGCACGCTCGCGGCTGCGCTCACTGACCTCTGCGGGTCACTGCCGTAGTCCACATGCTCCGCATGTGGCACACGGCGTGAACACCACAGGCCCGGGCTCCTCCGCTGCGGGGTCCGCCGACCTCCAGACGAATAGCCGGCCAATCGGCCTTCACACCCCAAACCGCACACGGAGTGTGCGGACTACGGCGCACGCGGACGACGAGGCCTGATTAGCCAGATCGACAGAGCAGTCGGACGAGCGGGTTCTTGGGGAGGTCGGGGGTGAGGCCGGCGCATGACATGCCGAGGCTCGCGGCCGCTTCGAGGGCGGCGAGTCGACCACTCCGTACCGCCCCCTCCATCGTCGAGGGCCAGCCGGTGGCCGTCCAATCACCGGCCAGGAAGAGATTCTCGATGCGGGTGCGGGCCGGCGGCCGCACATCCTCGACGCCCGGCCGCACGGAGAGCACCGCCGTGGGGTCGGTCACGATCCGCGCATCCAGAAGCCTCGCAGCGCGGGCCCGCGGAAACACCTGACGGATCTCGTCCACGACGGCATCGCGGAGCCCATCGCGATCGCCGGCGAAGAGCCCGCGAGAGGCGCTGATGACGACCTGACAGTGGCTGCGGTCGCCCGTCACCTCGCCACGAAACACCCACTGCGACACGCGGCCGACGAGCACGGCATGCGGCAGGTCGACCACGTCGCGGTCGAACCAGAGATGCACAGCCGTGATCGGCGAGCCGGCAAGCCGCTCGTCGGCGGCCGGCACGAGGTCGGGCACGAGGCGGCTCGCGTGCCGCCACGGCACCGCTACGACCACTGCGTCGCACGGATGCTCGACACCGCCCGCCACGACGGCCCGCACGCAGCCATCCGCTTCACGACTCAGGCTCGACACGGCCGCTCCGGTCACGATCGTCGCGCCGCGCGACTCGAGCCAGGCTGCGAGCCGCTCGCCAAAGAGCGTGCCGAGCGGCGCCGTGGGCACCCAAAGATCGGCCGCTTCACCGTGCGCGAGGAACCCGTCCACCGCGACCTTCCGCGCCGCCGACAGACTCACCAGGTCGATCGACTCACCGAGTGCGCTTTCAATGACCGGCTGCCAGAACAGGCGGATCACCGACTCGGGCTGACCGATCGATTCGAGCCAGGCGAGAGCCGTGGGCTCCGCCTGCCGGGGCCCAGTGTGGAACCGCGCGAGCCGTAGCATGCCCGTCGCCAGCGCCAGTTTTTCCCGCCGTGAGAAATGCTTCATGCCGAACACCAGCGGCGCGAGATGCAGCGGCGCCGGCAGCAGGCGGGTGGGAGTGCAGGCCGCGCGATCGCTGTCGGGGCCGATGAAGAACAGCGTCCGATCGCGCCGTAGGGCGTCGGCGAGCCCGGTGCGGCGGCAGAGGTCGAGGAAGTTGGTGCAGCACCCCATCGCGACGTGCTGACAGGCATCGACGAGCCCGCCGGCGACGGGGTCGTCGAACGAGGCGGCGCGGCCGCCGCAGCGGCGACGCGCCTCGTAGATCGTCACTCGTGCGCCCGCTTCGGTGAGGGCCGCGGCCGCGGCCAGGCCGGCGAGCCCTCCCCCCACGATCGCGACCTGCGGCTGGGTGACGGATGCTGCGGCAGTCATGACCAGAGCCACCTCGCCGGCCGCGGCCCGAGGCAGAGCGTGGCAGCCGCCGACGCCATCACACGGGTCCGCACGGGCCGCACCCGCGCCGTGAAGATCGCAGAGCCAGCCCGACGCACCGCGGCGAACAGCGACCGGTAGACGCCGAACATCGCGCGAAACACCATCCGGCCATCGGTCGACAGGAGGTCGTCGAGGGCCGCTGCGCGGTGATAAAAGGCGGCGGTGCGGTCGGCCTGAAGATCCGCCAGCCGACCAAACTCCGGGCCGATCCGGCCGGTCTCGAGGTCGGCCGAGGTGCAGCCGCAGGCGTCGATATCGGCGCGGGGCAGGTAAATCCGCCCCCGGCCGAGATCCTCCGGGATGTCACGCAGGATATTCGTGAGCTGAAACGCGAGGCCGCACTGATGCCCGGCCTCGAGCGCGGCAGGCGAGCGGAATCCCCAGATGTGGATCGCCGCGAGGCCCACGGCACTGGCCACTCGGCGGCAATATTCCTCCAACTCGGAAAACGTGCCGTAACTCGCCTGGTCGAGATCCATCCGCACCCCGGCGATCACGTCGCGAAGATACTCGACTGGAACCGCGAACCGCCGCGTCGTGTCGACCAGGGCCCGTAGCACGGGCTCCGGCGAGGGCTCGCCAGCGAGGGCGGCCTCGACCTGCGTGGCAAAGGCATCCAGTCCGCGCCGGGCCGACCTTGCATCGGCAGCGTCGTCAACGATGTCGTCGGCCATTCGGCAGAAGGCATAGAGGGCGGTCGTGCCGCGCCGCTTGGCCTCCGGCAGAAGGCGAATCGGCAGTGCGAAATTGGAGCCCGACTGCTGCAGAAGCGCGGCGCAGGCAGCATGATCGGCCGTCAGCGTGCTCATCGTGCCCCTCGCAGTGTCGCGACGTGCAGCCCGATCCAGGCGCGGCTCGCGAGCATCAGCTTCGTGGCCTTACTCACGAGCGGCCGGCGGGCGAGCGTGTCGAAGGCCTGCCGCTCGATCGCAGCTGCAATCGCGCGACCGCCACCGAGAAACATCCTGATCGCCGGCCGCAGGGCAGGGGGCGCCTGATCCGCCAGCGGGCTGCCGCGGTCGAAGCAGTCGCGGGCCCAGGCAACCTCCTCGCGCACGAGATCGCGGAGCGGCGGCGGTGCGGAGGCGAGATCGAGCATCGTCTCGTCGACGCCATGCCGCCGCATGTCGTCCGCGGGGAGATAGACGCGGCCCGCGAGCCGGTCGCGTTTGAGGTCCTGCCAGAAATTAACGAGCTGCAGCCCAGTGCAGATCGCATCGGAGCGTTCGAGCAGCCGCGGCTCACGGCAGCCCTCGAGCCCGAGCACGATCCGCCCCACGGGATCGGCCGACCGCCGGCAGTAGTCGAGCAACTCGTCACGGGTGGCGAACCGGGTCTTCCGCTGATCCTGCTCGAAGGCGTCGAGCAGGTCACTGAAGGGCTCGATCGTGAGGCCCGTCCGCCGCACCGTGTCGGCGAGCGCCACGAAGATCGGGTGCGTGGCCTGGCCGGCGAAGCACGCTTCCAAATGCCGACGCCACTCGGCCAGCGCCCGGGCCGCATCGGCTGGGCTGGCCGCCTCGTCGGCCAGATCGTCGCTCCACCGCGCAAACGCATAGACCGTCGCGAAATCCTGCCGCAAGCGACGGGGCACCAGCTGCGTGACGACGGAGAAATTCTCGTAGTGGGCCGCGGCAATGGCCCGGCACGAGGCCTGCGCTGCTTCGAGCGAGCCGGCCTCCGTCGCGGGCGCGAGCTCCCACGCCGGCAGATCGCGGGCGGCGGCGGGCCGGGAAGCGGAAGCCATGCTGGATAGCGGGCCGGTCTCTGGCCGGTCTCTGCGGGGTTCACTACGATTCGGCTGTCAGTTCAACCGCAAGCCTACCAGCCTGCCCCCCAGTCACCGCAGCCGCCGATTCAAAACCCCATGAAAATCCTGCTTGCCAGTCCCCGTGGTTTTTGCGCCGGGGTGAACATGGCGATCGAGACCCTCGAAACGGCCATCCGACTCTACGGCACGCCGGTCTACGTGTTCCACGAGATCGTGCACAACAAGCACGTGGTCGATCGGTTCGTGAAGGAAGGGGCGGTGTTCGTCAACGCGGTCGAGGAGGTGCCCGAGGGGGCCGTACTGCTCTTTTCAGCGCACGGCGTCGCGCCCGAGGTGCGGCGCGTGGCGGAGGCCCGCCGCCTGCAGGCCATCGACGCCACCTGCCCTCTGGTGACGAAGGTGCACCTGGAGGCGATCAAGTATGCAAAGCAGGGCTACCGAATCATGCTCATCGGCCACGAGGGGCACGACGAGGTGATCGGCACGATGGGGCAGGCCCCCGATGCCTTCACGCTCGTCGAGACCACCGAGGAGGTCGACTCGCTTCCGTTCGGCCCCAACGACAAGCTCGCCTACCTCACGCAGACGACCCTTTCCGTCGACGATGCCTCGCGGATCATCAACCGCCTCAAGGAGCGGTTTCCACAGATCGTCGGCCCGCCCAAGGACGACATCTGCTATGCGACGCAAAACCGCCAGGAGGCCGTGCGACTGCTGTCGGAAGGCGCCGACATCGTGATCGTGCTCGGCAGCCAGAACAGCTCCAACAGCCAGCGGCTCGCCGAACTGGCGCGGGAGCGTGGCATCCGCGCCCACCTCATCGACGGTGCCAACGAGATCGACCCCGCCTGGTTCACCGGCGACGAGACGGTGGTGATCACCGCCGGCGCCAGCGCCCCGGAGAGCGTGGTGCAGGATTGCATCGCCTGGCTGCGGCAGCGGTACGCCGCCGCAGTCGAGGAACGGACGATCCGCGAGGAAGAGGTCTACTTCCCGCTGCCCAAAGAGCTCCGGGCTGCGGCCGCTGCGGTGCAGCTGCCGATGGCCTGAGGCTGCACCGGGAAAGCCGTATGCAGCCCGGGAACTCCTGAGGCGACCCGCGGCCGTAGGCAGAGCCCCAGGAGGATCGGCACCTGCACGAGCGTGATGAACGTCGAGAGGAGCATGCCCCCGAGGAGCACGGCGCCGAGGCCGCGATAGAGTTCGCTGCCCGCCCCCGGAAACACGATCAGCGGGAGCAGGCCGAGCACGGTCGTGAACGTGGTCATGAAGATCGGGCGAATCCGGCTCCGGACGCCTTCGAGGATCGCCTCGATCGGGTCGCTATTCCCCTCGGCCATCACCTGCAGCGCCCGCTCGACGATCAGGATCGGGTTGTTGACGACCGCACCGATGAGGATCACGAAGCCGAGCATCGTCAGCACGTCGAGCGGCTGGTAGATGCCGAACGGCCCGCCGAGCCAATTGAGAACCGACAGACCGAGAAGCCCGCCCACGCTGCCGAGCGGCACCGACGCGATGATCGTGGCGGGATAGAGCCACGACTCGAAGACGGCAGCCATCAGCAGGTAGGTGATGAGCCCCGCGATCACGAGGTTGAACCAGAGCGACCGCCAGGTGGCCACGAGCTTGTCGGTGGTGCCACCGAGCCGGATCGCGTAGCCGCCCTCGAGGGCGCCCGACTCGGCCAGCGGCGCGACGACGAGGCTTTCGATCCGCTCCTGCGCTTCTTCCAGCGGCATCCGGCTCGGCGGCGACACCTGCACGGTGATCGCCCGCTCGCGCTCGCGGTGGAGAATCTGCTCGGGGCCGCTGGAGAACTCCCGCACCTCTGCCACGCTCTCGAGAGGCACGAGCTGGCCGCCGGGCGTGACGACCGGCAGCGTGCGGATGTCCTGCGTCCGCTGCACGAATCGCTCGTCTCCCTTGATGACGAGATCGATCCGATCGCTCCCCAGGAAGTAATCGGTGGCATAGCCGCCGTCGACGAGGCAGTCGACGATGTAGCCGAGCTGCCGGGCGTCGAGCCGCATGTCGGCCGCCTGCTCCAGCCGCGGCACGAGCTGCACCTCGGGGCTCGAGAGATCGAGCGAGGGCTTGGGCAGGTTCTGGCTGCCAGGGGTCGCCTCGGGCAGTTTCCCCATCACCTGCACGCCGAGCTGCACGAGCCGGGCGAGGTCAGGTCCCGTGATCTCGATGTCGATGGTGCGGCCCGAGCCCAGGCCTTGCTCGAACAGGCTCGACTGTTTGGCGATGGCGATCGTGCCGGGCAGGTCGGCCGCCACCCGCCGGACCAATGGCACGAGCCGGCCGGCCTGAAGTGGATCGAGGGCCCGCAGGCCGACGAACACGCTTTTGCCGCGGGCCACGAAGAACAGGTCGCCGAGCACCGGCGCGTCGAGAGCCTTCGCCTCGGGGGTGCCGGGATCGACGTCCCAATAGGGCACGAGCCTCTCTTCGACGATGTCGGCGAGTCGCAGCAGTTCGTCGATGTTGTAGCCGGGGGGCGGCAGGAGAATCCCGAACACGAGATTCCGGTTGCCTTCCGGCAGGTATTCGACCTTCGGCATCAGCAGCCAGGTGGCGGCGACGGCGCTGGCAAAGATCACCACCGACGCCACGACGGTTCGCCAGGTCGACACGAGGAGGAAGCGGTCGAGCTCGGTGACGGCCGTGACGAACGCCGCGCCGAGCCGGCCGAGCAGATCCCAGCGGTGCCGCGCCGGCGCCGCCACAGCCTCGCCATCTTCCGTCGCGAGCGCGGCGGCCACGGCGTCGCGTGCGTGCCGGCCGGAGAGCAGGGCGGCAGCGGCGGCGGGGATCATCAGGCCCGACACCGCAAGCGACAGCCCCACGGCCGCGGTGATGGCCAGTGCGATGTCACCGAAGAGCTGTCCCGCCTCTCCTGGCACGAACACAACGGGCAGAAACACGGCCACGTTCGTCAGCGTGCTGGCGAGGATCGCCCCCCAGACCTCCGTCGCCCCGCGGACCGAGGCGGTGCGGGCATCTTCGCCCCGGCTCCAGTGCACGAAGATGTTCTCCAGCACGACGACGGAGTTGTCGATCAGGAGGCCGACCGCGAAGGCGATGCCGGCGAGGCTGATCACGTTGAGCGTGCGGCCGAAGGCGGCCAGGGCCAGGAACGTGCCCATCACGCTCACGGGAATCGAGAGGGCCACGATGAACGTAGAGCGGATGTTGCGGAGAAAGAGCAGGAGCGTGCCGATCGTGAGCAGGCCGCCGACGAAGATGTTGTCGTTCACCAGCCCGATCGCCGAGTTGATGTAATCGGTCTCGTCGTAGACGACGGTCAGGCTCAGGCCGCGGGGACGCAGGCTGCGGTCGATGTCCGCGGCCACGTCGCGCATCTGCCGCATGAGGTCGAGCACATTGGCTCCCTGCTCGCGGGTGACGCGGATGGCGATGTTGCGGGCGCCGAACCGCCGCACGATACCGGTGGGCTTCTTCATCCCGAGCTGCGCCCGCGCCACGTCGCGGACGTACACGGGCTTGCCGTCGCGGCGGGCGATGATCACGCCCTCGACCTGCTCTGGGGAGCGGAGCTGGCCGAGCGTCCGCACGACGTACCGCCGCTTGCCCTCCCACAGGTCGCCCCCCGACGTGTCCTGGTTTTGGTTCGCCAACGCGGCCCGGAGGTCGTCGATCGTAAGATTGCGGGCCGCGAGCAGCTGCGGGTCGACGATCACCTGCAGTTCGTCCGCTCGGCCACCGACAAGATCGGCATTCGAGACGCCGTCGACCCGCTCGAGCCGGGTCTCGATCTCGTTTTCCGCCATCCGTCGTGCGGCCTCGACATCGAGTTCGGGGGGCACGAGCGCGGCGATCTCGGGATGGGCCGCGGCCAGCCGCCGCAGACGGTAGAGGGCAAGATCGGCAGTGCGGGCATCGGCCACGCGACCGAGCTCGGCCGCCAACTCGGGATGAGCGGCCTGGGCCTCCGCCAGCGCCTCGGGCCCCGGTGCCGCCTGACCGAGGATGAGCCAGGCCACGGGCCGATCGTTGGCGCTGGCGGTGCGGATCACCGGTCGGTCTGCGTCGATCGGCCAGTCGCGAACCTGCTGCACCCGTGTGTTCACCTTCACGAGCGCCTGCGACATGTCGGTATCGACGGCAAACTCGAGCTCGATCGTGCCGACGGAGTCGCTGCTCTCGCTGGACAGCTTCACGAGCCCCTCGACGCTGCGGAGCTGCTCCTCGAGCGGCTGCACGAGCTCCCGCTCGATCTCCTGCGGACTGGCCCCGCGCCACGTCGACTCGACGGTGATCGTGGGAGTCTGCACCTCAGGCGTGAGCTGCACCGGCATCGAGAGCAGTGCCAGCACGCCGAACAGCGTGACGAGGATCACGCCCACGGCGACCTTCACCGGATTGGCGACACAGGCGGCGACGACGTTCATTGCGGCGGTTCGGACTGGCGGAACGTCACGGCCATGCCCGGCCGCAGCCGCTCATTGCCGCGAATCACGACGAGGTCACCTGGAGTCAGTCCCGACCGCACTTCGACGCTAGCCTCGACGGCCCCGCCGAGCGTCACCTCGACCGCCTGCACCGTCCCGGTGCCGGCCGCGGCGGCGGCCGTGATGCGGTAGACCATCGGCCGTGGCCCTCCGAGCACGAGCGCGTCCTTGGGCACCACCGTCGCACTGCCGGCCCTGCCGACCGGCAGCCAGGCCCGCGCGAGCATTCCCGCCTTGAGCACGGGCACGCCGTCCTCGACGCGGTTGTCCAGTTCGACCTCCACCGGGAAGCTGCGGCTCAGCAGATCGGCCTGCGGCACGATGCGGGCAACGCGGCCGATCCACGTATGGCCCGGCGCGGCGTCGAACTCGAGCCGGACGTCGGCGCCGACAGCGAGTCCGGTGATCGACAGCTCGGGCACCTGCACCTCGACTTCCAGCC
Organism: Pirellulales bacterium; assembly: GCA_049695995.1. Lineage (GTDB taxonomy): Bacteria > Planctomycetota > Planctomycetia > Pirellulales > UBA1268 > QWPN01. The sequence goes on along the minus strand of JBAVTF010000092.1, from coordinate 2,990 downwards.
GATGGAGCTCCGCGATCCGGGCGATCAAGCCGCCGCGCGACACCCACTGCCCCTGCTCGGTGAACCGCTCGACGACCCAGCCGTCGAAGGGGGCGCGGATGGTGTGCTTCGCCAGCTGATCGTCGATTCGCTCCACCTCCGCCTCCTGTACTGCGACGGCCGCCGCAGTTTGGGCCACCTGTTCCTTTCGCGGCCCCGCCTCCGCCAGTGCCAGAGCCGCACGGCTGCCTCGGAGTTGTGCCTCGATCGCATTCAGTTCGGTCTGGGCATCCTGTACTTCGTCCTCCGTACTCGTGCCACGTTCGGCGAGCCGCCCGAGCCTCGCGAGCCGACTGCGGGCGTATTCCCGCCGGGCCTCGAATCCAGCGACGATCGCCCGGGCCTGGTCGATCTCCTCGGGCCGCGAGCCCGCCTGCATTTCCGCCAACACCTGGCGGCGGCGGTCGAGTTCAGCGACGGCGCCTTCCCGCTCGATCTCGAGCAGGCCGCGAAGCAGTTGCGCGATCGGCGCGCCCGCCTGCACGTGCTGGCCGTCGACGATCGGCAGTTCCACGAGCCGGCCATCCACGGCACTGCCCACGTCGCTCGTGCGGGCCGGCACTACAGTGCCCACGAATGCCTGCCCAGCCGCCAAGGGCATCGTGGCCGCAGCCGCCACGACGACGGGCACAGCCGGAGCCCCATCGGCCAACGCCCGCAGGCAGGCAACGCCGCCCCCCAGCCACGCGATCACCGCGAGCATGAGCAGCGGACGATATGCAGAAATCCCGGGCGACATACGATCGTTTATACCCTCGCAGTCCGGCGGCCGGCCCCGTGAAACATTTCGTTTTTTCCGGCCACTTGACGGCCTGAGCGGGTTCCGCTAATTTCTTCTTCCGTTGCGGCCGATCCCACTTTTCCCGAGGATCGGTTCCCGCGTACGGGCCGGCATCGGCTGACGCCATGCTGGCTCGTTTTCGTTCGTTGACAATTTGGTCGTGGTAATTGGCATCTTGAAAGAATGCCGAAGGAGGTCCGTCTCAAGCGGCCCTCTGGAAGCGTTCTCCCAAGGCTCAGATTTTGTCGTCCAGCAATGGATGTCAAAACTCTGATTTTCGATGCCCGTAGTCTGTGAAGACGAAGGGGGTCGAAAGAAGAGCGAGAAAAAATCGTTAAGCCGGGTTGAGTCGCGGTCTCCTTCTGGGGGCCAGGCAATCAGATAACCCGGCGGTAGCTTTCCCGGAAACAGGCTCGTTCGCGAGCTCTCGATTCGGGTGGTCAAGCTACAAAGGGCACATGGGGGATGACTAGGCATCAGAAGGCTTTGAAGGGCGCGGAAGACTGCGATAAGCCCGGGGTAACCGTCAAACAGGTGATGATCCCGGGATGCCCGAACTGACTGCAACTGAATCCATAGGTTGCAGTAGCGAACGCGGAGAACTGAAACATCTCAGTACCCGCAGGAAAAGAAAGAAAAATCGATTTCCTCAGTAGCGGCGAGCGAAAGGGAAACAGCCCAAACCGAGGTGGTTTCCACCTCGGGGTTGTAGGGCCCTCCACCGGAGTTACCAAACAATCATTTAGCGGAACGTTCTGGAAAGTTCGTCCACAGAGGGTGACAGGCCCGTACGCGAAAAGTGATTGTCTCTGGAGGGTACCCTGAGTAGGTCGAGTCACGTGGAACCTCGACTGAATCGACGGGGACCATCCCGTAAGGCTAAATACTCTCTGATGACCGATAGTGAACTAGTAGCGCGAGCGAAAGTTGAGAAGAACCCCTGTTAGGGGAGGAATGTGAACCTGAAACCATGTGCCTACAAGCGGTCGGAGCGCTATGGCTGGCAACAGCAATGCGTGACGGCGTGCCTTTTGCATAATGATCCGGCGAGTTACCGTCAGCGGCTCGGTTAAGGTCCTCAGGACCGTAGCCAAAGGGAAACCGAGTCTGAATAGGGCGACAATTGGTCGCTGGTGGTAGACGCGAAACTGCACGAACTACCCATGAGCAGGTTGAACCGCGGGTCAAACCGCGTGGAGGACCGAACCCACTTGGGTTGAAAACCGAGGGGATGACTTGTGGGGAGGAGTGAAAGTCTAATCAAGCGCAGAGATAGCTCGTTCTCTCCGAAATAGCTTTAGGGCTAGCCTCGGACAATTGCACGGCGGGGGTAGAGAGACTGAATCGGAGGAGGGCCATACCCTGGTACCTCCCTGAACCAAACTCCGAATACCGTTGTGTTTACTCCGGGAGTCAGTCCGCGAGGGATAAGCTTCGCGGTCAAAAGGGAAACAACCCAGACCACCTGCTAAGGTCCCCAAGCAGAACTCAGTCACTAAGGAAGTGGAGTTGCTAAGACAGCCAGGATGTTGGCTTAGAAGCAGCCATCATTTAAAAAGTGCGTAACAGCTTACTGGTCGAGCAATTCCGCGCCGATAATGAACGGGAGTCAAGTTCTGCACCGAAGCAGTGGGATCCACCTAGTGGATCGGTAGGAGAGCGCTGTACGTCAGATACAAGTCGCACCGTAAGGAGCGATGTCGGGGCGTACAGGTGATTATGCCGGAATGAGTAACGATTAAGCAGGTGAGAATCCTGCTCGCCGAAAGCCTAAGGTTTCCTGGGGAAGGTAAATCCGCCCAGGGTTAGCCGGTACCTTAGTCGAGGCCGAAAGGCGTAGACGATGGATAGCAGGTCAACATTCCTGCGCCACATGCTGGACCGATGGAGGGACGGCGTCTGAAGGGTGAGGGGACGGATAGAAATGTCCCTCGCCGATGTGGAAGGTAGCTGTAGGCAAATCCGCAGCGACATCCAGAAGCATCGGACAAAGACGCTTATGTTTCGATAGTCATCTGAAGGACGTCCAAGAAAAGCTTCTAGGGTTGAAGGCATGTGACCGTACTAAAACTGACACAGGTAGGCGGGACGAGAAGTCCTAGGCGCTCGGGAGAACACTGGTTAAGGAACTCTGCAAAATGGCCCCGTAAGTTCGCGATAAGGGGTACCC
>JBAVTF010000091.1:0-27006 GCA_049695995.1 Pirellulales bacterium | reverse complement strand
TCCGGCGACGGGGTACGGGGCACCCGAAGCCGGGTTGGGCGAGTTGGCGTCTCGTATCAGCTAAACTACTTAGCCCCCACGAGGACCTCACCCATGCATCTGCCCGCCTGGCGTTTCGGCAAGCCCTACGAGTCGCTCGAACGCGAGACGCTCGTGCATTTCCTCACCGGCGAACCCGTCGCCGAGGTGAGCCAGGTCGGCGGGGCGATCGTGGGCCGCGACCTGCAGAAGGCGCAGCAGGCGCGGGCCGCCCTGCTCGCGATCGATCCCGAAGAGATCGTCGAGCGGCTGCAGACGGCCGGGAATCTCTATGCCAATGGCACCGTCACAGTCGGTGACTCAAAGCAATCGCCGGACGACTTCGTGAAGCACCAGTCGGCCACGACCGGGCTGCCCGAATCGCTCTGCCGGGCCAACATGCAGAAGAACATGTTCGTGCTCTCCAACATGGACCGGATCCTCGACGCCCTCTCTCGCGGGCTCGACACGAAGATCCTCTGGCAGGGCTATGGGCAGGAGCACCGCGGCGTGACGGTGAGCTACCAGGCGCAGTCGCCGGTACTCGGACTCGTGCTGCCGAGCAACTCGCCTGGCGTGCACACGCTCTGGCTGCCAGTGATCGCTCTTGGCGTGGGCCTGGTGATGAAGCCGGGCAGCCAGGAGCCGTGGACGCCCTACCGCATGGCGGCTGCGATGGTGGAGGCCGGCATCCCGGCCGAGGCGATCGGCCTCTATCCGGGTGCAACCGACGTGGGCGCCGGGATTCTCGCCGGCTGCCGCCGCAGCATGATCTTCGGCAGCGCGAAGACGGTGGAACAGTATCGCGGCAATCCCGGCGTGCAGGTCCACGGCCCCGGCTTCTCGAAGATCATCCTCGGCGACGACTGCGTGAACGAGTGGGAACGGCACCTCGACATGCTCTGCGAGAGCGTGGCGATCAACAGCGGCCGCGGCTGCATCAATGCGTCGGCCATCTACGCCAGCCGGCACACCAAAGCGATCGCCGAAGCCGTCGCCGCGAGGCTCGGGCCGATCGACGTGAAGCCGCCGCAGGATCCCGAGGCCAAGCTGGCTGCCTTTACCATCCCGGGCGCTGCCAAGGCGATCTGGGGGCAGATCGAGGCGGGGCTCAAGGCTCCCGGCGTGACGCACGTGACGGCGGCCTACGGCGACCGGCTCGTCGAAGGCGAACGCTGCGGCTGGCTGCGGCCCACCGTGGTGCACTGCACGAGCCCCGAGCCCGAGATCGCCAAGGCGGAATACATGTTTCCGTTCGTGAGCGTGGTTGAGTGCCCGCAGGGGAAGATGCTCGACGCGATCGGCCCCACGCTCGTCTGCTCAGCCATCACCGACGACGAGGCCTTCCAGCGGCGGCTTGTTGACTGCACCCACGTCGACCGGCTCAATCTGGGGCCGATTCCCACCACGAAGCTCGACTGGCTCCAGCCGCACGAGGGCAACATCATCGATTTCCTGTACCGGTCGCGGGCGCTGCAGGTGGCGGCGGCGGTCGGTGCGAGGTCGTGAGGCGCGGCGTATTGGTCGCCGGCGGTAAAACCTCCGGCGTCGCTTCGGGATTCCTCCCGCCACCCCGGTACCCGATGGCACGCACACAGCTACGGATATCCCTGCGCTCCTTCTCCGGTTTCCCCGACCGTCTCCTCAGCATCGGGAGCCTCAGGTGCCAATGGCCCAACATCACCACCTGAACATGGGACTTTCCGAATTTGAGTTTCGGGCGCCGACTCGGCTGGTGGTTGGTCGGAGTGCGCTCGGGCGGCTCGGGGGGCTGGCGAGTGAACTCGGGGCTACGCGGGTGCTCGTCGTGAGCGACCCGGGGATCGTCTCGTCAGGTCATACGTCGGCGGGTATCGCGTCGCTGGAGGCAGCGGGGCTGGTCACGGCCACGTTCTCGGGCTTCACGGAGAACCCGTCGTCTCGCGAGGTCGAAGCGGGAAGGCGGTTCGCCCGCGACTTCAGCCCCGACCTCGTCGTGGGCCTCGGTGGGGGCAGTTCGATGGACTGCGCGAAGGGGATCAATTTTCTCCTCTCGTGTGGCGGCCGCATGCAGGACTACAAGGGCCGCGGCACGGCTACCGGGCCGATGCTGCCGTCGATCGCCGTGCCCACCACGGCCGGCACCGGCAGTGAGACCCAGTCGTTCGCCCTGATCACGGATGACGAGACGGGAATGAAGATGGCCTGCGGCGATCCGCGGGCCGCCTTTCGCATCGCCATCCTCGACGTGGAACTCACGCTCACGCAGCCGCCCTCGCTCGCCGCCCTCACCGGCATCGACGCCCTTTCGCACGCGGTTGAAAGCCATGTCAGCCGCGCGGCCACGCCTGCCTCTCGGACGTTCTCGCGGGAGGCCTGGCGGTTACTCGCCCGCAGCCTGCCGGGCATATTCATCGATGGCGGCACGATCGCAGCCCGTGAGGCCGCCCAGTTCGGGGCCGCCCTTGCCGGCTTTGCGATCGAGAATGCGATGCTCGGCGCGGCCCATGCCCTGGCCAATCCGCTCACGGCGACCCACGGGATCGTCCACGGGCAGGCCGTGGGGGTGATGCTGCCGCATGTCGTGCGGTTCAACGGTCGCAGTCCCGTGGGTGATGCGTGTGCCGCGGGCTATGCGGAACTGCTGGCCGATATCGGCATCCAGGCCACCGCCGCAGAGGCTGGCGATCGACTGGCCGACTGGCTCGCCGGCCTGCTGCATTCGTCAGTGCTCGAGACGTCGCTCACTGAATGCGGCTGCGGTCACGCTGACGCACACACACTCGCCACCGCAGCGGCCGCGCAATGGACGGCAGGCTTCAATCCCCGCCCCGTCACCGCGAACGATCTCGCCCTGCTCTACGAGGCCGCCCGATGAGTCGCTGGCTCTGCATGGTCACGATGGCCTGCCTGGCATGCACCGCGGCTGATGCCTGCGCTGCCGACGAGCGGGCCGCCCCACTCGCTGCCGCGCCGGCCGACGCATGGCCGCTCGTCCGGGGCTGCCTCGCTGGCACGGGCCGGTCCGCCGCCACACTTCAGCTTCCGCTCGTCGAAGCCTGGCGCCGCGACGTGGAGAAGACGGCCTTCGGAGCCACGCCCGTGATCGCCGGAGACACGATCTACCTCGGCGATCTCGACGGCACGTTCCATGCCCTCGCGCTCGACACGGGCGTCACGAAGTGGACGTTCAAGGCCGACGAGGCGGGGTTTCCGTCGGCGGCGGCCGTGTCGCTGGATCCGACCTTGTCGCTCGTGGTCGTCGGTGACGACGCCGGCGTCGTGAGAGCCTTCGACCGCGGGACCGGTGCGGTGAAATGGACCTATACGACCGACGGTGAGATCTCGGGGGGCCCGACGATCATCGACTCGGCCGAGGGACCGCGGGTGCTCGTCGGTTCGCAGGATGCATCGCTCTCCTGTGTCACGCTCGCCGACGGGGCCGTGGTGTGGAAGCACTCGATCGCCGATCAGATCCGCTGCGCCCCGACGGTTGCGGAAACGCCCGCGGGACCACGGGTGTTCATCGCCGGCTGCGACGGCAAACTCCACGTGATCGACGTGGCCACGGGCGTGGCCACGGCCGCGGTGGCGATCGACGGCCCAACCGGCACCACGCCGGCCGCCGCCGGCGACCGCGTCTTCTTCGGTACGGAGGGGGGCGGGTTCTTCGCCATCGACGTCGCGAAGCAAGAGGTGGCCTGGCGGATGCAGTCGGCGGTACCAGGCCAGTCGTATCGGTCGAGCGCTGCCCTCACGGAGCAGTTCGCGATCGTCGGCTCCCGCGGCCGGGCCATCGAGGCTTTTCGGCTCACCGACGGCGGCCGGGCATGGCGGACGCCCATGCGCGGCCGCGTCGATGCGGCGCCGGTAATCGTGATGGCGAAGGATGACGCCACCAGGGCACAGCGTGAGGTCGCAATCGTGGCCGATGCCGCGGGAAAGATCGTGGCGGTCGACGCCACGACGGGTGCGAAGGTCTGGGAATTCGATGCGGGCGGCCGGTTCGACGCGGGCGCCGCGGTCGCGGCCGGTCGCGTCGTCATCGCCTCAGACGACGGCACGGTCTGGTGCTTCGCCAGCGGAGACGAGTGACGTGGCCTGGCTGCAACACGAACTGCGACTTGCTCCCCGCCGCCGCGGCTTCCATCTGATCACAGCGGAGATCGAGGCGGCCCTCCGCGACCTGCCCCCGCTCCGCGTGGGCCTGCTGCACGTCTTTATCCAGCACACGTCGGCCAGCCTGTCGATCAACGAGAACGCCGATCCCGACGTGCCGCGTGACCTGGAAATGGCGTTCAACGCGATCGCCCGCGAGGACTTTCCGTATGTCCATACGATTGAGGGCCCGGACGACATGCCGGCCCACGTGAAGGCGTCGATGATCGGCAGCAGCGTCACCATACCGATCCAGGATGGCCACCTGCTTCTCGGCACCTGGCAGGGCATCTACCTCTGCGAACACCGCGACCACGGCGGCCCCCGCCGTCTCGTGCTCACGGTGAACGGCGAGTGACCGCTGGATTCCCGCATGCGGACTACGGCGCGAACCAATACGCCGTGAGGGGCTGCCCGTGCCCTGAAGCCGGCGTATGCCGCCGAGCGCAGGCAGGATGCCGAAGCGAAGGCGGCATCCGAGCGAGCGAAGAACAGGATGTTCGTAGCGAGCGTCCGGCTCTCGGGGCATGGGCAGCCCCGAACCCACGCCAGTGGACGCAACTCCCCACATGGTTGCGGCTGACGGCTCTGGTTACGATGCCCGCATGCTGACGCCGGCCTTTGATCCCGAGCGGTTTCGTCGCGAGGCGCGGGCCGTCGTCGATTGGATCGCCGACTACTGGCAGACGCTGGAAACGCGGCCCGTACGGTCGCAGGTCGCGCCCGGCGACGTGCGGGCGCAGCTGCCGCCGCACGCGCCAGACGAGCCCGAGCCGCTCACCACCGTACTCGCCGATCTCGACCGCGTGATCGTGCCGGGGCTCACGCACTGGCAGCATCCGTCGTTCTTCGCCTACTTCCCGGCGAGCGCGAGCGGGCCGTCGATCCTCGGCGAACTGCTCGCGGCCGGCCTCGGCGTGCAAGGCATGCTCTGGAGCACGTCGCCGGCCTGCACCGAACTCGAGACCCACGTGCTCGACTGGCTTCGCGAGCTGCTCGGTCTTTCGGAACGCTTCGCGTCGAGTGGCCAGGGGGGCGGCGTGATTCACGACTCCGCCTCGAGCGGCCTGCTCTGCGCGCTCGTCGCCGCCCGCGAACGGGCCACGCACTTGCAGAGCAAGCGGCACGGCTTGTCACAGACCGAGCGGCCGCTTGTCGCCTACGCCAGCGCCGCCGCTCATTCAAGCTTCGACAAGGCGGCGCGGATCGCAGGCCTCGGTAGCGAATGGGCGCGACGAATCGCCATTGATTCGCGAGGCCGCATGGATCCGGCCGCGCTTGCCGAGGCGATGGATGCCGATGTGGCAGCGGGCCGCATCCCGTGCTTCGTCTGCGCGACCGTGGGCACCACGGCATCGGGAGCGATCGATCCGGTGTCGGATATCGCCGCGGTCGCAGCACGGCACGGCGCCTGGCTGCACGTCGATGCCGCCTGGGCCGGCGCGGCCGCCCTTTGCCCTGACCTGCGGCCGCCGCTGGTCGCCGGCGCCGAGGCAGCCGACAGCTGGGGCTTTAATCCCCACAAGTGGCTCCTCGTCAATTTTGACTGCCACACGCTCTGGCTGGCCGACCGCACGTCGCTCGTACAGGCCCTCGCCACCCGCCCCGACTATCTTCGCAACGCCGCGACCGACAGCGGCGACGTGATCGACTACGCCGAATGGCAGGTGCCGCTCGGCCGCCGGTTCCGCGCGCTCAAGCTCTGGCTCACCCTGCGGATGCTCGGGGCCGAGGTGATCGGCGAACGCATTCGGGCGCACGTCGACTGGGCGAGCGAGTTCGCCTCGTGGGTGGTGGCGGACCCGCGGTTCGAACTGCTCGCCCAGCCATCCCTCAGCCTCGTCTGCTTCGGGCTGCGGGCCGGAGACGCCGCGTCCCGCAGGCTGCTCGACCGGCTCAATGCCGGAGGGACCGCATTTCTCACCCAGGCAACCGTGGCCGGCCGGTTCGCCCTGCGTCTGGCCATCGGTGCAGCCCTCACGGAACGGCGGCACGTGGAGGCCGTCTGGGCCGAGCTGTCCCGGCTCGCCGACGAGGCCGCACAGACTGCCTGAACCCCGCGGCCTGTCGCCATCGGTTTTCAGTGCATTTTCTGCACATCCGGCGCCGAAAGAGAGGGCGGGGTGAACCAACTTTCCCTCGCCTGCGTAGGATTCGGAGCGACCCAGCCTTTCCTGGACTGTTGCACCGGGAGGCCGGGCCGGGTGTTGATCGGCGCACCAGGGGAGTAGCAACCATGGCACGCAAAGAATCTCTCCAAAACCTGAGGGCGATCCTCGTGCGGCGGCGCGATGCCCTGCGCAGCGCGCTGGCTGGCGACCTCACCCTGTTGAAGGAGCTTCGCAGCGAGTCGCCCGGCGACGTCATTGACGCCGCCTACGACTCCGCCCAGGACGAGATCAGCTCGCAACTGGCCGAAGTGGAGAGCCGTGAACTCGCCCACATCGAGAACGCGCTCGACCGGATGAAGGTCGGCAAGTACGGCCTGTGCGAGGTCTGCAGCGGGAAGATCCCGATGGTCCGGCTCCACGCCCTGCCCTACGCCACGATGTGCATCGACTGCCAACGGGAGTCGGAGCGGTCGGGCGGCGTCAGGCGGGAGGCCGAAGAGCGGAGCGAAGAGGCCGTCGGCGGCGAACTCGAACTGTAGGCGGCCCGCGCGGCCGGCAGTCGGCCGCGCGTGCTATGCTTCGGGAGCGGGCAGCCCACCCGGGCCGCCCGCTTCCTTGAAGGTGCTTCATGCCAGCCTCACGTCGGCCCCTCGGCCTTGGTTTCTGCTGGCTTACGACATGTGCCCTGCTCGCGGCCGGCAGGTGTTCGCCGCTCACGGCCGAGGAGCCGCGGCTCGCTCCGATCCAAGCCTCGGCGGGGCGCGACGACCGCATCGATCCGATGCGGCCAGCCCGGTTATCGGCTGCGGAACGCGAGCGGCTCTACGCTCAGGCGGCCCGTGATGCCGAACACCTCGAACAGCAGGGGCGACAGCTGCGGCGGCTTGCCCAGCTCGTCAAGCCCACGGTCGTCCACATCAACGCCCGCAAGCCGCTCCTCAAGCCGCGGAGCGGGAAGACCACCGAGGAAGAGACCGGCTCCGGCGTGATCTGTGAAATTGCCGGTCGCACCGTCGTGCTCACCAACCGGCACGTTGTCGTGAGGTCGGAACTCGACGACATCGGCATCGTGCTTGCCGATGGCCGTGAGCTTCACCCACGGCGGCTCTGGTCGGACGCGGGCACCGATCTGGCCGTCATGGAGGTCGAGGGGGCGGATCTGGAGACGGCGCGGCTGGCCGAGACCGACGACATCGACATCGGCGACACCGTGATCGCCATCGGCAGCCCGTTCGGCCTGTCGCACTCCCTCACGCTCGGCATCGTGTCGGCAAAGGGCCGCCGCGACCTCGAACTTGGCGACGGCGCCGTGAAATTCCAAGACTTCATCCAGACCGACGCCGCGATCAATCCCGGCAACAGTGGCGGCCCGCTCGTCAATCTGCGGGGCGAAGTGGTCGGCCTCAACACCGCGATCGCCAGCAGCTCCGGCGGCAGCGAGGGCGTTGGCTTCGCGATCCCGATCCCGATGGTGACGTTCGTGGCCCGCCAGCTCGTCGAGCAGGGATCGGTGGCGCGGGCCTATCTGGGCGTCTCGCTCGATCGCGACTTCACGCAGGAAGAAGCCCATCGACTGGGCATGGTACGGCCCGTAGGCGCCCGCGTGGAGGCGGTCACCCGCGGCGCCCCGGCCGAGCTCGCCGGCATCCGGCTCGACGACGTCGTGCTCGAGTTCGCGGGGCGACCGGTCGATGACGACGACCATCTCATGAGTCTGGTGAGCACCACACCGGTCGATTCCGAGGTCGAGGTCGTGATCTTCCGCGACCGTGCCCGCCTGCCGCTGCGGCTCACCGTGGCGAGCCGCCGCGAATTCGAGCCGTAAGTCGCACAGTCGCCGGCTCGAAGGCGGTACAAGTCTCGTCGCGGGACCTCGAAGACTCGGTCCAAATGCTCCTCGAGCTTGCACCGACTCCCTCGCCTCCCTGCCTTCGCTCGGTCACGTCGCGTCGGCGGCGGTGCGGAGGGATCGCAGGATGCAGTCCTGCACCGCGGCAGCGTCGCAGCCGACGAGCAGGTCGGCGTTGGGCCGCGACTGGCGGATCTGCCGCCGATCGATCACGAGCATGCCCGCGGTGAGCTCGCCCTGCGTCTCCACGTCGGCGGCGATCGTCGTCCGTTCGAACAGCTCGGGATTCGTCACGGCCACGAGGGCGACGACGTCGTGCAGGCAGATGCCCTCGCGGCCGAGGATCTGCCGCTGGGCCCGGAAGGCATGACCGAGCATTTTGCGCACGGCCTTGCCCGCCCGCGAAAACTCATCCGGCAGTTCGGCGAGCAACTCGAAGCCGAGGAGCACCTGGGCCGTCGTCTCCAGGGGCACGAGCGTCTTGGTGAGCGGTTCGCGAATCACGTGCCGCGCCGCGGCCGGATCACAATAGAAGTTGAAGTCGGCCGTCGGTGTCGCATTGCCCGAGGCATGCACGGTGCCGCCGCAGATCACGAGATCGCCGATCAGCTCCGCGATCGACGGATCTCGTTTGAGCACGCGGGAGACGTTCGTCAGGGGGCCGAGGGCGACGATCGTGATCTCTCGCGGATGCGCCTTGAGGCACTCCCAGATCACCTTCTCCGCGGAGTGCCCCCCGTGCAGCTGCACGCGAGGCAGTTCGATGCCCCCCAGGCCGTCGGCGCCGTGGATGCTGTAGGGCTTCTCGGGGAGCGTCGCGCCATCGTCGGCATTGCCAATCCGCGGCAGCCGCGGTGGGTCGAGGTAGCCGACGACCGCCTGGAGATTCGCGGTGGCCTGATCCGCCACCACGTTGCCCCCCACGGCGGTGACGGCCACGACCTCGAGCCGCGGGTCGAACAACGCCATCGTCAGGGCCACGGCGTCGTCGATGCCAGGATCGACGTCGAGGATCACCTTGCGGGGCGTGGGGATAGGGGGCACAGGAAAGCTCGCTCCCGAAGAACTCGAATCGGCGGTAGGCTGACCGCGTCGACGGCAGCTCGTGGCAGAAATGTATCCGAAACGGCATGCAGCCGGCATCACCGCGGTGGACACTGGCCTGCCGCCGTCCCCACCCCCACTCGACACCATGACCGATTCCGAACCGTCCCTCGACGCCGATGCCTGGGCGGCAAATCTCCGTGCAGGGCAACGTCGGCGTCAGGCCGACGTCGAGCGGCTCGTGGCCGGCGTCCTCGCTGGCGACGTGGATCTCGACGCCTTCGGCCGGTGGCTTGTGGCGCTTGCTGACCTCGGGGAGTCGGCAGCGGAGATCGCCGGTGTCGCGGCGGCCCTCCGGGGCCGCATGCTGCCGATCGCCGCGGCCGGCCTCGTGGCCGACACCTGCGGCACCGGCGGCGACGGCTCGGGCTCGTTCAACATCTCTACTGCCGCGGCGATCGTCGTCGCGGCCGCCGGCCAGCCGGTGGCGAAGCACGGGAACCGGGCCGTGTCGAGCAAGACCGGCTCGGCCGACGTGCTGGAGGCGCTCGGCGTGCGGATCGATGCGGGCGCCGCAGTCGAGGTCCGCTGCCTTGCGGAACTGGGGCTCTGCTTCTGTCTCGCGCCGCTCCACCATCCGGCGATGGCCCGCGTGGGCCCGCTGCGACGCTCGCTCGGCCGGCCCACCGTGTTCAATCTCGTGGGGCCGCTGTGCAATCCCGCGGGCGCGAACGTGCAGGTGATCGGCGTGGGCCGTCCGGCGGCGCGGGAGCCGATGGCGGAGGCGGCCCGAATGCTCGGTGCCCATCGCGCCGTCATCGTGTCGGGCCACGTGGGCAGCGACGCGAGTGGACCGGCGTTTGACGAAGTAAGTCTCTTCGGCCCCACCGACGTGATCGACGTGACGCCGACCGCGACGTCGAGGTTCCGCTGGACGCCGGAAGACTTTGGGCTCGCGACACTGCCGGCTGCGCGGCTTGCCGACCTCGGGGTGGACGGGCCTGCCGAGAGCGGCCGGGCGATCCGTGGCGTACTCGCGGGTGAGCGGAGCCCGCGCCGCGACGTCGTGGTGCTCAATGCTGCCGCCGTGCTCTGGGGGGCGGGCCGGGCGGCCGACCCGCAGTCCGCAGGCTCGCTGGCCGCCGCCGCGATCGACTCCGGCCGGGCCGCGCGGCTGCTCGAACGGCTGGCACTGGTCTCGCACTCGTAGGTGGCAGCACCGCCGACGCTTCGGCGTTGAGCTCCCCCGGCTCGCGTTGGCCGGACTGACGTCCGGCATCCCGCGGCGCAAGCCGCGGACGCGTCGCCTCGGCATGGACACCCCCTCGCGAAATCGATCCCGGGCAGTCCGCTCGCCGTAAGATTGGCATGATGCTGCAGCTTCCCGTGATTCAGCCCGAGCCCGCGCCGCCAGCAGCGGCCGCACCGAAGCCGTGCTGCGCGCGAGAAGAGCCGCCGCAGAAGCATGAACTGCGGCGGCTGGCCGTCTGCGTGGTGCTTGCCGTTCTCCTGATCGCCGTGGCGATGGGTGGCATGGCGGGGCACATGCTGCCGACCTGGCTCGGCGGCCACGCCGTGGCGAACTGGTTCGACGCCACGGGGCTTGCGGGCCGGTTCGGCAATTGCCTGCAGCTCGCCCTCGCCACGCCGATCGTGTTCTGGGGCGGCTGGCCGATTCTCTCCGGCGGCATCGCCGGCTTCCGCCGCGGACGGCCCACGATGTTCTCACTGATCGCGCTCGGCGTCCTCGTGGCCTGGGGCGTGAGCGTCGTCGCCACGATCGCACCGAGTCTGTTTCCCGATGCCTTCCGCCGGGCCGACGGCAGTGTCGAGGTGTTCTTCGAATCGGCCGGCACCATCGTCGTGCTCGTGCTCCTCGGCCAGCTCCTCGAAACCCGCGCCCGCCGGAGTACGTCATCCGCCATCCGCGCCCTCATGGATCTCGCCCCGCCCACCGCGGAGCGGCTGATCGGCAAGACGGGCCGGGTGGAAACGATCCCACTGGCGGCGATCCGCGTCGGCGACCTCCTGCGGGTGAAGCCTGGCGGACGGATCCCGACCGACGCGATCGTGACGGAGGGCACGACCACGTGCGACGAGTCGCTGCTCACGGGCGAGCCACTGCCGGTCGACCGCAGCGTCGGTGACCGCGTGCTCGGCGGGGCGATCAACGGCACCGGATCCATCGTCGTGACTGCCGAGACGGTCGCCGCCGATTCGCTCGTGGCTCGGATCACACGGCTCGTTCGCGAGGCCCACGAGCAGCGGGCTCCAATCGAGCAGCTCGCGGATCGGATTGCCGCCGTGTTCGTGCCCACCGTGCTCGTGATCGCAGCCCTGACGTTCCTCGCCTGGGCGACATTCGGCCCGCAGCCACGATTCGCGCTCGGTCTCCTCTCCGCCGTGAGCGTGCTCGTGATCGCCTGCCCCTGCGCCCTCGGCCTTGCCACGCCGCTGGCGATGACGGTAGCGATCGGCCGCGGGGCGCGAAGCGGCATCCTCGTGCGGTCGGCGGAGGCGATCGAGAACCTCGCCCGAGCCCGCGCGCTGGTCTTCGACAAGACGGGCACGATCACGCAGGGGAAGCCGCGGATCGTGGCCGCGGCGGATGCCACGGGCACGCCACTCGACTTCACCGTGGAGCCCGGCCGCTCGCTGCTGCAACTCACCGCTGCAGTCGAAGCCGCCAGCGAGCACGGCCTGGCGAAGGCGTTTGCGCGAGCGGCCGCGGACGCTGGCATCGAACCGCTCGCCAGTGAGGGCGTGACCGCGAGCATCGGTCGCGGCGTGAGTGGCCGCGTGCAGGGCCGCGATGTCATGGTGGGAAGCGAGCCGCTCCTGCGCGATCGAGGCGTCATCGTGCCGCCGCTCGCGGGCCCGCTTGCCACGGCGCGAGACGGCGGCGGCACACTCGTGGCCGCGGCCGTCGATGGCCAGTTCGCCGCCTGGTTCGCCATCGCCGATCCACCGCGGCCCGGGGCGGCTGGCGTGATCGCGGGACTCGCTGCGGATAGCATCCAACTCGAGGTGCTCTCCGGCGACGCGTCAGCGGCGGTGCGGCACGTGGCGGATCTCGTGGGCATCCGCGCCGCGACCGGCAGCCTGACCCCACAGGGTAAGACGGCCCGCGTGGCCGAACTGCGGGCAGACGTCCGAGCTGCTCATCCCCAGGCAACGGTCGCCTTCGTCGGTGACGGCATCAACGATGCCCCGGCCCTTGCGGCCGCCGACGTCGGCATCGCGATGGGCAGCGGCGCCGACGTGGCCCTCGAAACGGCTGACATCACCCTGCTTTTCGGCGGCCTCGCGGCCGTTCCGTGGGCCGTCACGCTCGCCCGCGAGACGATGCGCAACGTCCGGCAGAACCTGTTTCTCGCGTTCATCTACAACGCGATCGCGATCCCGATCGCCGCCGGCGCCCTCTACCCTCTCCTTGGCCACGTCACGAGCCCGATGCTCGCCGCCGCCGCGATGAGCCTCAGTTCGCTCTCCGTCATCGCTAACTCCCTGCGGCTCCGCAGCACACGGCTCGACCTGCACTCGACCAAAACGCCGTGAGTGGCTGCCCGTTACGGAGCAACGGGCCTACACCTCGCACAATACGCCCGTGAGGGGCTGCCCGTGCCCCGTCGCCGGCGTTTGCTGACCAGCGCAGGCAGGATGCCGAAGCGCAGTCAGCATCGAGCGAGCGTAGGACAGGATGTCCGTAGCGAGCGTCCGGCGACGGGGCATGGGCAGCCCCGAACTTCTTCACACGAGCGGGATCTCGAGGCCGTCATAGGCCAGTTCGATCCCCGC
Organism: Pirellulales bacterium; assembly: GCA_049695995.1. Taxonomy (GTDB): domain Bacteria; phylum Planctomycetota; class Planctomycetia; order Pirellulales; family UBA1268; genus QWPN01. The sequence continues at coordinate 14,049 of JBAVTF010000091.1, read as the reverse complement.
CGGTAACCGGGCGGCCACGTCGGCGTGCACCACGTCGTGCGACATGTGCACGAACAGCGTGCGGCGGGCTCCCACCCGCTCGGCCACCGCCACGGCCTCGTCGAGCGAGAAGTGGGTCGGGTGGCGGCTCGGCCTGAGGCAGTCGAGCACGAGCGTGTCGAGGCCCGAGAGCAGCGACCAGGTCTCGTCGGGAATGCCGTTCGTGTCAGTGCAGTAGGCGACATCGCCAAACCGAAAGCCGAGCACGTCGAACGTGCCGTGCCGCAGCCGCAGCGGCACGATCCGGCTGCCAAGCAGGTCGAACGGCGTGATGTCGATCCGCTCGAGCGTGAGCTTGGGCACGCCTCCGCCGGGGGGCGGCGCCGCAGAGAACGCGTAGTCGAACGCCCGGCGGATCCGCGCCTCGACCCGTTCCTCGCAATAGACCGGGATCGCCTTGCCTGAGCGGAAGCAGAGCGGGCGGACGTCGTCGAGGCCATACACGTGATCGACGTGGTCATGGGTGTAGAGCACGGCATCGACCTGGCCGATCTGCTCCCGCAGCAACTGGCTGCGGAGGTCGGGTGTGGTGTCGATGAGCAGCGTGCCGCCGGGAAGGCCGACCGCGGCGCTCGTGCGGGTGCGGCTGTCTCGCGGGTCTGCGCTCGTGCAGGCGGGGCAGCCGCAGCCCACCATCGGCACGCCCACGCTCGTGCCGGTGCCCAGAAAGAGCAGTCGGCCGGTGAGGTCGCGAGCGGGTGGTGCGTGTGAGGCGGGCGGCATGCCGGCATGGCCTGGGAGGACGCTCCGCGGCGCAGCCGCCGCAGCTGCAAGAATGTACCCCCGCGGCCTCGGATCGTGGGCGTGTGGGAACGCCGCTGCGGATCGCCTTGACCCATGCGGCTCATGACCGCGACAATTCGCGGCAAAGGACACGTCAGCACATGCAACTTCTTGAACGCGCTTGGGATACGGTGAGCAGCGGTGCCGCCGGGATCGGCCCCCGCCTCGACCGGTTCCTGACCGGCCTGTTCGGCTCGTCGAATGCCCGATTCATCCGGCGGCTGGAGCCAAAGGTCGAGGCAATCAACTCGCTGGAACCGAAATACCAGGCGATGTCCGACGCGGAACTCCGGGCCCAGACGGCCGAGTTTCGCCGCCGGCTGGCCGCCGGCGAGACCCTCGACGACCTGCTCGTGGAGGCGTTCGCCGTCTGCCGCGAGGGGGGCCGGCGGTTCCTCGGGATGCGGCATTACGACGTGCAACTGATCGGCGGCATGGTGCTCCACTCCGGGGCGATCGCCGAGATGATCACGGGCGAGGGCAAGACGCTCGTCGCCACGCTCCCGGCGTATCTCAACGCGATCGAGGGCAAGGGCGTGCACGTCGTCACGGTCAACGACTACCTCGCCCGCCGCGACATGGAGTGGATGGGCTCGCTCTACATGGGGCTCGGCCTCACGGTGGGGGCGATCCAGTCGGGCATGGAGTCGGGCGAGCGGCAGAAGTCCTACGCCTGCGACATCACCTACGGCACGAACAACGAGTTCGGCTTCGACTACCTCCGCGACAACATGCGGATGGCAGCCCGCGGCGACGACCGCTTCCCCAAGAACGTGCAGCAGAGCCAGGGTCCACTCAACTTCGCGATCGTGGATGAGGTGGACAACATCCTCGTCGACGAGGCCCGCACGCCGCTCATCATCTCCGGCCCGGCCCACGACGACGTCACGAAATATTCGAAGGCCGACCAGATCGCGCGGCAGCTCCGCGCCGACCAGCACTTCGAGGTCAAGGAGAAGGAACACACCGTCGCCCTTACCGAGGAAGGCGTGCGGGCGGCCGAGAAGATGGCAGGCGTGGAGAGCTTCTACACGGCCGGCAACATGGAGTGGCCGCATCTCATCGACAACTCTCTCAAGGCCCACTACCTCTACAAGCGCGACGTGAACTACGTCGTGCAGAACGGCGAGGTGGTGATCGTCGACGAATTCACCGGGCGGCTCATGCCGGGCCGGCAGTGGTCCGACGGCCTTCACCAGGCGGTCGAGGCGAAGGAGGGCGTGCGGGTGAAGGAGGAGTCGCAGACCCTCGCCACCGTCACGCTTCAGAACTTCTTCAAGCTCTACAAGAAACTCGGCGGCATGACAGGCACGGCCATGACCGAGGCCACCGAGTTCTGGAAGATCTACAAGCTTGACGTGATCGCCATCCCGCCCAACCGGGGCATGAAGCGGATCAACCACCCCGACGTGATCTACCGCACCGAGCGGGAGAAGTGGATCGCCGTTGCCGACGAGGTGGAACGAATCAACCGCTGGGACACGCTCGCCCTCACTGACGGCACCTGGCAGATGGGCCGGATCGTCTCCGAGACGGCCGACGCCGTCACGTTCGTGCCCAAGGGGGAGCGGGTCGAGCAGACGCTGCCTCGGGCGAAAATCAAGGAGATTCAGAAGAAGGGATTGCCCGTGCTCGTGGGCACGGTCTCGATCGAGAAGAGCGAGCGACTCTCGGAGCTACTGGAGAAGCGGGGCGTGGACCACCAGGTGCTCAACGCCAAGCAGCACAAGCGAGAAGCCGAGATCATCGCCCAGGCAGGGCGGCTCGGGGCCGTGACGATCGCCACCAACATGGCTGGTCGCGGCACCGACATCATCCTCGGCGGCAATCCCGACACGCTCGCGTGGGCGAAGCTCCAAGACACGTATCCCACGCGGCTCGACGTGCCCAAGGAGGAGTGGGACGCGCTGGTGAGGGAGATCTCGACCCGCGAGAACATGAAGGCCGAGGGAGAACTCGTCCGCGAGATGGGCGGACTGCAGATCATCGGCACGGAGCGGCACGAGGCCCGCCGCATCGACCTGCAGCTCCGCGGCCGCTGCGGCCGACAGGGAGATCCGGGGTCGAGCCGGTTCTTCCTCTCACTCGAAGACGACCTGATGCGGATCTTCGCCGGCGAGTGGGTGAAGAACGTGCTCACGCGGCTCGGCATGCAGGATGGCGAGGCGATCGAGAGCCGGATGGTGACCCGCCGGGTCGAGGCCGCGCAGAAGAAGGTGGAGGAGCGAAACTTCGAGATCCGCAAGAACCTGCTCGAGTACGACGAGGTGATGGACGAGCAGCGGAAGAGGGTCTACGGTTTCCGGCAAAAGATCCTCGACTACACCGACGGCGACGCAGACTGCCGCGAGATGATCCTGGAGATGGTCGATCGCCAGATCGACCAGCACATCGGCACGTTCCTCGACAAGGACTACGGCACGCAGTCCTACGCCACCTGGGCATCGAGCCAGCTCTCCTGCGAACTCGAGGGCAATGACTTCCGCGGCATGACGCCGGAGGAGGCCGAGCGGCGGGCGGTGGACGAGGCGGTGCGACAGTCAGAGGGAATGATCTACGAGGCGGTCGAGGAGAACCTTCCCCCCGGCGAAGACGAGAGCGAGTGGAACTGGTCGGCACTCGCCACGTTCGCCAACGCCCGCTGGAAGCTGTCGGTGAACGACCGGGATCTCAAGCGGGTGGGCCGCGACGGCGTGGCGGAGGCGCTGCAGGAGAAGGCCCGCGAGGCGATCCACCGGATCGATCTCTCCGAAGGGGCTCGGTTCCTCGCCCCCGATTTCGGCATTGCCAGCGCCTGCGGCTGGACCGAGTGGCGGTTCGGCATCCAGCTCGGACAGCAGGAGATCGCCGCCCTCAAGGCTGCCGGCGGCGACGCCGAGGCGGCCAAGCAGATCGTGCGGCGGGTAGCCCGTGAGGTCTATGAACACCGCGAGATCGAGTATCCGGTGCTCGTCGGCATCTCGCACTTCAGCGTGCGGCTGCCCGACGGCAGCCGCGGCATCGACCGCGATGGGCTCCTGGGCTGGGCCCGTGAGCGGTTCGACCCGAATCTCCAAGACACCGACCTCGGCGGCACCGACCTCGGCCAGTTGCGGACCGCCCTCTCCGCCGCCAGCCGCCGCCGCCATGAGCGGGGCGACGACCCGCGGCCCGAGATGAAGCGGATGGAGCGGGCCGTGCTCCTGCAGATCCTCGACAACGCCTGGAAGGATCATCTCCTCGCGATGGATCATCTTCGGTCGAGTGTCGGCCTCCGCGGCTACGCCCAAGTCGACCCCAAGGTGGAATACAAGCGGGAGGGCATGCGGACGTTCGACCTGATGTGGAAGGCGATCGACGAGCGGGTCGTCGACATCGTCTACCGGATCGAGCAGGTGGAGGACGACGCCCTGCGAAGCACGTTCCGCGAGACGGCCGCGATCCATGCCGACGCCTCGGCCGCCGGCATGACGGCCGCTGCCCAACCGGCTGCGGCAGGCGATGCGTCCCTGCCCGAAGCGAGCCGCGGCGAGCAGGCCCGGTCGGAGCCAATCCGCAACATGTCGCAGAAGGTGGGCCGCAACGACCCTTGCCCCTGCGGGAGCGGGAAGAAGTTCAAGAACTGCTGCGGGAAGTCGAGCGGCGTGGCCGCCGGCTGATCAGGCGACACATTCCCGGCGGCGGGAGAACCAGCGGTCGGACGCGAGCGGCGGCGTGAGTCGGGCCGCACGAAGCCCCGCCACGAATGCTCGCAGCGCGTCGGGAAACGAGGCGTAGGTGGCCCGCCGGTAGGCCTCCCACTCCGGCAGGTGGCGCATGATCCTTCGGTGGGCGGTGCCGAGGGCGTGATAGGGGAGCGACGGGAAGAGATGGTGCAGGGCGTGGTATCGCAGGCCCACCGGGAAGAGCATCGCCGCCAGCGGCGTGCGGCCGACGACGTTGAGCGAGTCGTCGAGCTGATCGGCGAAGCTCATGCTCTGCCCGGCGCTCCGGTAGCGATGGGCGACGAGCGTCCGCACGTGATTGAGCCCGAGGGCGACCGCCGCGAGGCCGTAGAGCTTCACCGGCATCTGCCAGCCGAGCGGGATCGTGAACCGCCCCACGTGCACCTCGGCGACGACGAAGCAGGCGGCCAACTGCACCGCCCGCAGAAAGCAGGCGATCTCGATCGCCGCCCAGACCACCCGCGGCGCGTCGGCCGGCACCGGCCGCCGGTGGCGGAGGTTGATCACCAGCGGAGAGCACCGCTCGAGCACGAACTGCCGCAGCCGCGTATGGAGGAACGAGACGGGCGTGAGCACGAGAAACCGGGCCGTCGTCAGGAGCGGGAGCAGGGCGATCTGACCGAGGTAGGCGAGCAGCGTGCGGAGTCGGGCCGTGCCGAGCGGCAGATACTCCGCGTCGCCGGGCGTGCCGTAATGCCGGGCGCTGTGGTGGTCGAGGTGGTGCTCGTAGAGGAAGGAAGGCATCAGGAACGGGATGCCCACGAGCAGGTTCCAGGCGACGGAGAAGCCTCGCATCTCCCCCCGCCGGAAGTGCACGATCTCGTGCATGAACAGCGACGCCCGGAAGAAGGCGACGCCGGCGACGAGACAGGCCACGGCCTGCGCGACCACCGGCATCCTTGATCCGAGATAGACGGCCGCCGCCGCGTAGCCCACGACGATCGTCGCCAGCAGGTCGAGCCAATAGATGGCCGGCCGCCGCACGAGCAGGTCGGCCACGAGCCGACGCGCCCGCCCGAGGCAGTCGCTGGCTCGGGAATCGGTCTGCTCGACGGTCGCCATGGTCGCACCCACAGTCCATCGGCCACGAAGATCCCTTCTCTTGAGGGGTGCGCGTCGTGGCAGCCGTCGACGCGCACCCGCTATATTCGCGGCCGGCATCGGCACCATCACGAAGGAGCGTCACCTGCCGCATCCCGCCCACACTCCGTCCGACAGACAGGTCGCCCGGCCGGTCGCGGCCCTGCCCGGCCCGCTGCTCGATGCGGCGTATCTCGTCGTCGCCCTGGTGGCCCTTCCCTGGGTGCTGTGGCGGAAGTTCTCCGGCGGCCGGCCCGTGGCGGCGCCGTGGGTCCGGTTCACCGGCAGCATCGCCCCGCTTGCCTCGCCTGGAGCCGGATCGCCGCGGATCTGGCTGCATGGCGTCAGCGTGGGCGAGGTGCAACTGCTCGCGGCCCTCGCGATCGAACTGCGGGCGCAGGCCGAGGCGGCCGGCCGGAGCATCGACTGCGTGATCTCGTCGTCCACGACCACCGGTCTGGAACTGGCAGCCAAACGCTTCGGTCCCGACCGCACGTTCCCCTGCCCGCTCGACTTCACCTGGGCCGTGGATCGCGTGCTCGACCGGGTGCGGCCCGACCTCATCGTGCTCGGTGAACTGGAGCTCTGGCCCACGCTGCTTTCGCAGGCCGCCCGCCGCGGCATCCCGGTGGTCGTGGCCAACGGCCGGATGAGCGAGCGGAGCGCGGCGGGCTACGGCCGCGTTGCCTGGTTCGCGCGGCGCATGCTCGCGCTCGTGAGCGTCGTCGCCGCCCGGTCGCCGGCCGACGCCGACCGGTTCGCCGCACTCGGAGCCCGTGCCGTGGTCGTGACCGGCTCGCTCAAGTTCGACGGCGTGCGTGGCGACCGCACCGCACCTGAGGTCGCGCGGTTCCGGCAGCTCGCCGGCTTCGCCGCGACCGACATCGTCTTCCTCGCCGGCAGCACGCAAGCCCCGGAGGAATCGCTCGCGATCGACACGTTCCGCGCGCTGGCCCCGAGCCACCCGGCACTGCGGCTCGTGATCGTGCCGCGGCACGTGGACCGCACGCCCGAGATCGCCGCGCTGCTCAACGCCGCGGGCCTGCGGTGGCAGTTCCGCAGCCGGCTCGATGAAACGCCTCCTGATCCTGCTATCCGCGTGCTGTTGATAGACACGACCGGTGAACTCAGCTGGTGGTGGGGCACGGCCGCGATCGCGTTCGTGGGGGGCAGCCTCGACGGCATCCGCGGCGGCCAGAACATGCTCGAGCCGGCCGCCTATGCCGCGGCCGTCTGCTTCGGGCCGCACACGCGGAACTTCCGCGACGAGGTCCGTCGTCTGCTCGACGCCGACGCGGCGGTCGTCGTGGCTGACGGCCCCGCCCTCACGGCCTTCGTTGGCCGCTGCCTCGCCGAGCCCGCCTGGGCATTGGCCCTCGGATCCCGGGCCTCCTCGCTCGTCGCCGCGCACCGCGGCGCCACGGCCACGACCGCACGCCTCATTCTCGACCGACTTGGCCCATCACGGTGATGGCCGGACGTTCGATCGGCCCCCGCGGCGCGAGCGTCCGGCCCGACAGGCCGGCATACGTGGTGGCGTAGCGGAGCGCCCGGAACGTGATGTTCATGCGCACGCCTGGAGTGCCACTGACGTTCAACGCCGGCGGCACCGTGCCCTGTTGGACGGGCCCGGCGAACGTGTCGGGATTGACGTACCGCCACACGACTCGCCGGAATACGGTGACCTCGAAGATGGTTCCTTTCGCGCCGGCATTCACCAGCGTGTTGCCGTTCGGGAGCCGCTGGGCTCCGGAGACGATCGGCGAGAAGAAGGACGGCGGCCCGCGGAAACTCCAGACCACGTCGGCCCGGCCGTAGGCGGTCGGCGACTGCCTCAGTTCCACGACCGATGAATAGCTCGTGCCGGACTGGGTGCGATACCAGCCGTTGTTGTAGACGAGGATGTTGCCCGCCCCGGGGAGGCCGGGACGGATCCACTGGGCGTCGTGCTGCCAGAACAGCATCTGCTTCGCCCGGCGGTTCCAGGCGCGGTCATTGCCGTACCGCCACAGGAGGTCGCCCCCCTTGCCGGCGTTGCCGCCGGCGTGCCCGGCCGCCTGCTCGGTGGTCGTGCTGTGATCGACGATCCAGATCTCGCAGAATTCCCGCACCGACACGATGATCTGATCGGTGGTCGCGTTGTAGTCGATCGAATTGAAGTGGGCCCAGTCGGCCAGGTGGGTGTCGGCGGCCGGGCCCGTGGGGACGTAATTCAGATTGATCAGTTCGGGGTGCTGGCGGACACCCTTCGGCCCCAGATAGTTGGGCTTGGTCGGGTCGTACTGCTGGACGACGTGGTCCTTCATGTGCCATTGCCAGACGATGCCCTCGCCGAGCCCGGTCGCGACCTCGCCGCCCGCCACGTCCGGATCGATCTCGATGATCACCTCCGGCCAGAGTTCGTTGTTGACGTCGGGATTGAGCGTGGCAGGATTCCGGCCCATCCCCACGGCCTGCTCGAACGTGAGCCGCTCCCAGGCGATGGCCAGGATGTTGCCGTTGGGCATCACGATGGCATCGTGGTGCAGCTGATACTGGGCGTTGGAGAGGTCGTAAAACCAGGTAACGGTGCTGTCCCAGTCGAGAATTTCGATCCGTCCGGTACCCCCGTTGTTGTTGAAGTCTTTCATCGGGAGGGGAAGGATGCAGTTGCGGAGCAGACGTCCATCCTCGAGCAGGTAGGACGACGTGGCCGGATAGGCACTCGTCCACGTGTGCACCTTGTTGCCGGCGTTGTCGATGAGGTGCGTCCGTGGCGCAGTGGACGAGCCGAGCAGCGTGTAGCCAGCGAACGCCCCAGCCCCGGCGGCCTGGATGAGGCCCACTGTGTTGGCGAGCGGGAGCCGCGATTCGAGCGGCTCGTAGCCGGTCAGGCGATCGCGACGGCGCGTGCCACCGGACTTCCGCCCGCCACGGGACGTGACGATCGACGGGATGGAAAACTTCACGTGAAGGCGCTCCGGGGATGGGCCAAGGATAGCTTCCGGACAGGCGGCCAGCGGAACCCGGCGCTGATGGCGAAACGGCTGAGCCGGCGGATCGTCGCCTCATCGAGCGGTGGTGCCGGCAGGTCGGGCACGGCGCGGCTCGTCGCCGTGACGTCGAACTCCGGGTCGTCTCGCCAGTAGGCCCGATAGACCTCCATTTGGTCGCCGAAGAGCCGTGCGAGCACCGCGGGATCGAAGACCGGCGCCGGCCTGCCGCTGCCTGCTGATTTCGGCCGTTCCGCCATCTCCGTCACCATCTGCGCGAAGACGCGGCAAAGAAGGCCCACGCTCGTGGGTCGCGTAGACGTCAGGTGGTACGCGCCGCCGTGCAGCACCGGGTCGAGAATGATCCGCGACATCACCGCCGACACCCAGTCGACCGGCACGACGTTCTTCCGCTCGTGGCCGGTCATGCCCAGCACGTCGAGCAGAGAGCCCGGTTCGAGCGCCGCCTGCACGAACGACTCGACGAACGGCTGCACGATCCGCAGCGGCTTGTAGAACCCATGGAACGTGTTGGTGAAGCCGTGCACGAGGTCGCCGACGATGATGCTCGGGCGATACACCGTGCGCACGTCGAGCCAGTCGGCGTCCCGCACCACCCGCTCCGCCTCGATCTTGCTCCGCTCGTAGTCGTTGCCCGGCGTCTGGCCCACGTCGAGTTCCGTCTCGAGTACCCGGCCGCCCCGCAGGCCGCACACATAGGCGGTGGAGACGTGGTGCACCCGCCGGATGCCGGCCGTGCGACAGAGTTCGAGCACACGGGCCGTGCCACCCACGTTGCTCGCATACGGTTCGCCGTCGCTTTCGCGGCGGTCGAACGCGAGGCTCGCCGCGGCGTGCACGACCTCGTCGACGTTCGCCTCGACCCATTCCAGGGCCGCGGCGGGAAGCCCGAGTCCCGGCGCCGTGATGTCGCCCTCGAGAACCACCGGCCGCGGCACCTCGACGCCCGCCACCTCCCACCAGTCGCGCAGGAGTTCATCGACCCGCGCATCGGCACCGGCGGTTTTGCTGCCGCGCACCAGCACCGCGACCCGCCGCCCCTGCTCCGAGAGATCGCGGAGCAGGAAACGGCCCAGGAGCCCGGTGGCGCCCGTGAGCAGGATGCACGAGCCGTCGCGCATCCTAAACATGAATGGCAGCCCCGCCATCGACGACGAGGGTTTGCCCCTGCACGAGGTCCGCCAGCGGCGATGCCAGAAAGAGGACGGCATCGGCCACGTCGGCCGCCTCCAGCATCCGTTCGCCCACCATCGTCTTGGTCCTGCGGCCCGCGAACATCTCCGCGGCCCCCGGCAGCCGCCGTGTGGAATCGGTCTCCACGAGCCCGGCCTCGACCACGTTGACGTTCACGCCGCGTTCACCGAGTTCCAGCGCCCAGTGGCGGGCGAGCGCCGCGAGGGCTGCTTTCGTGCCGCCGATGAGGCCGTACAGCGGCAGCGCCATGTGCGTGCCGTGGCTCGAGAGCACGACCACTTTGCCGCGGCCTGCCGCCGATTCCAGGAGCGGCGCCGCCGCCTTGAGCAGGTGGACGAACGACAACACGTTCGTGTGCATCGCGGCGTCGAAGTGCCGCTGCGTCGTGGCGGCCAGCGGCCGGAAGCCCCCCGTGGCGGCGGCATGCACGAGGATGTCGAGGCCGCCGAACTCGGCCTTCACGAAGCCGATCATCTCCTCGATGTCTTCCTCCTCGCCCACGTCGGCGCGGATACAGGCGGTCTTGCGGCCCATGGCAGCGATCGCCTCTGCCACTTCCTCCGCCTCGCGGCCGCTCGTCACGTAGTTGACGACGACGTCGGCGCCCGCCTCCGCGAGCCTGAGGGCGCAGGCCCTGCCGATGCCACGGCTCGAGCCGGTGACGAGGGCCACTTTTCCACTCAGGTCGATCATCTCACCTCCTCGCTGCCTGGGAGATCGAAGGGCGTGGATGCTGCCGCCACGGCGACGGCCACGAGATGCGTGCCGAGTTCACTGAAGACTCCCCGCCCGCATGCGTCTCGATGCCGACCGCGCACGTTCCAGCGAAAGCCGGCGGTGTCGAGCTTCTCGATCGCCACGGCGCGTGGCCGAAACCCATCGTCGAGCCGGGCGGCTTTGAAGGCGGCTTCCTTGGCAGCCCAGAGCCGCGACCGCAGGAGGCCGTCCTCAGGAAACAGCGCGAGTTCCGCGGGCGTGAACCAGTCGTCGAGCGCAGGGCCGGCCTCGGCCGGATCGACGATGTCGAGGCCAACGCCGGCCGTGCCGCAGACGGCGGCGCCGCACAGCCCGCCGACATGCGACACCGACACGGAGACCGCGGCCCCCCTGCCCCGCACCGTCGCCACCGGGCGACCTGACGGCATCAGCGCTGCGACGCGCACCAGTCGCCGTTCGCAGCCGATGTGCGCGGCAACGAGATTCTCGGCGAGCTGGGCGCCCACGGCCGAGATCCCGATGCGATCCGCCGCCTCGTCGAATGCGAGATCCACATGACAGCCCGCGACCGGAAGGCCGCAGCTGATGCGGGCGCTTGGCAGGCACATCAGGGCCGGGCGGTCGATCATGCGCGGCCCTTCTCGGCGGACATCACCGCCAGATGCAGTCCGTTGATCGCGAGCAGCACGCGGCCGTCGTCGCCGAACAGCACCAGGTCGTAGACGCTCTCGCGCACGTCGTTCGTGCGGAACAAGAGCCGCACGACACACGTTTCGCCGCTCCGCGGCTGGGCCGCGATACGCAGACGTTCGAATTTCACCGGCACCTCCACCCGCAGTCCGCAGAGGATGTAGGAGTAGACGGCACAGGCCACGATGCAGCCATCGAGCAGGGCGACCGGCACGGTCCAGCCCGCGGCCCCGCGCGGGGCCGCGACGACGTCGGCCGCCGGGGCGACGAGCCTGCCCCAGCCGCCGCTGCGATCGAGGAAGAGGCCTGTCAGCGTGCGGAACGACTCGCCGTGCCAGAGCGGCGCGTCGGCGGCATAGACCATCGGGTTGAAGGGCAGCGGCGGCTCGGAAGCGTGTGCCACGATCGGCTCGACCGCTCCGGTGGAGACGCTGCCGCGGATCGCCACTTGTTCCTCGGCAGCCGGATGTCCGTCCGCCGTGCCGGCGGCAGCCCAGGCCTCCACTCGCGCGGCGCTGTCGCCGGCGGCCTCCACCGCGACCCGCACCCGCCGCGCGTGGTCGGTCGGGAAGGCGATCGGTCGCTCGACGGTGAAATTGCGAATCTCATGCACGCGGCCGCATGCCCCCGCGGCGATCGCCGCCTGCGCGAGCAGCTCCGCCCCCATCACCGCCGGCAGCAGCGGCCGCCCGAACTGCAGGTGGTCGAGCAGGAAGCGGTCTGCGGTCGGATCGAGGCGGAACACGACGTTCGTGGACGCGACTCCCGCATGCACCGCTTCGATGAGGCTGCCACGGGGCGCGGCGGGAGCCGCTGCGACGGCGGCGACCGCATCCGGCACGCAGGCCGGTTCGGTCACCAGGACCTCGGCCTCGGGCAGGCCCGCCTCGAGCTCGTCCATCAACCGCCGCACGCCCTCGGCCACCGGCATGAACGTCAGCCCGAACTGCTCCAGCACGAACCGGCTCTCCGGCCGGCTCGCCATGCCCACCTCGTCCCAGGCATGCCAGTGAATCACCGTCGCCCGCAGTCCGCGCCGACGACGTTCGGCGAGACTCTTCGCGAGCAGGTCGTTGGCCAGCGAATAGTCGGCCTGGCCGTGGCCGCCCAGCCGACCGCTCGTCGACCCGAACCCCACGACGGCCTCGAGCGCCGCCGGATCGAGCGCCGCCAGGAGGTGCTCGATCCCGACGCACTTCGGCCCCAGCGTGGCCGCAAGCCCCTCGGGCGTCTTCTTCTCGAAACGGCAGGCCGACTCGAACCCGGCGCCGTGCAGCACGCCCCGCACCGACCCCATCTCGCCAGTCACCCGCGCCGTGAGCGACCGCACGGCGGCCTCGTCGGCGAGGTCGCAGGCGAAGTACCTCGCCTCGACTCCCGCCTCGCGAAACCGGGCCAGCGATTTCTCGATCTCGATCGACTTCTCGACCCTGCGCCAGGCCGCCCGGGGATCGCTGCCCTCGGCGTGGGCGTCGAGCATCACGCGGCCCTTGAGATCCTTGAGCCCCGTCTCGTCGAGCGCGAGCCACGACGGATCGACGGTGACGGGATTCGTCGATCCGACGACCGCGAGCACGAGCCCGTGCCGGCGGCCAAGTTCGTGGGCACACGCCGCCGTCACGCCCCGCGCGCCTCCGGTCACGATCCACACGCTGCCACGGGCGAGCGACGCCAGCGGCGCCCCCGGCTGCGGATGCCGCTCGCAGGGCGCGACGGTCACCCGGTGGCCGGTGACGAAGCCCACCTCGACCGGGCCGGCGGCGTCCTCCATCTCGCTGACAACGACGGAGGACAGTTGCGAAGGGGCACCCGCTGTCGACGCATCGACCACGCGAACGTGGAGCGCGGGGAACTCGCGGGCGATTCCCTTGAAGAGTCCGGTGACCGCGCCCCCCGCGACGTCGCCGATCGCTCCCGAGATGCCGAAGTCACCGCCGAGATCGACCACCGCGGTGAGCGTGGCCGACGCGAGATCGCCCGCCTTGCTCCGGATCGCAATCCATCGCTGGCAGGCGAAGAACGGCACCTCGATGGTGCCATGGCATCGCCGCGTCCAGTCACAGCCGCGGTCGTGCTGTCGGACCGCGATGATCAGGTGCCGCACCGGGCCGTTTCGCTCGGCACGTTCGACAGCCGCGACCGCATCCGCCGTGGATTCGCACCTGACGGACACCGCAACGCCGTCCCGCGCTTCGATCGCCCACACGAGCGAATCAGCGAGTTCACCGTCTCCCAGGATCAGCACCCGCTCGCCAGCGAAGCTCCGCCCGCGCCGCGGAGGCCCGAGCTCGCGCGTGGTGAGTGCATACCGCCGCGTGATCTCGCTGCCACCGCGTGGCTGCTGCGCCGAGCACGAACGGGCCCGCACGGCTCCGCGCCAGGCCGCGCCGTCGATGGCCGCATCACTCCCGATCCATGGGCCGGCGAAGGGACCGCCCGAAACGGCGGCCACGGCTGACGAGGAGACGCCGCAGGCGACCCAGGCGCACGTGGCGGAGAGGGCGTCTCGGGCTGCAGTGTGGTCGCGGTCGAGCAGGGCCGCGAGAGCCTGGGTGCCGCTGACGCTGCCGTCGGCCAGGATCACTCGTGCGAGTGGCGACCCCGGATCGCACTGCGAGAAACTCTGGTCTGCGCCGCCGGCCACGTCGGCGCACACGACGCTCCGGGCAGCCAGTGGGCGGCCCTCAAGCAGTCTCTGGGCCTCTGCGGCCGACCGGCATGACATGGCGACCTCTTCGACGACTGCCATCGCCGCCACGCCGTCGCGGCCGGTCGCGCGAGCCGCGAGCACGATCAGCCCGGCATCATTCCAGCCCGCAGCCGCGCCCGGCACGCCCTCCGCGCCGACG
>JBAVTF010000090.1:0-7166 GCA_049695995.1 Pirellulales bacterium | reverse complement strand
CCCCCGCACCGGCCACGGCCGCCCCCAGCGCCGACAGCAGGGCAAGCGCCGCCAGGAAGGCTCCCGCCGCCCCGGCCGCGGCGACCAGGCCCCCGCCACGGCCACCGTGGCCCACAAGCCGAAGAAGAAGCACCGCCGCGCGCTCTAACTTTCGCGCCGTCGCCGCCGTCCCGGCGTCGGCTCCGGCTTACGGGCAAGCACCTGTCGCGCCGTCGCCGCTTGCGCACCACAAACGGAGACCCGGGGCTGCCCAATGCCCTGAGAGCCGGCGTTTGCTGACAAGCGTAGGCAGGATGCCGAAGCGCAGTCAGCATCGAGCGAGCGGAGGACAGGATGTCCGCAGCGAGCGTCCGGCGACGGGGCATGGGCAGCCCCGGGCCGGCCCCCACGCTATGTTGGTCTGCGCTCGTTTGATCCGCGCTCTATTGATCTGCCCCAGGAACTACCGACATGGAACCCCGAGCTACACACGCCCGCAAGGAATATGAGCAGGGAGCGCTCGACGAGGCGACCGTTGCCACCGATCCGATTCGGCAGTTCGCCGTCTGGTACGACGCGGCCGTCGCCGCGGGCGTGCCCGAGCCCGAGGCGATGACGCTCTCCACCGCGACGCCCGATGGCCGCCCGTCAGCGCGGATCGTTCTCTTGCGGGGCTTCGATCCGCAAGGCTTCTGCTTCTTCACCAATTATGAGAGCCGCAAGGGTCGCGAGCTCACGGCGAATCCTCATGCGGCGCTGACGTTCCACTGGGCCGATCTCGAGCGGCAGGTGCGGATCGAGGGCCGCGTGGAACGAACGACCGCGGCCGAGAGCGACGCCTATTTCGCCAGCCGGCCGAGCACCTCGCGGATCGGCGCCTGGAGCTCGCCGCAGAGCGCGGTCATCGCCGGCCGTGCGGCACTCGAGGATCTGTTCGCCCGGTTTCGCGCCGAGCATCCCGATGATTCCGGGATTCCGCGGCCAGATCACTGGGGCGGCTTTCGGCTCGTGCCCGAGCGGATCGAGTTCTGGCAGGGCCGGCCCAGCCGGCTGCACGATCGGCTGCAGTTCCGCCGCGATGCGAGCGGAGGCTGGATCCTCGAACGGCTCGCGCCGTAGGTGCAGATCGTCAGCCGGTCGGGATGCCCGCCGCCATGAGCATCGTCGCGGCGTGGATGTCGACAATCGCATCCAGGTCGGCGCAGTAGCCGCCGCCGCAGACGATGGCCACGGGCGTGCCGGCAGCCCGCGCGGCGGCGAACACCATTCGGTCGCGTTCGGCGAGCCCCGCCTTCGTCACCGCCAGCCGGCCCAGTCGATCGCCAGCATAGGGATCGGCACCGGCGATGTAGAGCACGAGGTCGGCCCGCGCCCGGGCAAACGACTCGTCGACCGCGGCGGTGAGCCTCGTCAGGTACTCGTCGTCTCCCACGCCGTCGTCGAGCCCCACATCGAGCGAACCCGGAAACTTGCGGAGCGGGAAATTCTTCGCGCCATGGATCGACATCGTGAACACGGTGTCATCGTCCGCGAAGATCTCCGCCGTGCCGTTGCCCTGGTGCACGTCGCAGTCAAGGATCACGACCCGCGCGACGGCGCCGCGAGCCTGCATCTCGCGGGCTGCGACGGCCGTATCGTTGAACACGCAGTAGCCCTCGCCCCAGTCGGTGCCGGCGTGGTGCGTGCCGCCGGCCAGGCTCGCCGCGACGCCGTCCTCCAACGCGGCCGCAGCGGCGTCGATCGCAGCGCCGGTGCTCCGCAACGACCGCTCTACGAGCTGCGGGCTCCACGGAAATCCGATGCGGCGGATCTCGTCGCGTGACAGCCGCCCCGCGAGCACGCGGCCGACATAGCCGCGGTCGTGCACGCGGAGCAGTTCGTCGTCGGTGGCAGCATGCGGTTCCACGAACTCGAGCGGAGCGCCGGCAGCTGCGTGCCCTTCGAGCCGCTGCCGCAGCAGGCGGTACTTCGCGGCCGGAAACCTGTGCCCGTCGGGCAGCGGCAGGGGATAGCGATCCGAAGGAAAGAGGCGCATCGAAACCGACTCGGGAGATAGCGAGAACACCCGTCATGGTAGGCCACAGCACTGCCGCCACCACAGGCATTCCGTGCCGCGCTCGCGGGCACCGCCTCGTGCGCGCTCAGGCATGCCACAGCGCAAACCCGCGACATTCGTGGGGTGGCGCGGCTTTCGGCAGCCGCGGCACGGCATGTGCAACGTCGGCATTCGATGGCACTCGTCTTAGCGAGGCAGCGGATGCAACGCGTGCTTTTTCTCTCAGGCAGAACGGGCGGCGGGCCGCGAGCAGCGGCGGCCGCAACGGCCCAGGCCACGCGGGCAGCGGTCGTATCGTGCCTTGCCATCCCGCTGGCTTCTGCTGCCGTGGCCGACGGCAACTTCAGGGTCGTGGGCGTCGCCGCAGACCGGGCCGCGGCCATCGTCGCGGTCGCGGAAGAGGTCCGCTCGACGGCCTTCACGGCGCTGCTCGACCAGCCGGCGCCCGCGGCGTGGCGAGTGCGGTGCGAGGTGCACGTGCATCACGAACCCGGGGCATTCGCCGCGGCCGTCGGTGGTCCGCCCACGGCCGCCCGCGGCGCCACATCGATCGAGTTCGGCGAGACAGACGTACTCCTGCGGCGGATCGACGTGATGGGCGATGGCACTGCACTCGTGCCCGACGCGCTTGCCCACGAGATCGTACATGTCGTGCTCGCCGATCACTTCGTGGCTGGACCACCACCGCGGTGGGCCGACGAGGGGCTCGCGGTGCTGTTCGATGCAGCCGACATTCAGCGGCGACACGATGCCGATTTTCGCACCGGTCAGGGCCACGGCCTCACCTGGTCGGCCCCCGATCTCCTCATGCTCGACGAGCTTCCGTCCGGCACGCCACGACAACGGGTGTTCTATGGCCAGAGCGCCGCGGTCGTGCGCTGGCTCGTGGCTCGCCGCGATGCCGCCACGTTCATCCGCTTTCTCGACGACTCGGCAGCACGCGGCACGGAGGCCGCGCTGCAGGCCCACTACGACCTCGACTCGATCGCCTCGCTGGAGCAGGCCTGGCGGGAACCGCCGGCGTTCACGCTGCTCGGTATGACGTCGCCGAATCGCCAATCCGGCGAATGACGGCGAACCAGGCGTGGGCGCCACCTGGGCTGAACTCGAGCCCGGCAATGCCCGGCACCAGCTCGAACCGGGTCGGCTCGAGTGACTCGATCTCCCATCCGGCACCGAAGGCCTCCCGCAGTTCCAGCTCGCTTACGCGGCGAGGCCCGTGCGTGCCAGGCTCGGCCGTCGACATGCAGAGCAGCAGGACGCGGCTGCCCGGCTCGAGCAGTCGCGCGAGGCCGCGCACATAGGCCGCACGCCCCGCATCGTCGAACGAATGGAAGAGTCCGCAATCGGTGACGACGTCGAACCGCTCGGGGATCTCGCCGACGGCGAGCGCGTCCATCTGGAGGAAGTTCACGGCCACGCCCCGCTCGGCCGCCTTCCGCCGCGCCACGGCGAGCGGCGGCTCGATGAAGTCGATTCCCGTCACGGCGCGGCCCCGCTCGGCAAGCCAGATCGCCAGATCGCCCGTGCCGCAGCCGATGTCGAGCACCCGCTGACCGATGCGATCGGCCGCCGACACGAAGGGCTGCTGCGGCCGGCCGATGTCCCAGGGCGCCTTGGGCTGCGCGTAGTACTCGGTGAACCTGTCGGATGGCAACGGCTGGCGGTCGGCTGACACGGCGGCTGGCTCCTGCGGCGATGACGGCTCGCGACGACCGGCAGGCTACCGCGCCGCCGAGTTCTGCGGCCACCATGGGGCGTGGCCGGCAGCCGCCCCCTTTGCCCTTGCGTCACGGCCGGGAGCGGAGGAAAGTGTGGCCTTCATGGATCTCTTCGCTGCACTTCCGCACTCCTGGCCGGCAGACTGGCAGGCCGCGCTCACGGCGCTGGTCGTCGTCGTGTCGCTGGGCATGCTCCTCTTCGTGCAGCGGGCGCCCGACATGGTGATGATCGGCGGCGTCGTGCTCCTCATGGCGGCCGGCGTGCTCACGCCCGACGAGGCGCTCAGGGGCATGAGCAACGAAGGCATGATCACCGTCGCGGGCCTGTTCGTGGTGGCCGCCGCGGTGGAACGCACCGGCGCCCTCGCAGCGATCGTCGACCGCGCCCTCGGCCGCCCCACGTCGCTCGCCTCGGCCCAGCTCCGCACCATGATCGCGCCGGGCCTCCTCTCGGCCTTCATGAACAACACTCCGGTCGTGGCCCTGATGGTGCCCGCGATCCGCGACTGGGCGAGGAAGCACCGGCTCGCCGTCTCCAAGCTCCTCATGCCGATGAACGATGCGGTCGTCCTCGGCGGCCTCTGCACGCTCATCGGCACGAGCACCAACGTGGTCGTGAGCGGCCTCGTCGAAGACAAGACGGGCCGCGAGCTCGGCATGTTCGACATCACCTGGCTCGGCGTGCCGCTGTTCGCTGCGGGTCTCGTCTACCTCGTGACGGCGAGCAGGTTCCTGCTCAGGGACCGGCGGCCGGCGATGAGCCAGAGCGACGACCCGCGGCAATACTCACTGGAGATGCTCGTCGAGCCGGGCAGCCCGCTGGCGGGCCGCACGATTGAGGCGGCCGGTCTGCGGCATCTCGACGGGCTGTTCCTCATGGAGATCGATCGCGGCGGCCACGTGATCGCCGCCGTCCCACCGACGGAACGACTCGAGGAGGGAGACCGCCTCGTGTTCGTCGGCGTGATCGACTCCGTCGTCGAGCTGCAGAAGATTCGCGGCCTTCGGCCGGCGACCGACCAGGTGTTCAAGCTCGACGACCCGCGGAGCGAGCGGAAGCTCGTCGAGGCGGTGGTGTCGAACAGCTGCCCGCTCGTCGGCCGCACGATTCGCGAAGGACAGTTCCGCTCCACCTATGGCGCCGTCGTCATCGCGGTGGCCCGCAACGGCGAGCGGCTGCAGATGAAGATCGGCGACATCGCCCTGCAGCCGGGCGACACGCTCCTCCTCGAGGCTGGCCCTGCCTTCCGCGAGCGGCAGCGGTCGAGTCGTCACTTCTATCTCGTGAGCGAGGTGAGCGATTCGACGACGCCGCGGCACGACCGCGCCTGGATCGCCCTGACCGTGCTGGCGGCGATGGTGCTCGCGGCCACGCTCGACCTCGTGCCGATGGTGGCCGCGGCGCTGGTGGCGGCTGGCGTGGTGGTGGGCACCCGCTGCATCTCGTCGAGCGAGGCCCGGCGGTCGATCGAATGGGAATCGCTGCTCCTGATCGCGGCGAGTTTCGGGCTGGCGCGGGCCCTGGAGAAGACGGGCCTGGCGGCGGCCATCGCCGACTCCACGATCGCGGCGGCAGGCGACGACCCCAGGGTGGTGCTGGCCGCGATCTATTTCGTGGCGATGCTGTTCACCGAACTGATGAGCAACAACGCCGCGGTGGTGCTCACCTTCCCGATCGCCTGGCAGACCGCGGCCGACCTTGGCGTGAGCCCGATGCCCTTCGTGATGGCGATCACGGTGGCCGCCAGCTGCGGCTTCGCCACGCCCATGGGCTACCAGACCAACCTCATGATCTATGGCCCCGGCGGCTATAAATTCAGCGATTACATGCGGTTTGGCGGGCCGCTCAATCTCATCGTGATGGCGATCACCGTCGCCCTCGCGCCCCTCATTTGGCCGTTCCGGCCGTAGGCAAACTTCCCCGCTGGCCGTCGCGGCCGTACGCTGGAAGATTCGTCCGGCTCGCCCCCGTTCCTCGCCAGATCCCCCGCCCAACTCCGGCATGAGCGACATTCTCTTCCAGTACTACGCCGTCAATCCCACGACGTGGTTCTATCTGTCGTCGCTCCTGGCGATCGCGCTGTTCTTCAAGTTCAACCGCGTCTGGAGCATCCGCAACCTCGACCTGCTCGGGCTGATCCTCTTCGCCCCCGGCCTACTCGCCTATGAATACGGCAGCTTCAAGGCGAGCGAGCCGACGCTCGAACTCGGCTTTCTCTGGCTCTTTGCCGTGTCGGGACTGTTCCTCCTGCGGATGCTCTTCGACTCCACGATGGTGCGGCGGCCGATGCTGGAGCCGAACCTCACGACGGGCGGCCTGGTCTTTCTCGGCGTGTCGCTGCTCGTGTTCCTCTTAGCCAACGTGATCACCAAGCGGCCGCAGCGCGACGACGTGGCCGTGGCGGCCACGGCCGACCGGCTGCGGGCTGGCGAGGCCAACGTCGACGCCGATCAGCTCGCCAAGCTCGGCCCCGGCTATCCTCTGCTCTTCCTCTTGCCGCAGATCTCGACGCAGCGGCTGTTCGCGGCCGACGCGGCTGCGGCCCCCGTGGCCACCGACGCCACCCGCCGTTCCGCTCATGAGACCACGGCCCGCACGATGGCGATCGTCGCCCAGCTCGCGATCGTTTCAGGCATGATCATGATCGCCTGGCGGCACTTCGAGAACGTGCGGCCGGGCATCGCGGCGGCCGTCCTCTACCTGCTGCTCCCCTACACCGCCACGATGACCGGCCGCGTCGATCACGTGCTCCCCGGCGCACTCGTCGTCTGGGCGGTGGCCGCCTATCGCAGCCCGTTCATCGCCGGCAGCCTCATCGGACTGGCGATCGGCACGATCTACTATCCCGTGTTCCTCCTGCCACTCTGGTGCAGCTTCTACTGGGAGCGGGGCGTGCGGCGATTCGCGCTCGGCGTGGCGACCGCGCTCGCCGCGCTCGTCATCGCGCTCTGGTTCACGTCGCCCGACACGACGGTGTTTCTTGGCCAGCTCCGGCAAATGTTCGGCTGGATCATGCCCAACGAGGTGCTGCTCGAGGGCTTCTGGTCGCTGCCGGCCTATGACCCCGTCTTCCGGCTGCCGGTGCTGGCCGCGTTCGTGGCAATGATCGCCACGCTTGCGATCTGGCCGGCCCCGAAGAATCTCGGCACGCTGATGAGCTGCTCGGCGGCGGTGCTCTTGGGCAGCCAGTTCTGGAAGGCCCACAACGGCGGCCTCTTCATGGCCTGGTATCTGCCGTTGCTCCTGCTCGTGGTGTTTCGACCCAACCTCGAGAACCGTGTGGCCACGCTCGTGCTCGACGCCGCCTGGTTCCCCAAGCGCCGCCGCCCCGCCACCATCACGAGCGACCGCGCCGCATAACGGTGTGGACGGCCTGTGGTGGTAGTTCGGGGCTGCCCATGCCCCGTCG
>JBAVTF010000089.1:0-68604 GCA_049695995.1 Pirellulales bacterium | reverse complement strand
CCACGCCCCGTCGCCGGACGCTCGCTACGAACATCCTGTTCTTCGATCGCTCGATGCCGGCTACGGGGCATGGGCAGCCCCTCCTTCATCACCTGTGAGTGAGCAATCAGGAGGGCCGCAGGCGGGCCATCATGAACTTCTTGTAGGCCTCGACGCCGGGCTGACCGTAGGGGTTCGTGCCCACGAGGCGGCCCTCGACGACGGTGGCCAGCATCAGCATCTGCAGGAGCTGGCCCACCACGTGCTCGTCGATCCGCGGCAGAAGGATGTCGGCCGTGGGCCGCTTGGCCTGGGCGTAGGCTTCGTTCGTGCCCCCGATGGCGGCGGTGAGCATGTCGGGCCAGCCGGTGCCCACAAGCGAGTCGAGCTTGTCTTGGTCGTGGCCGTACGAGCCGAGCTTCGGCAGCGTGAGGCGATCGCGCCGTGGCTCGCCCACGATCAGGTTCGTGATCAGCTTGTCGCGGCGGCCGTCCTGGTGCTGCTGGCCACGCGAGTGGAGGTCGCGGGTGGTGACGGCGGTGAGTGGCGTGGCTCCCTTTTCGTCCTTGCCGAGGCTTTCGGAGAGAAGCTGGTCGTACCAGAAGCCGAGCGACTCGAGGCGATTGCTCCAGGCGGAGAGCACGCGGGTCGTGGCGCCCATATTCGCCTCGGCGAGATGCCCCACGCCCACGTATTGCAGCACGGGGTTCTCGGCGACCGGCGCCTCGCGGAACCGGCGGTTCATCGCCGCCGCGCCTTCCAGCAGCCGCACCACGTCGATGCCCACGATCGACGCGGGGAGCAGGCCCACGGCCGTGAACACGGAGAACCGGCCGCCGACGCCGTCGGGAATGTCGAATACGTCGGGGCAGCCGATGGCCTTTGCGAGATCGGCGAGCCGGCCTGACTTCCCGGTGATCGGCACGACCCGCTGGGCGAGCTGCGTTGTGTCGCCGCCGACGCTCGAGGAGAGGGCCTGGAGGAAGAGTCGCGTCGCGATGGCCGTCTCGAGGGTGCCGCCGCTCTTGCTCACGACGAGCACGGCCCAGCGGTCGAGCAGGTCGTCGCTTCGCGGTGCGCCGGCGGGGGCCACGAGGTCGAGCAGCCCCTGCGCGGAGTCGTTGTCCATGTTGAAGCCCTCGAACGAGAGCCGCGGCCGGCCGCCGCGTTCGCCACGGGGCAGTTCGTTGTGGAAAGGATGGCAGCAGGCCTCGAACAGGGCCCGCGTGCCCATGTAGGAGCCGCCGATGCCGAGCACGATCACACGATCGACCGCGTCGCGGATCCGCCGCGCCGCCTGCAGGATCGCGAACAGCTCGCTCGTGGTGCGGCTCGTCTGATAGTCGGCGAGCAGCCGGTCTGGGAGGTCGATAAAGGCGGGGTCGAGCACCTCGCCCGGCCGCGTGCCACCGCTCCGCCAACGGTCCACGTCGGCGAGCGTCTCGGTGCGGGCGGCGTCGAGCCGGCCGGCGAGGGCGTCGAGATCAGCCTGGGAGATGCCCCCGGTTGCCAGCACAGCCGACGGGTCATACTGAATCGGATCCGCGGCAGGCTGCGGACGGACGACGCTCATGGAAGTGGCCTCGGGAGGACGAGCCGCGGTGGCAGCCGCGGCGAAAGGCGGTAGGCTGGTCGCGGCACTGTAGCCCACTTCCAAGCCGCTTGAAACCGAGGAGCTGCCGCACCGTGACCGAGCATGACCTGATCCGCGAACTGGCCGAGAAGAACGGAAGCAAGATCGTGATGCTCGTGGCCGACGGCCTCGGCGGCCTGCCGCTGGATTCCGGCGGCAAGACGGAGCTCGAGACGGCAAAGACGCCGAACCTCGACCGGCTCACCGCCCGTGGCACCTCCGGCTCGAGCCTCCCCGTACTCCCCGGCATCACGCCCGGCTCGGGTCCCGGCCACTTGGGTCTCTTCGGCTACGATCCGCTCGAGTTCAAGATCGGCCGCGGTGCGCTCGAGGCCACCGGCATCGGCTTCGAACTCGGCCCCAACGACGTGGCCGCCCGCGGCAATTTCTGCACGCTCGACGCGGCGGGGCTGATCAGCGACCGCCGGGCCGGACGCATCCCGTCGGAGGAGAGCTTCGCCGTCGTGGAGAAGCTGCAGGCCGTGAAGATCGATGGCGTGGAGACGTTTGCGAAGCCGGTCAAGGAGCACCGGTTCGTGGTCGTGTTCCGCGGGCAGGGACTCGACGGCCGCGTGGCCGACACCGACCCCCAGGCCACCGGTGTGGCTCCGCTCGATCCGCAGCCGGCTCACGCGGCCGCGGCGAAGACCGCCGCGGTGGCGCAGGAGTTCGTGCGGCAGGCGCGGGCCATCCTCAAGGACGAGAAGAAAGCCAACGGCATGGTGCTCCGCGGCTTCGCGGCCAAGCCCGCCCTGCCCTCCTATCAGGAGCTCTATGGTTTGAAGGCCGCGGCGATCGCCGTCTATCCGATGTACAAGGGCCTCGCGCGGCTCGTCGGCATGACGCTGGTGGGCCAGGCCCAGACACTCGGCGAGCAAATCGACGAACTGACGAAGGTGTGGAACGACTACGACTTCTTCTTCCTCCACTTCAAATACACCGACTCGACAGGCGAAGACGGCGCGTTCGAGCAGAAGGTGAAGCGGATTGAGGAGCTCGACGCGGCAATCCCGCGGATCGAGGCGCTGAAGCCCGACGTCTTGATCGTGACGGGCGACCACTCGACGCCGAGTAAGCTCAAGAGCCACTCGTGGCACCCGGTGCCGACGCTGCTTGCCGCCGACACCTGCCGCCCGGACGGCCTGACGAAGTTTTCCGAGCGTGACTGCCTCCGCGGCGGCTTCGGCATCTTCCCCGCCAAGCACCTCATGCTCCTCGCCATGGCCCACGCCGGCCGCTTCGGCAAGTACGGTGCGTAACGTTCGCTATCCTGTCGACGTCAACTGGCAGGGGTTCGGGGCTGTCCATGCCCCGTCGCCGGACGCTCGCTGCAGGCATCCATGCCTTCCGCTCGCTCGATGGCGGCTGCGCTTTCGGCATCCTGCCTGCGCTTGCCGCCAAACGCCGGCTCCTGGGGCATGGGCAGCCCCTCACGGCCCAATAAGTGGCCCGGTCACGCCGTGACCGGTCAACCAGCCCGTCACGAAGTGACGAGCCTACGACAAGCAGCGGCGCCCACAAGAAAAACCCCGGCTTTTGAAGTACAGTCGAGCGTATTCGTGACCCGTGGCCGCCTCGGTTCCCCCCATGCCCCGCCCCTCCGACGACGACCTCTTCGCTAGCTCGACGATGACGTTCGGCGAGCACCTGGAGGAGCTGCGGACCTGCCTCATCCGGGCGGCCGCGGGCCTGGCCATCACGGTCTTGCTCGGCTTCTTCGTCGCCAGGCCGGTGGTGCACCTCATCGAGCAGCCGCTTCGCAAGGCGCTCGGTGACTATTACACCGAGCGGGCGATCGAGCAGTTCGACGCCTGGCAGCCGCGGCGGGCCGGCGGCACCACGCTGCCCTACTCCCGCCGCGAGGTGATCGACGCGGTTGAGCAGCACGGGCTGTCGTTCGAACTCCGGGAGCTGCACGCCGACCGGCTGGCTCGCGTGCTCGGCAGCGGCACGGCGGCAGCACAGGCCGACGATGCGGCCGGCACGTTCAACATGGAATCGCTCGTGCCCGTACTCCTCTGGCAGCCGCTCTCCCGGGATTCGCGGGTGAGCATCACGACGCTCTCGGCCCAGGAGGCCTTCGGCATCTACGTGAAGGCGGCGTTGATGGTGGGCGTGGTGCTGGCGAGCCCGTGGATCTTCTACCAGCTCTGGACGTTCGTGGCCGCGGGGCTCTATCCGCATGAGAAGAAGTGGGTGTGGACGTTTCTGCCCGTGAGCATCGGTCTCTTTCTCGCCGGCGTGCTCTTGGCCTTCTTCTTCGTGTTCGACTTCGTGCTCGACTATCTGTTGCAGTTCAATTCCTGGCTTGGTCTCGATCCCGACCCCCGCATCAGCGAGTGGCTCGGGTTCGTGCT
This sequence comes from Pirellulales bacterium, assembly GCA_049695995.1. Lineage (GTDB taxonomy): Bacteria > Planctomycetota > Planctomycetia > Pirellulales > UBA1268 > QWPN01. The sequence continues at coordinate 64,635 of JBAVTF010000089.1, read as the reverse complement.
CATCCTGCCGATCGGCTTCGGCGTCGGCTTCCAGTTGCCGCTGGTGATGCTCTTCCTGGAGCGGATCGGTGTGTTCGACGTGGCCACCTATACATCGCAGTGGCGGATCGCCGTGCTCGTGATCGTGATCGTGTCGGCGGTGCTCACGCCGGCCGATCCCTACAGCATGCTGTTTCTGGCCGTGCCGCTCTGCCTGCTCTATTTCGGCGGCGTGGGCCTGTGCCGCTGGTGTGGTGGCGGCGCCGCGGCGGAACACAGGCCACGGCTCGCGGCTCAGGCCACGAAGGCGAGCCAGTAGAAGATCGTGCCGGTGACGGCCGTGGCCACAAGGTCGAGGGCCGCGAGCCGGGCCATTCGCCGGTGCCGGGGGCCGTGGCTGCCCGGGGCCGGCGGCACCCGAAACCGCGTCAGCGCCTCCCACACCACCCAGGCCCAGAGCACGAGCGTGGAGATGGCGAACACGAGATGGATGGCCAGCGCGACGAGCACGCCTCGCGGCCACCAGGCATTCGGCGCACCGCCCCACGGCGGACCGCCGGCGGCCCGGAGCTTCCAGTCACTCACGAGCCGGACGTCGATCTCGAACACGACGATCGCGGCCAGGAGCGCGGCCACGATGAACAGTTGCAGCCGCTTGTGCAGGGCGTAGTGGCCCTGCCGCACCGCCGCGATGCTCCAGGCCATCACGGGCAGGAGGGCGATCAGCCCCACGAGCACGACATCCATCCCGATCGAGGCCCGCGAGCCGAGAAACCCGTCGATGCCCGGGGCAACCGCGGCGGTCTGCGTGATTTCCTGGTTCAAAATGTCGTCCTTGCCCGATCTGCCAAAGCCCCGGAGTGTAACGCACCCCGGCGGCGATACACTCTCACGACCACCGGCCGAGTGGCGAAACTGGCAGACGCACGGGACTTAAAATCCTGTGGAGAGCGATCTCCGTGCGGGTTCGAGCCCCGCCTCGGCCAGTTTGCCCAGTCTGCCGTGGCACGCGTACGGCCCGGTAGTCCGCACACTCCGTGTGCGGCTGTGGGCATGAGGGCCTGAAATCCCCTGCCTCGGAGAGAGGTTCGCACGAATGCAGGCGAATAGTCGGGGTGCCCGGCCTTCGAGCCGTAGTCCGCACACGGAGTGTGCGGACTACGGCGAGGGAGTGCCGGTCTTGATTTGGCGGCGGGGCCGTCGGTATCCGTCCCGCCATGACGACTGCCGCTTTCCCGTCCGCGCCCGCCCGATCCGTACCCGTATGGCTGCCGTGGCTGGCCGCTCCCCTCTTCATGCTGCTGCCGATCGGAGGCTGCGGGCTGGCAACGCGGCTGCATCGCCCCGCGGCGGCACAGGTCGCCGTGCGGCCCACGGTGGCTTCGGCGGGCCTGAATTTTGTTCCGCTCGTTCCGATCACGCGGGTCGTGCCGGCGACGGCCGACCACCGGCAGGTGGCGTGGGGCCGAACCACGAACTAGCTTTGCCGCAGGGACCCGCTGTGGGCCCTGCGGAGAACGCGGATGTCGCTTCGGCTTCGAATCGTGGCCCTGACCCTGGGCGTCGTCGTGGTCGCCGTCTGCGCGACGGTGGCAGCACACCTCGTCGCGCAGCAGGCAGATCTCCGCACGCTTTCTCCAGTTGAGCTGCGGCGGCTCCTCGGCATCGCGCTCGCTGCCCTCGGCGCCGTCGCCATTCCGGCGGCTATAGCCGCTGACTGGCTCGCCCGGTCATTCACCGCGGAAGCCGATGCAGTGGCCCAGGCCATCGGGGCGCAGGCCGCAGATGAGATCGCGGCCTGCACCGCCCGCGTGCGCGACATCGTCTCGCGAATCGAACAGGTCGATGCCACAGCGCAGGCCGCCGGACAGGAGCAGCATCGCTCGGCCCGCGATCTCGGCACTGTCGCCCAGCAACTGGCCGGGCGGATCACCGATCTCACTGGGGCCGGCGACCGGCTCGTGACGGCGACGGAAACAGTGCAGGGCGTCGCCAGGGAGGCGGCCGCAGTCGCGGACCGCGGCCGCGGTGGCCTCGAAAGCATGGCCCGATCGATGGAACATCTCGACGAGGCGATGAACGCGTTCACCCGCAAGCTGGCCACGATCAGCCAGCGGGCCGCGGGCATCACCGCGGTGGTGACCACGATCGCCAAGGTGGCCGAACAGACGAACCTGCTCTCCGTGAACGCCACCATCGAGGCGGAGAAGGCGGGAGAAGCGGGCCGCGGCTTCCGCATCGTGGCCCGGGAGATCCGGCGGCTCGCCGATCAGACCGCGACGGCCACCAAGGACATCGAGCGGATGGTCCGCGACATGCAGGGGGCGGTGGCAGGGGGCACGATGGAGATGGACCGGTTCCGCAACGAGGTGAGCGGCCGGATCGGCGAGGTGGCGGCCGTAAGCGAGCAGCTCGGCCGGATCATCGACCCGGTGCACTCGGTCACACGGTCGCTCGACGAACTGCACGACGGCATGGCCGCCCAGGCGGCCGCATCGCGGCGGATTCAGGAGGCGGCCGATGGCCTGCTCGCAGAGGCAGGCCGGGCGACGGCTGCTGTAGCTGCCGGCAGCCGCCCGCTCGACGACCTCCGGCGGCTCGTCGGCGAACTCACCGCAGAGCCGACTCGCCTCCCGACCGCGTGATCCGCGACCGGCCGGCGAGGAATCGCCGCAGGCCCGACACCACCCGATGGGGCGGCTGCGTGCCCGACTCCGCATAGAGCGGCGTCCGGCCATCGTCGGTGACGATGATTTCAACGCTTTCAGGAGGCAGCTCGACGCCTCCGAGCAGCTCGTCGATCTGCTCTGCAGCCTCGGGCTCCCCGGCCGTCGGGACGGCTGCGACCACGAAATTCTCGCGGGCCAGCGACTCGAACTCGGGGTCCTTGATCAGGCTGGCAACGGCCGTCTTGGCGGCGGCGTCGCTCGACCGCGACACCATGACGAGGATCGGCCGCTTGGCGTCCTTGGCCTCGGCGACGGCGTCGTCGAGCGACGACAGCACCCGCTCCTCCCGGTCGGCCTCCGCCTGCTGGACGGCGGGCTGGGGCACATGTCCGTCCAGAGCGGCCACCCATGTGGCCGCCGTCTGGCCCTTGTAGCCGCTCTGAGCCGTGATTTTGCTGCCGTCGGGGGCGATCAGGAGCACGCTAGGGAACGTGCGAATCCCGTACTTGATGCAGACCTGGGACCGCTGCTGACGCTCCTGCTGGGAAATGCCCTGCTGGGGCAGGTCGATCATGAGAAGCACCACTCGGTCGCGGGCCCAGTCCTGGAATGTGGCCGTGTGGAGGACGTTTTCCTCCAGGTGGCGGCAGTGGACGCACCAGTCGCTGCCGGTGAAGACGGTGAGGACCGGCCGGCCGGAGTCGGTCGCCGCGGCCAGGGCCGTTTCGTAGCTGGAATGCCAGGTTTCCCCGGCAACCGCCTGGACACTGCCGGCGAGCAGGGCCACTACGGCCCAGAGGCAGGCCTGTGCGGCCCCCCGAACTTCAATCGCCCGACGGCTGGCCGCGAAACTCATCGTCCGTGACAAACTCATGCTCTACCTCCCTGCACCCGTAGATTCTCTCATCGGGTGGGACCAACCCACTTCACGAGAGATCAAGGGCCGAAAACGGCTCAAGCAGGCTATCGGGATCGTGCGGGACTGTAAAACCTCGCTGACTACGCAATCTTTGCAGATTGCGCAGACTTCCCGATGTAGTGCCGTTGGCTGGACTTACGGCACAGGCCGGCCCGAAAAGACCGCTCACAAAACGGCCGAAAGCCGGAAGGCCACGCGATCCGTTCACGGCGTGACCGGGCTACCGGGGGCTCCACAAAGCCGCGAGGCCCACCGGAATCCCGGTGGGCCTCGCTTTGTTGCATCAACGTCTGCCAGGCAGCCGTGAAACTAGAACTGCCAGATGATGTCGCAGCCGCCGTACAGCTGGGCGTCCTTGTCGCCGCGGCCGAACGGGCTGTTGGTCACGCCGTTGGCGGCGGAGAACCAGTCATACCGCAGCTCGGGACGGATGATGAAGTTGTTGTTGGGCTTGTAGTTCAGGCCCCATGTCAGCGCCCAGAAGTTACCGGCATAGCCACCGTACTGCGGCTGCTGGCCGAAGAGCCAGTTCCGCAGCGGGTTGATCACGCGATACCCGTTGTTGTCGCGGAACCACTCGAACCGCATGCCGCCCGTCCACTTGTCGTTGAACGAGTAGAACATGTACTGGTTGATGCCGTACCACTGGGCGGTCTGCAGGTTGTCAATCGGCCCGAAGGCATTGAACTGCCAGCCGTTGTCGTTCTGGAACACATACGTGAGCTTGTCCGACAGCTCGTTGACATAGACCGTGCTGATGAGTGACCGGTTGCCCGCGATCGGCACGCCAAACTGCGGCAGTTCGTTGCCGGTCGACGTCGTGATCGTGAGAGTCTGGGTCTCCTCAGAATCCTTGAAGGTCACACCGCCGAGGTAGGCAGCGTTGCTGTCGTAGCCGGTGTAGCTGGTGTTTTGGACTGGGCCGAACGTCGTCATGCCGTCGTCCCAGTTGTCCCAGCCGTTCGTGATACCGTTGTAGAACACCACCTGATCGTTCGGGGTCCAGGTCGTGAGCACGCCAGTGTGCGTGAACGGCTCACCGTACTGCATCGTGTAGGCGTGGGTGTAGAAGAAGTTGCCGATGGCCGGCACCACTTCGTACCCGATGATCGTGTAGAAGTGCCCGAACTTCACGGCGAGGTCGTTGTAGCCCAACTCACCGTAGAGCTGCGGCATCGCCAGGCCGTAATACTTGTTCGAGCCCCACCGCGGCGCACCGAGCCCGATCGGATCGCCGGCCTGGGCGGCGTCGAGGCCGCGGGCCGTCGTGTAGATGTAGTCGGTGCCGTAGAGCAGGTCCACACGACCGCCCCAGTCCCAGCCGCCGTCGCCCGTGTCGAGCGTCCGCTCGTTCACGAGGTAGAGCTGGTTCATCTGCCCCATCCAGTTGCGATCGTTGAACGTGATCGGCCCGTTCCACGGAGCGCCCCAGTTGTTGGCGCCGATGCCCATATCGACCCAGCCGTAGGTGTTGATCCGGCGGCTCTGGAGGAACTCGGTCTCGAGGTACCGGGTCGGCCCCTCTTCCTCGGCGGAAGCGGCCTCCTGGGCAGCCTCCTGTGGTGGCAGGGCGCGGAGCTGGTAGGCGTCCTCCTGCGGCACGTTGGGCACGACGGGAACCTGAGCCTCGGCGGAGGTGACGGTGAGGGCCACGAGGCCACCCGCCACCCAGAGCGGCAGTTTGAACTTGATGAATCGCATGGTCACGGAAACTCCCAGTTGAAGGCGTGGTGGATGGACCGCGACCCTCGCGGCCCACCGCTGCGTTCGGCACCAACGGGTCACCGAGCGCACGGTCCGCCAACCGTGACGCAAGAAGAACCCCCGCCCATGGTCCGGTATCGGTGCCGCCCGACTGTCCTCCCAACTCTCGGTACTCAAGCCCGCAAGGTTTCCGCGACCGGCAGGCAAGCGGCGCAAACCCTGCGGGTCACAGAAGTAGGCCCATAACTCCGTGACGGGCAGCCCGTTGCGAAGCAACGGGCCTACGGGCTTCGCAACGAGCCTACGGAGGGGGCGCCAGCATGCCGTCGAGGAGGGCCGAGACGAACTGCTCGGGCACGAAGGCGTCGAGGTCGTCGGCCGACTCTCCCACGCCCACGAACTTCACCGGCAGCCCGAACTGCTCGGCCACCGGCACGATCACGCCGCCCCGGGCCGAGCCGTCGAGCTTGGCCAGCACGATACCAGTGCAGCCGGCCGCCTCCTTGAAGCCCTTGGCCTGCGAGAGGGCATTCTGGCCGGCGGTGGCGTCGAGCACGAGCAGCGTCTCGTGCGGCGCGTCGGGAATCTGCTTGGCGATCACGCGGCGGATCTTGCCCAGCTCCTGCATGAGGTTCGATTGGGTCTGAAGCCGGCCGGCCGTATCGACGATGCACACGTCGAAGTTGCCCTCGACGGCCCGGGCCGCCGCCCGATGGGCGACGCTGGCCGGGTCGCAGCCCGTCTCGCCCCGCACGATCTCGGCTCCCACGCGGCCAGCCCACATCGTGAGCTGCTCCACCGCCGCCGCCCGAAACGTGTCTCCTGCGCCGAGCACCACCCGCTTTCCCGCGCGGGTAAAGAGCCGGGCGAGCTTGGCGATCGACGTCGTCTTGCCCGAGCCGTTCACTCCCGTCACGAGGATCACGGTCGGACTGCTCGCCGCCATCGCAATGCCAGCCTCTGCACCTGCGAGCCGGGCGAGTAATTGCCGGCGGATCGAATCGATCACCACCTCGGGATCGACGACGCGGGCCCGTAGCCGGTCCCGGACATCGGTGACGATCGCCTCGGCAGCCGCCGGCCCCATGTCGGTGCGCACGAGCGCTCCCCGGAGTTCTTCGAGGAACTCCTCGTCGACGAGCCGCCCTTCCCGCTTGAAGAGGTCGCGGACATCGGTCGAGAGCACTTTCGCTGTCTTCGACAGCCCAGCCTTGAGACGGTCGAGGAAGCTCCGCGGCGCCGGCGCGGCTGCAGCCTCCGCGGCCGACGGCGCAATGGCGGGCGTGGCCACATCAGGCTGGGGCTCGGCAGCCGGCTCATCGGCAGGCTTGCGGCCGAAACGAAACAGGGCCATGAACAAGTGCTCCGGAGATCGAGTGCTTCACGCGGCCGGTGGCTTCGGATCCGCCGCCATGCTGTCGAGCAGGCTGCCGAGGATGCCGGCGACGAACCGCGGCGACGACTCCGTGCCATACCGGCGGGCGAGTTCGATGGCCTCGTCGACCACGACCGGCCCGGGCGTGTCGGTGTGTCGTAGCTCGTGCACCGCGATCCGCAGCACCGTGCGGTCAGTCGCCGCCATCCGCGACACGGGCCAGCGAGTGGAACGGGCATCGAGCTCCGCGTCGAGCTCCGCCCGGTGGCGGGCCACGCCGTGCACGATTCCCGCGGCGAAGGCGGCGAGCGATCCAGAATGGAGCCGGCCGCGCAGGAAGGTCTCGAGCGCCTCTCCGTCCTCCGCCGTATCGAAGCCGGGATTGAACTCCATCCGGTGGAGTGCCTGAAGGGCGACTTCGCGGGCTCGGCTACGGCCTGGCATGCAGCAGGTATCTCAGCGGGCGGAGGCGGATGAACGGGAAAGGGACTGACAAAGCGCGATCATGTCGAGCGCGGCCCCGGCGCACTCAACCCCCTTGTTGCCGGCGAACCCGTCGGCAGCCGTGCCGCCGGCCCGGGCGAAGGCCTGGGCGAGCGTCTCGCAGGTGAGCACGCCGAAGAGCACGGGCAGGCCGTGACCGCGGGCCGTCTCCTCGATGCCCCGGGCCACGGCCTGGGCGATGTGCCGATCGTGTTCGGTCTCGCCGCGGATGATAGCGCCGAAGCAGAGCACGGCGGCATAGTCGCCCGTGGCGGCAAGCCGGTCGGCGGCGAGCGGCAGCTCGAATGAGCCCGGCACCCAGACGACGTCGATCGCCTCGTGCGTCAGGCCTGCGGCGTGCAGTCGCCAGACGGCCGCGTCGAGCAGCCGCTTCGTTACCTGGTCGTTCCAGCGGGAGACGACGATCGCCACCCGCATGCCCGTTGGCAGCTGAGCCGACGGCTCTCCGAGCAGTCGATACGCCGCAGCGCTCATGCCCTGCACGTCTGTCATGGCTGGCTTCCCGTTCGCATCAGGATTTCAGCGCCGCCAGGAAGTCGGCGTTGCACTTCGTCTTGCCCAGACGATTGATGAGCAGTTCCATCGCGTCGGTCGGATTCATCTCGCCGAGCACGCGGCGAAGCACGCAGATTCGACGGTGTTCATCGGGCTCCATGAGCATCTCCTCGCGCCGCGTGCCGGAGCGGTTGATATCGATGGCCGGGTAGATTCGCTTGTCCACGAGCCGCCGGTCGAGCACAATCTCGAGGTTGCCGGTGCCTTTGAACTCCTCGAAGATCACGTCGTCCATTCGGCTTCCGGTGTCGATCAGGGCCGTGGCGATGATCGTGAGCGAGCCCCCCTGCTCGACCTTGCGGGCGCTGCCGAAGAACCGCTTCGGCCGCTGGAGCGCGTTGGAATCGACGCCGCCGGAGAGGATCTTGCCGGAGTTGGGGACTTCCGAGTTCCAGGCCCGGGCCAGCCGCGTGATCGAATCCAAAAAGATCACCACGTCGCGGCCATATTCCACGAGCCGCTTCGCCTTCTCGATCACCATGTCGGCCACCTGCACGTGACGACTGGCGTTCTCGTCGAACGTCGAACTGATCACCTCGCACGACGGCCCCTTCACCTGCCGCTCCATGTCGGTGACCTCTTCCGGCCGCTCGTCGATGAGCAGCATGAAGACGTAGGCCTCGGGATAGTTGGTGAGGACCGCCTTGGCCATCTTCTGGAGCATGATCGTCTTGCCGGCCCGAGGGGGGCTCACGATCAGGCCGCGCTGGCCGAACCCGATCGGCACAATCAGATCGATGACGCGGGTCGAGAGCTCCTCGGCCGTCGTCTCCATCACGATCCGCTCGTCCGGATGAAGCGGCGTCAGCTCGTCGAAGAACGTGCGGGTCGAGAGCTTGGCCGGATCCTCGCCGTTGATCGCCTCGACGCGCAGGAGCGCGAAGTACCGCTCGCTCTCCTTCGGCGGCCGGATCTGTCCGGCGACGGTCATACCGTTCCGCAAACCGAAGCGGCGAATCTGGCTCGGCGACACGTAGATGTCGTCGGGGCACGAGAGGTAATGGAAGTCGGGGCTGCGGAGGAAGCCGAAGCCATCGGGCAGGATCTCGAGCGTGCCCTCGCCGAACATCAGGCCGTTGAGCTTGATCCGCTCCTTGAGGATGCGGAACACGATGTCCTGCTTCTTGGCGCCGCTGACGTCGCCGATGTTCTCTTGGCGGGCCAGTTCCACCAGTTCCTGCATCGAGAGGGCCTGCAGGCCGGCGATCGACGGGTCGCCCTTCTTGAGCGCCTCGTAATGGCCAGTCACGTCCATCCCGTCCTTGACCTCGGCCGCGATCTCTTCGGCCAGCGACATCGGCTCCCGCTCGTCGTTGGCAGGAGTGCCCGAGTCGGACGCTGAATCGGAAGCTTGCATGCTGCACCTGTGCTGGCGAATGCCCGCGAAACGGGACGGAGGGAGGACGAGACAGACGGGAAACGAACGGAACGGTGCGTGGGAGGCTTTCGGGTGGGAGACTCGCGAGCCGCAGCCGGATGTGCATCCGGCTGCGGAACCCCATGCCGAGTCGCTGAAAACCCCAGGGACGGGAATCGCTCGAGCCCGGGAATCCGCGCGGCTCACCGCCGCTGCAGGTCGCTCCAGATCCGGTCGATCTGACTCGAAGTATAGGTTGGATCCCCAGAGGCATCCACCCGGAGGATTTTCGGCCCGAGGTCGGCCGGCAGCGAGGAGCCACGATTCCAGGCTGCCTCGCGTGCGGCCTGCTGCTCGGCGGTCCACCCTCGGGCAGCCAGCCGCCGCCGCCGCTCCGCCTCGTCGCATTTCACGACCAGCAGCCGATCGCACCGCTCGGCCCAGCCGGCCCGCACGAGCAGCGGCACGTCAAGCACGGCCACCCGGCCGCCTCCCCCCGTCGTGGACAGGCGGCGGAGCCGGTCGAGCTCCGCATCGATCCGCTGTCGCACCCGCGGATGCACGATCGCCTCGAGGTCGCGAAGCGCCGCCTCGTGGGCCGCAGTCGGCCCGAAGACCAATCGCGCCAGGGCAGCGCGATCGATGCTGCCGTCGGCCGCGAGCACGCCTCCGCCGAACCGGGCGGCAATCGTCCGCCGCACCTCTTCGTCGGCAAACTGCTCGTGGGCGATTCGGTCCGCGTCGATCACGTCGGCCCCCTTGGCAGCGAGCAGCCTCGCCACGGTCGACTTGCCCGCGCCGATCATGCCGATGAGCCCCACGATAAGCATCACGGTCATCCCTTCTCGCAGGCCGCCCAGCTCTCACCAGAGTGCACCGAGACGTCGATCGGCACCGTCAGCGCCATCGCCCCCTGCATCTCCTCGGCCACGAGCCGCTCCACGGCGGCCTGCTCCTCGGCGGGTGTCTCGAGGAGCAGTTCGTCATGAATCTGGAGCACGATCGCAGCCCGCAGGCTCTCCTGCCGCAGCCGGGCGTCGACCCGCAGCATGGCGAGCTTGATCAGATCGGCCGCCGACCCCTGCACCACCGTGTTGACCGCCTCGCGTTCCGGCAGCGTGAGCGTCATCACGCCGGCGGCGTTCCGTCGCTTGTCCCGCTCGCGCACGCCGGTGATCGCCCGCCGCCGGCCGAGCATGGTCGCCACATGGCCGTCGGCGCGGCAGCGGTCGAGCACGTCGTCCATGAAGGCGGACGCCCCGGCAAACGCGCGAAAATAGCCCGCGATGAACTCACCGGCCTCGGCCTGCGGAATGCCGAGCGTCTTGGCGAGCCCGAAGGCCGACTGGCCGTAGAGAATGCCGAAGTTCACCGCCTTGGCGATCCGCCGCATCGCAGCCGTGACCTCCGCCGGCGCGACACCGCAGACGGCCGCCGCCGTCCGCCGATGGATGTCCTCGCCGGCGGCGAACGCTTCCTTCATCGCCGCATCGCCCGAGAGATGGGCCAGGATTCGCAACTCGATCTGCGAGTAATCGGCGGCCACGAACCGCCAGCCCGTCTCCCCCGGCAGGAATGCCGCGCGGATCTCCTGCCCTTCGGCCGACCGCGTCGGGATGTTCTGCAGATTGGGATCACTGGAACTGAGCCGCCCCGTCGCCGTCACGGTCTGGTTGAACGTCGTATGAATCCGCCTGCTGCCAGGATCGACGAGCGCCGGGAGCGCATCGACGTACGTGCTCTTCAGCTTCGTGTACTTCCGATGCTCGAGCAGCTTGGCCGGCAAGGGATGCAGCGGCGCGAGCTGTTCGAGCACTTCGGCATCGGTGCTCGCGCCGGTCTTGCCCCGCTTCACGACAGGCAGTCCCAACTCATCGAAGAGTACGGCCCGCAGTTGGATCGGCGAGGCGATCGAAAACGAGCGGCCAGCCAGCTCGTGGATCTCCCGTTCGAGTGTCCCCAGCCGCACTGCATACTCGGCCGAGAGGGTTGCCAAGCGGACTGCGTCAATTCGAACGCCCCGCCACTCCATGTCGGCGAGCACGCGGGCGAGTGGCAGCTCGACGTTCGCGAACAGGTCGGCGAGGCCCGCGGCCGACAGCGACTGGGGCAGCGCGGCCGCGAGCCGCTGCACCAGCCGGCAGTGGATCGCGGCGTGCGCCGCATCCGCGGGCCGATCAACCGCCGCCGACACGGCCGTATCGACTCCCCCGACACCATGCCGATAGGCCGTCTCGGTGAGGCCGAGGTTCCGCTCCCCCGCCTCCAGCAGATAGGCCGCCAGGAGCGTGTCGAACGCCGCAGCCTCGAGCTGCACTCCCAGCGTGCGCACCGCGACGTCCTGCCGCTTGAGATCGTGGCCGTGCTTCGCCACCGCTGGATCAGCGAGCAGTCCGCGAACATCGGCGTTGCTGGCGAGCAACTCGGCATCGAACCAGGCCGCCGTGCCCCCTGCGGCAACGACGACTCCGAGCGGCCGTGATCGGATCGTCGCGCCAGTCGGCCGCACCACGCACAGAGCGATCGGCGCATCGGCCCGAAGGCGGGCGACGACTGCGGCGACTTCGCTCGGGTCGCGCGGTTCGGCTACCGGCGGGGCCGGCGGTATCGCGACCGCGGCACGGTCGCTGCCGTCCGTGTCGAACAGCGTGCGGCCGGCAGACGGCTTCGGGGCGGCGGGCGCGGGAGCCGTAGGCGGCTTCGTCTCGCCCCCCTGCACGACGCGGCTCAGTAGGCTGCGAAACCCAAACTCGCGCAGCAGTTCCGCGAGCGTCTGCGAGTCGGGCGAATGCAGCGCGGCCGCCTGCCAGGGAATCACGACCGGCACGTCGGCCGCCAGCCGGATCAGCTCGCGGCCTGCCCGCGCGGTGTCGCCATGGGCCCGCAGGTTCTCCTTCCGCTTCGCCCCCGACACGCTTTCCACGTTCGCGAGCAGCGCATCGAGCGTGCCGTGCTTCTGCAGCAATTCCGACGCGATCTTCGGCCCGATCCCCGGCACCCCCGGCACGTTGTCCACCGCATCGCCGACGAGCGAGAGAAAATCGACCACCTGGTCAGGCCGGATGCCCCATTCGGACGCGAGTTCTTCCGTCCGTAGCGGCTGATTCTTCCGCAGGTTGAGGAGCGACACGTGCGGCCCGAGCAGCTGCCGCGCATCCTTGTCGGAGGTCGCGATCGTGCAGTCGCCGCCACCGGCCACCGTCTGCAGCGCCAGCGTCGCCAGCACGTCGTCGGCCTCGTAGCCGGGCACCTCCAGGCAGGGGATACCGAACACTTCGAGTAGCCGGCGGACGAGCGGGATCTGCGGCACGAGGTCGGCCGGCATCTCGGCCCGGTTCGCCTTGTAGTCCGCGAACTGCTCGTGGCGGAACGTCGGCCCGGGCGGATCCATCGCACAGAACAGATAGTCGGGCTTCCGCTTCTCGATGATGTCGAGCAGGTCGCGGGTGAGGCCAAAAACCACCGACACCGGCCGCCCATCGGGCGCCGTCATCTCGGGCAGCGCATGAAAGAGCTGGTAGACCCGCGACAGCGTGTCGAGCGCGAGCACGGTCTTGCCGCGCAGATCGGGCACCGCCTCGCTTGTCGCTTGATCCGTCATGTGGGCCAGCATACCGGTTCGGGCTCTGGGAGAGGGCAGTCGGCGGCGACATCTCTGGGGCAACGAATCGGGGCCGCATTGGTTCGGCCGGCGGCAAGACGCTCCGTCGTCGCTCCGGGATTCCTCCCGCCACCCGTGTACCCAGTGGCACGCACAGAGCTACGGATATCCCTGCGCTCCTCCTCCGGTCTCGCCGACCGTCCTCCTCACGATCGGTTATCGAGTTGCGCATTCGTCGAGGGCGCAAATCTCGTGTGCCCACACATCCGCCGTGAGGGGCTGCCCATGCCCCGAGAGCCGGCGTATGCCGCCGAGCGCAGCCAGGATGGCGGAGCGAAGGCGGCATCCGAGCGGGCGAAGGACAGGATGTCCGAAGCGAGCGTCCGGCTCTCGGGGCGTGGGCAGCCCCGAACTCTCGCCACAGGAGGTCGCCCCACGGATGGATAGCTCGGGCCTGTGGTGTTCAGACCGTGGGCCGCATGCGGACTACGGGCGGGCGACCCCGCTCAGTCGGCGCTCGGGGGCTCGTACTCGAAGTCCTTCCACTTCATCGCGCGGCGGAAGGGCTCGATGCGGAGCACGACTTCGCCGTTCTGAAAGATGCGGACCGTGCCACTCGTTTCGCTCACCGCCACGGCCACGCTCCGCGTGCGGCGGGTGATCGCGGCGGCGGCCCAGTGGCGGGCGCCGAGCCCCTTGGCCACCGACACGTTCTCGGCCGAGGCGTCGATGTAGCGGGCGGCGGCCTCGACCGTGGCGTCACTCCCCACCACGAAGGCGCCGTCGAGCTGGGCGATCTCCTTGATACCTTCCCGCACCCGCGGGTCGCTCAGGCGGCGCTCGGAGCGGCTGTAGCCCCGGACGGGGTCGAAGCCGGCGGAGTGGCTCGACTGCATCACCTTCCGCGAGTCGCCCACGATGAACAGCGTGCCCACGGGCTTGCCTTCGCGGCCCTCGCGTCCGATCTCGACGGCGAGGTCGACGACGAGCTTGAGCGTCTCGAGGGGCACCTTCGTCTCGATGCTGCGCAGGTCGCGGACAGTGAGCTGGCCGAGATGCTCTTCCAGACGCAGCAGGCTCACCGAGTCGATGACGCCCGCCTCGAAGCCGCTGTAGACGGCGACGACCTGGGCCTCGGGGGGCACCATTTCGGCTGCCACGCACTCGAGCAAGGCCTGCGCGAGCCGCTCGTGCACGGGCAAGCTGCCGACGTCGAGCGTGACGGCGCGGAGTCCATGATCGGTGGCGCCAACCACGGTGGCCTCTTCCTCGGCCGCCACGAGCACCGCGGCGCCGCCGGTGATCGCGCGGACCCGCGCCCAGTCGAGCCGCTGCTCTGCCAGCACGAGGATCGCCTCCGACTCCGTCTCCGCAACCAGCCGGGTGGCCGCGTCGAGGAGCTGCTGAAGCTGCGGCGAGAGGTCGGGCGGGGTCATCGAGGCATTCCGGTGGTGCGAGGGGCCAGCCGACGAAGACCGTGCCGCTACACCGACCCGCCGGGTCTGCGACGCTCCCGCTCGCCTGCGTCGGAAGCCTACGTGTGCCCCCGCCAGCGTTCAAGGACGCGGACTCAGCGTCGCGCCGGGGTCTTTCCCGATGGCTCGGGCCGGTCGGCGACGAGAGGCTGATCTGCCGCCTTCATCGGTCCATGGTAGGCCGCGATGCCGCCGGGGAGTACGACGCCCCAGGCCCGCTCCTGATAGATGTTCAGGGCGTGCAGGGCGTGCCCCAGCGGGCCGAGCTTCCACTCCCGCGACGGCTCGCGGGCCAAGGCCGACGAGAGAAACTCGGCTGCCGCGACGACGCGGCCATCGTAGAGCTGTTCCTGGCCGAGCGACGACACGAGCCACTCGAGAATATGGCCGGTCGTCTGGATCTTGCGGTCGATGTCATCCTCGCGGTCGGCCGGATATTTGAACCACTCCGTGCTGAACGAGCCGTCGCGGTTCTGCAGCTTCGTGAGAGCGAACTGCTGGTAGTCGCGAACATACTTGTCGGCCCGCAGGTAGACGCCGTCGAGTTGGCCTGTAGCCCGCAGCCGGCGCTGGCAGCCGTAGGCGAGCCCGAACAGCCGGTGGGTGCCGCCGCACGGTGCGCCGCGGATCGGCTGCACGATCTCCTCCTCGACGAGCCGCTCGAGCGACCAATCCTTGCCGTCGCGACTCTTCCACTCGGCGTCGGTCGGCAGGTAGTGGGCCAGCGCGATCAGAGCGAACGTGAGCTCGGTCTTCTCCTTGCAGGAGAGCTTCTCTTCCTCGATGAGGTCGGCGACGGTGAAGTTCTTCCCGTTGACCGCGATCGGCGAGTTGGCCGCCACTCGGCACTGGGCGAGGATGGCCAGATACTGCGCCGAATGCCCCTGCACGCCGAAGCCCTTGAGGGCCGTGAGCCGATCTCCCGAGGCCGCGAGCATCACCTGGCCGCGGCAGCGGCCGCCCATGTTTGACCAGCCGATGGCATTGACGAGATCGCCCGCCGGACCACCGACGCGAACCTGCGTGGGAATGCCGAAGGCGATGAAGCCGTGCATCACTTCCCAGGGGGTGTTCTGCGCCGTGTTGAGTGGCCGCCGCTGATACGTCGCGAGCGTCTGGGCGATGCGAACGCGGAGCCGCTCGAAACGGGTGGACCGGGGTGGCGGCGCGCCCGTGGCCTGGAGCCGCGTGGCGACGATCGGCACCGTCTTCTTGGGCGTGACCGTGACGGTGGCCGGCGGCAGCTTCGGCACCGGCGGCTTGGGAACGTAGCTGTGGTCGGCCGCGTCGGCAGCCACGATCACGGCGACGTCGCGAAGCGACTTGCCGAAGGCGACTGTCTCGCTCCATGTCGGGAGCTTTGCCGGCTGACTCGGCTTGGCCGGGACGGTAGCGGGCTTGGTCGCAGTCGACTTCGCTGCCGTTTGCTTGGTCGCGGTCGGCTTGGTGGCCTTCGGCTTGGTTTCGGCCGGCCTGATTTCTGTCGGCTTCGTGACCACCGGCTGCACCGTGGCGACCGTCTTGGGTACCGCCGCGAGCCGCTCAAGTTCGGGCACGTCGGCCGCGGTCGGCGGCGTGGGCGCCTGAATGAAGGCCGGCTCCGGCTGCTTCGGCATCAGGCTTTCGAAGAACCGGATCGGCCCCCGCGGCTTCGAAGGGCCCGCGGCATTGGCCGGGGCTGTCAGGCAGGCCAACGCCAGACAAAGCCACACCCATGACGGGCCGCGGAAGGAGGCATTGTTCCGCGGACAGCTGACGTTCGGAAAAGGCATGGGCGGTCGAGCCGGGGATAGTCGTGGTGTCGGTGAGGGAGGTATCGGCGCGCGGGCGATGGAAATCGTTGCCGCTCGCAACCCCGGCCGAGGGGTCACGACAGGCTTCCCTGACGCCGCAGCTTGCCCCGCCCAAGCATCGGGGATCAGAACAGCTTGCGGAATGTCTCCGCAATCGACCATTCCGCGCTGCTGCCATCCGGATCAGCCGCCCATTCCCGCCATTTATTGACGTCGTCGCCCAGATCGCGGCCGCTCACCTTCTTCAGCGCCCCGACGGCGCGATACTGCACGGCCGGGTCGGAATCCTCGAGGGCCTTCGCCAACACCGGCACCGCCGCTTTGTCGCCGAGTTCGCCCAGGCACCGCAACGCCCGCAGCCTCACGTCGAGTTCGCTGTCGCTCTGGTAGCGGGCCGCCAGCATCTCGACCGCATCGGAGCCGCCGCGGGTGACCCACGCCGAACAGCCGGCAATTCGCACGCGTGGATCAGGATCCTGCATCGCCCCCTTGCAGATCGCCGTGGCCATCGGCGTGCCGAGCGGCACGACGGCGTCGAGCATGGCACACCGCACCCGGGCGTCGTGCTCCGAGACCATCGCGGCGGCGATTTCCTGGCTGAACCGCTCCTGCTCCGCAGGTTCACCCGCCTTCACAGTCTTCGACTTTTCAGCCAGTTCCTTGATCCGCTGGTCGGCGGTGAGGCCATATTTTTCACGTTCCTGCGCGACCTGCTTCTCGCTCTTCCACGGCGACCAGGTGGCACAGCCGGCCAGGCAACAGGTGATCCAGACGGCGATCGGCAGCCAGGCCCGGCCATAGCGGCTCGGCTGACCGACGGGCGGCAGGTGACTCATGGGCGCAGCTCTCCCAGGGGGCCGCGGACGGTAGCGGCCGGATCGCCCGCGAGGCCAGATCAATCGCGCAGCTGCCCGCCTTTACTGTTGTCACCGGCTCGGGGGCGGTACAAGTCTCGTCGCGGGACCTCGAAGACTCGGTCCAAATGCTCCTCGAGCTTGCACCGACCCCCTCGCCTACCCGGGTGCCATCGAAGATCTGCCCTTCCGTGAGGCGGCGGCGTGTGGTCGCATGGGACGGTTTTGAGAGGCCTCGGAGCCTGACTGCCCGTGCTTTCGCGACGCCACGCCCTCGGACTCGCCCTCGCCACCGCCGAGACGGTGTTGCGTGGCGGCGCGCGGGCTGAGACTGCGGCCACGACAGGTGATGCGCCGACCACATATGCACGCCTCGCCGTCGCATCGGCCGCCGGGCCGTCGGCCCTCGAGGGCCGGATCGTGGCCGAGGCGGCCGATGGCGGGCTGCTGCTGGAGCTGGCCAGCCAGCGGTATGTCGTGGTGCAGCCCGGTGAGATCCGGTCGCGAGAGCCAGTCGCGCCGCCGGCCCCGGAATCCCCGCGCGATCTCGGCCGGCGAATCCTGGCGGAACTTCCGGCTGGGTTCGATCTCCATCTCACGCGGCACTACGTCGTCTGCTTCAACACGTCGCGAGACTACGCCAAGTGGGCGGCCGCGCTCTTCGAGCGGCTGCACGAGGCGTTTGGCAACTTCTGGCGGCAGGCAGGCCTCGAACCCCGCGCGGCTGACCGGCCGCTCGTCGTGGTGATCTTCGCCCGCCGCGCCGACTATGAGGCCTACGCAGCCCGCGACCTCGGGGCCGCGGCCGACCGGATCGCGGGCTACTACAACTTTCTCAGCAATCGTGTGACGACCTACGACCTCACGGGCAGCGGCACGACCGCGCGACCAGGCCGCATCGGCGACGAGATCCTCGCCCAGCCGGAGGCGGCCGGCCTCGTCTCCACGCTCGTGCACGAAGCAACGCATCAAATGGTCTACAACACCGGCCTCGCCCAGCGGCTCGCACCCGTTCCGGTGTGGCTCAACGAGGGCATCGCCACCGTGTTCGAGGCACCCGACATGCGGGCCGCCAGCGGCTGGCGGGGGCTCGGCCAGATCAACCGCAGCCGGCTCGAGCGATTTCGCACGTCCTACCAAGCCGGCTCACTCGAGCCGCTCATCCGCGGCGACGAGACGTTTCGCAACACCGCAACCGCGCTCGACGCCTACGCCGCCGCCTGGGCCCTCACCTGGTTTCTGCTCGAGACCCGCAAGCCGCAGCTCATCGGCTACATGCGGGTGCAGGCGGCCAAGCCGGCACTGGCGGACGATTCCCCGGAAGCACGGCTCCGCGAATTCACCGACGCCTTCGGCGCATCCCCAGCCGACCTCGAGCCCGCCTTCATCCGCCACCTTTCGCGACTCGAACTCCGCCGGCCCTGAACACCGCGCCCGCCGTTCGACTCGCGGAGGGCCCCCGCATACGAGCCCTCAGCGCAAGCGATGGGATGGAGTCGTCCGAATCGCGATCCCCAGGCTCGCGCCTTGGGGCTTCTATTGCTCCCCATACGAGCCCTGAGCGGAAGCGAGGGGATCTGCGGGCACGTGCGAGGTTTGCATGGCGAAGAAACGCGTCGGTACAGTGGTGTCGCAGCGTATCCGGTTCGTCCTGTCCTTCATCAGGAGTCCCTGTCGTGAACCACCCCGTGGACCTTCATGTGTTCCCCGCTCACGTCTCCCGACGCACGTTCTTCGGTGCGGCATCGGCTGCAGCTGCATCCGCGGCCACGGTTCAGGCGGCCACGCGGCCGGCTGCGGGACTGTTTTCCGGTGCGGGGCGGCTGCGGGTGGGAGTGATCGGCTGCGGCGGACGAGGCACGGGTGCGGCGGTGCAGGCGGCGGCTGCAGCGCACGACGTGACGATCACGGCGCTGGGCGACCTGTTCGCCGATCAACTGGCCGAGTCGGCAGGTCTGCTCGAGCGGGTCGTCAGTCAGCAGTTCGACTGTCCGGCGGAGCGACGCTTCAGTGGCATCGATGCCTGGAGGCAGGTGCTGGCAAGCGATGTCGATCTCGTGATCCTCGCGGCGCCGCCGGCCACGCGGTCGGTCCAGTTCGCCGCCGCCATTCGCGCCGGCAAGCACGTCTATTGTGAGAAGCCGGCCGCCATCGATGCCCGTGGGCTGGCCGACGTGCTTGCCGCCTGTGCCGAGGCCCGAGGCCGCGGCCTGTCGATCGGCGCCGGGCTCTGCCTCAGGCACGATGAGGAGACCCGCAGCATCGTGGGCCGCATCCACGACGGCGCGATCGGTGACGTGCGGCACGTGGCGGTGCATGCCAGCATCGGCCTGCCCTGGCAGCGGCCCCGCCTGCCCGGCTGGTCGCACGCGGAATGGCGGCTGCGCAACTGGGTCGTCGACTCCCAGCTCTCTGGCGGCTCGTTCGTCGAGCACCACATCCATGCGGTCGACAAGGCTCTCTGGACGATGGGCGATGCCTGCCCCGTGGTCGCCCTGCCCTGTGCGGTCGTCGAGCCGGTCGGCGGCGTCGGTACGAGCGGCACAAGCGTGGTCTATCGGTTTGCCGATGGCGGAACCGTCGCCGCGTCGCTCGACCGGCGGACTGGCAACGGCTCCCGGATCGAGGAAGTCGCGGTGGGCAGCCGCGGTGCCGCCAACCTGCGTGCATCGACACCCGGCCGGCCGAGCCCCCACGCGGCCGCCATGCAGGCCTTGGTGGCGGCCGTGGTCGCCGGTGACCGGCGCGACGACATGGCCTCGCTGTGCCGCAGCACGCAGGTGGCGATCATGGGCCGGATGGCCGCTGAAACCGGCCGGGCGATCCGCTGGCAGGACGTGCTTGGCCCCCTTGCCTGAGCACCGCGGCCATCCCAGGCCCTACAATCGACAGTGTCGTGATGCCATCGGCGGCCGCGGGCCGATAGTCCGGGGGCACCGCCGTCTTGGATGCCGCCTCAGGGAACTCCACACGCATGGCCGCCAACCGCACGCTGACGACGCTCAGCATCGCGCTCATCGTGTTCGTAATGCTCACGTTCGTGCTGGCAGTCACGACGTATCTCTTCTTCAAGCAGAAGCTCGACGCAGAATCCGCCGCCGCGAAGAATGCGGAAGAGGCGCAGCGGATCCAGCGGGAACTGACCGACATGACCGATGCGTTCGACCGCGTGCGGAACATCATCGGCACCGAAAAGGACACGGCCGACACGATCGAGGCGGAGCAGAACGAATGGCTTACGACTCGGTTCTCGGAGTTTCAAGAAGAGAACAAGTCGTACCGTTCACTCATCGACTGGCTGGAGAAGCGGCGGGCCGACGCGAACATCGAGACAGCCAATCTCGTGGCGCGAAATGAAAAGCTGACAGCCGACACTGAACGGTCGATCAAGCAGGCCGGCGACGAGAAGGCTGCGGCCGAGCAGGCCCGCGATGCCGCCGAGGCAGCCCAGAAGAAGGAGGCCGACGACTTCGCATCGCGCCGCGGCGAGCACGAGAAGAGCCTCGAGGGCGTCGTCGCGGAGCAGAAGAAGGCGCTCGCCCAGTCGGAGCAGACCCAGGCGATCATCGAAGAGCTGCGGAAGCTCGGCCCGCTGCTGTCGCCCGATGCCCGGCGGCGATATGAGACGGCGCCTGCCGACACGAATCAGCCCGAGCCATGGCCGGAACGGGTGCGACTCGTGTTGCGAGAACTCACCGACCGTGAGAAGGCAATCCGCGACTTGAACGTGCTCCTCAACAACCTCCGCATTGCGGATGGCATGGTCGTCGCTCCCAATGTGAAGCCGGGCGATCCGCTGCAGCGGGCCGTGGCGACATCGCTCCCGCTCGATGAGCGAATCGAGGGCTTCGACGGCCGGATCGTGGATGTGGACGAGCGGGATCGCAGCGTGCTCATCTCGGTGCCGACGACCTCGGGCATGCGGCCTGGAATGCTGCTCGCCGTGTATGCCCCCGATGATCCACGACCGCAGGTCGGTGCGCGCAAGGCGATGGTGCAGGTCACGGCCATCGAAAATGCCACGCTCGCCCGGGCGGTCATCCGGGAGGACGAAATCGACCGCACGATCCTGCCCGGCGACGGCGTCGCCACGAGCCTGTGGCGGCCGGGTGAGTCGCCGGAGATCGTGATCGTCGGCTTCCTCGACCTCGGCACAGGCCTCAAGCAGTCCACCGCAGCCATCAAGGCGCTCGTCGAGCGGTCGGGCGCCACGCTGAGCGACACGTTGACACCACGGACGGCGGCAGTGGTGGATGCCGGCCCGCCCCAGGCAGCAGATGCTGCTGCAGGCCGCGCGGCTGCTTGGCGGCCGGCCGACGAGACGCGGCGGAAGACGACCGTCGACCGGGCCAAGGCGATCGGCGTGAAGGTGATCGGCATCGACGCCCTGTACGACCTCCTCGGGATCGATCGCGAGGCGGCGGGTCGCCCGGCCGCCGCGGCCGTGGCATACTGACGCCGCCGGTGGCCTCCCGATGGGCGGGATCCGCCGATCCCACCCCTGTGGAGGTCTCGCGTGCGTCTCATCGCTTTCCGATCCATGCTGGCCCGCTCCCTGTCGCTGCTCGTCCGCGGCAGCCTGATCGCGGGACTCTCGCCACTCGTCGTCGGATCGGTGCTCGCCGCCGATGATCCAGCCGCGGTCCCCATCTTCAATGGCACGTCACTCGATGGCTGGGAGGGCAAACCGGAGTTCTGGTCGGTTAAGGATGGCGCGATCGTCGGCCAGACCACGCCCGAGAATCCCACCAAGGGCAACACGTTTCTCATCTGGCGGGGCGGCCTCGTCGACGACTTCGAGCTCACGCTCCAGTACCGGCTCACCGGTGGCAACAGCGGCGTGCAGTACCGCAGCCGCGAGTTCAAGGACGCCGGGCCGTTCGTGGTGGGGGGCTACCAGGGAGACTTCGAGTCCGGCCCGACCTACTCGGGCATCCTCTACGAGGAGCGGGGCCGCGGCATCCTCGCGAAGCGGGGCGAACGGATCACGATCGCCGCCGATGGCACGAAGAAGGCCGGCGAGCCGATCGGCAAGACGGAGGATCTCCAGAAGGTGATCAAGCCGGGCGAGTGGAACGAGCTGCGGATCGTGGCCAAAGGCCCCACGCTCCAGCACTTCATCAACGGTCAACTCATGTCGGAAACGATCGACGAGCAGGAGGGCAAACGGGCCACCCAGGGCATTCTCGCGCTGCAGCTGCATGCCGGCCCGCCGATGAAGGCCGAGTTCAAGGGCATCCGCCTCAAGCGGCTGAAGGTGGCCGATGGCCGCAAGAAGCTGCTGCTCATCGCGGGGCGGCCGAGCCATGCACCGGGGCAGCACGAGTTTCGCGCGGGCGCCATGCTGCTCAAGAAGTGCCTCGACGCCTCGTGCCCGCAGATCGTGTCGGAGGTGCACACGAACGGCTGGCCGAAGGATCCGACCGCCTTCGACAACGCCGACGGCATCCTGTTCTTCGCCGATGGCGGCGGCGGGCACCCCGTGCTGCAGAGCAATCGCCTCGCCCAGATCGACGCGCTGGCCAAGCGGGGCGTGGGCATCGCCTGCCTCCACTACGGCGTGGAGGTGCCGAAGGCAAAAGGCGGCCCCGAATTCCTCAACTGGATCGGCGGCTACTTCGAGCCGCACTGGTCGGTGAACCCGCACTGGACGCTCGCCCAGACGGAAGTCGCCCAAGGCCACCCGATCACGCGCGGCGTGAAGCCGTTCGTCACGAACGACGAGTGGTACTACCACATGCGGTTTCGGGAGCCGGCGGATGGCGTCACGATGATCCTCACCGCCGTGCCCCCCGACGCCACCCGTGAGCGGCCCGACGGCCCCCACAGCAACAACCCGACCGTGCGCGCTGGCAAAGGTTCCCGGGAGGCGCTGGCCTGGGCCTATGAGCGGCCTCAAGGCGGCCGCGGCTTCGGCTGCACCGGGGCCCACTTTCACAAGAATTGGGAGAACGACGACTTCCGCCGGTTGATGCTCAACGCCTTGGCCTGGACCTGCGGCGCCGACGTGCCGGAGGGGGGCGTGGCATCGAGCGTCACAGCGGAGGACCTCGCCGCGAACCTGGACGACAAGGCGCCGAGGGCCAAGCCTGCTCCAAAGCCTGAGCCTGCAGCCGCAAGCTTGTAAGGTGTGCGTCGGCTCGGGGGCGGTACAAGTCGCGTCGCTGAACCTCGAAGACTCGGTTCAAATGCTCCTCGAGCTTGCACCGCCCCCCTCGCCTACCCGTTTTTGATTCCTACGCCTTTCGTTTTTTGTTCACTCTGAGGAAACAGAATGCCAAAGCTCACGGTTGAAGGTGTCGGTTCGTTCGAAGTGCCGGCCGGCAAGCGGCTCGTTAATGCGCTCGTGGATGAGTGCGGCGTCGATCAGTTGCACGCCTGTGGCGGCATCGCGCGGTGCACCACGTGCCGCGTGGAGTTCGTCGCGGGCGAGCCGGCGACGATGCGGCAGGCCGAGAAGGATGTGCTGGCGGCGAAGGGGCTCGCAGGCACGCCGGGCCTACGGCTCTCCTGCCAGATCACGTGCGACGCCGACATGACCGTGCGGGCCACGAGCCGGTTCGCCGGCTCCGGCCGCAAGGACTGCGGCCCCCGCCCCGCCGACGCGATGCAGCCATGAGCCGCGGGTGAACCGATCATTCGACCGGTTCACCCTGCGAAACAACGGGCTCCATGCCCATGAGGCTTTTCGCAGATCATGTGAGACTGTTTACAGTGTGCAGCGTGCGGGCCGAGTCACGGGCGGTTTCGAGCCAGCGGTGTGACTGGCGGGGGAGTTCAATGTGGAGCCCCCCCGCGTAGCCGGCCGCGGCGAGCGAGGTGAGGAGCGGGGCGAACTCGACGTCCCCCTGCCCCAGCGGCAGGTGCTCGTGGCGGCAGGCGAGCATGTCGTCCACGTGCACGTTCACGATCTCGCCGCCCCACGCAGCGAGTCGCATCGCCAGCGGCCGCTCGCCCATGCACTCAAGGTGGCCAAGATCAACAGTGAGCCGGAGTGATTCCGGACGGCCGAGCCGATCGCGGAGGAGCCCAAAGCGGGCGAGCGTGTCGATGAACATGCCGGGCTCGGGCTCGAAGCCGAGCGGCACGCCCCGCCGCGCCGCATGTTCGACGACTGGTGCGACGGCCCCGACGAGCCGCTCCCAGACCACGTCGCCCGGGGCGGCATCCCGCACCACGCCCGACCAGGCCGATACGCAGCCCGCTCCGAGTTCCGCGGCGATGTCGACCGCCCGCCGCGTGAACTCGACCCGACGACCGCGGGCCTCGGGATCGGCGGTCACGAACGTGGGCTCGTGCTTCACGTGCACGTCGAGCAGATGCCGCGCCCCCGTCTCGATGACGCACGCCATCCCATTGGCGGCGAGCGCCCGGCGCCAGCGATCGATCCGGGCCGACAGGTCCGCCGCAAACGGGTCGATCGTATGGCGGTCGAGCGTGAGGGCCAGCGACGTGTAGCCCAGTTCGGCGAGCAGCGGCAGCGCGTCCAGCGGGCCGATGTCGCCGATGCTGTTGGTGCTGAACCCGAGCCGCATGGTCACACCAATCTCCGTCAGGCTCCGTCGGAATCACCCGCGTCAGGTCGGCGGCACGAGCCGTCTGCCGAACATGAAGAGCGGCAGGAGCAGCAGGAGCGCGACCGCCCACCGCTCGCCGCAGAAGGCGAGAACGAGCACGGCGTCGAGCGTGATGATCGACATGATCGCGTTGCCCACGGCCGCCTGCACCCGCCCCGGCGACGGGTCGAGCACGCCGATGAGGCCACGGAGCAGGATCGACGTGCCGAGAATGCCCCAGAGCAAGAGCCAGTTGGAGGCGGGGAGCGGTGACTCGGCAAGATTCGCCCCTGCCTCCACCGCCGGCCAGATGAATCGCGACGCGACGGTGAGGCCGAGCCCCATGACGGCCAGCCCGCCGACGAGCGTGGCGGCCCGGCTGCGGCCCGCCTCGTCGCGGGCGTAGAGCGTGATGCCCGCGACGTAGAGGGCCATGCCGAGCGGGATCGTCCAGAGCGAGCCGATCGCCCCGCCGGCAGCGGTCATGCCCAAGAGCCAGTTCAGCCCGCGGCAGGCCCCCATCACGAACGGCCCGACGAGCGTGGGCTTGGCGTGCCGATCATAGAGCCACACCGCGGCGGTGAGCCCCGCCCCGACGAGCGCCGGCCACGGGGAGCGGGCGATCATCGCCGTCGCGCAGGCGGCCGCCGAACCAGCGGCGAGCAGGCCGCTGCCGACGAGGGCCGCCTGGCGGACGCTGATCGCGCCGCTCGGCAGCGGCCGCTCCGGCCGCTCGACGCGGTCGAGCTCCACGTCGCAGACATCGTTGAGCACCATGCCCGCCGCGTAAAAGCAAATGCTTGCAACGATCGCCAGCCAGAAGGCAGCCGGCGGCCAGTCGAGGATGCGCAGCCCCGAGACGACGAGATAGCCGGCCAGCACGTCGGCGACGGCCGTCGCATGATTCGGCAGCCGTACGAGCCGCAGCCAGTCGCGCATGTCAGGCAAGCTCCACACCCGCGGCCTTCGCCACGGAGAGCAGATGGGCACGTGCGGCGCGGGCCGCATCGTCGGGCCGATCGCGATAGGGATACAGCTCGACGGTCACCCAGCGATCGGGCGTGTGGGCGGCGATCGCCTGGAACACGCTGCCGAAGTCGATCGCCCCTTCGCCGGGCACGAGGTGGTGGTGCACCCGCGAGGCGGCGATGTCTTCGAAGTGGTAGTGTCGCGTGTGCTCCTTCATCACCGGCACCCACTCCGCCGGATCCTCGCCCACGCAGTAGGCATGGCCGATGTCGAAGTTGAGCCCGAGCGCCGGGTGATTCACCCGCTCGGCGAACTCGAGATACTGGCCGAACTTCTCGATGAGCAGGCCCGGCTCCGGCTCGATGAGCAGCGTCACGCCCACGGCCGCGGCCACGTCGAGCACCGGCATGATCTCCTCGTAGAAGATGTCCGTGGCCTGCTCGCGGGTCTGCCCGGGCTGGATCTCGCCGCCGGGCTCGGTGGAGATCGCCGGCGCCCCGAGCTCCGCGGCCAGCCGCAGGGCCCGCTTCGTGTGCTCGCAGCGGATCGCCCGGTAGTGAGGATCGGGATCGGTCCAGCCGGGATGCCAATAGGGCTGCCGCAGATCGGCGACCGCGTTCATCATGAACGCGTTGATGTTCGAGATCGCGAGGCCGCTTGCGGCAAGCGCCCGGCGGATCGCATCCTTCTGCACGCCGAGCAGTCCGGCCGGCCAGGCGTGTGGCACGTCGGCCAAGAGTTCGATGCCCTGGTAGCCGAAGCCGGCGATCCGCGCGATCGCCTCCTCCACGGGGACATCCAGATAAGCGTTGGAGCTGAAGGCGAGTTTGAGCATGGTGGCAGGAGTGTAGTCGCGAGGGCCACGCCGGGCTACGGCCAGAGTGTGAGGCGGCGATCAACCCAGTCAGGCCGCAGCGGCAGGCGGTCGAGCTCCGTGTAATACATGGCCGCGGGGTTCACGCCCCGCTCCTCCATCCGAGCGACGTGCCGGGCGATGGCCGGGCACCGCAGCAGAGCCGGCAGCAGGACGCCCCAGATCGCGGCCACCGCCGCGCTGCCGAGCACGAGCCGTTTCATGTCGAGCCGTGTAGCCTGCGGGCCGCTCATGGCTCCACCATCTTTTTGAAGAGCCAGCCGAACGTGAGGCTCGCCATACCGAGCGTGAGCACGAGGTTCAAAAGCTGGCCGCCCACGTAGAGCACGAGCGGTCGGCCGCTGCCGAGTGCCGGGGCCAGCTCGCGAAAGTTGGTCTGCAGGCCCATGCAGACGAAGCCCGCGCAGAAGAGCCAGCCCCGCAGTCGCGACGTGAAGCCCGTCATGGCGCCGTCCACCCACAGTGCAGCCTCGGGTGAGCTGGTGAAGAGCCACGAGCACACGAGCGAGGCCATAAGAAAACCGAGAATGAACTTCGGAAACCTCCGCCAGGCCTCGGCCGCGAGCGAGCCCTCGCGGTGGCCGCGATCGTGATCCACCCAGCCAGCCCAATAAACGGCGACGGCAAAGGCGATCACGCCGATCATGGAGTTCTGGATCATCTTCACGGTGGCCGCGACCTCGCCCCCCTCCTTGCCGAGGGCCTCGCCGGCCGCCACGACGGCGCCGGTCGCGTCGATCGTGCCCCCGATCCACGCGCCCCCCACGATCGGATCGAGCCCCAGCCAGGCGATGAACGGCGGCATCGCCACCATCATGAGCACGGTGAAGAAGAGCGACAGGCCGATCGCCAGCGACAACTCTTCCTTCTTCGCCCGACAGGCCGCCCCCGTGGCGATCGCTGCCGACACGCCACACACCGACATGTCGGCCGACACGACCATGCAGAGCGCCCGCGACGGAATCTTCAGAAGGTGCACGCCGGCGAGGTAGGTGGTCACGAGCACGATCGGCGTGACGATCCACGCCGTCATCAGACCCGGCAGGCCCAGTTCGAGCAGTCGGCTGAAGAGCACCTCGGCGCCGAAGATCACGAGGCCGGTCTTGATGAGAAACTCGCCGGCGAGCGCCCGGCGGAGCCAGGCAGGTACTCCCACGAGGTTGCCGATCAAGAGCCCGACCGCGAGCGCCCAGAGCGGATACTCGAGGTTGTAATAATGGATCACCTTCTGGCCGGCGAGCAGATAGGCCGAGCAGGCCAGCGCTGCGAGCGCGACCGCGCCCGGCAGGCTTCGCACGACCGATCGCCCGCCGAGCAACGCCCCCGCCATGCCCACGAGCACGACCCAGCCCATGCCCATCGCCACGGGCACGGCCACACTCCGTCCCTTCTTGTCGCGGAGGGCTTCGAGCGGCGAATCAGCCCACGTCTGCGGCTTGTCGATCGTGGCCGAGAGCGGCGTCGGCCAGCCCTTCGGATGGGCCGCCCGACTGGCTGGCTCCGTCTCCGGCCGCGCGTCCCAGGTGACGGCCAGGGCCATGGCCACGATCGTCAGACCGATCAGCGTGGCAGCGGTGTCTTCATGAAGCTGCGGACGCACGGAATCCTCCCTCGCTCGGGCCTAACTCGACGCGCTGCGATACCGGGCCAGGGCCCGCTGGAATACGACCCGCGAGATCACGAGCGCTGCGGCCGCAGCTGCCATGGCGCCGGCGACGGGCCACCAGGCATCGCCCACGAGCGGCTGGGCGATGACGCGGGCCGGCACGTTGACGACGAGCAGGATCGGAATCACGAAGGTGCACAAGGCGCGGAGCGGACCGCCCCACGGCCCTGAATAAATCTCGGCGGGATAGCGGGAAAAGTTGGTGAGATAAAACCAGAAGTCGTAGAGGCTCTGGTTGCGGCCCATGAGGATCGTGGCGGCGGCCAGCATGATCACGAGCGAATAGAGGATCGCCACGCCGCAGACGATGAGCAGCGGATAGAGCAGCCAGGCGATTGGCGGCGGGGCGTGTTCCATCCGCGCGAGCGCCCAGGCGAGGAGGCCGCAGCCCACGAGGCCGTTGGCGAACGACGAGAAATCGACGCGGTGCATCGAGAGCAGGAACTGCGCATCGAGCGGCCGCACGAGCACGGCGTCGAGGCCGCCGGTGCGGACCATCTCGGTGAGCTCCTCCGCGCTCGGCATGAAGAGCGCCTGCACGATCGAGTTGATGATCAGGCCGGTGGCGACGAACGCGAAGAATGGTTCCCGCGACCAGCCCGTCCCCTTCCCGATCTCAGGCGTGAATTGGAACACGAGCAGGTAGAAGGCGAGGTTCATCGACATCCAGCCGAGGCTCGTCACGCACTCCAGCAGGAAGTTCGCCCGGAACGTCATGTCGCGAACAAGACAGGCCCGGGCGAACGTGCCGAAGATGGAGAGGTAGCGGCCCATCGTCAGCCTCCGTAGGCCGAGTAACGCCGCGTGCCCCGCCACCACACCACGCGACACGCCACCGCCATGACGACCACCCACGCCGCTTCGATCGCCAGAGCCCGCACGAGGGCGTCGCCCTGCACCTTTCCGAGCCAGACCGCTGCCGGAAAGTAGGCCGTGTATTCGAAGGGCAGCCAGCGGACGACGTCGGCCACGTCCACCCCCGCGATGCCCGTGGGGATGCCGGCGAGCATGTCGATCGGGAACATGTGGCCCGAAAGCAGATACTGCACGAGCATGTAGGCAAACACGATGCTCGACACCTCCAGCACCCAGAATCCGAGCATGCCGAGCGTCGCCTCCATGAAGAAGCCGAGCAGGAACGAGAGCAGCAGCGACGCGATGAAGGCCGCGATCGTGGCAGCGTCGGGCAGCTGTGGAAAATAGCCGCGACAGATCCAGAACACGACCGCGAACGGCAGGATCGCGACGGCGTAGTAGACGAGCTTGTGGGCGATCCGGGCGGCCAGCAAAAACGACACGTAGTCCACCGGCTGCACGAGATACTTTTTGATCGAGCCGTCGCGGATGCTGCGGGAGACGCCGCCGGCGAGGCCCGGCATGCTGGAGAAGGCCCGCGTGACCATCGTGAGCAGGTAGTAGGCAACGATGTCGGTCTTCGAGTAGCCCGCGATGTCGGAGCGGCTGGTGGCGGCGAACACCGCCGTCCAGAGGAAGACCTGCGTGACGATGGGCAGGAACCGCATCGCCGTGCCGAGGATGAAGTCGCCCCGGTAGGCGAGCCGCTCCTCAAGACAGATCGCGAGCATCGTCCACCAGATGCGGAGCCGGGTGGCGAGTTCGGCGAGCCGGCCCGGGCGGTCGGCGTTGAGCGGCGCGGCATGGCTCATGCAGGCGTCTCTGCTGGCTCGGCCGGCCGCGTTCTCCCCGAGCGAAAGAGCCCGGCCACGATCTCCTCGAGCGGCACGTCTTCCACCGACACGTCGCGGACGCCCGCGCCTCGCAGAATCTCGGGCAGTACGTCGGCGATCCGATTGCGGTCGATCCGCATCACGACCTGCGGCCCGCGGATCTCGCAGGGAAACCCGAACCGCTCGAGCTCGCCGGGGGCCGGCGGCTCGTCGAGATCGAGCGTCACGATCTTGTGCGTCGTGAACCGATCGACGATCTCGGCGAGCGAACCGTCATAGAGGATGTCGCCGTGGGTGATCACCACCACTCGCTCGCAGAGCGCAGCGACGTCCTTCATGTAGTGCGTGGTCAGCATCACGGTCGTGCGTCGCTCGGCCTGCACGTGCCGCAGGAACTCGTGGATCGTGTGCTGGGCAACGACGTCGAGGCCGATCGTCGGCTCGTCGAGAAAGAGCACCTCCGGCTCGTGGAGCAGCGCGGCCACGAGTTCCAGCTTCATCCGCTCGCCGAGCGACAGCTCCCGCACCGGCTGCAGGATCAGCTTCCGCACGCCGAGCAGATCGACGAGTTCATCCCGCACCCGCTCGAACCGGGCCGCATCGAGCCGATAGATCTCCTTGTGCAATCGAAAACTCTCGGCGGCGGGCAGGTCCCACCAGAGTTGGTTCCGCTGCCCCATCACGAGGGCGAACCGGCGGCGGAAGTCGTCGGCCCGCTCCCAGGGCACATGGCCGAGCACGCGGGCAGTGCCCCGCGAGGGCGTGATGATCCCGGAGAGCAGCTTGAGAAACGTGGTCTTCCCGGCGCCGTTGGGCCCGAGCAGGGCTACGAACTCACCGCGATTGACCGTGAGATCAACACCCCTGAGCGCCTCGACGGCCCGGCTCGTCCGGCGGAAGAGCCCACGCAGGCTCGCCCCAAGCCCTTCCGGCTTGTCGTAAACGCGATACTCCTTGGCCAGCCCCTCCACCCGGATGACTGCTTCCGGAGACGGCCTGCCTGTCGCATCAGCGGTATTGTGCATGCGGCGAGTATAGGTGAAAACGGAGCCGCCCTCGGGAGAACCAGAGCATGCACCGCGTCGGTCTTGGTCACGACACGCACCGGCTCGGCCCCGGCGACGGCCTCGTGATCGGCGGGATCACGATCCCCCACGACTGCCGGGCCATCGGCCATAGCGATGCCGACGTGCTCCTGCACGCGATCACCGACGCCCTGCTCGGCGCGGCGGCTCTCGGCGACATCGGCGAGCTGTTTCCCGACACCGATCCCGCCAACCGGGGCCGCGACTCCGCGACGATGCTCCGGGCGGCTGCCGATCGCGTGGCGGCCGCGGGATGGCGAATCGCAAATCTGGATTGCGTGATTTTTGCCCAGCGTCCCAAAATCCTGCCGCACCGCCCCGCGATCCGCCGCCGGATTGCCGAGGTGCTCGGCATCGCCGAGGAGGCCGTCTGGCTCAAGGCCAAGACGGGCGAATCGGTCGGGCCGATCGGCGAGGAACTGGCGATCGGCGCCGAGTGCGTCGTGCTGATCGAGCGGTAGGCGGACGAATCCCGACGACCTGACACTGGAGCGACGAGACGAGATGGCGAAGACCGAGGCGACGACGGCCCTGCCCCCGATCGAGATCTACAGCACGCTGACGAAGAAAAAGACGCCGCTCGTGACGGTGAAGCCGGGTCATGTGGGCATGTATCTCTGCGGCCCGACGGTCTACAAGCCGAGCCACATCGGCCACATGGTCGGCCCGGTGATCTTCGACACCGTCAAACGCTACCTGACCTACTCCGGCTGGTCGGTGACGTGGGTGGTCAACATCACCGACGTGGACGACAAGATCATTGCCGAGAGCGCGACCCGCGGCACGACGATGGCGAAGCTGGCCGAGGAGATGACGGCCGACTACCTCGACAACCTCGCCTGCCTCGGTGTCGAAAGCATCGACTCGATGCCGAAGGCCACGGAGCACATCGGCACGATCATCGCCTTCATCGAGGGGCTGATCACCAAGGGCTGCGCCTACGCCAGCGACGGCGACGTCTATTTCGACGTCACGCGGGATGCCGACTACGGCAAGCTGACCAATCGCTCAGTCGAGCAGACGCAGGGCGAAGGGGGCTCGACCGCGGAGCGGAAGCGGTCGGCGGCCGACTTCGCCCTCTGGAAGCAGGCGAAGCCGGGCGAGCCGTCGTGGGACAGCCCATGGGGCAAGGGGCGGCCGGGCTGGCACATCGAGTGTTCGGCGATGAGCAAAGCGATCCTCGGTCCCCACTTCGACATCCACGGTGGCGGCCTCGACCTCGTGTTTCCGCACCACGAGAACGAGATCGCCCAGAGCGAGTCGCTTCACGACTGCCCGATGGCCACGTATTGGATGCACAACGGCCTGATGCAGGCGGCGGGCGCCGCGGGCAAGGTCGGCGGCCGGCCCCGCGGCACTGAGCCGTCGGCGGCCGACGATGCTGCAGCCCAGGCGGCGACGAAGATCTCGAAGTCCACCGGCGCCGAGCCCTTCAAGAATCTGCTCGCCCGCCACCGCCCGGAGGTGATCCGGTTGCTCCTGCTCTCGACGCACTACCGCAGCCCGATCCACTTCGGCGAGGAGCCACTGGGCGAGAGCGCCCGGGCGATGGAGGCCTTCGAGCGGCTCTTCGCCCGCTACGAGCGGATCGGCGGCACGTCGTTCTACGCCCTGCCCTGCCGCAGCCGCCGCGAGGGCGACGATGCTGCGGGCAGCGTGAGGGACGACGTGCGAGAACTCCGCACGAAGTTTCTGGCCGCGATGGACGACGACTTCAACACGGCGATCGCGATCGCGACGCTCTTCGACTTCGTCCGCACGGCCAACAAGTTCATCGACCAGCACGGACTGGAGGCGAAGAAGCCCGCGGCCGAACTGGCGGCGCTCGACGCGATGATGCTCGTGCTCCGCGAACTCACCGGCACCCTCGGCCTGTTCTTGAAGGCTCCGCGGGCCATGAGCGGCGGCGCCGACGAAGCGCTCGTCGGCAAGCTCATGGATCTCATCATCGAGATCCGGGCCAATGCCCGGAAGTCGAAGGACTTCGCCACGGCCGACCTCGTCCGGAACAAGCTCACGGAGGCGGGCATCATGCTGGAAGACCGCCCCGATGGCACCGGCTGGACGAAAAACTAGCTCATCGAAGAGCATCGAGCGGAGTCGGAGGCACGTCCCTCAGCTCGCGCTTCGGGCTTCCAGGCAGAGTCGATGAAGCGTGTCGTCGATCGGCACTCACGTCGAACCGTCGAGGCTGGCGAGAATCGCGCGGACGATCGCTTCCGGCTCGCTCGCCACGTCGACGACGATCGGCCGCTCGTCCGCGGCCGGCCTTTCGAGGAGCGTCACCTGGCTGTCGAGCAGCGCTGCGGGCATGAAGTGACCGGCCCGCCGTTCCAGTCGCTGGCGGATCACGCCGCCCGCGTCATCGAGATGCACGAGGCGGATCCGCGGGTGGGGCAAGCCGAGCCGGTCGCGGTAACGGCGAGCGAGCGCGGAGCAGGCCAACACGATGCTGCCCTGGCCGGCCGCCGCGTTCTGCAGGAGCGTTGCGAGAGCGTCGAGCCACGGCCAGCGGTCGGCGTCGGTGAGCGGCATGCCGGCCCGCATCTTCTCGACGTTGGCGGGCGGATGAACATCGTCGGCATCGACAAAGGTCCACTGAAGGGCCTCCGCCAGCCGCCGACCGATCTCCGTCTTGCCGGCACCGCACACGCCCATCACGACGAGCGCACGTGGGCCAGGGCGGCAGGCTTCCTTCAAGGGCGTGCCCCCGTGCCAGCCGCCTCGGCCGTGACGAGGGCGTCGGCCAAGCGGCGGCCCACGTCGAGCGTGCCGGCGGCGTCGAAATGAACAGCGTTGGCCACGGTTGCCGCGGACGTGTCGACGTAGTCGCACCGGGGCAGCGTTTCGGCAACCTGCTTCTGGGCCTCGACGACCTGCCTCACGAGCGGATTCGGATCCGGGTTCACCTTGAACTTCGTGTTCACCGCGAGGAGCACAGTCATGTCCTTGGCGGCCAGGTCGCCGCGGAATGCCTTGACGAGGGCTTCGAGGTTGGCCGCATAGGCTTTGGCATCCTGCGGGGTGGCGTCGCTTTCCCCCTGCACCCAGAGAAGCGCCCGCGGTCGAAACACGAGTCCCTGTTCGCGACCGGCCCGCAGTGCCGCCCGCACCTCGTCGAAGAGGGCACGGTAGCAGCTGCCACCCTCGCCTGAGTCGTGCGGGTTCCAGTCGGTGCGGAGGCCCGTGCCGCTGAAGGCCGCCTTCACGATCGCGAGCTTTTTGCCGGGCTCCTTTGCGAGCAGCTCGCGGGCGAAGCCGATCTCCGGGCCGAAGCCGCCGTCGGCCTGGGCGAAGTTACCGTACTGCCGCCCTTCTTTCGGCAGCTTGGGCGTGCCGAGCGGCTGCGGCTGGAGATGCGTCCATGTTCCGCCCGATGTCGAGTCGTGCTCGTCCGCCGGCGGGTCGCCGCACCGCCACCAGAAGAGCACGTCCTTGTCACGGGGGTCGGCCGGGAGTTGCCCGGGCTTGGCGTCGTAGCCCACGGCGTTCGACTGGCCGGCCACGATCACGAGGTCGATCGGCTCCGGCCGCGGTAGTTCCTCGATCACGATGTCGTCGAGGAGGAGCGGCCCGAAGGCGATGAAGTTGGCCGTCTCCTTGTCACAGTCGGCGTATTCCTGCGTCATCGAGAGGACCTGTTTGCCGTTCACCCAGTAGGTCCACTGCGGGCCCACGACCTCGACCACGAACTGGTTCCACTCCCCGACCTCGAGCCCCACACGCTCTCGCACCCCCCGTCCCGGGACGCCGTAGGCGATCATGTTCTTGAGCAGGCCGCCGGGCTTCTGCGCCTTGTCTTTCACTCGTGGATCGTTGATGTCGCGAGTGAAGCACCGCTCGTACAGGCCGACGTCGGGCTTCGAGGCATCGGCCGCGATCTGCGCGTTGGCATCGCCGAGGTGCCAGAGCGGCAGGCCGGTTTTGTCCGGAAACCCGGTGTTGACGATCATCGAAATCGACGACGCATCGGAGTCGAACCGCACGCGGTACGAGATGCGCACGTCCCGCGCCCGGAAGTGCGGATCGACCGACTTGCCGTGCCCCTTGCCGGGGAACTTCATGCGGTTATAGATGCTCGCGACCGCGCCGTCCCGCCACTCCCAGGTGTCGGGGATGTTCCAGGTTTTCCCGCCCCCGAAGGCCCGGGGATTGGCTCGCTCGGGGCCGTTGCTGAAGTCTTCCTTCAACACGACCGTGCCGACGGCCGGACTCTGGCCAGCCGCCGTGCCACAGATGGCGATTGAGGCGACCACGCCCGTGGCGATCATCAACCATCCGTGCGACTGTCTCACTTTGACTGCAACTCCCGGCTCGCCGCGAGGGCCTGGATGAATTCCCGCAGCTGCCAGTCCTTCGCCTTGGCCCGCGCGAGGATCGTCGCCGCGAGCTCCTCGTCGGCGTAGCCGCAGGGCCGGCCAAGGCCGTATTCCACGATCGCCTCCGTCAGGCTGCGGGCGAACGCATCGACCCGCTCCGCCACGATCTCCCGCAACTCGAAGTAATCCTTGAACGCGGGGCCACCATGCAGTTTGCCGGCCGGCTCGATCTCCCACTCCCTCTTTCCCACGCCCTTCTTCTCATAGGCGTCGGTCGTCCTCCACAGGCCGGCTGCGTCGAAGTTTTCGAGGCCGAAGCCGATCGGGTCGAACCGCCGGTGGCAGCTCGCGCACTGCGGCTCCTCTTGATGGGCCACGAACCGCTCGCGGGTGGTGAGCAGCTGGCCTTCCAGCCGCGAGAGCTGCGGCACGTTTGGCGGGGCCGGCGGCGGCGGGTCGTTCAAAAGATGCTTGGCCACCCACACGCCCCGGTGGATCGGATGCGACGCAGTGCCGTCGCTCCCCATCGCGTGGATCGCAGCCATACCGAGCAGTCCGCCCCGCGGCGAGCCGGCGGGGAGCGACACCGTGCGAAACTCGTCGCCGCTGACACCCTCGAGGCCGTAATACCTCGCCAGGAGCCCGTTGACGATCACTTCGTCGCTCGACAGGAGCTGCCTCAGGCTGCCGCCGGTCCGCAGCACGTGGGCGAACGTCTCATACACCTCCCACCGCGCCGCGACCTTCATGCTGTCATCGAAGTCGCGGTGCTTCTCCGCGTCGAACTCGAAGAAGTCGAGCCGCTCCATGTCGAGCCACTGATGGAGGAAGCCGGCCAGGAACGCGTCGAATCGGTCGCTCGCGATCAGCCGATCGACCTGCGCAGCGAGTACGTCGGGCTTCGAAAGCTCGCCGCGGGTCGCGTAGCCCAACAGTTCCTCGTCGGGCGGCCCGCTCCACAGGAAATACGAGAGCCGGTTGGCCAGCTCCACGCCCGACAGTGGCCGAGGCTTCCCTGCCTCACCCGGCTCAGCCAGATAGAGGAAGGGCGGCGAGGCCAGCACCACCGAGAGCGACCGCTCGATCGCATCCTCGAATGAGTCACCCGTGGTCATTCGGGCCTCGAAGAGATTCACGAGCCGGTCGATGTAGTCGGGCTTCGGCGGCTCCCCGCGAAACGCCCGCGTCGCCAGCCGCTTGATCACGTCGCGAGCCCCGGCGGCATCTTGCGTGGCCGCGATGAGCGACACCGGCTCGGGCGTGCCCGGCTCCGGCGGCAGTGGCCCTTC
Source organism: Pirellulales bacterium (assembly GCA_049695995.1). Lineage (GTDB taxonomy): Bacteria > Planctomycetota > Planctomycetia > Pirellulales > UBA1268 > QWPN01. The sequence continues at coordinate 28,404 of JBAVTF010000089.1, read as the reverse complement.
GATCTCCACCCAATCGACCCAGATCACTGGCGTCGGGCCACGGCCGATTTTTCGGAACGACTTCTCGAAGCGATCGTTATCGGTACCGCGTTTGATTCGCCGCTTCTCGCGGATCGAGAAGATCCGGTTCGGGCCGCTGCCCACCCGCACCTTCACCTCCAGGATCTGCGGGTTCTCGAGCGTGCCCGTCACCTCGTGCGTGCTCATCAGGTCGAAATTGTCGAGGCCGCCCCCCTTGATCCCGAACTGCACGAACCGCTGGTGCCACTCCGCGTCGTCGGTGGCGGCGATCCGATAGCGGTAGACATATTCGCCGGGCGGCCAGCGATCGGGGATCTTGTGCGACTCCGTGTGGTGCACCATGTGGCAGCCGAGATAAACGCCTGAGTCGGTCGCCGGCCGTTGGTAGTAGTCCTGTAGCGTAGGCAAGACCTTGAGTGCGGAGTTGCGGGCGAAGAAGTCGAGCGATCCTGCATCGTTGTAGCCATACTGCTTCACGTCAGGTTTGCCGACGAGCCGGTCCCACTCCCGGTAATACTGCGACTTGAAGTCGCCCCGCCTCCCCATCCGCTGCGTGATGTCGGCGACGACGTCGGCATATTCGGGAAGCTTTGCCAGTTCATCGATAGCCTGCGTCCAGGCGACATATTTCGCGTTCGCCTCCTCCTGTTGCTTCATGATTTTCTGCTGCCGCTCATTGACGTAGTCTTCGCTGTCGCGATGGTACGGTTGCGGTTTGGCTGCCGCACCCTTCTGCGCCGCGATCGCCTCCTCCACCGCCTTGCGGCCGAGCGTCAGATACGACTCGAACTGGTCGCTCGACATCGCCAGGCCTGCGCCGACCGTATCCATCGCTCCGGCTCCGCCGTCCTGCGGCAACTCGGTCACGTCGATCTCCACGCCGAGCAGATCACGGACCGTGTTCTTGTATTCCCGCTTGTTGAGTCGGCGAATGATCTGCCTCGTTCCCTGCTCGCCGATCACTTTGCGGGCCACGACGAGTGTCTGGGCGAGGTCCGCCAGAAACTCCGTCTTCGCCTCCCGCTCCGGCTGCGGCTGCTCTTCCGGCGGCATCTCGCCTGAGTTGAGCACATTCATCACCTTCTGCCAGCGGTCGGCGCCCTCGGTGGTCGTGATCTCGAGCGGCAGGTCGTCGAGCCGCACACCGCTGTCGGTGTCTTCTCCCGCATGGCACTTTCCGCAGTTCGCCTGCAGGAATGCCGCATGGCCGGCCTCCATCCGCGCCACGGGTGCAGCCACAACGGCAGCCCCGGCGCCGTACACAAGGGCAACAGCCCCGATCGTCCAGAACGTGCGAATCGACCGCATGAGTGCGCGTCTCGTGGGGGGCAGAGCTTCGCCGATGGCTCGCTCCGGCATCTCCGTCGTTATCGTCCGCCACGATCCGGGCGACAAACGATCCCCTCGAAAAAAGAGGCGAAAACCTTAGCTTTTTAGCAGCATGCGACGGTGTCGAGCAAACTCGACATAAGACAAACCGTCGAGTACACTCGACAGCATGGACGCCGCCGTTTTCCTCCGGGTTGCCGCCGACTGGAGCCACTGGGACGCCCCTCCGCCCCGCTCGGTCCCCCGCACTATTCGGCTCCCTGAGGAACTCCGCCCGGACGTTGCCCTCGTCATCCAGGGCGTCCGCCGCGGCGGAAAGTCAACGCTCTTGCGGCAGCTCATCGACCGCTATGGGCTCGACCGCTCCCGCTGCCTGTTCGTGAACTTCGAGGATCCGCGGCTGGCACCGGCGCTCGACCACACCACGCTCCAGCTGATGGTCGATGCCTTCGAGGCCGACCGTGGCCCCGGATGTGCGTACTTTCTCGACGAGATTCAGTGGGTCGATGGCTGGCAGCGGTGGCTGCGGTCGCAACTCGACCGGCCGCGCGACCGCCACTTCGTGGTGACCGGCTCGAACGCCCATCTGCTCTCCGGTGAACTCGGCTCATCGCTCACCGGCCGCCACCACACCGTCGAGCTGTATCCCTTCGACTTTGCGGAGTTCTCCATCGCCCGGCCGCGGGCCACGCTCCAGGACTATCTGGACTGCGGTGGCTTTCCTGCGCCGGCCACTTCCCGTGACCGTGACCTACTGCTGCGGGGCTACTTTCAGGACATCGTGGAACGCGACATGCGGGAGCGGGTGGCGGCACGTTCGAGCAGGCCGCTCCGCCAGCTCGTGCAGATGCTCTACGAGTCGGCCGGAGCGGAAATGAGCGTGCGGCGGGCAGCGGCTGCCCTCGGCATCTCGATCGACACCACAGGCCTCTACATCGAGGCGGCGGAGACCGCCTACCTCGCCTTCGGCTGTCCCTTCTTCGCCTGGTCGGCACGGAAGCGGTCGGCTCGCAACCGGAAGTTTTATCCCATCGACACAGGCCTGCGACGGGTCGCCGTCACGACCACCGGCAAGGATCGTGGCAAGCAGCTCGAATGCGCGACCTACCTGCTCCTCCGGCGCCGGTTCGGCCAGGTGAGCTACTGGCGGGGTGATGGCGAGGTTGACTTCGTCGTAGAAAGCGACAGCGGTCCAGTCCCCGTGCAGGTCAGCTGGGACGAGCCGACGGAGCGGGCCCGCCGGGCGATGGACGCGTTCCACGAAGCTCATCCCAGGGCTGCGGAACCCGTGTTCGTGACCGCCCAGTCACTCGCCGCTGGCCTGCCCGAACTTCCGGAGCCAACCCCCGGCTGACCGCCGCCGGCCGCTCCACACGTCCATCACGCCGTCAACTCACCGAGCGTGCCCGTGGAGTCGCCGTGGGCATCGACCTCGAGTCCCAGGCCATGCATGAGCGTGAGCCAGAGGTTGCACAGCGGCGTCTGCTTTGCCTGCAGCACGATATGGCGGCCATGCTTCACGCCGGCGCCGCCTCCGGTGAGGATCGTCGGGCAGTTGTCGAGATAGTGGATCGATCGGATGTTACTGCCGAACGAGAGGGCGACGCTGTCGAGCAGCGTCGAGCCATCGGCCTCCTTCACCGCCGCCAGCTTGTCGATGAACTCCGCCAGCAACTCGCTCATCTTGATGTCACGCTTCTGCGAGGCCTCCATCCGGCTGCCTGGCATGTAGTGGCTGACATCGTGCGGGTGGTAGTCGATGTCGAGCGCCTTCATCAGATTCCAGTGCGGCTGGCGGTAGGTGATCACCCGCGTCGAGTCAGTGCGGAGGGCCGCGATCATGAGATCGTGCATCAGCTGCGTTTCCTCGATGCCGTTCGGCTCAGCCGGCGGCTGCTTCACCTCGGCCGTCGGCTTCGGCCGAGCCATCCAGGCCTCGTCCTTGGCGAGCCGGGTCTCGATCTCGCGGATCGATTCGAAATACTCGTCGAGCTTCCGGCGGTCATCGACCGAGAGCCTGCCGTCGATCGCCTTGGCCTCAACGAGCACGGCGTCGAGCACGCTGCGGTGCTCCGCGAGGGCCCGCTGCCGCTCTTCCAGCGGCGCCTCATCGTCGCCGAAGAGCTTGTGAAACACCGCCAACGGTGTGTCGACGCCCGCGATCGGCTTGCCCTGTCGGTTCCAGGCCAGGGAAAGCCCCGGCCCGTGGCCGCTCTCGTGGTTGTCCTTACTGTTGAGCTGCAGCGACGTGAAACGCGTGTGCTGCCCGAACTGCTCTGCCACCACCTGGTCGGCCGACACGGAGTTGAAAAAGTTCTGCCCCGGGATCGCGTAGCGATTGGCACCCGTCAGATAAAATGTGCTGCCCCAGTGGCCTTCGTTGGAGAACTTGTTCGAGAGTCCCTGGACGATCGTGATCCGCCCCTTGTGCCGTTCGAGCGGCTTGAGCCCTACCGAAAGCTCGTAGTCGGCGCCCGTCTTCTTCGGATCGGGAAACCACGTCTCGTTCGTGACCCCGTAGCCGAACGAGATCGCAACCATCCGCTTCGGCACCGCGGCGGCCTGCTCGGCCGCGAACGCCTTGCGAGCCAACGACGGCAGGAAAGGCAGCGTGAGCGACGCCCCCGCGGCCTTGAGCACGGTGCGTCGGTCGATCGCCCGAGGTGCCATCTGATGGGTAATCATAGAGAGGCTCCTTCACTGATTGGCAGCAGGACCGGTGGGCACCGTGAGCGAAAGCCGCACATCGTCACAGTAGTGACGATCGAACACACCAGGCGGCCTGCCCGGAGTTCGATCCATGTTCGTGGCGTCGATCTGGAGAACCGCGAACGTTGCATCTTTTGGCAGGCTGGCCTGAGCGATCAGCTCTCGCCACTCGGCCTGGCCGCCGAACGATGTCACCCGCTCGGTGCCCGTGGCGATCGCCTCGAGGCGTGTGTGCGGCCAGCCTGCGAGCACGCTCTGCGGCTCACCGCCGAACACGTGCACACGCACGATGAAGTCGGTCGCCACCGGCCGCTCTGGCCCCGCGTCGCTCACATGCGCTGTGGCAGTGAGCATGCAGCCGCCCCGCGCGATCTGCGGCCGATAGGTGGACAGATCCACGACCTGGAAGACATCGCACGCATCGGCCCGCGTGACAGCTTCATCACCTGGCCCGGGAAGAGCCTTCTCGAAGGCGAGCATCCGCCGACCCTCGACAGGCGAAACGCCCTGCTCCGCGCGACATACCCGGACCCGATCGCCGCCCCACGCGGCGAATGTGGTGGGCAACTGTTCCAGCCTGTCGGCCTCTGCACTTGCCATGATCGAACCGGGCGGCTCGTCCTCGAATCCGCCGTTCGCGATTCGGAGAGGGATCGTCAGCGAGGCCCGCACCTGTGGCACGACTGCCCAAGCCACTCCCATGCCCACCAGCGACCCAACGACCAGTGTGAGCGGGATCGTGGCCGCCCGCGCGACTCGGCTCAGTGACGCCAGCAGCACTACTGCCGTCGGCACCGGCCTACGGCCGGAAGCCAACGGCTGCCCGAGCCGATCCCAGTGTTCGAGCCCCCACTCCCGCAGCCCCTCGTGCATTTCGGCCTTTTCCCAGAACAAAGCCCGGGCCTGTGGCGACCGCAACAGGGCCCGCTCGAGCGCCGCCCGGTCAGCGCCACCGAGGTCACAGTTGAAGAAACGGTCGATCAGCTCGTTGATTCGAATCTCGTTCACGGTTCTTCTCTTCCTAAAAGCCTCTGGGCTCACGACGCGTCCAATGCCGCCTTCTTCGTGTCCACACACTGACGCAACGCCGTCCGGGCCCGGCTCAGGGCCACGTGCACACTCGCATTCGTCCAGCCCATGAGCTTGGCCACCTCGCGGGGCTTCATCGTCTTGCGATACCGCAACTCCACGATCTTGCGGGCCTGAGGAGCCAGCTGCTGCACGCACTCGTCAAGCCACCGCCGGAGCGCCGCAATATCCATGGCCGCAGGGCGGCTCGCTATCAGGCTGTCAATGACGTCCTCTGAGAATGGCTGGCTCAGCGGCTCCGCCCGCCGTCCCACGGTGGCAACGACGTGCCGCACCACCGGGTGCAGCCAGACCGTAAAGCTCTGCGTGGGATCGTAGAAGGCCGCGTCGGCAGTGACCGCTTTGAAGGACTGCTGAATCACCTCGTCCACGAGGGCCATGTCGGGAAGCGTCGCCGTGACGAACCGGCGGATTTCGGGCACCCGCTCTAGAAAGAGCCGCTGCACGAGATCCCGCTGCTGTGCCGGTGTCAGTTGAGGTTCGTCCATCACTGACCCTTTACCCTCATGGGCCAGACGCCTTCAAACGACGCCCGCCCATGAACCGCGTTGCTCGCTGACATTTGTTTTCATCGGCGAGGCTGACAACGGCAAGTATCCACACCCCGAAATTGCCATCCAAAACCTTAGCACGGACGGCCAGCTTCGCCCTGCTAAGGTTTTCGTCAACCTTTTGGAATCCGGGTTATTGCGGGCCGCTTCGGGTTGCCATAGCCTCTCCAGAGAGGTGCGGCTCACGCCTGCTCTCGCCGGGGCTGAGCTCGCGAAGGAGAGGGGAACATGCAACTGTTTTTTGTAATTGGCAGGCTCGCATTCATAGCGGTCCTGGCCATCTCCGCCACCGTTGCCCACGCCCAAACGACGCTCTATTGGGACACTTCATCTGGTACTTCAGGGCTCCAGCCGGGAAACGGCACATGGAGCACAAGCGCCTCTGACGTCTTCTGGGCCACAGGGACGGCGGGCACCAGCACGACTTTTTGGACCGATGGCAGCATCGCCAATTTCAGCTACGTGGGAACGGGCACGGCCACGATCAGCGGCACGGTGACGGCGAGCGCGCTACAGGTCGGCGGGGGTGGGGCAATTGGGGCGACTATCAGCGGCGGCACTTTGGTACTCACGAATACCGCGGCAATTCAATACACAGCTGGGAACGGGACATCCGGCTTCGCCATCAATGCGAGCATCATCCTGGGCAATGGTTCGGCACAGACTTACACGTTCTCCAGCAACGGCTTTGGCACCAATACGATTAATGGCAACATCGGCGAAAATGGCAGGGCTGGGATTACTCGAACCGGTTCAACGCCGTTAACGCTCGGCGGCACTAATACCTACACCGGCGTGACGACGATCAGCGCCGGTTCCGTGACTTTCGGGAAGCGTGTGTCGCTTTACAACTCCGACGCATCGAGTTGGACCGCGTCAAACCTTGTCACTGGCTCCGGGGCTCTCGCGGGCTTCTTCGTCGGTGGCACGGGAGAATTCACAGACTCCGACATCGGCGCGCTCGCGGGGCTTGGGACCTCGACCGGCGGCTTCCGGAACGGCTCCCGGATCGGCCTCGACACGACGAATTCCACAGGCGGGGTTTTTACGCTTAGCTCCACGATCGCCAATCCCAACGGGGGCGCAAACGTCTTGGGCCTGTCCAAACTTGGCACCAACACGCTGTCGCTGACCGCACTCAACACGTACTCGGGCCAGACTGTAGTCCATAGCGGCACGCTCCGATTTGACACGATCAACGACGTGGGCGGCGGAGCGTCGAGCCTCGGAGCGCCCGTGACTGACGCCAACGGTCGGATCTCCATGGTCCAGAACAATTCTTCTGTCACACTTCTATACGTAGGCGCGGGCAGTACGACGAACCGTAACCTCAACGGCGCCAGCGTAGGCGGCGGAGGCGGATACGTCATCGACTCCAGCGGCAGCGGCCCGCTCGTTTTCACGAACGGAATCGCCATCACCGGTGGCACCACCACCATTACTGGCCAGAAAACCTGGACGCTCCAAGGCTCGTACGTCGGCTCTGCGAACGAGATTCGTGGTCTGATCTCCGGGAGCGGTGCGGCCGCCATCACCAAGTCTGGAGCCGGCACGTGGAAGCTCTCGGGCACCAACACGTACGCCGGGATCACCACGATCAGCGCCGGCGTGCTCGAGGTCACGACGCTCGCCAATGGCGGCGTCGCCAGCGGCATCGGGCAGACGAGCAACGCGGCCACCAACCTCGTCTTTAACGCCCCGTCGGCCACGCTCCGGTATTCGGGCACGGCGGACGTCACCACCAATCGCGGCTTCACACTCAGCAGCGGGGCAGGCGGCGGCGCCACGATCGAGTCATCGGGCGTCGGCACGCTGTCATTCGACAACACCGTGGCCATCGCCTACGGCACGACGAACCAGACACGCCTCCTCACGCTCGGCGGGGCGAATAGCGGCGCAAACACGTTTGCAAAAGTGCTGGCCAACAATGGCACCGGCACGACGAGCTTTACCAAAGCCGGCGCGGGCACCTGGATTCTTGATGCCGTCAATACCTACTCGGGCACCACCAACGTGTCGGCAGGACGGCTGCAGATCGGTCCGAACGGCAGCATCAACAACTCAAGTGCGATCTCCGTGTCGGCCGGCGCTGCGTTCGACTACAACGCCGCCACCGCACTTGCGATTGCCCCCAGCCTCTTGGGCAGCGGCAGTGCGAATCGGGCCACGCTTGGGGGCAACGGTACGATCAATGCAGCGGTCACGCTCAACAACCTTGGTGACACGCTCTCTCCGGGCAACAGCCCCGGGATCATGCCGTTCGGCACGTCGCAGACGTGGAACTCGTTTACCTACGTGTGGGAAACGAACAACTTCGTCGGCACCTCGGCAGGCACCGACTTCGACCAGATCGTCATCACCGGCTCGCTCAACCTGACAGGTGGTCTCGGGGCGTATCTGCTTGACATCACCTCCCTCACGGCGGGCAATGCTCCCGGCAGTGTCGGGGGATTTGACGACATCACACGCACCTGGACGATCCTCACGACAACCGGCGGGATCACCGGCTTCGACGCCGCCAACTGGACGCTGTCGACGGCCAACTTCACGAGCAGCCCAGCGACGACCGGCGCCTGGTCGCTCAGCCAGGATGGCAGCAACCTTGTGCTCAGCTACGTCACCGTGCCCGAACCTGCCGCGATCGCCCTCGCCGGCATTGGCGTGACCGCGGCCGCATTCTCAGCCGCACGGCGTCGGCGACGTCGGTCCGCTGATGTGAATAACGCATGACTCTGTCCACTCGCCGCTCCCGTGTCGGCCTGACGCTCGTGGAACTCCTCGCCACGATTGCGATCATTGGGTTGCTCGTCGGTCTGCTCCTTCCCGCGGTGCAGTCGGCACGGGAATCGGCTCGCCGCATGGCGTGTTCGTCCAAGCTCCGCGAACTCGGCAACGCCCTGAGCGCGTTTACGGCCAGCCGTGGCGCTTTTCCTGGCACCACTTCCGGCTGCTACTACTGCCCGTCCAACCCCAGTGGGGGCAGCAATCTCCCTCAGTTCGTCGCCGCAGAACAGGAACTGCGGACGGCCACGGGAGGCATGGCCAACTCCGCCTGGAACTGGCTGACGCAACTTCTCCCTTACATGGATCAGCAAAACCTCTATGACAGACTTGATTTCAATCAACTCGCCTATTCGTCTGCCATGCAGTCCGTGGGAAGGACGCTCCTACCCGGCCTGATCTGCCCCAGCGACCCGAGGGCTTCTTCTCCACTTTTCGGCGGGATGTCCACCCGCACCCCGCAAACCATGATGCCCTCGTGGTACGTCGGTTCCGTAGGACCGGTCGAGACGAACTGTTACTACCCGAATGTCACCGCATCGCCAACTCAGACCAACAGCCCCTACTGCGATGCAGCGAATCGACCGTGGTGTGCCCAACCGGTGTCAGGCGACCCATCGCGGCCCGCGCCGGCGTTGACGTCCGTCAGTGGGGTCTTCGCCGGCAACTTTCGCGGTCTCCCAGTGGCGAAGGTGGCCGACGGCCTCTCCAACACCATCGCGCTTGGTGAGACGCTGCCATATCCTTGGCGGCTCTACAACTGGATCCTGACGGGGCCCACGGCCACCCTCAACATTCCGTTCAACATGCCATTCAGCGACAAACTGACCGGTGATCTTGGCGGATACAACTACACCATTCCGAACACGAATGGCATCCACTGGACCCTCTGCGAGACCCAGGGCATCCGCAGTGAGCACCCGATGGCGGTCAATGTCGCCTTTTGTGACGGCTCCGTGAGGACGCTCGCGGCCAGCATCGACTACCGAGTGCAGTGCGCGATGGGCACCATCCGCGGATCTGCCAAGCCCTTCGTTTGGAAGGCCACCACGTGGTCGGACGCGGTCATGGTGAATGACTCCGACTTCCGATGACCCGCGTTCCAGCAATGACTGCCCGGCGAATCCCCACGCTCTCGTTAGCGATTGCCGTCGCGGCTCTTGTGACTGGAGGGTGCGGTCCGAACCTCGGCCTCGTGCCCGTCACCGGCCGCGTGACGTTCGCCGGAAAATCGCCCCCTGCGGAGTGCAGCCTGATCTTCGCTCCAGCCGATGCGGCGTCGAAGCTTCGGCCGGGAGTCGCGATCTGCGACTCCAGCGGTTATTTCCGTGCTGGGAGTTACAAACTCGGCGACGGACTCCTGCCAGGCCGCTACCGACCGCGGCTTCGCTGCATCGATTTTGCCAACGCAACCGAGACGAAGCCGCCGGTCGACCACGTGCCGCAAGGCTTCGAACTCCCCGTGTTCGAAGTCTCTTCACAAGGCGTCGAGATCGACTTTGACGTCCGCTGAGAATTATCTGACCATCCAGCGGTCATCGCAGTGCGAACGCCTTCACTGCCACGCCCTATTCACCATTGATACACCCATGTGTACGTCGTGTATCTGATATCTGACGTCGCCGGGGTTGCCGTGAGGTTTGCCGTTCTTCTGCGCGAACCATGTTTCCCCATTCCGGCACGTCAATCGAAATCGATCCTGAAAGATCACTGAATCAGTGTCATGGAAGCGGTATCCGGAGAACGACTTGGCCTTGCTGTCCAGATGCGTCAATCCCGCCAAGTCATTCGCAAAGGATCCCCGATTGAAATAATAAGTGCCAAGAAAGTAATCCTCCAGGCCTGAGGACAACAGCACCGGCTCGCCGGAATCACCGAAATATCCTCGCAGGCACCCTTCCATGTATTCCAGTTTGTCAACGTTTACCGGCCTTGCTGCGATCATGACCTGATAGAGCATTCCCGGGCCTTGCACATCGCACAAATTGAATTCATCCAAAGCCTTGGCGTGAATATCTTCCTGCTTGAAGAGCTTGAGGCGAGCCGAGTCTGGAAGTCGCACGCCGCCGATTGTCACGGGCCGGTTTTCTGTGCCGCGGACAATCCACCAGAAGGGCTTCCCGTCAGGCGATTCCTGCGAACGCTGCGCCGTGACACGCACACTCTTTCCGAATGGAATCTGGTAGGTGTTGTAAACACCACTGGGATGCCCCGTCTTGCCCAGCCTTTCGGTTCCCCAAGGAGCAGCTTGGTCGGCGAACCCATAGCCATGGCCTAAGCCGAGATCCATGTCGATGGAGGCGATTTTTTCTCCATCAACGTAAACCCGAATACGAGTCTTCTCATAGCCCGGCCAGTCGCCGCCGAACCACATGTGTGTCAGACAGCCCTTGCCTTCATGCCGCAGCAAATCAGCTTCCTTGAAGCCATTGAGCACCCCTACCCCTTTACCGGATTCACAGAAGGTCTTCATCCGACTGACGTCGTCTTCTCGCGGTGCATTGGTGGAGGGCTGTCCGTCGGCGGCCACAACGGCTGGGCAATATCCCGAGAGGACCATGGGCAGTCCGACGGCCATCCATCCCATGGTTATCAACATATTTATTGCCTGACGCAGGGGCAGCGCACTCATATGGGATCTCCTGAGTTGGCGCATCGCTTCAAGAGTCCACGTTGGAGTGTGTTCCTGTCGTTCAGGAAGGCTCAGACCTGGAAACGTCGCCGTGACGAAAAGTAGCCGTCGCCCAGACCCATGATGGGTGACTCCGGCACTTCGGTTGTCATCGGCCAAGGCGTCTTCGGCAAGCATCCCGCCCCATATCACCACCCCAAACCTTAGCATCGGGGGCATCGCCTCGCAGTGCAGTCCGTTTTCGCAGCCGCCGCAGATCGCGCCCGCTGATGCGTGTGGTAAGACTCAGCGGAAATGCAGCTCCCAGCCCTTCGACCGCCACGGAGCCCTCACCATGTGTTTCGCTCTCACGACTATTCGCAGGGCATTCGGTCGCACATGCCTGCTCTGCTTCACCATGTTTGCTGCCATCGCATCCGAGTCGAAGCCAAGGGCGACACGTTCACCGTCTGGCTCAACGGCCAGCAGGTTTCGCGGTACACGAGCGACAAATACCGCGAGCCGGCCCCCATCGTCCTGCAAATCCATCCCGGCCTCGCGATGAAGGTCGAGTTCCGCGACCCGCTGGCAAAGGAACTGTGAGATCGGCGACTACGGCAGCTGGATCGCCATCGGCTCGCTCGCCGTGCCATTCCCGCCGGCTGCCTCGGCCGCAGCCATCTCGCGGATGTCCTGCGTGATCTTCATCGAGCAATACTTCGGGCCGCACATGCTACAGAAGTGGGCACTCTTGAAGGTTTCCTGCGGCAGTGTCTGGTCGTGGTATTTCTTCGCCGTCTCGGGATCGAGCGCGAGGCGGAACTGTTCGTTCCAGTCGAAGTTGAACCGGGCCCGTGACAGCGCGTCGTCACGCACCCGGGCGTTCTTCCGATGCCGGGCGAGATCCGCAGCGTGCGCCGCGATCTTGTAGGCGATCACGCCCTGCTTCACGTCCTCCGCGTCGGGCAGGCCGAGATGCTCCTTCGGCGTCACGTAGCAGAGCATCGCGGCCCCGCTCCAGCCCGCGAGGGCCGCGCCGATGGCGCTCGTGATGTGGTCGTAGCCCGGGGCGATGTCGGTCACGAGAGGCCCGAGCACGTAGAACGGCGCCTCGTCGCATTCCTCCATCTGCCGCTTGATGTTCATGTCGATCTGGTCCATCGGCACGTGCCCTGGGCCCTCGACCATCACCTGGCAGCCCTTCTTCCAGGCCCGCCGCGTGAGCTCGCCGAGCACGTGCAACTCGGCGAACTGCGCCTCGTCGCTGGCGTCGGCGATGCTACCCGGCCGCAGGCCGTCGCCCAGGCTCCAGGTCACGTCGTACTCGCGGAAGATGTCGCAGAGGTCCTCGAAGTGGGTGTAGAGCGGATTCTGCTGCTTGTGCGTCATCATCCAGCGGGCGATCAGTGAGCCGCCGCGGCTCACGATCCCCGTAATCCGGTGCATCGTGAGATGGAGATGCTCCTGGAGTAGGCCGGCGTGGACGGTCATGTAATCCACGCCCTGCTTCGCCTGCTTCTCGCACATGTCGAGGAAATGCTGCGGCTTCATGTCGTCGATGTCGCCGCCAAGCTCTTCGAGCATCTGGTAGATCGGCACCGTACCGATCGGCACGGGCGAGGCGTCGATGATCGCCTGACGGATCGTGTCGATGTCCTTCCCTGTCGAGAGATCCATCACGGTGTCGGCGCCGTAGTGCACCGCCATGTGGAGCTTCTCCAGCTCCGTCTGCTGGTCGCTCGTGACGGCCGAGTTGCCGATGTTGGCGTTGATCTTCGTGAGGGCCGCGATGCCGATCGCCATCGGCTCGAGCTTCTTCGTCAGATGCACGGTGTTGGCCGGGATCACCATCCGCCCGCGGGCCACCTCGCTCCGGATCAACTCCTCGGGAAGATCCTCGCGCTGGGCGACGAACTTCATCTCGGGCGTGATCTGATTGGCGCGGGCGGCTTCGAGCTGGGTCATCGGGGCACTCCGTCGGGGTGAACTGTGACGAGCCAGTAAGGTAGCAGATGCCTCGAAGCGGCTACAGCGTCTTGAGATACTCGAGTATGGCCGTTTTCTCGTCGGCCGAGAGGGCATCCGGGAAGTCGTGGCCGGAGGCACTCTTGCCCGGCTTCCGGGTGTCGAAATACTGCCGCCGCACCGAAGGCAGCAGTTTGCCCTCGGGCAGTGCATCCAGCTCCTCGACCTCGAGGCCCACGCGTGAATCGTCGTAGCCCATCGGCGTCCGCCGCCACACGGCCGGCCGCTCGCCCGGATGCAGCACGTGCCAGAGCGTGGGCACCGAGCCGTTGTGGAAGTACGGGGCCGACGCCCACACGCCGTCGAGCGGCGGGGCCACGTAGCCGGTGCCGGCGGCCCGGTCCGCGAGTTCCGCGCCGTCGGCCCCCATGTGGCCAAACCAGCTGGCGTTGAGATCGGACCGCTCTTTGGCGGTGAGCGAATCGAGCCGCACACGGTCGGTGCCGAGTTCGTCAATCGAGACGAGCCGCTCGGGATACGAGCCATCGGGCCCGTAGGTGCCGTGGCACGACGCACAGTGGGCGGCGAACACGCCCTTGCCCGTGGCAGCCAGCGAAGCGTCGATCGTGCCGGACCACTTCGGCGGCTCGAGGGCCGCGATCCAGGCCTCGATATCGCGAAACTCGTCCTCCCACGCCGCGAACTTCTCGGGGCCGTTTTCCTTGACGAGCAGGAATTGCATCAGCATCCGATGCCCCTTGGCGGCGAAGCCGTCGGCATAGAGGCTGCGGCGGGTGCGGTAGTGCCACCAGGCAGGGGCATCCATGTCGTGGTGCACGAGGTCGAACCGCGGCGGTCGCTGCACGATGTTCAAGGCGGCATCGCGATGCCGCATCAGCGCCACACCGAAGATCACGGCGTTGGTGGTGCCGTTGGTCGTACCGAGCGGGAGGAGCAGCGAGCCCATGTCCATGTGCCCGAGCGGCTTCCGCTGCTTCACCTTGAGCAGCCGCACCTCTTCAGTGAGCGTCTCCAGGGCGTAGTTGGAATTCGGCACACCCGGAATGAGCCTGCCCCCCACCTGCCCCTGGTGGCAGGCGAGGCAGCTCATCGTCCACGAACCGTCGGCGCCGACCACGTATTGCACCGATCGCGACGGATCGTCGGGATGGGAAAGCAGGCCATACCGCTCCATCGCCATCCGCCGCCGCTCGGCGACGGGCGCCTGCTCGGCCCGCGACCGCAGTGGCTCCTCCCACATCGTCCACAGGGCGTCGAACACCTCCTGGTCGAAGTCGGGCGGCAGGTAGGCGTGCGTGAGTAAATGCTCGTGGCCCCGGCGGGCATCGCTCGCCCGGACATCGGCGACCGGGCAGGCAATGGCTGCCGCGATCACACACCAGAGGAATCGCCGTTCGACGGGCCGCGGGTCCATGGCATACTTCGAGGGCATATTTCGAGACCGAGCGCAAACAGTCCGCAGTATAGGCCCCTCCCGCATGCCGGCCGCCAACCCCATCCTGATCCCGGAACTCCGCGTCATGCTCGCCGAGGGCGACACGGCGGGGCTGCGCGAGGTGGCGGAGGAACTGCACCCGGCGACGGTGGCCGAGTTTTCCGAGGGGCTCGACGACCACGAGTTGTGGCGGATGCTCGACGCGATGCCCGTCGAGCGGCAGGCGGAAGTGTTTCCCTACTACCCGATGGCCCGCCAGGTGGAGCTCGTAAAGGCGGGCGACCGGCCCCACCTCGGCGCCCTGCTCGAATGGATGGCGGCCGACAACCGCGACGACCTCCTCCGCGAACTCGACCCGGAGTTCGTCGAGGAGATCCTGCCGCTCGTCGCCAAGGCCGAGCGGCACGATATCCGGATGCTGCTCTCCTGCCCCGAGGGCTCGGCCGGCTCGCTGATGACGACGGAATATGCCTCGCTCCCCGCCGACATCACGGCCGGCGAGGCAATCACCCGTCTGCGGTCGCAGGCCCCCGACAGCGAATCGATCTATTACATCTACGTTCTGGATGCCGAACGGAAGCTCGTGGGCTTCGTCTCGCTCCGCGACCTGATTCTCGCCCGTCCGACGGCCCTCGTGTCCGACCTCATGCAGCGGGACGTGATCGCCGTGCGGGTGGACGAGCCGAGCGAGAAGGTGGTGGACGCGCTCGCGCGGTTCGACTTCATCGCCATCCCGGTGGTCGACGACCGCAACCGGCTCGTCGGCATCGTGACCCACGACGACGTGCTCGACGCCGTGCGGCAGGACGCCACCGACGACGCCCAGCGGATCGCCGCCATCGCCCCGCTCGGCGAGAGCTACCTCGAGGCCGCGATCATCTCGATGACCTGGAAGCGGGGCGTGTGGCTCGCGATCCTCTTCGCAACCGCCGCCCTCACGGCGATGGTACTGGCCAAGTCGCCGATCACCCACGCCTGGCTGATCGCCTTCATCCCGCTCGTGATCGCCAGCGGCGGCAACTCAGGCAACCAATCGGCCACGCTCGTGATCACCGCTCTCTCCTCCGGCGACTGCAAGCTTTCCGACTGGCCGCGAATCCTCCGCCGTGAGTTCGCCCTCGGCCTCTTGCTGGGCGGCTTGCTCGCGGTGCCCGGCTATCTCCTCGCGCTCGTCTACGCCCCATCACCCGTCCACGCCCTCGTGATCCCACTCACGATCCTGTGCGTGGTGATGCTCGGCACGCTCGTCGGCTCCGGCCTCCCCCTGCTCTTCCGGTCGATCGGCCTCGACCCCGCGCTCATGAGCAACCCGTTCGTGTCGGCCGTGGTCGACATCGTCGGCATCGTTCTCTACACCGGCATCTCGGTGCTGCTGCTGGGGTGAGCTATTCCAGCGTGCGGCCGACGGCGGTGGCGACGCGACGGCAGACGTCCATCATCCGCTGGAACGCCGGGATATCGAGTGTCTGGGCGGCGTCGCTGGCGGCGCACTTCGGGTCGGGGTGCACCTCGACGATCAGCCCGTCGGCACCCGCCGCCACGCTCGCCGCGGCCATGCTCTCCACGAGATTCGCATGCCCCGTGCCGTGGCTCGGATCGACCACCACCGGCAGGTGCGTGCGGGCATGCAGCCAGGGCACCGTCGCGAGTGGCAGCGTGAACCGCGTGTGGGTCTCGAACGTGCGGATGCCCCGCTCGCAAAGCATGACCTGCCGGTTGCCGGCGTCGAGGATGTATTCCGCGGCGAGCAGCAGTTCCTCGACGGTCGCCGCCGGACCGCGCTTGAGCAGCACCGGCACCTGCGTGCGGCCCACGGCCTCCAAGAGCCGGTAGTTCTGCATGTTGCGGGCCCCCACCTGAAGCACGTCGGCATACCGTGCCACGAGAGGCACGTCTTCCGGTGCCACGACTTCCGTCACGATCGCCAGCCCCGTCGCCTCGCGGGCTTCGGCGAGCAATTCCAGCCCCTGCTCCTTGAGTCCTTGAAAGCTGTAAGGGCTCGTCCGCGGCTTGAATGCCCCGCCCCGCAGGCCGAGTGCGCCGGCCTCCTTCACGGCCCGCGCCGTCTGCACGATCTGCTCGCGGCTCTCTACCGAGCAGGGTCCGGCGATCACGCCCACGCGGCCACCGCCCACCACGAGCGGACCAGCCTGAACGACCGTCGGCTCGCTCTGCACCTCGAGACTAGCCACCTTGTACGGCGCAAGGATCGGCAGCACCGACGCCACGCCCGGCAGCGTCTCCAGCCCGCTCATCTGGGCGTTACGCTCGTCGCCGACCACGGCCACGACCGTCCGCTCCGTGCCCACGATCACGTGCGGCCGGAGGCCGAGACCTTCGACCCGCGCGACGACGTGCTTGAGATCCGACTCCGCCGCCTCGGCCTGCATGACGATGATCATGTCACTCGTCCTCTCTCTGGTGAATGCACTGGGGTCATTGGCCTGGGGCGAGCGTGTCACGCCGTTTCTCGGCAGCGGCCCGCGTGGTGATCAGAATCGCCTCCTCGCCGTCCTGCTTGGTGACGACATAGACGAGCTTGCCGTCGGGGTTGGCCTTCTGGAGCACGACCTTGAGGATCGCCTTCGCCGTCTTGTCCTGCTCGTCGAGACCGAACGACTGGTTCTTCGTGATGCCCTCGAGCTGCAGGTCGGGGCCGACGATCTCCATCGGCACGCCCACATCGTCGGAGATCATCTGGATCGTCTTTTCGAGCGTGTCCTTGGCAAAGACCAGGGTCATCTTCTTTTCGAGCTTGCCGAGGGCGTCGGTCGCGGCGGCCGCGGTGGCGACCGCGACGGGCGCAGCCCCCAGTGGAGACTGGGCCAGCGCGAGCTCGGCGGCAAGCGCGATGTTGTGTCCCGCGGGCCGCGGCAGCACCACGTTGAGCACGGCGCCATTCGGTTCGACTCCAGCCCGCAGATTGGCCGCGAGCGACCGCAGCATCCCAGGCAGCCGCATCACGAGCCGGCCGCCGTAGGGATCGGGCGCCAGCCGCGTGCAATAGGCCTCGACGTCGTCGGGCAACCGGGCAAGCCGCTCGGCGAGCACCGGCGCGGCCTTCGCGGCCGGCAGATCGAGCGCCGTGACCACATCGACCTCGGCGTAGAAATCGCGACCGAAATGCAGCGACACCGCCGCCGCCTTCACGTCCTCGCTACAGAATGCAGCGAGCGGCTCGGCGAGCCGGGCGAGCGGACCCACGAGCGCGGTTGGGCGGCCGTTCGTGAGCAGATGGTGCGGCAGGCCCGCGAGCGTGAGGTGGCGGTCGGCGTCGAGCATCTCCACGAGCGTTTCCAGATCGCGGTCGAGCGAAGCGGCCGGACCGCCCTTCTCGCGGCCAGACTGAGTCGCGGCAGCGTCCGCGATGATCTCCTCCATGAGCGGCGGCGGAGCCACCACGAGCACGCGGCCCCGCTCGCGTTCGGGCAGCCAGAAGCCGCGGCCGTTGCCCACGAACACCGTCTCGCCCGCGATCTCCTCGCTCCGCTTCGCGGCCCACGTCCGCGCCCGAAATCCTTCGTCGTCGGGCACCGTCTTCGACTCGACGAGTCGCAGCGTGAGCCCCATCAGCAGCTCTTCCGTGCTCGGTGCGAGCCAGCCTGCCTGCACGCTCTCGAGTTCGCCAGGCTCGCAGCCTGCGAGGGCTGCCGCAGCCGCGAGCGCCGCCTCTATTTCCGGCCCAAGCGCCTTCACGAATAGGCTCGCCTCGTCGTCGGCAAGCATCGCGGCCGGCCGCGCGAGCACCAGCCACTGGGCGTTCGGCGGCAGGTAGGAGAGCGTCGGGGACCGCCCCTTCGTGGGCGACTCCCACGGGAGATTCGGATCATCAACGACCTGCACCGGCGGCCGGCGATCTGCCTCGACAGCCGGAGCGGTGGCACCGGGTTTCACCTCTGAGGCAGGCTCGGTGGCGGCCGACGTTTCACTCGGCTTCGCAGACGCAGGCGTTTGCTCTCCGGCGCCGCGATCTGCTGTGGCCATCGGTTCGACCGCAGACTCCGGCTCCACGCTCGGCTTCGGCCCTCGAACGCCAGCCGGTTTCGATGACAGCGCGTAATAGCCCCCTGCACCCAAAAGCCCAAGACCGACCAGCAGAGCCGCGATCAGCGCTGCGCCGCTGCCGCGTTTCCGTTTCACGACGGGGCTGCCCGCCGGCCGCGGCGCCACAACAGGAGCCGCGGAAACGTCCGGCCACGCCTGGTCCGCAGCCGCATCGACGGCACCGCCGGCGGACTCCGGCAAGGCCGAGACCGCAGGAGCCGCGAGCCCGAAGCAGGCGGCAATGGCCTGCACCGCGTCGCTCGCATGCTGATACCGGGCCGCAGGATCGCGGGCCGTGAGATACCCGATGAGTGTCGCCACCTCGACGGGCACGGCCGGAGGCGCGAGCGCTGCCGGCCCGACCGTCGCGGCCTCGAGCAGTGTGGCCCGCGGCTCACCCTTCCAGCACGGCAGGTGGCCCGACACCAACGCATGCAAGAGACAGCCGAGGGCGTAGACGTCAGAGCGTGTATCGGCGGCCACACCGGGCCGAGTGAGTTCCGGGGCAATGAACGAGGCCCGCGTCCCGAGCCGGCTCACCTGGTCGGGCGTGTCGATGAGCGGCCGCAGCGGCACGGCATGTGGATCGCCGACCAGCGGGAATTGCATGAGCCGCACCCCCGCCGCCGGGCCATCGGCCCGCGGCGGCTCGCGCAGCACGGCGTCGAGCGACACGCCGCCATGCACGCTGCCCGCCCCATGCAATTCGGCCACGGCTGCCGCCACGGCGAGGGTGATCTGCCCCGCCTCTGCCAGCGGCAGCGGCCCCCGGCGGGCCAGTTCGGCGACAAGCGGCTCGCCTGCCAGGTGCTCGCAGACGACGAACCGGTTGGCTCCGGCCTGCTCGAGCGCCCACGTGCGACTGAGCACCGGATCGACGGCCCGGTTGGCCGCCGTCGTGCGGTTCACGATCTCGGTCCACACAACCGGATCAGCGCACCGGCGGCCACTCAGTAGCACGAGGCTCACGTCCCGGCCCGACGGCTCGTGCCGCGCGGTGAACTGCCCTCCCTCGCCGTCGCCCGGCCGCTGATCAAGCAGCCGATAGTCACCGACGAAGAATGGACCCGTTTTGCCAGCGAGCAGCCGGCGGGCCTGCCAGATCGTGATCGCACCATGCTCTACGAGCCACCGCGCGACCGCCTTGGCGTCATCGGCGGCCGCGTTGGGAAGCGAGGCGTGGCTCTGCCGCAGGGCATGCAGCTGCGCTGGGGCGACCAGGCGGCTCTGAGCGAGCAGGTCCCACAACTGCATTGGCGATGGAGGCGGCATGGGCGGGTGTGTCTCTCGCCCTTCATGGTAGCGATTTTCCGCGAATCGGATGCCGACACGCGGCGGCCCGACCGGCTACGATCTTCGGAGGCACGACGTCCCCCTCGGAGCACGAACGCATGCGGGCCAGCGACACCTCCCGGATCTACTTCGACCGCGCCGCCAACGAACTCGATCTCTCGGACAGCATGCGGCAGCTCCTGCTTACGGCCAAGCGGGAGGTGCAGGTGCAGATCCCGATCGAGCGAGACTCCGGCGAGATCGCCACGTTCATCGGCTACCGCGTGCAGCACAACGACGCCCGCGGCCCGCTCAAAGGGGGGCTCCGCTACCACCCGCAGGTCGATCTCGACGAGGTGCGATCGCTCGCGGCGCTGATGACCTGGAAGACGGCCGTCGTGAACATCCCATATGGCGGCGCCAAAGGAGGCGTGGCCCTCGACCCTGCCCAATTCTCGACCCGCGAACTCGAACGAGTCACCCGCCGGTTCGTCGACGCCATTCACGACCTCTTCGGCCCCGACGTCGATATTCCCGCCCCCGACATGGGGACCACAGCCGACATGATGGCCTGGATCATGAACCAATACGGCAAGTACCACGGCTTCTCGCCCGCCTGCGTGACCGGCAAGCCCGTCGAATACCACGGCATCCCCGGTCGCGAGGAGGCCACCGGCCGCGGCGTGGGCGCGCTCACGCTCAAGCTGCTCAGTCGCCTCGGCCGGAAGATCCCCGGCACACGGATCGCCATCCAGGGCTTCGGCAACGTCGGCACCCATACCGCCAAGTTCCTCACCGACGCCGAGTGCCGAATCGTCGCCGTCTCCGACGCCGGCGGCGGCTTCCATCGCAAGACCGGCCTCGACGTGCTCGAACTGCTCCGCCACGCCCGGGCCCACGGCGGCCGGCTCACCGGCTTCACGGGCGGCGACGCGCTGTCCAACGCCGAGCTCCTCGCCGTCGACTGCGACGTGCTCATCCCCGCGGCCCTCGGCGGCGTGCTCACGCATGAGAACGCCGCCAGCGTGAAGGCCCCGCTCATCGTCGAGGCCGCCAACGCCCCGGTCACGCCCGAGGCCGACGCGATCTTCGACACGAAGGGCGTGATCGTGGCCCCCGACATCCTCGTCAACGCCGGCGGCGTGACGGCCAGCTGGTTCGAGTGGGTGCAGAACCGCCAGCACTACCAGTGGGGCCTCAACCGCGTGCGGCAGGAGCTTGACCGCATCCTCGGCGAGGCGTTCGAGCAGGTCTGGCAGCTCGCCCAGTCTCGCAACGTCTCGCTCCGCACCGCCGCCTACATGGTGGGAGTGGGTCGCGTCGCCCGCGCCACAGTCCTTGGCGGCACGACATAGCGGTCCTCAACTGGTGCGCGCCGACGGAGGGCCACCCATGCCCCATCGCCGGACGCTCGCTACGAACATCCTGTTCTTCGCTCGCTCGGATGCCGCCTTCGCTTCGCCATCCTGGCTGCGCTCGGCGGCAAACGCCGGCTCCCGGGGCACGGGTGGCCCTCCGCCTCCCTCTGTGGATTTCAATGCGGGGAGGCTTTGGGCTGCCCATCCCCTCGAGACGGCGTTGGCGGCAAGCGAAGGCAGGATGCCGAGAGCGCAGCCGCCATCGAGCGAGCGGAGGGCAGGGATGCCCGGAGCGAGCGTCCGGCGAGAGGGCGTGGGCAGTCCGAATCCGGCGCGGGCGAGAACGCGATCAGTGCGCAGCGACTGCAGGGCGGTACCACTCGCCGCGGAGCCAGTCGGCGATCAGCTCGATCTGGGCACGCGTGAGAGGGGCGAGACTGCCTTCTTCGGCCTTACCGAAGCTCGGCATGCGGTCATTGGTGTCGCCGTAAAAGCGTTCGTGTGTCGGATCGACGATGATCCCCACGAGCCAGTCGCGGCTGCCCCAGCCGGTGAGGTCGCAGGCCGTGCCGAGGTCGGTGCCGTTGTCGCGGAAGCGGTGGCAGCTGCCGCACCGCTCGTCGCTGGCGATCAACTCGCGGCCCTTCGTGACGAGCGGCTCCGCGGCTTTCTCGCCGGGAAGGCCAGCCTCCGCCGCCATGGCGGCGATCACGGCCTCGATGTCGTCCTTCTTCCAGGTGTCGCCGTCGGTGAGGTCGTTCTGCACAAAGTTCACCATGTCGCCGTCCTTGTGGGCCGTGTTGCCGAAGTAGGCGGGGCCCGCCACCTGGTCGGGATCGAGCAGGCCGCGCATCCAGGCGGCCGAGCCGAAACCGTGGAGATTCGCCGCGGAAGCCTTTGCAATCACGCTCACAGCCTCGGGCGCCTGCGGATCGACGTAGGCATGACAGCTCGCGCAGTGCTGGGCGAAGAGCCTCGGGCCTTGGCTCTTGGCATCGGTCCGCACCAGTTCCAGCATGCCGGACGGCGGGATCTTCTCGGGACGGCCGGCAAGTTCGATGGCCCGGGCGGCGTCGAGCTTGGCCTGCTTCGAGGCATCGAGAAAGGCCTGCGAGTGGCGGATCTTGTCGAGCTTCTCCCACTTCGCTTCCATGGCGACGATCTTGGCCTTGTCGCCGCCGAGGGCCGCGGCCAGCTTCTCTTCGTCGCCGCCGGTCTCGTCATAAAGCTTCTGGGCGTCGGCGAGCGCGGCCTTGTCGGCCCAGACGGCGTAGTAGTCTTCGTTCAGGGCCATGGCGGTGAGCAGGCCGGCGCCCGCCACGATGCCGAGCGTGAAGGCCACGTTGAACCGGTGGCCGAGCTTCCAGTTGCCGATGATCGGCATCAGGAACATCACACCCATGATCAGGCCGGGCACCACGATCGCGCCCAGGAACTCGCCAGTCGCGCCCCAGCCCTCGAACACCTTCAGGAACTGGAACAGGAACAGGAAGTACCACTCCGGTCGGGCGGCGGCGTAGGGCAGCGACGGATCGGCCGGAGCCCCCAGTTCGGCACCGAGGTGGCCAACGTCCACCGGCTCACCGGCCAGCATCGCCCGGAGCGCCGGCACGAGGATCACGCCAAGCACGACGGCCATCACGGCCAGCATCGCCACGGCGTCGCGGAGCACCTGATCGGGCCAGAACATGGCGTCAGGCTTCGTGATCGGCTGCTTGGCGTGGAGGCCGTGCTTGCGGAAGAGCGAAAGATGGACCACGAGCATCACGATGAGGGCGCCCGGCAGGAAGCCGGCATGGAGCGCGAAGAAACGCGTGAGCGTGTGGTGGCCGTACTCGCTGCCGCCGATCACGAGCTGCTGGAGCGACGGGCCGATGCCCGGCACGATGCCGGCGAGATTCGTGGCCACGATCGTGGCCCAGTAGCCTTTCTGGTCCCACGGGAGGAGATAGCCCGTGAGCGCCATGCCGAGCACGAGCATCATGAGGATCAGCCCGAGCCAGAAGTTCACCTCGCGAGGCGCCTTGTAGGCGCCGTCGATCACGACTTGGAGCAGGTGGAGCGCCAGCAGCACCACCATTGCCTGGGCCATGAAGTGGTGGATGCCACGGAGCAGCCAGCCGCCGGCCATCTCGTGCTGGATGTAGTAGACGCTCTCCCAGGCCGTCTGGGCGCTGGCCGAGTAGCTCGCCCAGAGGAAGAGCCCCGTGATCACCTGCGTCATGAAGGCGAAGACGAGCGTGCTGCCCCAGACATACCGCCAGCGGGCGCCGCCGGGCACACGCTCGTACAGCGCCTCGTGCATGAGCGCCCGGTAGCCGGTGCGGTCGTCGAAAAAATCGGCCAGCCGGCCGAACACACCCTTCTTCACCACGTCGCCCTGATTCGTATTCTTCATCGTGCCGCCCCTCACTGCTCGACCTTGTCCGCGACGCCCGCGCGGAACTTCTGCCACTTCACCTCGACCTCGCCGTTCTTCGCCACACGGCACTCGAGCGCATCCATCGGCCGCGGACTCGGGCTCGGGGCCACGATGCCGCCGTCGAGCGTGAATTCGCTGTTATGACACGGGCAGCGGAAGCATTTTCCCGTCGACTCCATCTCCACGAAGCAGCCGGCATGCGGACAGGTGGCCGAGAGGGCCTCCACCGTCTCGGAGCCCTTCGCCCGCCGCAGATAGACGGCGCCGATCGGCTCGGCCGCGAAGCCGGTCCAGGCATCGACGCGGTCGGCGATCACAGGAAACTGCCGAGGCACGCCGTCGTCGGGAATCGCCGCCAGTTCGGTGACAGGCAGGTACGAGGCGGCGGCCTTCGTGCGCCGCAGCGGATCGAGGAAGGCCCACACGCCGGCGCCCACCGGGGCGAGCGTGGCAAGGCCGCCGGTGACGATCGACAGCGCCTTGGCGAGAAAGCCGCGACGAGAGTCGGCGGGGTGAACGACTGGACGATGCTGCTGCGCCATACCTCTTCTCCTTCCAAAAAACCCGTTTCGTGCCGTGGCTCAGGCCGCCTTCGCCTTCCAGGCCTCGTCGACCGCTGCCATGATCCGCTCGCGGGCCGCGTCGAACGGCCCATCGATGATCGTGCCAGCCGCCGCCTTGTGGCCACCACCGCCGAACCGGGCCGCCAGCGCATTGCAGTCCACTGGCCCGCGGCTGCGGAAGCTCACCTTGATCCGACTATCGGGCTGCTCGATAAGAATCACGGCGACCTCCGTGCCCTTCACGGCGAGCGTGAGGTTCACGAGGTCTTCGGTGTCGCTCGGCAGCGCCTTCGCCCCCTTGATGTCGCTCTGCCGCACCGTGGAGAGAATGACCTTGCCGTCGTGAAACGTCGTGGCCCCGGCGAGCGTGCGGCCCACGAGATTGAGCCGGGCCAGCGAGTCCTGCTCGAACAGTTCGCGGTAGATCATCGTCGGGCTGGCACCGGCATCCACGAGCCGGGCGGCCACGCGAAAGCTCTCGCCGGAGGCGGACGGAAACCGAAAGCCGCCGGTGTCGGTCGAGAGGCCGGCGTAGAGCGGCGTGGCGATCGCCTCCGTGAGCGGCACCTTCAGCCGGAGGCCGATCTCGTAGACGATCCGGGCCGTGGCTTCGGCCGAGGTGTCCTTGAACCAGCGGTCGGAGAGGTCATCTTCGCTCACATGATGGTCGATCACGAGAACCTTTTCTCGCATCGACTTGGCCACGTCGCCCATGGCGCCGAGCTGGGCCCAGGCGCTCGTGTCGAGCACGATGAAGAGATCGCGGTCGGCCAGGTCCGCGGGCCGCACCTTCTCGGCGAGCGACTCGATCTTCCTGCGGGGGTCGATCCACTGGAGGTTCGCCGGCGTGGCCTGGGCGTTGACGATCCGCACGTCCTTGCCGAGCGCCTCGAGGATGCCGGCCATGCCCAGCTCGCTGCCGAGCGCGTCGCAGTCGGGCCGCACGTGGCTCGTGAGCACAACGCGTTCGCTCTGCCGCAGCAGTTCAAGAAGGCTCGCCCAGTCGAGTCGCATCATGCGTTCCTGGCGGTCATTGATGGCGGGCGATCGGCGATCGCCACGGCAGCCGCCACGTCGGCGGCGAGTTGCGCCTTCAATTCGTCGATCGAATCGAAGCGTCGAGTGTCGCGCAGCCGGCTCAGGAAGTCAACGTCGAGGCTTCGTCCGTAAAGGTCGCCATTGAAGCCGACGAGGTGGACTTCGACGGAGACGGTGGCCTCACCGAACGAGACGTTGGGCCCGATGTGCACGGCGGCGACATACAGAGTGCCGCTTCCTTCGGCATCGGCCACAGCCGCCCGCGCGGCATACACCCCCTGCGCCGGCGAGAGCGTGGCGATCGAGCCGAGGTTGGCCGTGGGGAAGCCGAGGCCGGCCCCACGCTGCTTGCCTCGCACGACCGTACCGCGGAGCCGCAGCGGCGCCGTGAGCAGCCGGTTCGCCGCCTCCACGTCGCCGGCCGCGATCAGGGACCGGATTCGCGAGCTCGACACGGGCTCGCCGCCGGCCAGCACCGGCGAAACGACGTCGAACGCCAGGCCGTCGGCCGCACACCACTCGCGCAGCAGTGTCACATCCCCCCGCCGCCCGGCTCCGAAGCGAAAGTCCGCCCCTTCGACGAGTCCTGCCGCACGCAGCCGGTCGCGCAGCACAATCGTATAGAAGGATTCGGCCGGCAGACTCATGAGCCGCGCATCGGCCGGTTGCACGAGCACGGCATCGACCCCGAGGCCCGCCAGGAGTTCGGCCCGGCGGGCCGGCGTCGTGAGCGGCACGGGGGCCGCCTCGGGCCGCAGGACGCTCGCTGGATGCGGATCGAACGTCAGAGCCACCGCAGGCACATCGAGCCGCCCGGCCGTTGCTCGGAGGGCCGCTACGATCGCAGCGTGGCCCATGTGAACGCCGTCGAAATTCCCGACCGCAACCGCGCAGGCGTGCGCTCCGGGACGCCACCGTCCAGACGTCGCGAGGAGGAGCGGCGGCGGCAGTGGAAGTGGGGCAGGCGGCACGGCTCGTTGAAATGGCTCAGGCGTTTCTCGCGGCAGTGTACCGCACGGACGGAGAGTATGATTGGGCTTCCCGCCGTGGAAGGAAGGACCGGATGGCCGACCTGATCGACGACAAGCAGATTTACCTCTCGGCCGAGCTGGCCTGTCGGCTCGGGGCGATCGACATCGGCTCCAACAGCGTGCGGCTGCTCGTGGCCGAGGCGCTCCGCGGCAGCAACTACCGCATCCTTGACGAGGAACGCGAGCCCACGCGACTCGGTCGCAGCGTGTCGTCGAAGGGCCTGCTCGACGACGAATCGATGGAGCGGACGATCACCGCCCTCCGCACGTTCAAGCAGATCGCCGCCGGCTACCAGGTGACGTCGCTCCGCACGATCGCCACCTGCGCCGTCCGCGAATCCCGCAACGGCCCCGAGTTCTGCCGCCGCGTGCGGGAGCAGGTGGGGCTCGACGTGGAAGTGATCTCGGGCGAGCGGGAGGCGCGGCTCGCCTTTGCCAGCGTGCAGCACGCCTTCGATCTCTCCAGCAAGAACGTGATCGTGGCCGACATCGGCGGCGGCAGCACCGAACTCGTGTTCGCCACGGGCAACCTGATCGAGTCGATCTTCTCGACCCCACTGGGCGCCGTGCGGCTCACGGAGCAGTTCGGCATCGGCGACGGCGTCGAAGACGCCGACGTGGCGAGGGGCCTCGCGCGACTCGAAGAGGAGGTCACGGCCTGCCTCAAGAAGAGGACCACCCGCCCGCTCTTCGCCCCCCACTTCCTCGTCGGCTGCGGAGGCACGTTTACCACGCTCGCCGAATTGATGATGGCGGCGAAGCGGGAGGTCGACGTGCCGGTGGCGGGCTACCGGGTGTCACAGGCGGAGATCCGCCACCTGCTCGACCGGCTCTCGAAGATGCCGCTTCGGGCCCGCCGCAACATGCCGGGCATGACGCCCGATCGCGCCGACATCATCCTGGCGGGCCTGACGATCATCGACGCACTGCTCAAGCGGTTTCGTGTCAACACGGTGGTCGTTCACACCCGCGGCGTCCGCGACGGACTCGTCCGCGAGATGATCGAGGAGTCGCTTGGCACGTCCGGTGACGAGCCGGCGCAGCGCGAGGCCGCGATCGAGCGGCTCGCGGCCGCCTGCTCGGGAGAGGTCGAACATGGCCGCACGGTGGCCGCGCTCGCCGGGAAGATTTACGAACAACTCACCACGCCGCTCGACCTCGCCCCGGGCGACCGACTGCTGCTCGAATGCGCCGCCCGGCTCCAGGACGTCGGCTACGTGATCAACTACGACCAGCACCACAAGCACAGCTACCACCTCATCCGCAATGCCCGCATCCCCGGCATCCGGGCCAACGACCTCGAGATCATCGCGAACGTGGCCCGGTATCACCGCGGCGCCCATCCGAAGCGAAAGCACGAAAACCTCTCCCGCCTCTCGTCCGACGACCAGCAGCGAGTGCAGCGGATGGCGGCGATCCTCCGGCTCGCGGGCGGGCTCGACCGCAGCCGCACCCAGGCTGTCCGCGACGTGGCCGCCTCGATCGCCGACGGCCGGGCAGTGATCGAGGCCGTGGCCGACGAGGAGCCGCAGGTCGATCTCTGGGGCGCGGAACGGCGGACCGACCTGTTCGAGAAGGTGTTCGGGATGCCGGTCGAGTTCCGCTGGGCCAAGCCCGCTACGACCGGTGCAACCCGCGCCCGTCGCCCCGGCTCCAAAACAGGCAACGCCGCCGCGACCCGCAGCCGATAACTCGGTCATGATGCGGTCTTTCGTGCAGCGAGCGGTCGTGGTGGCATGCCTGGTAGGCTGCTTCGCTGCTGCCGTTCGCGCCGATGCCGCCGGTGGCCGCCGCTGGTCGGGCCCTCGGTCGCCAGCCTCCACGGGCACGCCGCAGAACCAGGCGCCGTATGCCCCGGGCGCCTCGCCCTACGTGACGGGCCACCGCCAGCGACCGAAGTATTTCGTGCCGCCGACGAACCCACGCACGCCCACGTGGAAGATGTATGGCACGCCGCCGGGCACCGTGCCGGGCGACTGGCCCACATACGCGCCGCTCGGCTTCGGCGGCTACCGCTTCCCGGCCGTCGGCAGTCAGGCGTATCGGTAGGGTCGGGGCTGCCCACGCCCCGAGAGCCGGACGCTCGCTTCGGGCATCCATGCCCTTCGCTCGCTCGGATGCCGCCTTCGCTCCGCCATCCTGGCTGCGCTCGGCGGCATACGCC
>JBAVTF010000088.1:0-9106 GCA_049695995.1 Pirellulales bacterium | reverse complement strand
GCCGTGGCCGGTGCGCGGGCCTCGTGGTCCGCCTGAGCCGCGCGGGCCGCGGGCGGGTTCGGTCGGCTCCGGGATCGGGCCGGCGGGCGGGGCGTTGCGTTGTGGGATCGAGCGACGCAGGAGCCGCTCGATCGCGAGCAGCCGCGACCGCTCTTCGTTGTCGCAGAGGCTGATTGCCACGCCGGTCTGGCCGGCCCGGCCGGTGCGGCCGATGCGATGGACGTAGGTCTCCGGCTCGTGCGGCAGTTCGTAGTTGACGACGTGCGTCACCTGATCGACGTCGATGCCGCGGGCCGCGATGTCGGTCGCGATCAAGACCGGGGGACGCTTGGACTTGAAGGCGGCGAGGGCCCGCTCCCGCTGGTTCTGCGACTTATTGCCATGGATGGCCGCGGCGGTGATGCCCGCCTTGTCGAGGTCGCGGTGGAGCTTGTCGGCGCCGTGCTTCGTGCGGGTGAACACGATCACGCGGCCGGTCGCCTCCTCGCGGAGCAGTTGCACGAGCTTCGCCCGCTTCTCGCTCTTGGGCA
The DNA here is from genome assembly GCA_049695995.1 of Pirellulales bacterium. Lineage (GTDB taxonomy): Bacteria > Planctomycetota > Planctomycetia > Pirellulales > UBA1268 > QWPN01. The sequence continues at coordinate 8,576 of JBAVTF010000088.1, read as the reverse complement.
CGAAGAACACCGACTGGCTCACCGTCTCGGCCGGCGTCGCCTGCGGAGTGGTTTTCACTTCGAGCGGATCGTCGAGCATCGACGACGCTAGCTCGCGAACCTCGGCCGGCAGCGTGGCCGAGAAGAAGAGCGTCTGACGATCGCGGGGCAGCATCGCCACGATCCGCTTCATGTCGTGGATGAAGCCCATGTCGAGCATCCGATCGGCCTCGTCGAGCACGAGGAACTCGACCGCCCGGAGATCGACGAGTCGCTGGCCGACGAGGTCGAGCAGCCGGCCTGGCGTGGCGATGACCACGTCCACGCCCTTCATCAGGGCGGTCGACTGGGGCCGCTGGCTGACGCCGCCGAAGATCACCGCTGCCTTGAGACCGGCATGGCGGCCGTAGGCCCGGAAGCTGTCGTGGATCTGGCTGGCGAGTTCGCGGGTGGGGGCGAGCACGAGCGTGCGGCACCGCCTCGGCGCAGGCGTGCGACGGTCGGCCAGCATCCGCTCGATGAGCGGGAGGGCGAAGGCGGCGGTTTTGCCAGTGCCCGTCTGGGCGCAGCCGAACAGGTCGCGGCCGGCGAGGACGTGCGGGATGGCCTTGGCCTGGATCGGCGTGGGGTCCGAATAGCCCTCGGCGGCGAGGGCACGGAGCAGCGGGGCAGAGAGCCCCAGCGATTCAAATGTGGTCATTCACTCACGGAAGGGAGTCGCAACCCTACCATGCGTATCGCGGGCGGGCAAAGGCGGCGAGATCACGTGGCGGGGCATGCACCAGCGTCCGAGCGGTCCGGCGATCAGGGCGGGTAGCTGCACGAGGTCGCCGATGAGCGCGACGGCGAGGAGCGTGGCGAGAAGCAGGCCGAACTGGGCGATCGGCTGGAAGCCACAGAAGCCGAATACGGCGAACGCCGGCGCCAGGATCAGCGTGGAACCAATCATCGGCACCGCGGCCCGCTCGAGGCCGCCGTCGACGCACGCCTCCGGGGCAAGACCCGTACGGGCGAGGCGGCGCACCCACGTGAGCAGGTGCACGGTGTCGTCGACTGCGATCCCCAGCGCGATGCTCGCCGTCATCATCCCGCCCACGTCGAGAGGCCGGCCGAGCCAGCCGAGCCCGCCCCCCACCAGCACGATCGGGAACAGGTTGGGGATCATGGAGAGGAGGCCCAGCGGCAGGCTGCGGAAGAAGACCGCGAGCACGCCGGCGATCGTGACGAATGCCAGGGCGAAGCTCTCGAGCAGCGAGTCGAGCAGCTCCCGCTGGGCCGCGATCACGAGCGGCACGCCACCGGTGCATGACGTCGCGTCTGGCGAAGCGACGTCGAGATCGGCTGCGGCCTCGCGGACGATCGTGGCGACGGCCTGCTCCAGCCGCGGCTGCTGCTCGGCCGTGAAGTTCTCCACCTGGAGTGAGATGCGCCACAGCTGCCGCGGGCCATCGGTGGCTACGAGGCCCGCAGCGACGAGCGCCGGCAGGGCCCGCCGCAGGCGGCCGTCGATCACGCTGCGGCGGACGACCGACCGCACCGCGCTGCGATCGGCCGTGCCGAGGAGTTCAGCGGGCAGCAGTGTGGCCGCCGAGAGGCTGCCGTGTACGGCGTCGAGCTGCCCGAGCCGCGCGGCGATCTCCTGCACGACCGCGGCCCGGTCGCCGAGATCGAGCGGGTTGGCCGCGAATGCGAGCACCACATCGACCGTCTGGAAGGGGCCGATGCGCTGGGTGAACCAGTCGAGGTCACGCCGCCAGACGCTGGCCGCACGCAGGAAGCGGGCGGGCCGCACCTCCGTTTCGAGCCGGGTCAGCCCGGCTGTGCCGACGAGCATGGCCAGCAGGCAGAGGGGCGTCGTCACGCGGTGTGCCGACACGAGCCGCCGGATGCTGCCGGTGACCGCCGGCCAGTCGCCGCGACGGCGGGCCACCACGGCCTTCGCCGCGAATGTCCGCAGGAGCGCGGGCAGGACGAGGAACACCGCCGCGAAGGCGATGGCCGTGCCAATCGCGGCATACACGCCGAATTGCCAGACGGGACGCACCTGGCTCGCGGCGAGAGACACCATGCCGAGGACGGTCGTGACCGCCGCGACGAGGCTCGGTTGCCAGCCGGCGGCGACCGCCGCCAGCGGTGCCCCCGCGGCACCGTGCGTGGGCAGGGCCTCGGTCCAGTAGCCGATCAGATGCACCGCCGCCGAGATCGCCAGCACGAACGTGACGACGGGCACGAGCGACACGAGCATGTTCATCGAGCCGCCGCTGCACCAGATCACGGCCTCGATCGCCAGCGAGGCGAAGCCCGACACCGCCAGCACCATCGCCGCGCGGCCGAGGCTGCCGAGCGTGGCCCAGGCAGAGGCCAGCGCCACGAGCATCGCCACGGTCGACCAGGTGCCCGCTGTCCGCTCGTTCTCTGTGTCGATGCCCACGCTGATCACCGCGTCACCCGTGAGCCGCACGGCCGTGCGGTCGATGCCGGCGACGCGGGCCGCCGTGGCCGCGAGCCACTCCACCGCCTCCTGCCGCCGTGGGTCGTCGAGCGGCCGCAGTGTGACGACAGCGCAGGTCGACGTGCCGTCGGGGCCGACGAGCGTGCCCTGGAGCCGACGGGCGGCCTCTTCATCGGTCACGTCGGCGGCCTCGGCCACCAGGCCGCGGAGTCGCGTGCCCGTGGTGACGGCGGCGAACCAGTCGGCCGCGGTGCCGGCCGCGGCTGCGGCCCGTTGTTCGTCGATGGCCGTTGCCAGCCGTTCGAGCCTCGCGTCGTCGAGCACGCAGCCCTCCCAGCTCACGAGCGCGGTTTCGTCGGGGCCGAAGATTCGGAGGAACTCGCGGTAGGCGAGCGTCACCGGCGACCGCTCGGGCAGCCAGCCGAGCACGCCGTTGTCGCGGCGGTCGTAGGCATGCGCGGCGGCCCAGGCGACGAGCGGCACGAGGCAGGCGAAGGCCACGAGCATCGCGCGGCCATGTCGCGAGAAGATGTCGGCCGGCGGGGCTGAGCCGCCGTGGTCAGGCCCGCTCACGGCGAGATCCTCGCGAGCACGTCGTTGCCATCGGCCTTGGGGATGTCGGCGGCGGAGAGCCGCGACGCCGCAGAGGCGTTCACGAGCGTCTTGCCCGTGCGGCGCAGGTAGTCGCCCACGAGTTGGAAGGCCGGCTCGATCGACCGCGTGAAGCTGTCGGCCAGCTCGCTCGCGGAAGGCATGCGCTCCGGATAGAACCGCGGCTCCGCGGAGAAATCGGCGCCGAACATGAACACGTCCTGATACCCGATGCCGAACAGCAGCTGCACGGTGTTGTAGACCACCGTTCCGGCCGAGCAGATGCCGTAGGCTGGATCGAGCGAGAAGGCGATGCGGCTTGACGGATGCGCGAGCAGCCGGGGGTCGGCCGCGATCGCCGCCGGCGACGGTTGCGGCTGCTTGAAGGGGCGGAGCACGTCCTCCGCCAGATAGACAGTCGCCGTGTCGAGGGCGCCGGCGGCGAACTGCAGTGCCGCGAACATGGCCGTCGGGTTGAGCACGATGGCGTCGGCGATCGCGATGCCCGCACGAAACAGCTCGGGCTGATCGCGGATGAAGCGGGGATCGCTCACGACGAGGATGTCGCACCGGCATCCCAGCCGGCTCGGCAGCGCCGCCGATCCATTCACGCAGGCGACCGGCAGCTCGAAGAGCCGCTCGGGCCGGTCGAGCTGCGCGACGCTGGGACCGGAGGCGACGATCACGCCCCGCGGCCCGCGGCAGGCGAGCTGGGTGAGGCTGCGGGCGTACACCTCGCCGCGGCCCCGCCACCGCGCGAGGAATCCATCGGCGGTGCGGTCGATGGACTGACGGGACGTGAAGACGCGATTGTGCCACCACCTGCGGCCGCGGATTCGGCACCAGACCGCCCGCGCCGCGATCTCAATCGCCCCGCCTTCGCTGAACGTGACAGACACCGCTGCGCCGTCTCCCGGATGTCCGTCACCCCTGAGGTCAGATGCACGAAACGGTACCGCATCGCGACCAAGAACCCAAGACCGGGAACCCAGGCGCAGCCGCTGGCTGAGGATGCATGGCACCGGCTACGATCGGGCGGCGTCAGCTCACAACGACGGCACGGCGGCGAGGAGAGCATGGGCGGCCGACGGTTCTTCGAGTGCCCGATGTGGATCGGCGTGCGGTTCCTGCCCTGGATGCGGGTGCTCGCCCGAAACCGGTTCCGGGTGACGCCGGCGCGGCTGCCACGGGCGGCGGCGATCACCGCGGCGAGCCTGGCCAACGAGCTCTTGCGGGGCGTGACGCTCGCGATCTGGGGTCGCGGCATGCGGGCCGCTCGGCTGGAGGCCGACCCGGTCGTGATCATCGGCCACTGGCGGAGCGGCACCACGCTCCTCCACGAACTGCTCGCCTGCGACGAGCGGTTCCATGCCCCCACCACGCTCCAGTGCGGCGCCCCGAGCCACTTCGTGCTCTCGGAGCAGTTCGCCCGCGATCACCTCTCGTTTCTCCTGCCCGAGCAGCGGCCGATGGACGGCATGCCGATGGGCTTCGATCGGCCGCAGGAAGACGAGATCGCGCTGTGCAACCTCGGGCTCCCGAGTCCGTGGTGGGGCGTCGCGTTTCCCAACGAGCCGCTCCCCGCCGACGCCTACACCGATCTCGAATCGTTGAGCGATCGCGAGCGGGCGCGGTGGCTTGCGACGTGGACCGACTTCCTGAGGCACGTGCAGTTCGAGCATCCGGGCCGGCTGCTCCTCAAGAATCCGCTCCACACGCATCGCGTGCCGCTCATCCGCAGCGTCTATCCGCAGAGCGACTTCATCCACATCAGTCGCGACCCTCACGAGCTCGTGCCGTCGTGCCTCCACTTCTGGCGACGAATGTTCGAGAGCCATGGCCTGCAACGGGCCACGGCCGCGGGGCTGGAGGACCAGGTGTTCGACTCGATCCTGCGAATGGACCGGCGGCTCGCCGCGACCTGGGATGGCATTCCGGAACAGCGGCGATTCCACGCGCGGTACGAGGATCTCGTGGCCGATCCGCTCGGCGTGCTGCATGCCATCTACGACCACTTCGGCTGGCCGGTGGCGGCGGTCGAGCCGCGGTGGCAGGCCTCGCTCGCTGAGCGGCGCGACTACCGGCCGAACGAGCATGTCACCGACGAGCGGCTCGCGCGGCGAATCGCCACGGATCTCGCGGAGGTGCTCACGCGACAGGGCTATTCGCCTCGGGCTGCGGTCGAGAGCAGCGTTGCAAACGCCTCTCGACTCGAGTACGCGAAGGCGAAGCCCAGCTCCCGTGTGAGCCGGCTCGAGTCGACGCGCCAGGGATGACGGAGGTAGTGGGCGAGGCCCGGCGGCGTCCGCACCCACGGCAGCCGCAGGGCCCACCAGACGCGGCTCACGGCGTTGATCACCGCGAACGGCACGGGCAGTGCGGGGATGCCCATCAGCCGCGCGAGCTGCCGCTGGGTGAGGGCATCGGCTGGCGCCACGTTGAACGGGCCACGGGCGTTCGCGGTCAGGATCGCGAGCGTGGCGCGGGCGAGGTCGTCTTCGTGCACGAACTGGAGCGGCGTGTCGGCCCCATCAGGGAGAAGCATGCAGGGCAGCGTGAGGAAGATGTCGCTGAGGAAATTCCGCACGCCCGGCCCGCACACGATCGCCGGCCGCGTCCAGCTCACGGCGATCGCCGGGTGCGCGGCGGCAAAGGCTGAGAGCAGCGTCTCGACCTCACCCTTGTGGGCCGCATAGGAGTAGTCGGTCCGCGGGCGGAGCGGCGCCGCTTCCGGATGCGGTGCGTGGGCATCGGGCCAGGCGCCGTAGATGGTGGCGCTCGACGCGACGAGGAGTCGGGCTGCGCCGCAGGCGGCGGCCGTTGCCAGCACGCGGGCCGTGCCCTCCACGTTGACGGCCCGCTCGGCCGCGGCGTCGCGGCTCGGCCGCACGGCGAAGGCGAGGTGGAGGATCGTGTCGGGGCGAAACGCGGCGAGGGCGTCATCGCAGCCCGCACCGCGGACGTCGACGGGCACGAAGACATCGGGCGGATGGCTGAGCGGCGACACCGCGTCGATGCCAAGCACGACCGCATGTGGCAGGGCGGTCCGCAGGCTGCGGATCACCGCACGGCCGTAGAGCCCGCTTGATCCGGTAATTGCGATGCGGTGGAGTGGCAGAGCGGATGCAGGCATGGCGGGGTCAGGCCGGCGCGGCCGCCGGCCCGCAGCGCCGCCGCTCACGTCGGACGACCGCGCGGTAGGCGTGGAAATCGACCTGGATCGTGTGTCGGGGCGATCGCACGTAGCGGCGCCGCATTGCCGTGAGGTCCGCGTCGATGGCCGCGTGCATCGCCGCGCGGTCGGGCAGGCCGCAGCGGCCCATGATCAGGTCGCCGACCCAGCGAGCCTGCTCCTCGGCCAGGGGAAAGATCGCGCCCCACGGCTGCACCAGGCCGATGAAGAAGAGCCCCGGTACGTCGGGGTGCACCACGTGGCGGTAGAGCCGCACCGCATTCTCCTCCGGCGCGATGATCGCCTGGTCGAGAAAGGGAAACGCGATCTCGTAGCCGGTGGCGAAGATGATCGTGTCGATCCGCTCCCGCGAGCCGTCGGTGAACTGCACGCCGTCTCCATCGAGCCGGGCGATGTCGGGCTTCATCTCCACCCGCCGTTCGCGGACGAGGATCGGCAGGTCGGTCGAGATCGTCGGATGCTCGGCGAGCACCGTGTGGGCCGGCTCAGGCAGGCCATGGCTGCGGAGGCTGCCCCGGTTGAGCCGCACGACTGCCGCGAACGCAGGCCGGAACAGCCACATCGGGGCGAACCGCCAGACGATCTCCGGGCAGATCGTGTCGAGCGGTTCGCCGAAGAGATACTTCGGGATCACGTGGGCGCCGCGACGGGTGGAAAGCAGCGTGCGGCCGGCGACGCGGGCGAGATCGCAGGCGATGTCGCAGCCCGAGTTGCCCATGCCGACGACGAGCACCCGCTGGCCTGCGAGGCCGTCGGGCGTGCGGTAGTCGTGGGCGTGGAGGGTGCGGCCGGTGAACGTGCCGGGGAGATCGGGTCGTCGCGGCAGCCAATGATGGCCGCTGGCCACGAGGACGGCATTGGCGCGGAGCGTCCGGCGTTGGCCGTCGGCATCGACGACGATGACCGTGAATGTGCCGTCGGCCTCGGGCATCACGCGGTCGACGGTGGACCGAAACGCGATCCGCTCGCGGAGGCCGAACGCATCGACGTAGGCCTCGAGGTAGTCGCGGATCTGCGTGTGATGCGGAAAGTCCGGATAGTCCCGGGGCATCGGGAAGTCGGCGAAGGCCGTCATGTCCCGTGACGTGTTGATCCGTAGCGACTGGTAGATGCCGGAGAGCCCGTTGTCGTTGTCATACCGCCACAGGCCGCCCACCGCCGAGCCGCGCTCGACGCACAGGAACGAGCGGCCGCGGTCGGCGAGGGCCTTCGCGGCGGCGAGCCCCGAGCCTCCGGCTCCGATCACGCAGGCATCGAGACGTTCCATGATGGCAGTGGGCCGTGGGCGATGTTCAGGCAAGACGGTGCATCGTAGCGGGAGCCGATCCTGGGCCGGGCAGTGACCGCCGCCAGGCCGCGAAATCCTCGCGGAAGCCCGGCCACTCACAGAAGAAGAGATGCCCCGCATCCGGATAGAGGCGGAGCGCGGCGCCCGGGATGGCCGCGGCGATCGCACGGGTCGTCGCCGCCGGAATCAGCGGATCGCGGTCGCCACCCACGATCCAGGCGGGTACGCGGATCTCGCCCAGCCGCGCGGTGATGTCGAGTTGGCGGATGGCTGACAGTACGGCGGCGACCGCACGTGGATCGTGGGCGGCAACGGCGGTCTCCAGTCGTGCGAGCACGTGTGCAGGCGCTCGGGCAAGGGCGCCGCCGTCGGCGGTCACCGTGCGCATGAACAGCCGTTGCAGCGGCGGCAGATGAGCCGCCACGGTCAGCCCCGCGCGAACTCCGGCGGCGCCGAGCCAGCCCTCGGCCAGCCAGGTGAGCCAGCCGATCGAGCCGGCGAGCCGGCCCCCCGCGAAGCCGGCGAAGGTGGCCACGGCCGCCACGCGGCGCGGGTGCCGGATGGCGAGGGTGAGTGCTGCAAAGCCTCCGGTCGACCAGCCGGTGGCGATCACCGCCTGGCTGCCGATCAGACGTTGGAGTGCCGTCTCGACGAGCTGGCCGAAGAGGTTGGCGTCGAGGCGTGGCGGTCGCCCGGGCGGCAGCCTGCCGGGCGCGTGGCCGGGCAGCGAGAGGGCGATCCATGACTCCGCCTCGGGATCGACGAAGAGTTCCGGCGCGAGTTCGAGCGTGGCGAGGAGGCCGTGCAGGAAGAGCACGGGCGGCCGGCCGTCGTCGCGGAGCTGGACGTCAGCCGCGACCACGTGACCGTCGATCTCCAACAGTGTGCGAAAGGGGGGCATGGTCGTGTGACTGGTGTGCCGGCTTGCACGGCGGCGGGCAACGCCGTCAGATGGCGGCCATGGTCTCTCCTGCATTCTGGTCGGGCAAAGCGGTCTTCGTCACGGGAGGCTCGAGCGGCATCGGCCGCGAGCTGGCAATCGCTGCCGCGCGGGCCGGCGGCCACGTGGGCAT
>JBAVTF010000087.1:0-61919 GCA_049695995.1 Pirellulales bacterium | reverse complement strand
CAAGCCGGCGCGGTTCGAACGCCGGCCGGGCGGCAAGCCCCCGGGTGGACCGCGGAAGTTCGGTCCCCGCGGCGGCCCGCACAAACGCGGGTAAGCCGGCCACGCGAGCCCCTCACCGCCGCTGGATCGCAGGCGCCCCGTCGATCGAATCGACGGCATCGACCACGAAGTCGGTGATCTGATCGATCTGCATCTGCATCACCTCGATGGGTGACTGGCGAAACGACGGATCGGACCAGAGTTCGAGCCGCAGCCGGGCGATCTCGCACTTCACCTCGAGCTGCCGGAGTTCATTGTCCGAAACGGCGGCGGGGTTTCTCGCCCGCACGGCCCGAGCCGCCTCAAGATCGTCGGCGGCGATCTGCACCCGCACGCGGGCCGCCGCCTCCTGCTGGTCCACGGCGTTGCCATGTGGAGCTCGCTGGGTTGCATCGAGCTGTTCGCGCAGGAGCGCGACTCGATTGTGCAGCCGCCGCATGTCGGTCTGCGTGAGCAGCCCCGGCATGCGGCGATTGAGATCCTCGGCCCGCGCGACCTTCAACTCAGCCAGTCGCAGCCGGGCCGCTGCATACCGCTCATGCACGGGAGCATCCGCCGGCTCCGACGAGCGACTCTCCGTCGGGGGCGGCCCCGCATTCGCCAGCAACACGCACCCGCATCCGCAGGCGATCGCGACAGCGAGCATCTCCCACATCATCCGCCGATCGACCGCACGCAGCGTAGGGCATCTCATGAGGAACTCTACGCACACGACACGCCCCGAAGCCAATCCACGCGGGGAGAGTCATGGCAACGACGGCGTCGATGCTCGCCAGTACGGCAACATTCATGCGGGGAGCTTTGCCGCGAGCCAGGCCTTGTAACCACCCACGATGTCATGCACGTCACGGCGGCCCAGCTTCTGGAGCAGGCTCGCGGCGATCGCGGAGCGGTAGCCTCCTTCACAGTGCACGGCCACGGGACGGCCGGCCGGAATCTCGCCGATCCGTTCGTCGAGATGCGTGAGCGGGATGTTGAGGCTCCCCGCGATATGCCCGCCCGCGTGCTCTGCCTCGCTCCGGACATCGACCACGATCGGCGCTGCACCGGCGTCAGACCGTCTACCAGCGAGCCATTCGGCGAGGGCCGGTGCGGTGATCCGCTCGGTGCGTTCCACGAGATCGTCGCGCTGTGCCAGGGCGCTCATGCCGCCGGCGAGGTAGCCGCCTACGTTGTCGAAGCCGATGCGGCCCAGCCGCATCACTGCCTCTTCCTCCCCACCTTCCTCGGCGATCACCACGATCGGCCTGTCATGGCAGAGCATCGATCCGGCCCAGGTCGCATACTTGCCGTTCAAGGCGATGTTGAGAGATCCCTTCAGGTGGCCCCCTTCGAAATCGATGCCATCGCGGACGTCGAGCAGCTGGGCTCCCACCTTCTCGAGCGCGAGCACCTCATCAAGTGACAGGGGCTTGAACGTCTTCTCCATCGCTGCACCGAGCGACGCCCGCTCCTTGCGGTTGAGGATCGCGTCGTGCACGAAGTAGTCCGGCGCGTCCGGCTGGTCGGCCGTGACAATCGCCTTGAACGCCTCGCGGCTCATCGGCTGGAGGGCGTAGTTGAACTTTTTCTGTTCGCCGATCGTGGAGACCGTCTCCTTCGACAGGCTCTTGCCACACATGCTGCCCGCCCCGTGGGCAGGATAGACGAGCGTGGCGTCGGGCAGCTTCACGAGCTTGTTCGTGATGCTGTCGTAGAGCATGTCGGCCAGCTCGTCGGCGGTCACGCCGATGCTCGCCAGGAGGTCGGGCCGGCCTACGTCGCCGATGAAGAGCGTGTCGCCGGTGAGCACGGCCAGAGGCTCGGTGCGGCTCTCTGCCAGGTCGTAGACGAGGATCGAGATGCCCTCCGGCGTGTGGCCCGGAGTCTCCATGATCTCGAGCTTGACGTCGCCGAACTCGACAGTGTCACCGCCCTTCATATGGATGCATTCAAACTCCGCCTCCGCCCGCCGGCCGAGATGGATCGTCGCCCCGGCCTTGTCACGCAGCTCGATGTGGCCGGCGATGAAGTCGGCGTGGAAGTGCGTGAGAAAGACGTGCTTGATCCTGTATCCGCCGGCTCTGGCGTCGGCGACGTACTGGTCGATGTCGCGCTGGGGATCGACCACCGCGGCGGTCTTCGTCTTCTCGTCGCTGATCATGTACGACGCGTGCGACAGGCACGAAAGGTAATACTGCCGGATCGTCATGGCGATGTCTCCCGTGTGCCGTGCGTCAGCGGGAGCAGGTGGTAGCCGTGCGACAGGTCTGGTTCCACGGCATCCGGGCGATCAGCATCGCCATGCCGCAGGTGTCGGTGATCCCGGCGAACACGAGGCCGCAGCCCACGAAGCCGGCCAGACCCGCGCCGATCGCCTGCCAATTGACCGGCGCTTCGGGCCCGAAGCCGGCCAGTGCCGCCCCGATGGCCACGAGCGCGCCGGCGGCGATCCGCACCTGCCGCTCGAGCGACATCACCTTGCGGCCCCGGATGACCGGCACGCCGGCGGCCTCACAGGCTGCCGTGCCCCCTTCGACGCTGACCACGTCCTTGATTCCCGCGGCGATGAGCTTCTCGCAGGCCTTCTGGCTACGAGTGCCAGACTTGCAGACGAAGTACACGGGCCCACTACCGGCGAGCGACGTCACGGCCTGCGCATCGAGCCGGTCGAGCGGGATGTTGTGGGCGAAATCGACGTGCACCTCGCCGAACTCGGCTGGCGTGCGGACGTCGATGAGGGTCAGCTTCTCGCCCTTGCGGCGCAGGTCGGAGAGCGTGGCGGGGGAAATCGTGGCAACCATGAAAGCATCCTCCGGGAGTCGAGAAAGTGAGCGTTGCAGGAAAGCATCGCGATCGACAGAAGACAGACCACCACCAAAATGGTAGGCGGAAAGCCACGCAGCAGAAACACCGGTTCGGAACGCAGCAGTCGACCCGCCGCTTTCCTGACCGGCGGGTGGCGGAGATGATGGGCGGACTCCGGCGGCGGCATTCCTGCCACCCGCCGCGCCTCCCCGAGGAGCCTCGCATGCTCGTCCGATCCTGTCGTCCCGTCGTCGCGGCGGTCGCCGTTCTCTCTCTCGCTTCCGTCACCGCCGCCGAGCCGGCCGACCGGATCATCCGCGGCGGCAGCATCGTCACGGTGGATGCCGCGCGGCCCACGGCCGAAGCGGTCGCCGTTCGGGGTGGGCGGATCGTAGCGGTTGGCACCGAGGCTGACGTGATGCCCCACAAGGGTCCGAACACGCAGGTGACCGACCTCGCCGGCCGCACGCTCGTGCCCGGCTTCGTCGATGGCCACAGCCATTTCTTCACCTGCGGCGAGGTGCAGGTTCAGGCCCTGTGTGCTTCGCCTCCGGCCGGCACATGCACGAGCGTCGCCGACCTGATCGCGAAGCTGAAGCAGGTGCAGGAGCGGCAGCAGCTCGGGCCCGGCAAGTTCGTCATCGGGTTCGGCTACGACCCCGAACTGCTCGCCGAAAAGCGGGCGCCGACGAAGCAGGAGCTCGACGCTGCGTTTCCCGACAACCCCGTGATCCTCGTGCACGTGTCGGGGCACGGGGCCATGCTCAACAGCAAGGCGCTCGCCTTCTATGGCATCACCGCCGCCACACCCACGCCCGTCGGTGGCGTGATCGGCCGCGAATCCGGCTCGCAGGAACCCGACGGCCTCCTCTTCGAAACGGCGTTCCTGCCGATCTTCGCCAAGGTGCCGGGGCCAAACGACGACGAGCTGCTCCAGCTCATCACGACCGGCCAGGAGCTCTATCTCCGGGAGGGCATCACGACGGCCCAGGAAGGGGCCACGATGAAGCACCAGCTCGACCTTCTGCGGATCATGGCCGACCGCGGCCTCCTCAAGCTCGACGTGATCTCGCTCCCGTTCATCACCGAGCTCGACAAGGTATTCGCGAACGGGCCGCCCCGGGCCGAGAAGACCTACACGAACCGGCTCCGGATCGGCGGCGTGAAGATCGTGATGGACGGCTCGCCGCAGGGGCGGACGGCCGCGTTCACCACCCCCTACCTCACCGACGGGCCGGCGGGCCAGAAAACCTGGAAGGGGGAGCTGACGTTCCCGCAGCCGGTGCTCAATGAGATGGTGAAGAAGGTCTACGACGGCGGCGCGCCGCTCTTCGTCCACTGCAATGGCGACGCGGCGATCGACGCCCTGCTCGAGGCCCATCGGTTCGCGGCCGGCGACGATCCGGCCAGGCCGCGGGGCACGGTGGGCGTGCACTCGCAGTTCATCCGGCCCGACCAGCTCCAGAAGTACGCCGCCTGGAAGATCACGCCGTCGTTCTTCACGTTGCACTGCTTCTATTTCGGCGACACCCACGTCGCCAATCGCGGCCAGGCCCAGGCGGAGTCGATCAGCCCCATGAAGTCGGCTCGGGCGCTCGGGCTGCGGCCGAGCAACCACACCGACTTCAACGTCTCGCCCCTGAGCCAGTTGTTCACGATGCATACGGCGGTGAACCGTGTCACGCGGTCGGGTCACGTGCTCGGGGCAAACGAGCGGGTGACGCCGCTGGAGGCACTCGAGGCGATCACGATCGACGGGGCGCGGCAATACGGCGAGGAGGCGACGAAGGGCTCGCTCGAGGTCGGCAAGTGCGCCGATCTCGTGATCCTCTCGGGCAACCCGCTCACGGTCGATCCTGCCACGATCAAGGACATTCGCGTCGAGGAGACGCTCAAGGATGGAGTGACGGTGTGGCAGCGTAAGCTCGTCACGGAGTGACATGCCTACGGGCGGGGCGACGCGGTGGCGGCGGTGAGCCGCCGCGGGAGTTCGATGCTGGCGCTGGCGTGGAGCTTGGCGATCGCGGCTGGGCTTACGCTGCGGAGGCCACGCAGTGAGAGGGTCACGCCTGTGTGCGTCGCGAGGATCGAGGCGACGCGATCGGTCAGGGTTTCAACGCGGTCGAGGGCGAGCAGCGGGTGCCGCACCAGTTCCCGGGCCACGTCCTCGGAGAGCTGCCTGATGCCGTTGAGCGCGAGCCCGCCGGCCCGGTGGGTGGCGATGATCGCGGCCACCGCGGGCGTGAGCGTGGTCACGCCGCCGAGGAACAGACCGGAGAGCCCCTCGATCCCGCGGCAGCCGGGCTGAGCGGAGAGCACGACCGCCCGCGACTCATCGAGCCGCGTGAGGCCGGCGATTTCGAGCGGGCCCTCATGCTGCACGACCGCGTGCAGTCGCGGCAGGGGAATGTCGTCCGCCACGCGGATGAAGAGCGAGCCCACGTGGCGGCCAAGGCTCTCGGCAACCACGTCGTCCACCGCGACGCCGCCGATGTGCAGTTCACCCACATGCGCCGCGAGATGCCGGGCCTGTCGCGGCGGAAGCCGTTCGAGGTTCGTGAGGCAGAGATGCCCCGTACGGCCGCCGAAGGCTTCGGCCGCGGCGGGCGAGAGCCGCCTCACGCCGTGCAGGTGCAGCTTGCCGCGGTGCCGCGCGAGGTGGATGGCCACGCGGGCCGGAAGCTGCGCGAGGCCGTCGAGCGACAGGTCGCCCCGGTGCTGGGAAAGCGCCGCGGCGGCGAGGGGCGAGAGCCGACGCAGGCCGGCGAGATACAGTTCGTTGGCGTGCCTCGCCAGCCCGAGGGCGACCTCCGGCTCCAGCCGGGCCAGCCGGGCGAACGTGAGTTCGCCCCCGTGTTCGCCGAGTGACCGGGCGGCTGCGGGCGACAGCGTGCGGAGCCGATTGAACGACAGGCCGCCGGCGTGGTGCCGGCCGAGCTCCGCGGCGACGGCGTCGGTGATCGTCGTCAGCCCGTCCAGATAAAGGTGCCCACGGTGCCGCACCAGCTCGCGGGCCACCGAGAGCGGCAGCCGGCGGAGCCCGTGCAGGTAGAGGTGGGTCTTGTAGTGGCCGACGACGTGGGGCGAGCGGTCCGTCTCGGGATGATCGAGCGACAGCCAGCCCCACGTCGCAGCCGCGATCGAGTCGTGCTCGTCCCAGGCGACACCGCGTTCGTCCGCCACCACCGGCCGCGCGAAGCGGGACACGAGCTGCCGCGCGTCCGCAGCGTCGAGATGCCGGATCGCCCCGGTCTCGTTCCGCAGCGACTGCTCCTCGATCGATGAACCCATACTGGTGCTCCTGATGCCTGGCGGTGATGGCTGAAACGCTCGGTCACGAACGCCCGCCGGGGGCCTCGACGAACCGCCGCGTGATGGCGCCCGGCGGCGGCGTCCAGATCGGCTCGATGCCGACGGGCAGTGGCTCACACCGCACGAAGATCCGCCGGGGCGGGTCCTGGAAATACAAGAGCAGCGCCGGGCAGAGCCAGCCTTCCATCCGCTCGCCCACGACCTCGCCGGCATACCAGTTGCCGCCGGCCGGGTCGGGCCGCAGCCAGTCCAGCGCGGCGTCGTGGCCATCGAACGGCCGGTCGGAGAACGACATCGCGAAGCCGCGGTCGGCCTGCGGGAGGCCCTTCGCCTCGACGACGCGGGAGATCATTTCCGTCATGCCGAGCACGAAGGCCTCTTCCTTGAGGCCAGTGCGTTCGTCGTCGAATACCCAGCAGTGGCCGTCGAGCAGATAGGGATAGAGCGTGAGCACACGGGGGGCCTGGTCAGCCATGAGAAACCTCCTCGGGATCCGGTCAGGAACACGTGCAACGCCAGAACAGCGGCACCAAGAATCGGATCGCCCGGTGGACACGTGGTCGTGGAGCGATCCGCTGCAACATTGTTTCGCGAGGGGCGAAGCCCTCACGCACATCCCGCCGACACCGGAGTGACGGCGGAAGCACCGTTTGCCTTGCAGTGGCTCGGTTGCAGGGCCCGCCGCCGAGGCGAGCCCAGACGCGTCGGGGGCGACGCGTCATTCCTGATGCACTCCGATTCTACCGGGGCGGTCAAGCGCTAGGTCGGCCGATGGCTCGTGCTTCGAGGCGTGCGGGCATCCGTGCGTAACGCGATTCCTGGACAGTCTTGTGTCGCTCGCCTTTTGCGCACAACTGGTTGTCGCATCACCGGTTCATTTGTCGATTATCGCCCCGCGGACTTACACTTGACGTGTTTCTGCAGGCTACCTTTTCGATGGAAATCCATGCGCATGAATGCGGGTACGCGACGCGGGCTCACGCTCGTCGAACTGATGGTCGTGGTCGCCATCGTCGGCACATTAATGGCGCTGCTGCTGCCTGCCGTGCAATCGGCCCGGGAAAATTCCCGGCGCTCGACGTGTGCCAACAATCTCAAGCAGCTGGGTATCGCCGCGCAAGCGCACGTCACGCTGCTCAATCACTTTCCGACTGGCGGATGGAGCAACGGCTGGATCGGCAATCCTGACAGGGGAGCCGATTGGAGGCAGCCGGGCGGGTGGTGCTTCACGATCCTCCCCTTCCTTCAGGAAACCAACCTGCAAAATCTCGCCGGCACGAGTCCCTCGGGCATGGTGGCGACGAACGTGCCCGGGTTTGTATGCCCGACACGCCGCAGCACGGGCGTGATTCCCATACGGGCAGGCGTGGCATCGCCATCCGGCGATGGAGTGAACATCTCGTTAGGCCCATGGATGCACGCCGACTACGCAGGAAATCGTGGCTCGTGGGCGTCGGTCCCGACGACTCCTGCCACATCGGACACCGTTACTCGGGCGACCTCTTTCGGTCCCGTGAACAACCCAATCCCGCCCAACACCTATCCATCCACGGCCACGGCGTCGCTGTTTACACTGGTTGCCGCGACGCTCAACACCGCCCAGGCGATGCCTCTGGTCAGCGGTAGCGTCCCCACCGGTGGCGTGATCTTCGCCGGCAGCTCCACTCCGCCGGCCATGATTCGCGATGGTTTCTCGACGACCTATCTCTTCGCTGAGAAGTATGTGCCGCAAACGGATTACGCCACAGGCACCGTCGACGGAAATGGCGATAGCCAGTGCGCCTACGTGGGCGATTCGCCAGACACGCTTCGGGGCGGGCATCGGCCGCCGGAGCGCGATGCGACGGCGTTTGCGTCGGGATTGGAAGGGGCGTTCGGTGGACCGCATGTCGGCGTCTTCAACGCCGTGATGTGTGATGGGTCGGTGCGCCAGATCGGGTTCGACATCAACGCCCAGACGCACTTCCTGCTTGCCGCCCGCGCCGATCGTCAGCAGGCGCAACTCACCGACTAAGCCGACGCCGCTCGGGGCCCCCGGCCCGGCATCGTCAGCCGGGCACGTGCGCCGGGAAGTCGGTGTAGCCCTTTGCGCCCGTGGGCGTATACCACGCGGCCATGTCGGCCGGCGCGGCCAAGGGCCAGCCATGGCGAAACCGCTCCACCAGATCGGGATTGCTGATGTACGGCCGGCCAAAGGCGACGAGGTCCGCGACGCCCGCGGTCAGCGCCTGCTCGGCTGACTCGAGGGTATAGCCGCAGTTACCCATGAGCGGGCCACTGAAGACACGCCGAAACTCGCCAAGTGTCATCGGCTCGCCCAGTTTGTGAAACCCAAACGCCAGGCCGTCCACCACGTGCAGGTAAGCGAGTGCGTAGCGGTCGAGCAGCGTCGCCACCTGCGTGAACTGCTCACGGAAGTTGGGCGAGCCCATGTCATTGAACACGCCGTTCGGCGAGATTCGCACGCCCACGCGGAGCGCCGGCCATTCGGCCGCCACCGCCTCGACCACTTCCCGCAGAAACCGCGCCCGCTTCTCGATGCTGCCGCCGTAGTCGTCGGTGCGGAGGTTCGTCTTCGACTGGAGGAACTGGTCGATGAGATAGCCGTTGGCCGCGTGAATCTCCACGCCGTCGAACCCCGCGGCCCGGGCCCGGGCCGCGGCCCGCCGGTAGTCGGCCACGACGCCCGCGATCTCCCAGGTCTCGAGGGCCCGCGGCGTCTCGTAGGGCTTCTTGCCGAGCGGCGTGTGGATGCCGTCGCCGTCGATCTTCACGGCCGACGCCGACACCGGCAGGCTGCCGCCGTGGAAGTCGCTGTGCGAGGCCCGCCCCATGTGCCACAACTGGAGAAAGATCCTGCCGCCGGCGGCGTGCACGGCCGACGTCACGCTCTTCCAGCCCTCCTGCATCGCGTCGGTATAGACGCCGGGCGACTCGAGCCAGCCGTTGGCCTGCTCGGAGATCGTCGTGGCCTCGGCGATGATCAGTCCCGCGGAGGCCCGCTGCACGTAATACTCCGCCATCGTGGCATTCGGGATTCGTTCCTTGCCGGCGCGGCCCCGCGTGAGCGGCGCCATCACGACGCGATTGGGGAGCGTGAGATCACCGAGGCGGAACGGCTCGAGCAGCATGGATGGTATTCGCGAGTGGTGAACGGCTCTGACGATCTCGGCTCATCGTACCGCGAAAGGGACGCTCGCGGTGAGCAGCGGCGAATGGCCGAGGTAGCGCTCGGCCATCTCGCGGCGGCCGCGGGCCAGAAGCATCGCGTACACATGGAGCTCGAAGTGCAGCCGGAGGGCTGCTTCGGCCTCGTGTTCGCCCAGGGCGTGCAACACGCCCATCAGCGCCTCAGCGGTGGAAAGTTGCGCCGGCCCGGGCTGGTCGCGGAGCCAATAGCGGCTCGGCCCGAAGCTTGCCTCCGGAAGCCGCACGCACCGCCCGCGGCCTTCCACGCTGTGGAGCATCTCCCCAGCCTGCCGCCACGTGCCATCGAGCAGGAGAAGATGCGGCTGCGAGTTGGACGAGGCGTCGCTCGCACCGCGCGGCGCAGGCAGCGGCTCACCGCCAGGGTGCAGGATCCACAGCTCGCAGTCGGGATCGACGGCATCCGTGGGCAGCCCGGATGCCCCGTGAAACCGCGTCTCACGCTGATAGACGTGACAGGCGGCCCCGGTCACGGCCCGGGCGACGAGCCTGCCGGTGCTCGACGGCTTCACGTGCTCGCCGCGATGGATGAGAACATGCACTGCGAGGCTGGTCATCACCGGCGACAGCATGCCGCAGGTGCACCACCGAGGCGGCAGACTGCACGTCGGGCAGCGGACGGCACCGGCACGAACGACGCTGCGTGGCATAGACCGTCAGCCTATCCGGAATCGCCGGTCAGCCGTCTGTCATGAAGACGTCACGCTTGGGAAAGGCCTCGAACGTCGCCGCCGGACGGCCAAAGTTCACGGCCAGCACGTCGGCCGGCTGGCCGGCGATCCACTGCGAAAGATCGACGGTCTGATACTCACCCGCATTGAACACGATCAGGATTCGCGCAGACTCCGCACCGATGTTTTCGAGTGAATGGCCGTAGCCCTGCGGGATGTAGCCGACGTCGCCAGCTCCGAGCGTCGCCTCACGATACCGGCCGCGGGAGCCAAAGAGTGTCGCGCGAATCGTGCCGGTGAGCAGATACTGCCACTCGTCGGCATTGGGATGCCAATGCAGTTCGCGGAGCGCGCGCGGCTCCAGCTCCAGAATCACGCCGGTCATCGTCGTCGAGATCGGAAAATCCTTCGCCTCGACCCGCCACTCGCGGCCGCCCTTGAAGGTCTCATGCGGCTTCTGCGAGTGCAGCGAATGCTTGTGTGACAACGGGGGCGGGTTGACGCCTGCCAGTGGCGGTGCCGCCGGCTCCGGTGGCACCGGCCCCTTCGCGAAGTAGACCTCCGCCTTGGGAAACCCCGCGAACGTCGCCGCCGGAACGCCGAGGTTCTTGGCGAGCAGCGCGGGGGGCACGTGGCCGACCCAGTCGGTGAGACTAAACGTGCCGAACTCCGAAAAGTAGCCGTTGTCGAACACGAGAATGAAGTGGCACGGTTCGTTACCGAGACACTGGAGCATGTGGCCATGGCCGCGCGGGAAATACCAGACGTCGCCCGGCCCGAAGTCGTCGATGCCCGTTCGGCCCTGCGGGTCGACGACCGTCGTGCGCACCCGGCCGCTGACGACGTACGCCCACTCGGCGGCGGTCGCGTGCCAGTGCAGCTCGCGCATCACCCCCGGCTCGAGCCGCATCGACACGCCGGCGATGCCCTTCGAGATCGGCAGCTGCTCGACGGTCGCCTCCTTGCCG
The DNA here is from genome assembly GCA_049695995.1 of Pirellulales bacterium. Lineage (GTDB taxonomy): Bacteria > Planctomycetota > Planctomycetia > Pirellulales > UBA1268 > QWPN01. Next base: position 50,935 of record JBAVTF010000087.1, on the reverse strand, counting down.
TAGCTCCCGACGAGCACGCGGCCCTGCGACTTCTCGAGGGCGAACGTGAACTCGGGGAGCGCGTCCTGTGCGAGCAGCGGATCGGGGACGTTGTTCATGAACGACGCATCGCCGCCGCTCGCCCGTTCCGCGGCCGCGAAGAGCCCGGCGGCGCCCGCGAGCGCAGTCACGTTGGCGAGGAAGTCGCGACGGTCCGGGGATCCCATGATGCAGCGGCCTTTCAGAAACGGTGCCAAACCGTGAATACTGTGGTCGATCGTACCGCTCCCGGGCAACATGATCGGAATGCCGATGATTCGTCGCCGTCAGTTTCTCGCCACGGGAGCGGCCCTCGCGGCCGCCGGGCTTTCTCCCCACGCGATGGCGGCCGAGCCGCCGGCCATCCGGCCCGATGACCCGACAGGGTTTCTCGGTCGGCGGTCGCCGGTCTACACGACACGGGCTCTGGCGTCGTCGAGCTCGCCGCTGGCGACGCGGATCGGGCTGCGGGTGCTCGAGGACGGAGGCAACGCCTTTGATGCGGCCGTCGCGATGGCCGGGATGATGGCCGTGGCGGAGCCGATGATGAGTGGGCTCGGCGGCGACACGATGATCCTGGCCTGGTCGGCCAAAGACCGTGCAGTGTTCGCGCTCAATGGAAGCGGCAGGACACCATCGGGCGCGGACATCGCCCGCGTCGCCGACCAGCCGTTGATGCCGGAGCACGGCGCGGTCGCCGTGACGATTCCCGGCGCGGTGGATGGCTGGTGCCGCCTCCTCGAGCGGTTCGGCAGCCGGCCATTGGCACAACTCTGGGAGCCGGCAATCGCCTCCGCCCGCGATGGCTATCCGGTGGGTGAGTCGATCGCCGGCGTGTGGGCCGCCGCCGCGTCCCTCCTGCCACGCTATGCGACGCCGGAACTGCAGAGGATTCTGCTTCCCGGCGGGAATCCGCCGGTGCCGGGGCAGCTCGTCCGCTTTCCCCAACTTGCCGACACCCTCGAACGCGTCTCGCACGGAGGCCGTGAAGCCTTCTATACCGGCCCGGTCGCGCAGGCGATTGCCGACACGCTGACGGCGGGAGGCGTGGCGACCACGCAGGCCGATATCGCGAGTCAGGAGGCCACGTGGGTGGAGCCACTCTCGGTCCGCTACCGCTACCGCGACGTGCTCGGCCTCCCGCCCAACTCACAGAGCATCGTCGCCTTGATTGCGCTGGGTATTCTCGAAGGCTACGATCTTGCCGGCATGAGCGAGTCGGCCCGTCTCCACCACGAGATCGAGGCCTTGCGGCAGGGGTTCGCCTTCGCGATCGACGAGGTGGGCGAGCCGACCGAACCGATGGCCGAAAAGGTTGGCCGCGCGATCGCGGCCGCGGGCCTCGCGGAGTTCCGTGATCGCATCACCGACCGGGCCACGGCGACCGTGCATCCCCAGGGCGGCAACACGTCCGACACGACCTACGTCTGTGCGGTCGATGCCGATGGCAACGCGGTGTCGCTGATGTCGAGCATCTGCGGGGCATTTGGATCGGGACTTCTGGCCGGCGACACCGGCATCATCCTCAACAATCGCGCTAGCCAGTTCTCCACGCGGCGGGGTCATCCGAATTCCCTGGGGCCGGGCCGGCGTCCGCGGCACACGATCCTCCCCGGAATGGTGCTCCGCGACGGCCTGCCGGAGTTCGTCCTCGGCTGCATCGGGCTCAACAACCATCCGCAGGGCTTGGTGCAGACACTCGTCAACTCGCTCGACCTCGGCATGAATCCGCAGCAGGCGGTGGACGCGGCCCGGTTTCGGGTGGTCATGACCACCGACGAGGTGCAGCTCGATGCCGGTATTTCGGAGCAAGTCTGTGCGGAACTTGCCGCCCGTGGCCACCGGCTCGGTGATCCGACGGCCTTCAAGGGCGCCGCCCAGATGGTGCGGATCCATCGCGGTGAAGCCGGCGTGGGGCCGTGCCTCGAGTCGGGCGTCGATCATCGGCTCGACGGCGTCGCCCTTGGCTGGTAGCTGTTTCGCACGGTGTGTCTGAACGGCACCTTGCTCCTTTCGCGCGACGGAATCGCGAGAGGGTATCGGGCTCGTCGCGGGGGCGATCTCTCCCGCAGCCTCACGCCGGCGTCTTAAGGTGGCATTGCGCCGTGCAGAACTCAGGGCAGCCGCGGAGCCCCAGGCCGATGCTGCGAAAGATCGCCTGGTTGGAGGGTTTGAACCAGATCTCGTCGATGCTGTCGACGTTCGTGTCACCGATCGGGTGCGCGACATCCTGATCCGAGCAGCACAGCGCCACCCGGCCGTCGTGCGCGATGAAGAAATACTCGTTGGGCAGCGAGCAGGTGGCGACCTTCTGCCGGTGCAAGCGATAGTCGGCCCGGGCTGACGGCATGATCCCCGTCTCGACCACGTTGACCTTGATCCGCGGGGCCGGGCCAAAGATTTCGTGACAGCGGTCGATGTCGCCGGGCGTGAGCCGCTGGTCCTTGTGGTTCATCAGGGCGATGGTGACGGTGAAATCCCCGGGCACGATCGAGAGCATCGTCCGGATATTGCCGATGACCGTCTCCAGCTTGCCGCCGCGGGTCGCCGCGTAGATCCGTTCGTCGAGCGAATCGAGGGAGATGTAGATGCTGCCGAGCCCTGCCGCCAGCAGTGATTCGACGCGGTCGGCCGTGAGCAGCGTGGCGTTGGTGGCGAAGCTCGCTGCACCGGCGTCGCGGCCGCGGATCAAGCGGATGACGTCCTCCAACCGGCTCCACAGGAGCGGCTCGCCGGTGCCGTGCAGCCAGTCGATCTGCTTGGGTCCACCGGCACACTGCTCGATGAGTCGCTCGAGCAGGCTCCAGGCGATGGTGCCCGACGGCCTGGTGAGCGTGCCGTTCGCGCAATACGGGCACTTCAGATTGCAGCGATTGGTCAGCTCCAACGAAATCGGCGGGACGGCGGGATAGAACGGCAGCACGGGAACTGACATGGCCGCATTCTGCAGCGTGGGGATCGTGATGGCTCCGCGACCGTTGGCGGCGGCGGGCGACGGCTGGTGTGATGACACGCGACATCCTCCGGGCCTCGACTGGAGGGTAGCATGGTCGCCTGCGGCACCGACAGCCGAATAGCGGCGTTTTGCGGTGGATCTGGCTGACGTCATCCTCACGACGCACATTTGCCGCTGCACATGGGGGCAACCTAGAATCGACGAGTCATGCAACAGCTCCTCGTCGTGCTCGTAACCGCCCACCTGCTCCTCCGCGGAGTTGCTGTGCCGCATGCGCACGAGACGCATACCGACACTCGAGGGAACGCCAGTCGGCCACATGTTCATCTGTCTCGTCATGGTCACCGTCACCACCATTGCCATCGCTACGCTGGCAATGGCGGCCCCCGAGTCCATGGCCACGGCCATCACGACCAGACGAGCGCTCGAATCGCAACAGCACGACCGGGCCATGAGGCAGCTCCTGATCATGATCACGACGTCATTTATCTCGACGACGACGCACTGATCGTTGCGACAGGAGAGCGTGTGTCGCCGAGAGATACGGCGTCTGTATGGCTCGCTGTGCCGGCCTCCGGCACGGAGCTTCCGGCCCCTGTCCTCAGGCCAAAGCCTCGCCGAATGCGACCGCCCGGCGACGGCGCTCCCGCGATTCATACGCTCTTGCCGCACGTGCTCCGCGTTTGATCGCGAAGCCTTCTTCCGGTGCGCCGGCACGGAGGCGTTCTGCCCCGTGGCCGCGATGACGGGCCGCCTCCGGCCGTCTCCTTCTCGTCAGTAGTTGCTTCGTCACATTCGCGATTCGCTCGCCCTTCCATCAATCGAGTATTCCATGTTCAGCGCTCTCGTTCAGTTCGTCCGCGGGATGCTCATGCTCGCCATTCTCGGTGGCTCGATCGCGGCTGCGGCATGGTATCGGGAACTCTGGCTGCCCTTGCTCCAACCACAGCCTCGCGATCAATCGGTTGTCGCCAATGGTGATGAGGAACCGATCTCGCTGGTCAAGGTGCTCGAGCTGAGCCCGCAGGCTCGACAGAATCTCGACCTTGTCTCGCGTCCCGCGAAACTCTCCACCTACTGGCGATCGATCATCGTGCCGGGCGAGATCATGGACCGGCCGGGGCTTTCGGACCGGGGCGTGACGTCGCCGGCCGTAGGCGTGGTGACGCACATTCATGCGTTTGCGGGCGACACGGTCCGCCCCGGCGACAGGCTCTTCACGCTGCGGCTGGTGAGTGAGTACATCCACAACACGCAGTCCGAGCTCTTCAAGGTCGCCCGCGATATCGAGATCGAAACGGAGAAACGTCAGCGGCTCTCCCAGATCGGCGAGGGCGCGATTCCGCAGGTGCGGATCATCGAGGTCGACCAGCAACTCCGTCGGCTCCAGGCAGCAAGCGACAGTTACCGGCAGGATCTGCTCACCCGAGGCCTGAGCCTCGATCAGATCGCTCAGGTGGCGGCCGGCATATTCGTCGCTACCGTGGACGTCGTAGCGCCGCCGCTCCTCGCCCTTCCACCGTCATCGACGGCGGTCGCACCATCCGCGGCGAGCGCTGCACACGCTTCCGACATCGTGTATGAGGTCCAGGAGCTGAAAGTTGATCTCGGCACGCAGGTGCAGGCGGGCCAGCTCCTCGGCGTGCTCTCGAACCATGGCCTGCTCTTCATCGCCGGACATGCCTTCAAGCGGGAGGCGTCGTCACTGGAGCGGGCCGCTCAAGAGCACTGGCCGATCCGGGTCGAGTTCGCCGAGGACGACGCGGCATCGTGGCCGGCACTCGACCAGACGTTCGAGATCCGGCACCTCTCCAACACCGTCGATCCCACGAGCCGGACGTTTGATTTCTTCGTGCCACTGACCAACCAATCCCGCTCCTATGCGAAGGACGGTAAGACGTTCATCGTCTGGCGGTTCCGACCCGGCCAGCGGGTGCGGCTGCACGTGCCGGTGGAGGAACTCAAGGGGGCGATCGTGTTGCCGGCCGCGGCAGTCGTGCGGGAAGGTCCCGAGGCCTACGTCTTCCGGCAGAACGGCGACCTATTCGACCGCAGGCCCGTCCGTGTGTTGCACGAAGATCGCCTGAACGTCGTCGTCGCGAATGACGGCAGCGTGGCGCCCGGATGGTATCTCGCACAAGGGTCGGCGGCGTCGCTCAACAGGGTCCTCAAGGCGCAGTCAGCCAGCGGCACTCCGATAGGCGTCCACGTCCATGCCGACGGCACCGTTCACGGTGCCCACTAGGAAACACCATGCTCGACGCCGTCATCCGCTTCGCCCTGCGGTATCGCCTGCTCGTGGTGGTGGCGAGCCTCGTGCTGCTCTGCTACGGCAGCTACTTGGCAACGCTCATGCCCATCGACGTGTTTCCCGATCTCGACCGGCCGCGGGTCGTGATCATCACGGAATGCCAGGGCCTGGCAGCCGAGGAGGTGGAAACGCTCGTCACGCAGCCGATCGAAATCGCCCTCCTCGGCGCGAATGGCGTGGAGGCGGTGCGCAGCCAATCCACGGCGGGCCTGAACGTGATCTACGTCGAGTTCAACTGGGACGTCGAGGTTCGCGCGGCACGGCAGACTGTCCAGGAGCGGCTGACGACGGTCGTCGGCATTCTCCCCGAGGGCATCCACCCACAGATGACGCCCACGGCCTCGATCATGGGTCAGATCCTGATCGCCGGCATGTATCGCCAACCGGGCCCAGGGGGCGGCGAGCTCGCTGTGATTCCCGGGACGCCCTACCTCGCCGAGTTGAGCAGCGATCAGGGAACGCCCGCGGTGCGCGTGTGGAAGGTCATCGACCGCCATCGCCCCGCGACGTGGGAACAGATTCCGGTAGAGAACACGCGGTGGATCACTCCCGCGGTCACTCCAGATGACGACGGCCAGGCGGACGACTCGCGTGCAGCCACGCTCACGGTCGCCGGCCGTGACCACGACGTGGAGTTCCCCACGAAGCTTCAGCATTCGATGAACCTGCGCACCACCGCCGACTGGGTCGTACGACCACGCCTCTTGAAAACCCCAGGCGTCGCCGAGGTGTTCATTCAAGGGGGTGACCGCAAGCAGTACCAGATTCTCGCCGACCCCGCGGCCATGCTGGAGTACGGCATATCGCTGCAGATGGTCGAGCAGGCCCTGTGTGACAGCAACATCAACTCCAGCGGTGGCTTCGCCGTCCAAGGGGAGCAGGAGCGGCCAATCCGGGTGCTGGGTCGGCTCGGCCCCGATTCGGCCCGCGTCCTCGAAGACCTCCGTAAGGTGCCGGTTGCGGCTCACCCCACACGCACGGTGCTTCTGGGGCAGGTCGCCGACGTCGTGGAAGGCCCGCAATTCAAACGTGGCGACGGTGCCATCAACGGCGTACCCGGCGTCGTGTTCACGATCGCCAAGCAGCTCCACGTCGACACACGAGCCCTCACCGATCGCATGAGCGAGGCGTTTCGCGAGATCGAGGCAGCCCTGCCGGCCGACATCGTCGTGAACTCGGAGCTATTCAGGCTCAAGAACTTCATCGACCGTGGCATCTTCAACGTCGGCGAAGCGCTCGTCATCGGGGCGGTGCTCGTCCTGATCGTGCTATTCCTGTTCCTCATGAATCTGCGGACGACGTTCATCACGCTCACGGCGATCCCGCTGTCACTTGTCATCACCACGCTCGTGTTCAGGATCGCTGGGATGCTGACTGGCACGCATCTCTCCATCAACGTGATGACGCTCGGCGGTATCGCCGTCGCCATGGGAGAACTCGTCGACGACGCGATCGTGGACGTGGAGAACATCTTCCGGCGGCTCAAGGAGAACAATGCTCTTCCCCATCCGCGTCCGGCACTCCGCGTGGTCTACGACGCCAGTCGAGAGATCCGCAGCGCGATCGTGTTCGGCACGGCTGTCGTGATCCTCGTGTTTCTGCCTTTGTTCGCTCTTTCCGGTGTCGAAGGCCGCCTGTTTGCGCCTCTCGGCGTGGCCTACATCGTGTCGATCCTCGCGTCGCTGCTGGTGTCACTGACAGTGACGCCCGTCCTGTCGTATTACCTGCTCCCGCAGTCGCCGGCGACGCACCACGAGCATGACGGGCTGCTGCTGCGGATGCTGAAGACGCTCGCCACGCCGCTGATCCGGTTCAGCATGGCGGTGCCGGGCCTGCTCCTGCTGGCCACGTGGCTGGGCGTGGTGTTCGCCGGCTGGCAGCTTTCCCGGCTCGGTCGCGACTTCCTGCCGCCGTTCGACGAGGGCAGCGTGCAGGTCAACGTGACCCTTCCGCCAGGCTCGTCGCTCGACGCATCGAATCAGGTGTCGGCGCTCATCGACGCGAAAGTGCGATCCATGCAGAGGAATGACGAGCAACCGGATGGCGAGATCGTTCACTTCGTGCGGCGGACGGGCAGGGCGGAGATGGACGAGCACGCAGCACCGGTGAACGCGAGTGAATACATCCTGACCACGAATCCGCACTGCGGTCGGCACCGCGACGAGATCATCAAGGATCTGCTCGCTGAACTCGGCAGTGAGGTTCCCGGCGTTTCTATCGAGGTCGAGCAGCCGCTGGCCCACCTCATCAGCCACATGGTGTCGGGCGTCTACGCCCAGATCGCGATCAAGGTGCACGGCGACGACCTCGACGTGCTCATACAGGCCGCCGACCGGATCAAGTCGGCCATCCAGTCGGTACCGGGCGTGACCCCACCGGTGATCGAGCCGATCCAGCAGGCCGAGGAACTGCAGATCCGGCTTCGCCCCGAGGACCTCGCCTTCTACGGCGTCACCCGCGAGCATGTCGCCCGGATTCTGCAGACGGCGTTGCAGGGCGAGGTAGTCTCGCAGGTGCTCGAGGGACAGCGACGCTTCGATCTCCTCGTGCGACTCGAGGAGGGCTACCGGACAGACTATGCGAACCTCGGCCGCCTCCGCCTCGACCTGCCGGACGAACGGGGGCAGATCGAGTTGCGGGAACTGGCCGACATCGGCGAGGGCACGAGCCCGAATGCCGTGACCCGCGAAAACGCCCGCCGCCGGATCGTCGTCCGCTGCAACACTCAGGATCGCGACCTATCGAGCGCCGTCGCCGAGATCCAGGCCCGCGTGCGGGATCGCGTGGACCTGCCCGAGGGGTATTTCATCGAGTACGGCGGTCAATTCGAGAGCCAACAGCGTGCCACGACACTGATCGTCGTCCTCGCGGCACTGTCGGTTGCCGGAATGTTCGTCGTCCTGATGATTCTCTACCCATCGGTGCGGATCGTGCTCCAGCTTCTCAATGCCCTGCCGACCGCATTTATCGGCGGCGCGCTCGCGCTTGTGCTGACCCGGCAGCCGCTCTCCGTGGCGAGTCTCGTGGGTTTCATCTCGCTCGGCGGCATCGCCGTCCGCAATGGCATCCTGCTCGTGACGCACTACTTCCACCTCGTGCAAGACGAGGGTGAGACCTTTTCGCGCGAGATGGTGCTGCGAGGCAGCCTCGAACGACTCGCACCGGTCCTCATGACGGCCCTGACGGCTGGGATCGGACTCGTTCCGCTGGTGATCGGTGGCCAGGAGCCGGGCCGCGAGATTCTCTATCCTGTGGCTACGGTGATTCTCGGGGGCCTTGTGACCTCTACCTTCTGCGAGTTCCTGATCCATCCGGGCCTGTTCTGGAGGTTCAGCGGCCAGGATGCCGTGCGGCTCGCTCGAGCACGTGACGACGACGGGGAGAACCTCGACGAAGACGAGCGATGAGCCGAGGCGCCGTTACGTGACGGTGCCACACGCGACCTTGATGAGGAGATGAAAGCATGACTCGATCGATGGGTTTCACGGCTGTGGCGATTCTTGCCTCGGCGATCTCCCCCGTGGGCTGCTCACAGGCCCCGGCACCTCCGAGCGCGCCCGCGAAGGCCACTGCGACGAAGGCTTCAGACCACGGCCACTCGCACGACGACGACCACCACAGCCACGAAGCCGGCCCACATGGCGGCACGATCGCCGACTGGGGCGGCGGGAAGTACCACGTCGAGTTCACGGTTGACCACGATAAGAAGGAGGCCGTGATCTACGTCCTTGGCACGGATGAAAAAACCCCGGCTCCCATCAAGGCCTCCGATGGCAAGCTGCTGCTCACGATCAGCGAGCCTGCGTTCCAGGTCGAACTCGTGGCCCGACCGCTCAGTGGGGAAGCCGAGGGCACGTCATCGTGTTACGGCGGCACGCACGATAGCCTTGGCGTCGTCAGGGAGTTCGCCGGCACGATCAGCGGTGAGGTTGGTGGCACCCCGTTCGCTGGCGACTTCGCCGAGTGTGATCACGATCACAAGTAGTCGTCCCGTCGGAAGGCTTTGACCGACTGCCGCTGGTTGATCGAGTAAGACGTGTCCATGTAGATTGCTTTCATCGCGTCAGGGCTTCACCTTACAACGCGCCCGCATTTCGGGGTCCACATCAGTTCATGCCCACTCTCACGCCGGGCCGCTACAGGCACTACAAGGGCAACGACTACACGGTGCTGGGCGTCGCCCGGCACAGCGAGACGCTCGAGGAACTCGTCGTCTACCGGCAGGAGTACGGCGACCGCGGCCTGTGGGTCCGGCCGGCGGCGATGTTTGCGGAAACCGTGGTGGTCGACGGCACGCCCGTACCGCGATTCCAGCGTGTGACACCCGGAGCGGAAGACTGACGGGGGGTCGCCGCCGCGCTTCGCGATCCGCAACCGCCCGCGTGAGGCTCAGGCGTCTTCGATGTCGGCGGCCTCGAGTTCGCCGGCGGCGATCGCCTCCGTGAGCCGCCTGTGATCGCCGGCCACGAAATGAGCCTCAGCCACCGCAAACACCTCCACCGCTTCGGCGAAGGTTTTGTCGTCACCGAGGTAGGCGGCGATCGCCACGGTGTCGCCGCTGCGGGCATGGGCCCGTGCGAGCGTGCGGGCGCAGAGATCGGCATAGAGTTGGACGGTGGCCAGCTTCGCCGATTCGACGTCGAAGCCCCCCTTCATGTCGTGCAGCTGGCGGCCGAAGAACTGCTTGTTCGTGCCGGGCATGCCGTCCACCCAGCCGAGAAACAGATCCGACACGGCCTGCATCATTTTCTGGCCACGCACGATCCGCTGCCCCTCGTGCTCGATCCGAGAGAATTCCCCCATGTTCTTCACATGCGGTGCGAGTACCGAGGCCGTCGCTTCCTTGAATTGGAGGATGATTCGGTCGTCAGCGTCGCGGCCTTCGAGGAGCGTGATGAAGCACCGCGTGCCGATGCTGCCCACGCCCACCACCTTCCGTGCAGAATCGATGACCTTGTAGCGGCGCGCGATGACCTGGTTTTCCGGCGGGAGCGTCTCGACGAAGGCCGCGTAGCCCGTTTCGACATACCCGCGCAGCGTTTCGTCCTCGAGCCGCTCGAGCACGGGCGGCTTCGACTTGAAGCGGGCCTTTCCATCCACGTCTTCGGTGAGCCGGGCGATGGCTCGTTCCTGGGTGCGGCGGCGGGCCTTCTCGAGCGCGGCCTCGGTGTCTTTCGCGGGGGCCGCTGAATCCGCCTCGTCGGCCAGGGCCTCGATGTCGGCCGCCGTCATGCGTTCGTAGAGCACGCCGACGGTCGGCTTCTTCGAGAGTTCCTGCATGGTCTCGCGGTAGACGTCGGCAATATGGCGGGCGAGGGCCGCCGCTTTATCGGGCTCGTCTCTGGAGTGCAGGCACGTGACGAACGACGTCGCCAGCCGCAGTACGTCCCACTCGAAGGGGCCCGGATGCGTTTCGTCAAAATCGTTGACGTCGAACACGAGGTCCCGCTCGGGCGAGGCGTAGATGCCGAAGTTGGAGAGGTGGGCGTCGCCGCAGAGCTGCACGATGAGATCGGTGCTCTTGCGGGCGCCGAGTGCGGCGGCCATCACGGAGGCCGAGCCGCGGAGCGTGGCCAGGGGGCTCACGGCCATGCGGGCGTGGCGGAGCGGCAGCAGTTCGGCGATCCGGTCGCGGCCTTCGGCACGAAGCACGTCCACGATATCGGGCCGCTTCGTCCGGCACGTCGGGTCGCCGAGTTCCTCGACGGGGAGTTCCTTGGCTTGTTGCCGTCCGATCTCGATGCGGTCATCGAGCGTGGGGTGGGCCGTTGTCTCGGCCGTGGGTGTGACGTCCATGCCCGCCATCATAATGCCGGCCAGACCGGCTTGAAGCGGCGTTTAAGATCCGCGGGCGGTTGATCATGCGCAGGCCAGCGATCACAACGATCGCGCCGATGGCGGCTGGCTACGATCTGGGGCATGCCCGTCGTGGCACTCGCAAGCCTCGCGCTCGGGCGGATACTCCTCCAGCAATAGCGGCCGCACCGTCTCGAAAGACACCGCGTCTATCGGGCCGTTGAGCTCGATGTTGTGGCGGGCTCCCGACGACTTATTTCTTGCATTCGCGCGGAAACGCGGGTATACGCACTAGGTTGCAAAGAGTTTTCCTCTTCATCACCATCGTGGGGTCGTCGTGAAAAACAGGACGTTCCGTTTCTGGCCGCCAGTCGCTTCTGGACGACGCACCCGCCGGCGACAGTGCAACTCGAACGGGCGGCCCCAGGAGCGGCTGGAGGTTCGCCGACTGATGTCGGCCACACCGACTACGACGGCGTGCTGCTGCTCGGCGTGCATGCCCGCGGTTGCCGACGCCATGAACTCCGTGTCGGCGACCGCCAAGGTCGTGTCGCTCTCGGCACAGACGACGGCCTTCGCGACGGTCTCCGCCGCTCCGACACGGCTGCGGTCTGCTCAGGAGGCTGCGGCCGAGGTGCTACGGCAGGCGGGGATCGCGGCGACCGATGGCCAGTCGTACGGCGTCGGCGGCGCGATTGTGGAGAACAAGACGGGCCGCATCATCCACGCCTTTGGCAACCGCGTGAACGGCCAACTGAAGGGAGACTGGTACTTTCCGAGCGACCCCACGAATCACGGCGAGACGCAGCTCGTCGGCTGGTATTACGACAACCGCGCCCTGATCAGACAGCAGCTCGGCTACCTCCCCACGCCCCAGCAACTGACGGTCGTCACGTCGCTCGACCCCTGCGCGATGTGCGCCGGCACACTGCTCACGGCCGGCTTCAACGTCGCGGTCGTCGCGCCGGACGACTCGGGCGGCGGCGTCAACTGGGCCGCCACGGGAGAGTTCGCCCACGTGCCGCCGGCGGTGCAGGCTGCGCTCCGCAACAACTTCGGCTACTACAAGGTGACCGGCGTCGATCTGCGTGCCAACTACACGGGCGGAGCCAACGTCATCTATCGCAACCAGGCGATCTCGGAAGGCGTGTACCAGGGGAATTTCACGGTCTTCGAGGACAGTCTTCCCAACGTCTCGGCTGTCCGCAGCAACAGGCAGCGGGGCGCCACCATCAAGGACATCACAGGGCCTGCAGACGCGGAAAACGATCCCGCGGCGATGCGCGAACAGCTCGTGGCTCGCTGGCCCGGCGCACTCTCCGTCAAGCTTCCGGCGGGCAATATCATCTCCGATCCGGAGCTCGAGTCGCTCGGCATCCCAGCGGATGATCTGGGGAAGAAGGTCTATTACCGGCCCAACGACGCCCTCTACGACCTGCTCGTCAGAGCCCAAGCCGGCGCTCCCGGTTCGAACAACGCTCTGGCGATGATCGATCGCTTCGGCAACGTGCTGGCCGTGGGCGTCGATACGCTGGCCGTGAGCCCGATCGCGACGGCGATGATGAACCTGGCCTCCGGCTACTCCGACTGGGCCTTCGAGCGGTATCAGAGCGCCGCGGGTCCAGTCGCGACCATGGAGGATTTCAAGAAGACGGATGCCTACAGATACCTCTCGCCCGTGGGCCTGAACACGTTCATCTACCTCAAGGCGCCGACGCCCAACGAGGTGGCCACGCTCAAGGATCTCGGCATCTTCGGCAACACCAACGATGGCGTGTTGCAATACATCGAGCCGCCGATCAAGGGCACGATGAAGCAACTCGACGACCAGGTCCGCGCCCTGCCGCTCTACTACTACGCGAGCGAGCATGTGTCGGCGGTGCAATCAGTGCCGCCGGCCGCCCAGCTGCTCGTGACGAGTCTCGCCGACTCTGGGCCCGGCTCGCTGCGGGACGCGATCAATCAGGCCAACGCGGCCGGCCGCTATCGGCAGATCACGTTTGATGTCGAGGGAACGATCCGGCTCTCGTCGGCTCTCCCCGTGGTCCGCGTGCCGGTTTCGATCGACGGCAGGGCCGCGGTGGACAACCCCTTTGCCCCGCGGTTTGCCACCGATCCCCGGGTGGCGATCGACTTCAATGGCCGGGCCGGCCTGCAGTTCGCCAGATCCGCGACCGGCAGCCAGGTGATCGGCCTAGCACTCGGCGGCTCTCGAAAGTTTGCGATCTCGAGTTCCACCCGCCACCTCGAGATCACCGGCAATCGCTTCGGCACGGATCTCGCCGGGGCGAGCCTCCCCAATCGCCGCGGCTCGTTTGGCGGCGACGCGAACAAGGCCGTGGTCACGCCGCCGGAATCGCCACTGATGACGACTGGTCGCCAGTCCGACATCCACCGGCCGCTGGTGTTCTCCGGCGACACGTTCGTCTCGGGCGTGAGGACCGACACCGTCGGCGGCACGATCGAAGTCGGCCTCGATCCGGACGGCCCAGGCGGGCAGCCGGCGACCTATTTCGCCGTCGATCCCGCGTCGCCAGGGGCGTTGACGTCGGCTGCGATCGAGTCGGCCCTTGCCGGTGCGACGTCGGCGTGGCGGTCGTCCCTGGGTCAGCAGCAGGGGGGCTCGTTCGTGATCGACGTGGCCGCGAACACCGAGCAGTTCCCTGTGGCGAGGATCCCGGGCGACCCTGCCGACTCCAGCAGGGAGCTCACTCTCACCTGGCTGTCGCAGATCGGGAACACGGTGTCGGCAGAATTCTCGCTGGCACCGGGAGGTGTTCTCCCGACCATCGATGGGAACAAGGCCCTCCTACCCTATCTCGGCAAGACTTGGACGGTGAGCTTCATGGTGCCGGCAACGGGCGTGAGTACGGACGGACAGCGGTCCGAGATGGCCGCCGCGATCGGGCGACTCGGGACGTCGAACGTGGCGGTTGGGTTCTACGCGGTCTCGAACGCCACATCCGGCAGCATCGGCGGACTCGCGGCCACTGATCCGGGCTACGCCGCCGCCGCCCTCGCAGCGGCCAGATCGGCGGGGCTCTTCTTCGAGGGCTCGCGGTTGCCGGCCGCGGGGCGCATGCGGGACGTCTCTCTCACGGGCTGGGATCCGGGCCAGGCATACGGAATCGTGATCACCGTCGGCGGCGATCCGGCGACGGCCGTGACGACCTACCAGAGGCCGCCGGTCGGGGCGGCACATCAGCCCCGGTTGCGCGCCTTTGCCCTCGCCGGCGGTCGCACGGCCATCGGCGTCGAGGCCTCGGAGAAGGTGACGAGCCGCGATTTCGCGGATCTCGTCGTCGCCCTTCCCTTCAACACGCGGGTGAAGTCGAGCGTCTGACGAAACACCGAGCACACCCCACGTTGCTCCGCGATGCGGCAGCCTCCCGCTAAGCATCATTTCATCGGGTGTTGCTGGAAGAACTCCCACATCATGTCGTTGGCGGAGATGTCCTGCGTGCTGGTGCCGAGGGCCCGCAGGCGTGGCTCTCTCCCGGGCCACGTGTGGCCTCCACCCTCGATCACCACGAGCACGACCTCTGCGCCGTCGCGGCCGGAATCGTAGCGGATCTTCTTCACGGTCGTGCCGTCATCCGCTCGATCCGGACATGGCGTCGTCCGAGGCATGGGCTTACAGCCATTCGCAGCGACCCAGGCATCGATCGAGTGCTGCACGGAATAGAAGTCGGTGCCGGAAGGGCCGCGGCCTCGGCCGCCTTTGAATGGCGCGAACTCATCGGCATCGCCATGGAAGTGCATGACGGATACGGCTCGCCCCGGCCGACAGTCTTTCGTGCCCATCGGCCCGGCGACTGGGGCGATCGCGGCGATGCGATCCGAAAGCTCCGATGCGAGCCGGTAGCACATCATCGCCCCGTTCGACATGCCCGTGGCAAACACCCGCCGTCGATCGATGGTGGCGATGCGCTCCAGGTCATCGAGCACGAGGCGAGTAAAGGCGACGTCGTCGATGCTGCGAGCGGCGGCATGTCCGCAGCAGTTGCCGGCGTTGAACGTCAGCATCCGCTGAAGCCGGCCGCTCCCCTCCGGATACACCACGATGAATCCAGCCTGATCGGCCTTCTCGTTCAGCCCGCTGAAGACGACCATGTTTTCCGCATTCGCACCGCCGCCGTGAAAGCCCAGCACCACCGGCATCGCCGCGGCCGAGTCGTATTGCGGGGGCACGTGCACCAGATACGATCGCTCGCCGCCATCCACCTCGCACGACCGCGAGTGGTCGCCTGGCAGCAAAGCCGTAGTCTCCCCCGCGAGAAGCATCAGGAAAATCACCAGGTATTGCATGCCGAACTCCGGGGGGCCCATGCATTCAACGGGGCCGTCACCGAAAAGTTGCCTGGGCTCGGGCCGATGACGTGCGCCACCGCTGCACGTCTGCATGTTGCAGCGGTCCGCCGTGGCCCACGAAGAGCCGCCCTGATGTTGCGGCGAGGATGCGATCCAGGCTCGCCATCGCGACCGGCAGGTCGTCGGCGAAATAATGAAAGTTGGGCCTCTTCGGCCGGATCGCGCCGCCGGCGTAGCCCCCCATGATCACGTCGCCGATGATCGCGTCGCCGGAATCGAACACCACCGAGATCGAGCCGGGCGTGTGCCCGGGCGTGTGCAAAACGACGGCCGCCACCCCAAACGAGTCGAGCCGGAGGCCGCCCTCTGCATCGAGGTCGGCCACGCGCTGCCGAAACGGCAGGTCACTCAGCATCCGCGCAAGGATTCGTCCCCGCAGCCCCACGCCGCGGAGCAAGCCGTTATGGGCCTGCTTGGCGAGGCGCCGATCGCCCGGATGGTATGCCACGGGACAGCACGCCTCGACCGCAAGGTCGGCGGTGTTGCCGAAGTGGTCTGAATGCACATGCGTATGCAGGATGACCGCGAGATCACGAATGCCTACGCCCGCTTTTGCACAACCGGCCACGATTGCCGCAGCATCGCCTCGTGAGCCGGTGTCAATGAGGATCGGTCGCTCGCCGATGACGAGATACGCATTGGAATAACGCAGGCGGAGAGGATATACGACGCTCATGATCGGCCGTTGATCTCGATGCTGCGGCGGACCTGCGGGACATGGAGCTGAAGATGAAACGCCATGAGGGCGAAGGCGCCGCGGCTGTCGAGCCGGCCGAAGATCGGATGCACAAACGTGCCGCCGCCCGTGAAGGGATACGCCTGCGGCAGGCCCGCGATCCGTGCGGCCAGGTCCCGGAACCGCTGCATCACCTCGGGGCCGCACTCGCCGGGATGGTCGAACCGGCTGATGTCGCCGACGTCGGTGTCATGGCCGGCTTCGAGCTGTCCGATCAGCTCGAGCATCGCCTCGTGCACACCATTGATGTGGTCGACCGTCATGAAGGCCGACCAACTCCGCATGATGGGCGTGACGCCGGGCAGCGACGGCACGGGGCGTCGCCCACGGAGCACCGTCTCGGCCGTCGAGGCGATCAGGTTCTCGATCGCGGCCGCGGCCGCGCTGAACTGCTGTGCGTTGGTGGCGAGTGAACGGCTGCGATAGCGAATCCGCAGCAGCAGCCGAGCGAGAACGTTGTCAATCATGCCGATCCTGATCCTCCGGCCAGCCAGAATAGCCCGACCGTCTATACTGATGTTGTCGTTCCCCGGCGACGGTCGGGGAGATAACCGCCTGGCGGCGATCTCGCAGTGATCGCGACGGCTGGGGTTCCTTTCGCGAGAGGAGGTGGTCTAGTGACGCAAGACTGTACCGGAGGGCTGCGCCGATAGCGGCGAGTCGACGGGCCTGCCGTCTGATGCAGCCCACCAAATGGTTCCTACGGCTGCCGCCCCCTCGTGGGGCGGCAGCTTTTTTGTTTCACCCAATCGTCGCTCGCTGACGGGGTAGACTCCTGCCCATGAACGGTCTAAGGAATTTTTTCGCCGCGGTTTTTGGCACGCCGCCAGATGATGTGCCGCCGTGCGTCGCCCAGGCAAATTCATTTCGCGAGGTCGTGTCGCTGCAGGCGTTGTTCGTGACATTGACCGTCGGGCTTCTGGCGTATGTCAGAAGCTCGCCGACATTCGACGTGCGAGTGGACCTGCTCTTCGCAGCGCTGGCCTCGCTGCCCTTGATGGGGCTTTACCACATCGTGACCAGCCGCGTGCGGGCCGAGTCGGGAGATGTCTACGTGTGCACGAAGCCGATCCGCACCTTCGCCCGACAGGCGATGATTCTCGACATCGCGATCGTGGTCGCCGTGTCGCTGCTCTATTGGGGGCGGCAGCTCCCCGGCCAGTGATGCCCGGGCAGCGACACGGCCCGAAGCCGCGGCGGCAGCCCGCAGGGTTTGCCAGGCCTCGCCACTTGAACTCCGGCCGGCCACAGGCCGCAGATTCCCCACATGCAGCTGCACGGCCCTGCCGATGGTATCGGCACAACCAAACCGTGGGGCTGGCGACGTGCAAAGACAGCATCATGCCACCGGGTGGTTGATCCGCTGGCTGGCGGCCGGGCTGGGGTGCTGGCTGGTCGGTCCGCTGGCGGCAGAGGACCCGCCGCAGCCCTATCTCGAAGAGCCCGAGTATGAGATAGCTCCGCACCTCCTCGGCTCACAGGACGGCTTTCGCGAGCGGCTGGCCGACGCGGGGGTGACGATCCTCGCCGACAACACCGGTTTTTACATCGGCAACACCAACGGCGGCTTCGCCCAAGCCTTCGACTACGCCGGCCACGGCGACTACTGCGTGATCGCCGACGGTGGGAAACTCGGTGTGCGCGACGGGCTCTATCTCAAGCTCCGCGCCGAGCATCGCTACGGCGAAACGATCGTCGGCAACGTGGGGTGCTTCATCTCGCCGACGCTGATCGCCGACCTCCCTGTCTATGACAGTGAAGAGGTGTATCTGACGAATGTCTTGCTCACGCAGGAGCTCTCCGACGCCTTCTCCGTGTTCGCCGGCAAGATGGACACGCTCGATGGCGACATGAACGCCTTCGCCCACGGCCGGGGCAAGACGCAGTTCTCAAACATGGGATTCGTGTTCAACCCGATCGTCGGTGCGACGGTGCCCTATTCCACGCTCGGCGCCGGATTCGTCATCCATCCCGATGACGGGCCGATGGCCATGGTGACCGTGCTCAACTCGACCGACACGACGGCCACGAGCGGCTTCGACACGCTGTTCAACGACGGTCTGCTGCTGTCGGCGGCCGTGCGTGTGCCCACGAACCTCTTCGACCGCCCGGGGCATCAGCTGCTCGGCGGCACCTGGAACAGCCGCACCTACACGTCGATCGCCGAGGCCTACATTCCCTACCCCGACGTCGCGATTCCGACGACTCGCGGCTCGTGGTGCCTGTATTGGAACTTCGATCAGTTTCTGGTGGTCGATGAGGCCGACGACACGCGGGGCTGGGGGCCGTTCGGCCGCGCCGGCATCGCGGATCCAAACGCCAGCCCGATCGACACATTCCTGAGCTTCGGCCTCGGTGGCAACGTGCTGGGCCGGATGCGACGCAACGACACGTTTGGCATCGGCTGGTATTGGGCGTCGGCCAGCCCCGAGATCGGCACGCTGATCACATCACAGTTTGGCCCCGTCGGCGACGGTCAGGGCATCGAGTGCTTCTACAACTACGCGCTCTCGCCTGCCATCCGCATCACGCCGGACCTGCAATACATCGTGCCCACGCTCCGCTCCGCGGAGCCGGCGCTGATCGCCGGCGTGCGGGCACTCGTGAGCTTCTGAATCACGGCGTCATCACTGAGGGCGCCTGCTCTTCGCCCTCGTGCCCGGGCCGATCGTCAAAGACGCCGCTGAAGACGGCGAGGTCGAGTTCGAACGGCCGCTTCGAGACCGACAACTCGCCGGCGAACGGGTAGGCCAAGAGACAGACGACGTAGAGATTGAGGCTGATGACAAGCGCGGCCAAGGTGGTGATCACGATCTGGAGCCGCAGGTTTCCGACGCTGAACAGGCCCGCGAAGAACATCGTCACCACGCCACCCAGAATGAGTGAAACCCACTCGACGATCGGAATTCCATATTCGACCATGCTGGCCCGCTCGCGCCGCCTGTCCCAGACTTGCTCGATTTCTTCCAGGACGTTTGGATAGATCGTTTTCTCGGCTTCGGTGCGGGGTTCGAAATCATGGAGTGACCGCGCCAGACTGATTGCCGTGCGACGGGCCTCCACGCTCATCCTCGCATGCTCCATGGCGGGCCATTCGAGTTTCACAACCTGGGTGGCGTAGTCCCGGCAGAGACTCTGCACCCGAGACCGCTGCGGCTCGGGGAGCCTTTCCGCCAAGAGGAAGGCGTCGGCGAGGCAGTTCGATTCCGACTGCACGATATCCATCGCCTTCTCGAAGTGCGTCATCGCATCCACGACGACCAGCCCCAGCAGCACGGCGTAGAGGGTGCCGACGATGGCCAGGACGTTGCCGGTGGCATCGTGCGCGATCCGCAACGCGTCGGCCGAAAACAGCCCCCTGGCGAGGGCCACTGCCGCGAGTGCAGCCAATATGCCGCTCACGACCATCGCCATTCCATTCCAGCAGCCCGAATATTCCACGGTCACTCCTTCGTGAGCAGAGAGCAGAAACAAACGCGAGCAGATACAAGCCCGCGCAAACAAAAACATACGACACGGATTTGTGCAGCCCCAGTCGAATGGCGTGCCGACTGAGTCGCGGTCGGCCGCCTGCTTCGCTTTTTGGCGGCTCGCGAGCAGCAGCGCAGAAGAGTATCCCCGACAGGGATCATTGAATCTCAATGAATCCCGATGAAAACGCGGGCCTTCAAAACCGACTTCCCTAAATCCGACCCTGTTTCAGGGTAGGCCGTCGCCCTTGGCGGACGACCGCTGAAAAGAAAGACCGGGATGGCCGGCGACGAGGGCGACGACGGCACGGGCGGTCCTTCGGGTGCCGCCTCTGCACGCTTCTCAACTCGCTCTTGCTGAGATGCGCGGGGCTGGGGCACCGCGAAGCAGTCCCTCAACACTCAGGTCTTCATCAAGCTCCGGCCAATGAACACCGTAGCCCCCACCTGCGACGACGCAATGAGATCGCTGCTCGGGCGTCGCGTGCAGGAGCCGCGGATACCATGCCAGCGGCGCTGAGATCGTACGGCCGTCAGCCAACTCCACGGTGACGGAGTCCTGATTGCAACTGGCGCGCATGATCCGCTCACCCGGGTTCGCCATGGAATGCCTCCCACCGCTTCAGAACTTCATCGGACTGTGTCGCAATTCGTGCGAGTGAAAGCAGACGCGATAGGGGCCGCTTCGCAGTACCGTCGGCATTCGATATTTTTCGTCTCGATGGTATTGCCTTGGTCATCTCATGATCGAGCCTTACCGCCCCAAGTATATCCGACTCGAGCGGCCTCACGGTGAACTAACGGGTGGTCGCCAGCTACGAGGACCCTGCTAAATGCCCGTCCTGCTCCAGACGACGCTGCTGCTGATCTGCTCGAACGTGTTCATGACGTTCGCGTGGTACGCCCATCTCAAGGATATGAGCAGCCGGCCATGGTTCATCGCGGCTTTGGTCAGCTGGGGCGTGGCGTTGGCCGAGTACCTGCTGCAGGTGCCTGCGAACAGGATCGGCTACACGACGATGAACCTCGGGCAGCTCAAGATCCTGCAGGAGGTGATCGCGCTCAGCGTGTTCGTGCCGTTCGCGGTGCTCTACATGAAGCAGCCCCTAAAGCTGAACTACGTGTGGGCGGCCCTGTGCATCTGTGCGGCCGTCTACTTCGTGTTTCGGGAGTCGTGAGGACCGCCTGCCCGGTACCGCTCACCGCCGCATCGCCCGGCACGCGTCGTGGCATTTCTTGCAGGCCGCCGCGCACGCCTTGCAGCAGGGCTCGTCGCCGCACTTCGTGCATTCGTCGGCGCACTGTTCACACGCCTCCTCGCAGACCTCGCACATCTCCTCGGCCATCGCGGAGTCGTATTCCAAGAGCGCGACGCACGCCTGGCACGTCTCGATGCAAGTGAGACAGGTTTTCTTGCAGCCCGGGCAGTCGCAGCCGAGGATGCATTCGCGGCAGGCCCGGAGGCACTCGTTGCAGGCCTTGATGCACGCCTCCTTGGCGGCAGCATCGGCGTGCGGGGCGTCCGCGGCGTAGGCGGCCGCCGGCAGCGTCACGGCGGCGGCGAGAACGAACTGCATCACGAGCGGCGTGGTCGGCGACAGCATGGGTCAGCCCTTTTCAACGAGGATTAGGTAAGGCAGAACTGGTCGCTGGAACTCTACGCATCCCCGAGGCGGGCCGGCCAACCGGCTAACGGCGGCGACGGCCGGCGGGGCGGGACGCTCGGTTATTTCTGCCCGTCATTGGTTGTGCGTCTGTCGCTGATGTCGCTGGAAAATGCAGTCCGGAGGGTGGCATCGTCCAAGCCGTTGATAGTCACGATCTTCGCGGGCGAACCGTGGCCACTCACCACTCTGATCGTTGATGCATCAACGCCTAGCCGCTCTGCCAATAGGGCAACTACAGCGTCGTTGGCGCGTCCCTTCTCGGGTGGTGCCTTCACCTTCACTTTGAGAGAGTCGCCCAGCCAACCGACGATCTCGTCTCGTGACGACCCCGGCACGACCTTGAGGCTCAAGCGTCCCATTCGATAGATCACGCCGTCCCAGCCGGATAAAAAAGCTTTCGGATTCTAATCCTTAGCGAGCGAGCGGATCTTGCTCAGGTCAAGCAATCCCTTCGCCCCCCAACCCTTCACGCCCTCCGGTACTGCGGGCCGGAACGCTTCGTAGAGAGCGAACGCCTCCGCCGCCAACTCCCGCGGGCGGTAGGCACGGGCAAGTGTCGTCATCGCGGCCCGGGCCGCTTCCAGGTGGTCACCAAACTTCGTTTCCAGATAGGCTTCCACACTCTCGGCCGTCACAACGGCCCGGCCGCTCACCGCCCGGATGCCGTCGGCAGTGTTGTTCGCTGGCACTGGGCGGCCGCAGAGTTCAATCCAAAACTGCTCGCCCCGCTCCCGCTCGCGGGCCGCCTTCGTCTTCTCCTCGTGCGGCTTGAAGATGCCGAGCCGCCGCCCCTTGGACTGGGCATTCAGGCCCGCCAATGCCTTGCCGAGGCTGAGCGATTCATCCCAGCGGAACCCGAGTCGCTGGGCGACGACGGCTGCCCAGAGCGTGAGGACGGGTGCCCGGTTGATCGAGATCGTGGCGGGCACCGCGGTCAGGCAATCTTGTAGACGAACTTCCAACCAGCGTCCTGCACCGCCCGCTCGAAGTCTTCCCGGAACTTGCCAAACTCAAGTGTGCCGCCACCCCCAGCGCCCGCGTCCGTCCGGGTTGAGTTCACGCGGGAGCCGAATTGCGATGTAGTCTCGACGGTGAACGTAGGCGGCGGCAGGCCCCACGAGCTCTCCACGGCCGACTCTCGGAAGTGCGCCTCAGAAGTGGCTGGGTCGAGCGTGCATCTGAACTTGCTCGTGACCTTCCGGCCGCCAAGGAGCCATTTTGCCTTGATCGCCGTGAGCGTGCCCGTGATGGTGCCGTCTGTAGCTGATAAAGCAGTGCCCGTATTGGCCGTCGCGACAGCCACAAGCGTTGTGAGAAGTTCGGCCTGAGAAAGCGCGCTGGGCATGGCCATGGCTACCTCCCCTGATCTGTCGCTTACGGAAGGACTTTGACTCGAACAATTCTACGCAGTGACGCGTGGAGCCAGGCCGCAGGATTCAGCGAATGCCCGTGTCGGAAGACGGCGGGAGCGGCCCTCAATGGGCCCGGGGCCAAGCAGCATCCGTAGTATTTCGCCGTCGTTCGAACTGCCTGGTTTCCTGCGCAGGAGTCTTGCCATGGCCCTCCGAATCACTTCCCCGGCCTTCGAACACGGCGAATCCATACCGCGCCGATACACCTGCGAAGGCGACGATATTTCGCCGCCCTTGGAGTGGTCGGGGGTTCCCAAGGGCACGAAGAGCCTGGCGTTGATCGTGGATGACCCCGACGCTCCTGACCCTGCCGCGCCGAAGCGTGTGTGGGTTCACTGGGTGCTCTACGACATTCCGCCTGACGTTACAGGCCTTCTCGAGGGCATTGGCGGAACGGACCTGCCGCCGGGGACGCTCGCAGGCTTGAACGACTGGAAGAAGGTCGGCTATGGCGGGCCGTGCCCACCGATTGGCCGACACCGTTACTTCTTCAAGCTCTACGCGCTCGACCGCATGCTCAGAGACTTGGACCATCCGACGAAGGCCAAACTCGAAAGAGCTATGGACGGGCACGTCTTGGCACAGACCGAACTCGTTGGGACCTTTAAGAAGGACCACGAGTAACGCGCGTCACGGGGCGGGAAGAACAACCGTTATCACGCTTCAAGGCATGCGCAACCCTGGACTGTCCCTTGATGGCCAGGAACGTGTTGCGATCTGCCTGCCCATCCGCACGCATCTGGACATATTTTGCTACCGGCGGCTGATGACATTCGTAAACCGAAGAAAATCCAACTCCCGTCAGCAGTTCAAAAAAAGACGCCCGATCAGGCCAGAAACTCCGTACGTTGTCGAGCGAAGCCCACAGACTGGCCAGCCTTTGTTCCGGGGTTGAGTCCACCGCATGCTCGATATACGCCTGCCCAGGATATTGCCGCCCTTGCAACACCATCACATCGTCAACCTGCAGGGCGAGGTGGGTGTCGATCACCAGATACCGACTGCACACCTCTGCCAATCGGCTCAGGAAATCCGGAATGTCACATTTATCCAGGTGGTAAAAAATCCCCAGGCACAAAACCACATCAAAAGTGCCATGCTGAGCCGCACTGATACGCCTGACGTCATCGTGAAAAAACCGAATGTTCTCCAGCCCAAGCGCCCTCTGGGCAAACCTGGCTTTCTCGATGTTGGGTTCGCGCCCTTCGATGCCAACAACTTCTGCGCCGTGGAGTGCGAACTCCAGACCATACAGGCCTTCCAGGCATGCCAGGTCAAGAACACGCAGCTGCTCTAGCGATCCACCTGCAACATCCACAACCATTTGCAGGATACGCGTCAATTTCGCGTCGGCACCCGTACTGACGTCTTTTCCCATCGTGAAAATGTCAGAGCCAAGATGGATGTTGTGGTTGGTCCAGTTGCCGTATCTCGCGACGATGCGGGCCTTTTCCACGCGGATTTCTTCACCAGTCATCACAGTCACGGTCTCCCGTTCATGGCAAAACGAACACACTGCCCGAAAACGGGCCCCCGGCGCGAAGATCCCCAGCCGCCGTCGCTCACTTTCCGTTGACCAGCGCCTCCCAGAACTCTTCCTCACCCGACACCGAGTTGTGATCGGTGCCGTCGACGATTCGCAGCGTCGCGACATCTGGTGGGAAGGCCGCAGCCAGCCGCCGCGTGTCACCGAGCGGCACCAGTTCGTCGTGCGACGCGGCGATCAGGAGTGTCGGGCAGGTGACCTTGGGGGCATACCGCCACGACTCGTACGGATCCCGCAGTAGCAGGCCCATCGGCAGGAAAGGTGCCACTCGCTTTGCGATAGCGAGGATGCTCTCGAAGGGCGTGATGAGCACGAGCCGCGACACAGGCTCCTCGGCGGCGAGTTGGATTGCGAGGCTGCTGCCGAGGCTGCGGCCCACCACCATCACGTCCGAATGCCGGTCGCGTGCCATCCGAAAGAGGGCCCGGGCATCGCCGCGAAGCACGTGCTCGGCCGGATGGCCGGTGCTGCCGCTGTAGCCGCGGTAATGCAGCGCGTAGATCGCCCGATCGGGAAACGCTGCAGCCAGCTCCGGCACCGTATAGGCCACGTCCTCAGCGTTGCCGCCAAAGTAGACGAGGGCCTTGGGGCCGTCGTGCTCGCGTGCCGAGATCCGCAGCGTAGCGCCAGGCACCTCGAGCGAAAGCGCCGCCGCGTGGGCGGGCGTCACCGGCGTCGGCATGTAGATGAACGACCGCTGGAAGATCAGAAACACGAGCCAAAGCCCGGCGTAGACGCAAAGCGCGATCGTGAGCAGGCTCAAGAGCATGCGACGGATTCTCATTGGTGGACGATGCCGGTGGGCCGGCGGGGCGTGTCGAAAGCCTTCACCGACCGCCGTTGATTGATCGCGTCGAACGTGTCCATGTAAAATGCAACCTCGCGTCAAGGAGCGGAAACCGATGCCGTTGTACGAATATTCCTGTGAGAAGTGCAGCCGGAAAGTCGAGCTGCTCATTCGCGGGGACGAGAAGCCCGAGTGCCCGCACTGCCAGAGCACCAAGCTCACCAAGCTCTTGAGCGTCGTCAGCGGCCACGTGGCGGGCGGTGGTGGAAACGCCGCCGCAGCCGAGGGCTGCGGCCGCCCGCAGTGCGGCATGGGCGGCTGTGCGGGGCTCGGATGACGGACGTTCCGTGGATGGAGTGGTATCAGAGTCTGGCCAAGCCGTCCTGGACGCCGGCACCGCGGACGATCGGCCTCATCTGGCAGATCCTCTATCCCGTCATCATCGCGACCTTCGGCTTCGTGTTCTTGCAGGCGGGGCGAGGCCGGCTGCCACTGCTCGTTGCTCTGCCGTTCGCCATCAACCTCGTGGCGAATCTGATCTTCACGCCGATCCAGTTCGGCATGCGGAATCTGCCGCTGGCGGCGGTCGACATCCTCGTCGTGTGGGGCACGATCGTCTGGATGATGCTGGCCGTCTGGCCGCATTATCGCTGGGTGGCGGCGGCCCAGGTGCCCTACTTCGTCTGGGTCTCGATCGCCACGGTGCTGCAGCTCTCGATCATGTGGATGAATCGGGGCTGACCGATACCAGGAGGCAACGCATGCCCAACATTCCCCCGGGCCGCTATCGCCACTACAAGGGAAACGAGTACACGGTGCTGGGCGTCGCCCGGCACAGCGAGACGCTCGAGGAGCTCGTCGTCTACCGGCAGGAGTACGGCGATCGCGGCCTCTGGGTGCGGCCGGCGGCAATGTTCGCCGAGACCGTGATGGTGGACGGCGTAGCAGTACTTCGGTTCAACCTGATTAACGCGGAATCGCCGGATCCCGGATAAGGGTCGGCACATCTCTGTCTCCTCCGATGGAAACACGATGAGGGGATCGCGCGCGGCGCAGATTCCGGCACCACGGTGGGCGACCGCAAGCTGAAGCGGTGTTTCTCGCTTAGGGCGACAGAAGCCCGACGAATTCAGCGACGACCCGGAGATCATCCACTTGGTCGGGGTTGACCCAGATCGCGTGGAAATCCTTGTTCCGCGGCACAAGATGAATCGCCGTGTGTGTCCACGATCCCTCTTCGCCGGAGTAGGTATCTTCCACCTTGAGGGAGCGATACTCCTTCACGGTGTACGAGCCCCCCGTCTCCGGGTCGGCGATCGCCCAGTGCTGAACAAGCAGCACCTTTCCGCCGCGGCTGCCTGCCACGTCGTCGCGAAACACGCAGTAGGAGCCGTCCGGAATCAACGGCTCCATCGACCGGCCGAGTACCTGCGACACGAAATACCGCTCGTCGGCCTTGATGCCCGCCGGCGTCGGGACCCAGCCGAGGCAGTCGGCCGCCACGCTTGGACCGAACTCGCTCGCTGCAGCTTGGAGGTCGTAGACGGGCAACCACTCTGCATACCGCTTGCCGGGCGGCTCCGGCTCAATGCGAAGCGTGCCCGATCCTGAGTCGCCTCTCGTCTCCCGCGCTGCTTGCCGCGCGAACGTCCGTGACGCCAGCCGCAGCCGCTCCCGCAAATAGTCCCGCAAGGCTGGATCCGCACACCACACGAAGCAACCCTTTCGGCCGCGCGACAGCAACACCTTGTAGGTGTTCTTGATGATCGCCTGCACCTTCTCGTGCACCCGTGCGGTCGCGGCCGCGTCCCCCTTGGCCTCAGTCAGGGCCTTCTTCCAGCCCTTGAGTGAGGAATCAGTCTTCGCTCGCTTCGCGGGATCACCGACAACCTTGCCGTTTTCGTACCGCAGGTCGGGCCCGATGAGCACGCCGAGCCAATCAAACTCGACTCCCTGGCAGGTATGCACGCAGCCGACCTGCTCGATGCCGTCCTTCGACGTGGCCCAGTTCTCGCCCATGAAGTTCCACGGTAGGGAGAGCCCGTCGGCCTGCACATGCTTCACATGCCCGTGCCGCTGCCGGCCTTTCGTCGGCCACTCCCACGAATAGCCCGCGATCAGCCGAGCCTTGTTGGCGGCGTTCTTGGACTTGAGCGCGGCGTACATCTTCTGGGCGTCATCAAACACCCGAAACTCATACTGTTCGTCGGCCCAGTTGTCGAAGTTGCCCGTGGGCCGCAGCTGCAAGACGTCGTCGAGCCAGTTGAGGTAGCCGTCGGAGCCTCCGCACCGGAACTGGGCGGTGAGCGTGAAGGGCGTGTGGACGTTGGCCTTA
The DNA here is from genome assembly GCA_049695995.1 of Pirellulales bacterium. GTDB lineage: Bacteria > Planctomycetota > Planctomycetia > Pirellulales > UBA1268 > QWPN01. The sequence goes on along the minus strand of JBAVTF010000087.1, from coordinate 23,530 downwards.
AACTTCTTCGCCGCTTCGCGGATCCGCGCCTCGCTGCCCGAGTCGATCCACTGCACTCGCTGCGTCTCGTCGAGGAAGAACACGCTGATGCGGGCCGCCCGCACCATGTCTTCCACCATGCTCTCGCCTTTGTATTGATAGGCCTCGTCTTTCAGGCGGTGGGCCTCGTCCACGATCAAGACCTCGTGCGTCTTGTCTTTCATGAAATCGGCGGTGTGAAAACTCCACGACGACTGAAACAGCGCCTCCCCATCCTCCCGGTAGTCGCGATGCCGCTTTGTGAGCTGCTCGGCGAGCGTGTCGCGAAAAGCCTTGTTTGGCGCAACCAGAAACCCAAGCCGCTTTGACTTGAGCACCTCGGCCAGCAGCCGCACGGCGATTACGGATTTGCCAGTGCCTGGCCCGCCGTGAACGATGAACACCTGCCGCTTGGCGGCCGTCGCCACGCTCGTGATCGCATGCCGAATGATCTGGAAGGCTTCGTTCTGGGTATCGAGTAGTTCAAACTCCTCGTTGCCGTCGAGCATGCTGCCCACGCGTTCGATCAACGCGGGCGCCGGGATGAGCCGCCCCTTCTCCAGCAGGTAGAGCACGTCGTGCCGCGACCGGTGCCGCACGTATTTCTCGATATAACGCGAGAGGGCGTCGGCATCGTCGGCAAGGAAGAGATGCGTGTCGTCGATGATGTGGCGGTACCGGGGATCCTCGAGCGGCTCCGGCTTTCGACGGACGAGGTTGAAGAGGTAGGCGGCCGAGTGGATGCCCACGCTCTTTTCCGCGATGTCGGCATTGAACCGCAGGATTAGGCCCTTGTATTTGCGGGCCTGCACGCAAGGATGCTGTGAGAGTGAGCCGCCGCCGTAGGGCGACCAGACGAGGTCTGGCACGTCCGATTTGTCGGCGTCGCTCCACGACTTCAGTTCGAGGACGAGGCCGTTGTCGTTCGTGCCGTCATTGCCGGTGAGCAAGACGTCCACACGGCAACGGCCGGCAGCGGAGATGTGGTATTCGATGGCTACCTGCATGTCGTCGGCGACATCGGCCCGCCGCAGCGCGCTCGAGAAGCGGGCGTATTCGTCCGCCCACACATGCCGATCCGCCGGCACGCCCCCGGTCTGCCGCTCGAAGCCGTCGATGAGTCGCCGCTCGAGCCGGTTCAAGTCGACATCTTCAAGAAACTGCCGCTTCGTCTCGGCGTAGATGATCACGGCTCGCGCAGCTCCGTATATTTCCGGGCGTTGCCGCGGGCCCGGGCAACGGGGTATTTCTGCTCGTTGGTGGCGAGCTTGTCGGTGATTGCTTTGCCGACGTCGATCTTGAGCCGATCGGCGAGTAGCAGTGCAAAGAGAAAGACGTCGGCGACCTCTTCAACGATGGCGTCGCGCTTGGTGTTGTCCTTCAGGTCGCGTGCGATCTCCTTATCGCTCTTCCAGAGAAACCGCTCCTGCAGTTCCGCTGCCTCGATGGCGATGGCGGCGGCGAGATCTTTCGGCGTGTGAAACTGCGACCAGTCGCGGGCGTCGCGAAACCGGCGAGCCTCGGCCATAAGCGTCTGCCAGGAATCAATTTTCTTGCCCGTAGTACGGCGGGCTGAGGCGGGTTTTTTCATGCCGGGGAGTGTACCGCCCGGTGGAGCGGTTCGCCCCGAGGCGTAGAGCGGCTCTGACCAAGGTTGTCCCTCCGGGTCGTACACTGCCGGCCATGCGTTCTGCCGCCCCCTCGCCGTTTCTGAAAGTCCCCGAGGCGGAGTGGGTCTGCGCGAATAACCTCTGCTTCGCAATCTTCGATTCGTTTCCCGTGTCGCCGGGGCACGTGCTCGTGATCACGCGCCGGGTGGTGCCAACGTTCTTCGAGTGCACGGCCGCGGAGCAGCAGGCGATCATGGCGCTCGTCGGCGAGGTGAAGGCCCTGCTCGATCAGCGGCTCGATCCCAAGCCCGATGGATACAACGTCGGCTTCAATGCCGGGGCCGCCGCCGGCCAGACCGTACCGCATGTGCATGTGCACGTGATCCCGCGGTATGCCGGCGACATGGGCGACCCCCGCGGCGGCGTGCGGCATGTCATCCCAGGGAAGGGGAATTACCTGGCAGGGCCGCCTGCCGCTGACGCGGGTGATCCACGGCTCTCCCTCACCACTGGGCCCGATCGGCCGCTTTGGCCGCGGCTCGCCGAGCGGCTCCCGGGGGCGAGCGAGATCGACCTGCTCGCGTCGTTCGTCCAGCCCTCGGGTCTCGACATCATCCGCTCGGGGCTCTTCAGTGCGATCGCCGCTGGGGCCCGCGTGCGGCTGCTCGTGGGCGATTACCTCGGCATCACGTCGCCTGAGGCGTTGCGGCAGTTGGTGGGTTGGATAGACCTCGCCGGCGTGGCCTTCGAGGCCCGGCTCGCGGAACTGGAAAACCTCCGCGGCTCACCCGATTCGTTTCACCCGAAGGCGTGGCGGATCGCGGATTCGTCGGGCGGGATCGTGGTCGTTGGGTCGAGCAATCTTTCCCGGGCGGCCTTGGTCTCTGGCGTCGAGTGGAACCTGCTCGGCGAGACGTCGGGATCGGGCGACCTCGACCGCGAACTCACCGCCGCGTTCGACGACCTCTGGCAGCAGGCCACGCTGCTGTCAGCCGACGTGGTCGAGCGGTATGCGGCCCGGGTCGCCGAGGCCGCCGAGTTGCGTCGCGCATGGGATGGTGAGCGCGCACCCGCCGCGGCCCCCTCCACTGCGCCCGTCGTATTCACTCCGCGCCCCTGGCAGCAGGAAGCCCTCGCCTCCCTGGCCGCGATCCGCCGCGATGGCTACTCCAAAGCCCTCGTCGCCGTGGCCACAGGCCTTGGGAAAACCTGGCTCGCGGCGTTCGACGTACTCGCCGTTGGCCGCGAGGTCGGTCGGCCGCCGCGGGTGCTCGTGATCGCCCACAGAGCAGAAATCCTCGCGCAGGCTGAGGCCACGCTCCGGCAGGCGATCGCGCCCGCGAGCGTGTCATACGTCGCCGGGGCGTCGTGCGACCTCTCCGGCCAACTCGTCATCGCGTCGATCCAAAAGCTCTGCCGCCCCGACAGTCTCGCGGCCCTCGCGGCGGCGGCCCCGTTTGATTACTGCGTGATCGACGAGGTGCACCACGCCGAGGCGCCGAGCTACCGCCGCGTGCTCGCGCGGCTGTCGGAGCTGTCGCGGGCTACCCCGTCGTTCACGCTGGGCCTCACGGCCACGCCCGAGCGGTCCGACGGCGTCGACGTGGCCACGCTCTTCGACGACATCCTCGCGGCCCAGGCCACGATCGGCGACGGGATCGCGGAGGGGTCGCTCGTGCCATTTCGGTATCTGGGGCTCAAGGACGACGTCGACTTCGAGCAGATCCCCTGGCGCAACGGTCGCTTCGATCCGGCCGTGCTCGAAGCGGCCCTGGAAAACGCTCCCCGCATGGAACGCCTCTGGGCCGAGTGGCAGGCCGCCCCGGCCGGTCGCACGCTCGTCTTCTGCTGTTCGCGGCGGCATGCCGTGTTTGCCCGGGATTGGCTCCGGAAGCGGGGCGTGGCCGCGGCGGCCGTGTTTTCGGATGCGGCCGGCCCGGGCGGCCCCGTCTCCGACCCGCGCATGGCGTCGCTGGCCGCCTTCCACGCTGGCACCCTCTCGGCCCTCTGCGTGGTCGACCTCTTCAACGAGGGCGTCGACATCCCACTGGTCGACCGCGTGGTGATGCTCCGGCCCACGGAATCAAAAATCGTGTTCTTGCAGCAGTTGGGCCGCGGCCTGCGGGCGGCGGATGGCAAGCTGCGGTTGGAGGTGATCGACTTCGTGGGCAATCACCGCGTGTTCGCGAGCCGGCTCGTGCATTTGCTCTCGCTCGCCCCCGCGGCCACCGCCGCCGACGCCACGGGGTTTGCCCTCTTGAAGCGGTATCTCGACGGCCGGGAGCCGGCGCTTCCGGAGGGCTGCGTGCTCGACGTGGAGCTCGAGGCGAAGCAGCTGCTCGCGCGGTTTCTGCCGGCGGGCCGGGCCGCGGTGGAGGAGGCGTATCGCGGCATGCGGGCGGAACTCGGGCGGCGGCCGACGCCAACAGAGCTTTTGCATGCTCACTATCTGCCTCACACGTTGCGAGCGGCGCACGGCAGTTGGTTCGGGTTTTGCCGGGCCGAGGGGGATCTCGATGCGAGCGAGGAGCGCGTCGTCGAGCGGTTCGGGGCGTGGCTCGGGATGCTTGAGACGACGAGCCTCAACAAGTCGTACAAGATGGTGGTGCTGCGGGTGCTCCTGGATCGCGACGCCTTGTGGGACGGCATGGAGATCGGAGCGCTGGCCACCGCGTGCCGCCAGTTTCTCGTCTCGCATCCCGCCCTCCGCGCCGACCTCGCAGAGATCCCTCTGCTTGGAAGCCCGAAGCGCGAGCGAGCCGATAAAAGCCCTGAGCGCGAGCGAGGGGATCGCAGCTCCAATCCACCACCCACTCCTTCGACTCCCTCCCCCGACCCCGCCTTCACCGCCTACTGGCTCAAATGGCCGCTCTCGCGGTGGATGGACGACCAGGCCGGCCAGCGGTGGTTTACCCGCCGGGGCGACAGGTTCGTGGCGGATTTCACGTGCCCGCCCGAGCTCCGCGCGGCCTTCGAATCGCTCACGGGCGAACTCGTCGATCTCCGTCTCGCGCACTACTCCCGCTCCCGCCTTGCCCCCATACAAGCCCTAAGCGCAAGCGACGGGACTCCGCTCTCCACCACCTTCCGCGCGAAGGTCTCCCACTCCGGCGGCAAACCAATCCTCTTCCTCCCGACCGTGGAATCCGTCCCGTCCCGCCCCACGGGCCCCACGCGCGTCCGCCTCCCCGACGGCCGGGAGTGGGTCTTCCGGTTCGTGAAGGTGGCGTGCAACGTCGCTCATCCGGCCGACGCCGCGAGTGCCGGTGGCAACAACGCTCTCCCCGCGCTGCTCCGCGACTGGTTCGGCCCCGACGCGGGTCTCCCGGGCACCAACTTCGAAGTCGAGTTCACCTCTATAGATGGACAGTGGCTTGCCTCGCCCATCAGTAGCGGCAGGTTGTCCAACCTGCTGAATCCGCCCTCCACCCCACCACCCGCCGCCCCTCCATTCAACCTCCTCCCCTCGCCGCCCCCCGCCGCCCGTTACACCACCCACGTCCCGGTCTACGACCTCACCGCCGCGGCGGGCTTTTGGGGACCGGAGAGCGTGCCGGAGGAAATCGGCTGGACGGCGGTACCGGGCGTTTCGCTCAAGCCTGGCATGTTCGTAGCCCGGGTGACGGGCACTTCGATGGAGCCGTTGATCCCGGACGGCTCATGGTGCCTGTTCCGCCCGTGTCCGGCGGGCTCGCGCGAGGGCCGGATCGTGCTCGTGCAGCTGGGCACGGACGGCGCGGGCGAGAACGGCGGCCGGTTCACCGTCAAGAAGTACCACTCGGAAAAGACCGTCACCGCCGACGGCTGGCGGCACGACCGCATTCAGCTGGTGCCGCTGAATCCGGCGTTCGAGCCGATCGAGATCGAGGCGGAGGATGCGGGAGATCTGATGATCGTTGGCGAATACCTGTCATCCATAGGTTCACTCGAAGGCTGAGCACATGACGAGACATTCTGCCGGCATATACGAAACACTTTTGACCGAGGCGCTAGCAGCAGAGCTCGCAGCTTTGACGGCAGACCTCCGGGTACACCGTGAGAAGCTGCGCCCCGCAGAGGCTGCGGACCGCTTGTCACTGCACGTTGCGCGGATCGTCAAGAGACTTGTCGCGTCTGTCGATGACAAGGACCGCGTTGGTTTGGGCGTGAAGCTAACCCGGCACGTTATCTCGGGTCTCACAAAGGCAAGCCAGTCACATCTGCCCGGAACCGCTGACTTGGTTTCGCTTGCCGATCGCCCCAGCCCGCCAGGCGAAATTCTCCAAGCGATTTGTCGCGTCCTTCCAGATGGAGCGTCCCAGACGATCCGACCGCCGCTGATCCCGCTGCTCGATACCGCAATACTCACAAACGCACCGGGCGAACCAACTGTCGGAAGCCAAGTACTTACGGAAATCCATTCGGCGGATGCGATTGACGTGGTGATGGCTTTTATTCGGTATACAGGAATCGCCCCAATGCTCGACACGCTTGTCGAGCATCTGCAGGCCGGCCGTAAGCTCCGCGTACTCACAACGACATACACCGGTTCAACAGAAGCTCGCGCACTCGATGCCTTGGAGAAGGCTGGGGCGGAGATACGGGTGTCCTATGACACCGGAACCACGCGACTCCACGCAAAGAGCTGGCTTTTCCATCGGCGGTCTGGCTTCTCAACCGCCTACATTGGCTCTTCGAATCTCACGCACTCGGCTCAGGTCACGGGGCTCGAGTGGAACGTGCGCGTGTCGGGGGCTCGTAATCCTGACGTCGTAAACAAAGTTGCGGCTGTTTTCGACAGCTACTGGAATAGCGGTACATTCCTGCCTTATGACCGAGAGCAATTCCGCGAACGCCAGCAAGCTGCCAGCACCGGCCCGACATTCGTTCTAAGCCCGATTGAAATCCGACTGGAGCCTTTCCAGGAGGACCTTCTTGCCAAGATCGCGCTCTCGCGGTCTCAAGGCCACCACCGCAATCTTTTGGTGGCAGCAACCGGTACGGGAAAAACAGTGATGGCGGCTGTCGACTACAGCCGACTGGCCGCTGGGTTGCCACGGGCCCGATTGCTGTTTGTGGCTCACCGCGAAGAAATCCTGACACAGGCGCAGGGAACTTTTCGACACGCGTTGCGGCAACCGACCTTTGGGGAACTCTGGGTTGACCGCCATAAACCACAGCGGTTTGAGCATGTCTTTGCATCAATTCAAAGCCTTACGGCAGCCGGCTTCGAGCATCTTGGGCCTGATCACTTTGATGTCGTCATTGTGGATGAGTTTCACCACGCTGCCGCGCGGTCGTATACCCGCCTCCTCGAACATGTGAAGCCCGCCGAACTGCTTGGGCTTACGGCCACACCGGAACGAAGCGATGGCCTACCCGTGCTGTCATGGTTCGGTGACCGCATCGCTGCCGAGCTTCGGCTTTGGGACGCAATCGACCAGCATCGTCTTACTCCGTTTGTCTACTACGGAATCCACGACAACACCGATCTTCGAGACGTGCCGTGGCGACGCGGCGCTGGGTACGACGTCGAGCGCCTTACTGAAGTGCTGACAGTAAACGACGCTTACGCACGCGTCGTGCTAAAGGAGCTGGATCGCCGCACGGGCGATCCCTCCCAGATTCGGGCCCTCGGGTTTTGCGTGAGCGTCAATCACGCCCGATACATGGCGCGCGTCTTTAACGAGGCTGGCGTCAAGGCGACGGCTGTATGGGCGGACACGCCCGAGACCGAGAGAGCAGCTGCCTTGCAGGATTTGAAACACGGAAGAACAAACGTCGTGTTTTCCGTTGACCTTTTCAACGAAGGCGTTGACGTGCCGGCCGTGGATACGGTTTTGTTTCTACGACCTACCGACAGCCCCACGCTCTTTCTGCAACAGCTGGGGCGCGGCCTTCGCCGACTCGAAGGCAAGACCGTCTGTACGGTGCTCGACTTTGTAGGTCAACATCGCAAGGAGTTTCGCTACGACCGCCGTTTTCGCGCGCTGCTTGGAGGCACACGAAAAGACCTCGATCGCCAAATCAACGAAGGCTTCCCATTCCTGCCTGCGGGATGCCACATGGAACTCGACCGTGTGGCATCGCAGATCGTTCTTGAGAACGTGAGACAGGCCGTCCCGTCGCGATGGGCGGCCCGCGTTGCGGAACTCAAGAGCATGGCCGCCGGTGGGACCGACGTCACTCTCAGAGCATTTCTCTCCGAAACTGGCCTCGAACTGGAAGAGATGTACGGCACCAAGCGGTCGTGGACTGAGTTGCGGCGTGCGGCAGGGCTTGAAACTGCCGCAGAAGGGCCGAAAGACGAAAAGCTTCTTCGCGGCTGCGGCCGGCTGCTTCATATTGACGATCAGCAACGGTTTGCGGCATATCGACGGTTTTTGAGTCGCCCAGATCACATCAGCGTTGATTCACTTCCCGCAAGCGATCGCAGGCTCTTGCAAATGCTCGTGGCCAGCGTCGCCGACAAGGCAGTCACCAAGACAACCACGCTTGCCGAAGGAGCATCGCTACTGAATAGTCACCCTCGCATCCGTGATGAGATCATGGCCATCATCGACGTGCTGGAGAAGCGAGTCAGCCATGCAACGACACCGCTCACAACGCATCCTGAGGTTCCGTTAGAGGTTCATGCTCGATACTCTCGGCTGGAGATTCTGGCGGCTTTCGGACTTCGTGATGGAGCCAAGATGCCGCCATGGCAATCAGGCGTGTATTGGGCAAAGGCGGCCAAGGCAGACCTTTTGGCGTTTACCCTCGACAAGACCAGCGGCGGGTTCTCGCCAACGACGCGATATCGTGATTACGCCTTGAGTCGTGACCTGATCCATTGGGAAAGTCAGGGTACGACTCGTAGTGACAGCAAGGTCGGCCGCCGTTACCAACAACACGTGAAGGAAGGATCATCAATCATGTTGTTTGCCAGGCTCAATACAGATGAGCGAGCATTCTGGTTTCTCGGCCCAGTGACGTACGTGACGCACGAATCCGAACAGCCGATGGCAATCACATGGCGACTGGCCGATCCGCTACCAGCCGATCTTTACACCGCATTCGCTGCAGCGGTGGCATAATGCTTCGTCCGTAGCGCGTCGCGGCCGGCAACCCCCGGGCTCCGCGTCTTGTCCCGCTTCGCCCCCGGCGGGACGAAGATCACCATCCCCTGCCGAGCCCGCGTGAGCAACACGCGGTAGGCGTTCTTCAGATACTGCCGCCGCTCGGGCTTCTTCACGTCCGTCCAATTCGCCCCGCGGAAACTGTGATAGCTCCAGCCGTCGCCCGACCAGCGGAGGTCGGCGTCCCACGTGACGATCGTCCAGTCGAGCTCCAGCCCCTGCACCTGAAACTCCGTCGCCGCGTCTTCGAGATAGAGCGATGAGCGGGTGTCTTTCGCGGGGCTCAGAAACCAGTGCACCGGGTCGATGTTCACCCGAATGTCGATCGGATGAAGTGGTGCCGTCGAGCAAGGCCTTCACAAAGCGGGAGAGCGATTCGGCGCGGAACGAACGCATCGAGGTGGCCAGGTGCAAGGCCGGCTCGAACGTGGCGGCCGCCGCACCGGCCCGCGATTCCGTGAGCCGAGCGAGGGCACCGGTGGCCGCATACTCGGAGTCGGTCAGATGCGGCGAAATGAAGACGTCCCAGCCGGGGAACGCCGTGCGGACGCTCTCGAGCCATGCGCCGATCCCGGCCTCGCCGGTGTTGATCTCCTGGCCGCCCCCCACGAGACAGACGACGACGGCCCAGTCGTCATGACGGTCGAGCGCGGAAAGCAACAGCTCCGACTCCGACTGCGTGAACCCCGGCCGCCCCTTCTTCCGCTTCATGAAGCTCGCGAGCTGCCGGGCATCCCACGCCCGCTGGGCCTCGTCAAACACCACGACATGGTCGTCGGGCGGAGCGGGGTCGCGGAGCGTGTCGTCGCGAAAGTGGTGGACGTTTTGAATGAAGGCCCGGACGGCGTTGCGGGAGGTGCCGATGCGGGCCTTCGGGTCGGTGCGCCTCGCGCGGTCGAGGTCGTCGCGGGCCAGGGCCTCCCGCAGCACCGCCACCAGCGGGCCATTGCCCGAGAGGAACACCGCGTGGGCCGCGTCGGACCGCTCGCCGTGCCGCGTGGCCACGTTCAAGCCCACGAGCGTCTTGCCTGCTCCGGGAACGCCGGTGACAAACACGATCGCCTTCCGCCGCCCGGCCTTCGCCGTGGCGATGATCCGCTCGATGCACCCGCTCGTGGCGGCGAGGTTCACGGCCCCCGCGTCGCTGCGGGTGATGTCGTGGACCGTGTGGCGGGCGTAGAGCGACCGGGCCGCCTCGATGATCGTGGGCGTGGGGGAATAGGAGCCGGTGCCCCAGGCGGCGGGGTCGATCGCGGCAGTGGAGAGGGGCGGGGCGGCGGCGGCTGATTCGACGGCTACGCGGATCACGCGGCCGAGCGATTCGCCATTGCAGCAAAACGGCGGGCGGACGCCGTCGGGGTGGGGCGGCTTCCAGCGGGCGTCGCCCCCGTGGGGCTTCCGTGGCACAGAGGATCGGGAAGATCGCCGCAGCGTGGCTCGGGGCGTGGAAGTTTTTGAGGTCGAGGCCGTAATCCCAGGCCTGCTCGTAGTCGAGCCGCTCGAACTTCTTCGCGCCCACCTTGAACTCGATCGGGATGACGCACGCACTCGTGACGAGCACGGCATCGACCCGCCGGCCGAGCCGCGGGATGTCGAACTCGAGGTGGATCCAGGGGGCGGGGGCGGAGGCTTCCAATCCCGCCAAGGCCGCGCGGAGCACGGGCAGCTGTAGCCGCCACGCGGAGAGCTGCTCGGGGGCGAGCGTGTAGCCATGGGGGCTCGCGAGCGGCGCGTAGACCTCGCTCTCGGCCGCGCGGAGAAAATCCGCGACCGGCGCGGCGTAGTAGGCGGCATTGAGACGGTGGCCTGGCATGGCGGAGAGACTACCAGGGCGGGGGGACAACCTTGGTCCCACGTGGGGTTGACGGGGTACGGTACTTCTGTACACTCTTTGCGAGCACTGCCCGCGGGCCAATCGCATGCCTCGCAAAATCCGTGAACTCGTCAGGGATCTCGTAAAGGCTGGCTTCGAGGAGCGGCCACGCAAGGGAATTCATCGAAACTACGGGCATTCGCTCCTTGCCAAGTTGGTTACGATATCGGGAAGGGATGGCGATGATGCACAGCGGTATCAAGAGAAAGCGGTCCGCGACGCAATCGACGAGGTGACGAAATGACGAAGGGCGACCGATACGTGAAGATCGTCGAGTGGTCGGACGAAGACAACTGCTTCATCGGCAGCTGCCCGGAGTTGTTCTATGGCGGTTGCCACGGCAATGATGCCAAGCAGGTCTTCGCCGAGCTGTGTGAACTTGTCGAAGAAGCAATCGAAACGCTCGAACAGGCTGGAAAGCCTTTGCCACAACCGCTCTCGCGAAGCGAGTTTGGAAGTCTCATGCAGCGATCTGCGTGATGCGGACTGAGGGGCGCCTAGGTCGGTGAGTCAATCGCGGCGATCTTCAAGCGGAGGCGGCAAATATGGCCCTCGTCCAACTGAGTGATTTTCTCGACGTGATCCCGGCGGTTCTCCAGGCTCCGCATCGGTCAATGCACTGCACCTATGACGAATCGGCAGACGTGATGTATGTCAACTTCGAACCGGGAGCAGAGGCCACCGATAGCGAACTTGGGCCTGACGACATCATCGTGCGCTACCGTGGCGACGAGATCATCGGCCTCACGATCCTGCATGCCAGCCGGCGGAGCCGCGTGAACGGAAAGTAGGCGACAGTGATCCCTTCCAAGCCGACGAACGATGCCGAGATCGAGGTCAACAGGTGGTCGTCGATGGCTGAACGAATCGATGGACCATGAGACAGGCGACGCAACGATGAAACTCGAATACTTTACCGAGGCCGACTCGGCCTTTCGCTCGAACTCGTGGGCTGAGGCACGCCCGACGACGCCGCTCAGATCCGCGGCCGATTGATCAGCCGCAGGCCAGCGATCAGGACGATCGCCCCGACCGTGGCCGTCACGAGGCTGCCGATCAGGCCGGACGCCGAGAGCCCGAGCAGGCCAAACAGAAACCCGCCGAGGATCGAGCCGATCACGCCCATGATGAGATCGGTCACAAGCCCCGAGCCGCCCCCCTTCATGATCTGGTTCGCAAGCCACCCGGCCGCCACACCGATCAGAAGAAACCACACGAGATCCATGACGCGAGCCTCCGGAAAGGATTGAAACCGCATCCACTCTACCCCCGGGCAGACCCGCGAATCCACGCGGCATCCGCAGCACTGCCGGCGATACAATTTCACAAACGTTGATTGGTGACGTCGTATCGATCCCCTCGCTTCCGCGAGGGGCTTTTGTGACAGGCATGGAAACGCTCCAGCTCCTGCTCTTCACGACGCTCTGGACCGCCATCTGGGCGGCGCCGCTGCCGAAGCTCTCGCGCCGCGTGGAGCTGATCGCCGGGCTGATCCCGTTTGCAGCCTTCGGACTGCGGGTGTTCGGAGCCTGCTTTTTCGGCGTGCCGGGCGACGACCCCGTGCGGATGGCGGTCGCGCCCGTCGTCGACTGGGTGAACGGCAACTCGGGCGTGGTGCCGTTTCAGTGGGTGCTCGACGTCACCGTGGCAATCGGCCTCGTGTGGTTCGCATCGATCGCCAACATCCCGCGGCGGTGGCGGCTCGCCACGATCTGGGTCATGCCGGCCGTGGCCCTCGCCAGCCTCGCGACGACCTCCCGCTAAGCATCATGGCATGGGGTGTTGCTGGAAGAATTCACACATCATGTCGTTGGCGACACCCACGGGGCATCCTGGGCCGTCACCAAAAAGTTATCCCCGCCACGGCCAGATCTGGGTCACGGCCTCTACCGTTTCGTCGCTCCCCGGCGACGGCAGGGGAGATAACCGCCTGGCGGCGAGGCGAGAAAGTACCCCCGACAGGATTCGAACCTGTGACCTGAGCTTTAGGAAAGCTCCGCTCTATCCAACTGAGCTACGGGGGCGTGAAACGGGCGAGATCAGCGGTCGAAAACGCTCCGTTCCATGAATCTTACGGGGGCCGGTCGGGCGTCACAAGAATGACCGGCGTCGCGGATAGACTGAATGACTCTCATCCCCAGCCCTCTTCCGGATTCGCCGCATGCCGTCGCTCCTCGTCGGCACCACGCTCATACCGTCACTGACGCTGTTCGCCGTCGTCGCCACGGTTGTGGGTGGGCTCGTGACCGCCTTGGTCGCGACCCGCCGCCGACTTCGCGCCAGCCAAGAGGCGTTTCGCGAGCACTTCTCACATGCACCGATCGGCATCCTGCAGGCCGATGCCAACGGCATGTGCACGTATGCCAACGCAGCCTGGTGCCGGCTGGCCGGACTCTCGCTGGAGCAGACCGTCGGTCACTTCTGGAGTCGCGCCGTCCACCCCGACGACGTGGCCGAGGTGATGCGGAAATGGGAAGCAAGCGTCCGAGAGGCCAGACCGTATCTCAACGAGGTGCGGCTCGTGCGGCCTGACGGCAGTATCCGCACGGTGCTGGCGACCGCCCGGCCGATGCACGACGGCCAGGGCCGGCTGAGCGGGTTCATCGGAACCGTGATGGACATGACGGAAGTGCTCGACGCACGGAAGCAAGTCCGTGATCAGCAGTCGCTCCTCCAGAGCCTCGTCGATCACTCGTCGGCCGTGATCTACCTCAAGGACCTGCAGAGCCGCTACCTGCTCGTCAACAAGCGGCACATAGATTTGTTTCCGGAGATGCGCGACTTCAGGCTGGGCACCACGCCGTATGACTGGTTCCCCACCACGACGGCCAAGGCATTCATCGAGTCGGACGCCCAGGTGGTGCGGACGGGCCGGGAGTTCACGTTCACCGAGAACGTCGTGCACGACGGCGAGCCGCGGACGTACGTGTCGGTGAAGTTTCCGGTGACCGACGAGAAGGGTGCCGTCATCGCCGTCGGTGGCGTCTCCACCGACGTGACCGACCTCGAGCAGACGCGACGCCACCTCGCCCAGAAAGAGAATGTGCTCCGCCGCCTCATCGATGTGCAGGAGCAGGAAAAGCAGCTACTCTGCCACGAGTTTCACGACGGCCTCATCCAGTATGCCGTCGGCGCGATCATGCTTCTCGAGACCATGGCGGAAGAGGACCGCACGCTCTCCCCGGAGGCTCGCGAAACCGTGACCGCCGCCGTGGCCTGCCTCCGCCGCGGCGTCGACGACGGCCGGCGCGTGATCCGGGGCATCCGCCCTGCCGCGCTCGACGACCTAGGCCTCAAAGCTGCCATCGAAGACCTTCTCACGCAGATGCGCGAGGCAGGCTTCAGTGTCACCGCCCAGCTGGACCCGAACATCGACACGATCCCGCCCGGCCTGCAGACGACCGCCTACCGCATCGTGCAGGAATCGCTGAGCAACGTGCGGAAGTACAGCGGCAGCAGCAGCGTGGAGGTAGGAATGCGCCGAACGGATGACACCGTCGAACTGCACGTCGCCGATCAGGGCCGCGGCTTCGATCCGCAAGCCGCCGGCCGCCAGGGATTCGGGCTGGTCGGCATGAACGAACGCGTGCGGCTCGCAGGAGGCGAGTGCCGGATCGAGAGCGCACCGGGCACGGGTGCGCGGATCGACGTGCGGCTACCGTTGGCCGATCGCAACGGCGCCGCGTCAATGATCCCCGGGGCTTCCGCCCAGGGGCTTCCATGATCAGTCCCCGGGGCTTCCGCCCAGGGGGGATTTATGACTGGCGGGCCTTGTAGAGATACGGGTTCATCGCCGGGTCGTTGTACATCTTCATCTGGCGAAACACCCGCAGTGGCCGCTGGCCCGCGAAGATCTCCGTGAGCAACCGATCAGCCGCCTCCACGAGATGATCCCGCTGCAGATCGAGGATCACGAGCCGGCCGGCTGCCTTCTCGCGGTGCTCGGGCGTGGCGTCGGCCCGCTCCGCCTGCTCCCGCATGTGGTAGCGCCGCAATTCCAGAATCGAGAGCCGGTCGATGGCGGCGCCGGGCGTCTCGGTGGCCGATGCCGCACCAGCCGGCGCCGCGATGCCGCGCGTTGCCAATTCGGCCACGAGCCAATCGTCGACCTTCTCGATCGCGTCGTTGCGGGCCTGGTTGTAGCGATCGATCGCCCGCTTCACCTCCGCGATTCGGGCATCGGTGACGTCGGGAGAACGGGCGATGTCTTCCTCGTGCCAGAGCAGGAAGTTGAACCGGTGCAGGTCGCAGATCCGGCCCCGGAGTTCCGCTTCGGTATGCGCCGGCTCCACCTCATGCCACCGTGCCACAAGCGCCTCGAGCAGGGCGTCAATCTCACCCAGCGCAGCCGGGGGCACGTGGCGATCGGAGGCAGATGACATGCAGGAGACTCCCTGAAGGACGGGCGGAAAACGATCAGGCGGCCCGGCGCAGCACGAGGCAGAGGTTCGACCCTCCGAAGCCGAACGAGTTGCTGGCCGCCACCCGCACCTGTCGGGCTCGGGCCACGTGGGGCACGTGGTCGAGCGGACACTGCGGATCGATGCTGTCGAGGTTGAGCGTGGGGGGCACAGCCTGCCGCTCGAGGGCCGCCAGGCAGGCGATCGCCTCGAATGCCGCGGCACCGCTCACGAGATGCCCCGACATGCTCTTCGTCGAACTCACTGGCACACCATCCGTGGCCGCACCGAGCGCCATGCGGATCGCGCCGGCCTCGGCGACGTCGCCCACCGGCGTGCCGGCGGCATGGGCGTTGACGTAATCGACCTCCTCGGGCGTCACGCCGGCATCGGTCAGCGCCCGCGTGATCGCCGCGGCGGCGTGCGTGGGGTCGGTACTCGGGATCACCATGTGGGCGGCGTCGCTCGACATGCCGATGCCGGCGAGCTCGGCCCGGGGCTGCACGCCGCGGGCCCGCGCGGCACTGGCCCGTTCCAGGACGAAGAAGCCGCCCCCTTCGCCCATCACGAAACCGTCGCGGTCACGGTCGAAGGGCCGCGACGCCCGCGCCGGATCGTCGCTGCGGCGTGAGAGCGCCCGCAGGTTGTAGAAGGCGGCGATGCCCACCGGGCTGATCACGTCACAGCCGCCGGCGATGCAGGCATCCACCCAGCCGGTGTCGAGCCATGTGCGGGCGAGCGCCAGGGCATAGCCGCTCGAGGCGCAGGCGGCGGCCACCGTCACGGCCGGCCCGCGGAGTCCGAGCCGGTCGGCCATCCGGTGCACGAGCGAGCGGTCGCGCCGCGGCTCGAACACCTGCGAACCCCCGGCCAGAAAATCGAGTTCCCACGTCTTGAGCACCTCGGCGCCGAGGCCGAGCACGAGGCCAATCCGCATGCCGTCGCCGCGCGGCAGCCGGGCATCGGCCAGCGCGTGCGCCGCCGGTGAGAGGCACATCTGCTCCAGCCGGCCGAGTGACCGAAACGCCTGAGTCTCGAGGCCGCAGACGGCTGCCGGCGGCGCGGGAATCTCCGCGACGGGCGCCGCGAACTGCTTCGCCTCGCGACCGAACTCCCCGGGATCGATCGCCCGCACGCCCGACGCACCCGCGAACAGCGCGTCGGCGATACCAGAGACCGTGGAGCCGAGCGGCGACACGGCACCCACGCCCGTGATCACCACGGCTTCGCGTTCGGCATGAGGCTGGGTCGTCATGCTGCCTCCCGCCGGATCGTGGCTTGCATTGCGTGGACGGCTTGCCGCGTGAGCCGAATTTCGGCCGGCCACGGACACTCGACGGTCCACGACGTGAGCACGCCGCCCGTGGCGCACATCGCCACCGCCCGGGCGAAGTCGCCGAGCGGATCATGCGTTTCGATGAGCCGTCCGCCAACCGCCGGCCCATCGGGAAGATGCACGGCCAGTGCCAGCGGCGTCACGGTAGCCGGCTCTAGGCACAACGCCAGCGCGCGACAGGCCGGATCGCCGAGCACGGCACCACTCGCATCGAGCGCTGGCTCTTCGGCCCAGTCAGTGATGACCAGCCAGGCGCCGGCGGTGTCGGCACCGCCCCCCGGCTGCAGGAATGAGAGCGCGGCAAACAGACCCTCGGCAACCGCGTCGGGGCCACCACCGATGCCCACGTTGGGACCGTGCATGCCGAGCGCCACACTGACGGCGCCGGCGATCGAATGCAACGAGCACTGCGGGACAATGTGGGGCGACACGCTGACGGCTCCCTGCGTTCGCAGCTTCGCCAGCGATGCGGCCGTCGCAAGCCGGCCGGCCTGGCAGCTCGCCGCCACAACGCCATACCGGGAGCAGTCGCGTTGGTCGACCGGCAGCGCCGCGATCGCGGCAAGCATGGCCTGCACCGCCACGACCGTCTGTTCGTCGCAGTGGCGGAGGAATCGCGGCGGCAGGGCGGGACTGCCCTCCGGGCCGGGCTGATCCCGCAACCGGCCGAACTGCGACAGCCGCGCCTCTACGAAGGCATGCGCCGCGATCCCGCAGGTGACGGGGGCACGGGCTGGCGTCGAGGGGCGGAATGGCATCGCGGCACGCATCGATCCGAGGTCGCGCAGCCGCTCAGGCCGCCTGCTTGCCCTTGGCGGCGATCTTCTTCTCGAGCACGTCGAGCAGGTTGCCGACCGTCTTGATGTTTTCGAGCAGATCCGTCTCGATCTGGATGCCGAACCGGCTCTCGATGTGGAGCACGAGGCCCGCCATGTCGAGCGAGTCGAGGTTGAGACCCTGCCGCAGCGAGGTGTTGTCCTCGAGGCCCGGATACGACTCGCCGGTCTCCTTCTCGAGGAGTTCGAGGACGATGGCGGAAAGCTCCGAGCGATTCATGGTGGCAGCGTCTCCTGGGGATGACGGTGATGACGGGTCGAATGTGAAGGCGGGAGGGTAGCGACCCGGGCCATGGCGACGAAGGGCAATATTCCGTGTATTCTGGGCACTTTCCGCCCTGTTCCTGGCTCGAAGCTTCGCATGGGCCCCTCCCTCATCGCCCGGCTCGCCGCCACCGCGACCGCCGCATACGCGGCCGTGCTGGTGTTCGCGACCCACTATCCGAAGCCGCAGGAGCTGCTCGGCCCCAACGCGCCGTCCGACAAGACGCTGCACGTGATGGCCTACGCCGTGCTCGCCGGACTCGTAGGCCTCACGCTCGTGGCGGCCGGTCGCTGGAACCGACCTGCCATCGTCCGCGCCGCCGGATGCATGGCGATCTTCGGTGCCCTCGATGAGATCACGCAGCCGCTGCCCTGGTTTCGACGGGCGGCCGATCCGCTCGACTGGGCCTTCGATCTCGGCGGCATCGCCATCGGCCTCGCCGCCGTCGCAGTGGCCGTCGCCATCTGGCGGAGCGTCCGCGGGCGTCAGTAGTTCGGCGTCGGGGCGCGGAACTCGTCGAGCTTCACCGACTTGAACCATTCGATCGTCTTCGCCAGCCCCTCGCGGAGCGGAACTTTCGGCTCCCAGCCGAGATGCTGCTTCGCCAGCGTGATGTCGGGCTTGCGCCGCTCCGGATCGTCGACGGGCAGCGGCTTCTCCACGAGCTGCGACTTTCCCCCCACCAACTCGAGCGTAAGTTCGGCCAGCTGGCGGATCGTGAACTCACCCGGGTTGCCGATGTTCACCGGCCCGATGAACGAATCGGGGCCGTTCATCATCCGGATCATCGCCTCGACAAGGTCGTCGCGGTAGCAGAAGCTGCGGGTCTGGGCCCCGGAGCCGAAGATCGTGATCGGCTCGCCCATGATCGCCTGGCGGATGAAGTTCGATACAACGCGGCCGTCGTAGGGATGCATCCGCGGGCCATACGTGTTGAAGATCCGCACGATCCGCACGTTCACGCCATTGGAGCGGTGGTAGTCCATGAACAGCGTCTCGGCGGCCCGCTTGCCCTCGTCGTAGCAGGCGCGGGGGCCGATCGGGTTCACCGACCCGCGGTAGCTCTCCGGCTGCGGATGCACCTCCGGATCGCCATACACCTCGCTCGTGGAGGCCTGGAGGATCTTGGCTCGGCATCGCTTCGCCATGCCGAGCAGGTTGATCGCCCCCATGACGCTCGTCTTCATCGTCTTGATGGGGTTGTATTGGTAGTGGCCCGGCGCGGCGGGACAGGCGAGGTTGTAGATCTCGTCCACCTCGAGCCAGAGCGGATGGATCACGTCGTGGCGGATCAGCTCGAAGTTGCCGCAGCCGAGCAGGTGGGCGACGTTCGACTTCTGGCTCGTGAAGAAGTTGTCGACGCAGACGACGTCGTGCCCTTCGGCGACGAGCCGCTCGCACAGATGGCTGCCGAGAAAACCGGCACCGCCGGTAACGAGGATGCGTTTGATCGAGGGCATAGTGCCCACGAATCTAACGCAGCGACGTCAGGAATGCATCCACCGCCCGATGGCCAGCCGTCGTCTGGAGGACGACAAGACATGGGGCATCGCCGTCAACGGGCCTCACCACGCCCCACCCCCCCTGGGGCTCCCAGGTAACTGGCATGACGTTCGCCTGCAGCATATCGACGATGCCCTGCATGCCTCGCCCCTTGGCGAGGAGGCGGTCGATGGGATAGATCGCGACCGAGACACGCACGGCGGCGGCGTCGGCGGTCGTGACCACGATCTGGTCGTCTTCCACGACGAACGCCATTGCAACGTCACGCAGCATGCGGTCGAGCAGCCGGCCCAGCGGCAGGTCGCGGCCCGTGAAGGAGATGATTGGTTCGTCCAGATCGATGCCGGCATCGTGACAGCCCCTCGTGTCGAGCACGACGGGCACGCCGGAGGCCTCAGTGAGGTCGGCGACGACGTCGCGCAGCGACTTCTGGTCGAACGACACCTTGCCTTTCAGCTTCTGCTCCAGCGCCCGGCGGATGGATGCGGTGCGGTCGGAATCACTCCAGTATCCCTCAGCGGAGAGCGTCTGCCGCTCACCCGCCGGCTGTGACTCGAGCCTCCGCAGCCGGTCGAGAAAGCCCGTGATTTCGCGTTGCACAGCCAACGTCTGCCGCACGACGAGCGACGCCGCATCGTTGGTGAGATCCATGCTGATCACCCCTTCCCCGCCGGCCTGCTCCCAGGTTTCCGGAGCGATCACACTCGTCACCACGTCGATCAGTGTCTGAAGTTCATTGGCCTCGTCGCACAGATCGGACACGTCGTGCATGTGCGTAAACAGGTTTGTGGAAGCAGCCTCGCGGGTGGTGATCTCGATCCCGCCATCCTGCACCGTCCAGTCGAGATCATGATCGTGAAGCATGCGATTGAGAAAACTCGCCAGCGGGGTGCGGTGTGACTGCGTGGCCACGCGCGGCTCGTTCAGATCGACGCCGTCGAGCGGCAGCCGATCGAACGACACGTCGCAGCCGACGGCCTGCTCGATGCCCGCGGCCACGTCATGCAGCGAGACTTCCGAGAACGACAGATCCACCGGTTTGGCCAGCAGGTCGTCGATCGGCGTGAGTGGCGCCGGCGGCTGGGCGAGCTTCCGAGGAGACGTGAGCTTTCCGGTGGCAAGGACAGGAAACGAACCTCCAGCGATTCCACCACCGCTGCCGATTCCGTTCTCCCCGCCCACAACACCTTCCGCACCGAGCTGAATCTCGATTCTCGTGATCCGGCCCTCGGCGATCTCCACCTGCCGCACCTCCGGCTCCTGGCCGTCGAACCCGACGGCCACCTTCGCCGTCCCGGCCGGCACGAGGAACAGCCCGTCGCTGGCGCCAAGTGGCTTGCCGTCGAGCGTCACCTGGGCACCGGCTGGGATCGTGCGGACATAGAGGCGGGTCGTCGGCGTGGGCAAGGACTCGACGGGCGAGGTGGCCGAGGCCAGCGGCGCCTGCGTCGGAGCGGGAACGGCCTGACCCACGGCAGTCGAGGCCGTGATGCACACAAGCAGGAGAGCGGCGGGAACGCGGCGCATGGCGGGGTCCTGAGGGTGAGCGGCTTTCGTATCGTATGCCGACATCGGACCGTATGCGCGCGGGCCTTGGAATCTGTCGCGGTCGCCCGCAGCGGGGTATCCTTTCAGCTCCACTCCGTGCCCCCACACGGCTCGAACACGCAGGCGGACGCATGAGCACGGCCACGCGGGCGACCCTCCTCGAACGGCTCCGTTCAGCCGCCGATCCGCTGGCCTGGGACGAGTTTTACGAGCGGTACTGGCGGCTGATCCACGCCACCGCCCGCCGCCGCGGCTGCTCCGACCACACGGCCGAAGAGGTGGTGCAGGAGGCGATGCTCGCGGTCTTCAACCATCGCGACGTCTTCCGCTACGACCCGGCCCGTGGCCGGTTTCGCGACTGGCTCGGCACGGTCGTCCGCAACCTGATCGCGAAGCGGCGGCGGACGGTCGATGCCCGCGTGCGGCCCGCGGCCGACGAGGCGGCCGTCACGGCCCTGGCCGAGACAGCGGCGACGCCCGACGTGGAGTGGGACCGAGGCTTCGACCTCGCCACCCTCGCGGCCCTCCTCGACGTGGTGCGGCACGAGGTGACGCCCGCCACCTTTCAGGCATTCGAGCTTGCGGTGCTTCACGAGATGCCGGGGGCCGACGTGGCGCGGGTGACGGGCCTCTCCCGCAATGCCGTCTACCTCGCCCGCCGCCGCGTGCTTGCGCGGCTTCGCGAGCTCGGCGCCGATCCGACGCCTGCGGCCACACTCGAGCGGTCACTCCGTGCCGCCGTGGCCGACGCACCCCGGGCGGCGGTGGAACGGGCCGTGACCGTGCAGGTGGAGCAGACGCTCCTGGCCGCCCAGGCGCAGGGGCCCGCACCCGAGGCCGCGTCATGAGCGACACGCATGCGCTGCCGACCGACGTCGCTCAGGCGCAGCCACCGGTGATTCCCGACGTCGATCTCGTCCGCCGGATCGGTCGCGGTGGATTCGGCGAGGTGTGGCTCGGCATCAACCGGGCCACCGGCGGACTCAAGGCCGTGAAGATCATTCCCCTGCGCGGACACGCGGCCGATCCGGCCGGCCGCGAGATCGTGTCACTCGCGCAGCTCGAGGCGCAGCGGGTGGCGCGGCACCCCAACCTGCTCGACATCCAGCACGTGGGGCGGACTGCCGACGTGCTCTTCTATCTCATGGATCCGGCCGACGACGTGTCGGGCCGGCCTGCGACGAACGAACAAGATTACCGACCGGCAACGCTCGCGCTGCGGCTCGAGCAGGGGCCACTGCCTGCCGACGAATGCCTGCGGTGTGCCCGCCAACTCGCCGCGGGCCTCGCGCACCTCCATGCCGCCGGCATGGTGCATCGGGACGTGAAGCCGTCGAACTGCCTGTTCGTGGGCCGCGATCTCAAGCTCGCCGACTTCGGCCTGCTGATGCCCGCCTCTGCGCAGCTCTCCCGGCTCGGCACCGTGAGATACATGCCCCCGGATGGCCGCATGGACCTGCGGGCCGATGTCTACGCGGCCGGACTCGTGCTCTACGAGATGCTCACAGGACTGCCGGCCGAGGCGTTTCCGCGGCTAGGCGAACGGGCCCGGGAGATCTGCACCGACCCCGTGCTCGCGCATCTCAACCGCGTCGCGCTCAAAGCCGCGAGCCGTGATCATCACGCCCGCCATGCGCATGCGGGTGAGTTGCTCGCGGCGCTCTCAGCTCCGCCCGCCCTGCCGCGCCGCGGACGAGGCATCCGCTGGGCTGCAGCTGGCGTTGCGGCCGCAGGCATCGCCGTAGCGGTCGCAACGCTGACACGCGAGGCCGGATCGACGGGTGAGCGGCCTGTCGAGGCGCCGGGCGTCGCCGTCAACTTCGTCAGCGACACGTTCGAGGCGGAAGTGCTCGTTGATGGCGTCGTGCTCCGCGACACCGCTGGGCAGCCGCTGACGACGCCCTGCACGGCGACGGGCATCCTGCCCGGCCCGCATCGCGTCGCCTTCCGCCATCCGCAGCGAGGCCGTCTCGACGCCGGCGTGATCGACTTCGCGACGACCCGCGAGATCGTCGCCCGGTGGTGAGCGAGCCGAGGCCGAACCGGCCCCGCCCGCAAACCGCCACCCTCTCGTTCGCCGACCGCTTTCCGATTAGCCGGCCACTCGGCATTCCCGCCTCACACCGCACACGGAGTGTGCGGACTACGGGCGACGGTGCTACCGGCCGAGTTCGGAGAGATATCGGACGAGATCAGCGAGTTCCTCGCGGGAGAGGGAATCGACGAGACCGGCCGGCATCAGTGACGTGCCCGGGCTCTCCTCGTCGATGTCGGCGACGCGGATCGTGATCTGCTTGTCGGTCGCGTCGCGGAGCACGAGCTCCTCGTCGGTCCTCGACACGGGTATGCCCGTCACGACCAGGCCGTCGGCCGTCTGCACGACGAGCGTGTTGAAGCCCTCCTTCACGTTCTTCGCCGGATGCAGGAGCGAGTCGATGATGTAGTCGAGCGGGCTGGCCGCGCCGATCGCCGCAAGATTGGGCCCCACGCGGGCGCCGTGGTCGCCGATCCGGTGGCACGACGCACACTTGAGCGCCTCCCGCTTGTAGATCGCCTCGCCCCGCGCCTGATCCCCCTTCGTCTTCACCAGCTCGATGAACCTGTCGAGCTGATCGGGCGTGACCGCATGCGGCCCGCCGGCGGTCGTTTGCGCCCCCCGCGGCCGCGCCGCCTCAAGGGCCGCGGTAAGCTCCGGCTGCGGTCGGCCTGAGGCGCTGATCACGGCGAGGCCGCCGGCCAGCGCCTGCGGCGTGATCGCAGCCTGCCTGCCCGTGAGTGCGGCTGCGAGTCCAGTGCCGCCGTCCTTCACCGAGACGAACGCCCGCACCACTCCTTCCGCGAGCGGCTGATCCGTCACCGCTGCGAGGAACGACGCAGCCTGTCTCGCCGCTTCGTCGCGAGCCTGGGGCACGAGTGCTGCGATCGCTGCCGCCGCGACGGCAGGCTCGCCAGCCGACGAGGCGAGCGCGACGAGCACGCCGCGCGGCCCGTCGCCAGGCAGCACGCCGAGCGCAACGATCGCCACCCGCCGCACGTCGGCCGAC
>JBAVTF010000086.1:0-9212 GCA_049695995.1 Pirellulales bacterium | reverse complement strand
CGCCGGCGCCATGCACCTGCGGATGGCTCGCGAGGATCTGCTCGACGAGCGTCGTGCCGCTGCGGGGCATGCCCACGACGAACACGGGCACGTCGCTGGCGAGGCCCGATGAGGCCGCGGCCCCCAGGCCGGGACACGCCGCGATCAGGGCGTCCACAAGCCGGGCATGCTGGTCGCGAACAAAGCCGCGGCCGGCGCGGCGGTCGAGGGCCCGCCGCAGGCCCCCCGACGTGATCGCGTGGCGGATGGCGGTGTCGTGTTCGCCGCGGCGGTCGCGGGCGGAGGCGGCGGCCAGGTACAGCAGCTGACGGGATTCGCCGGCAACCGCGGGCTCGGCGAGCAGGCCGTCGATCTTCGCGACCGCCGCGTCGTCGAGCGTGTAGTCGGTGATCGTGGAGAGCGCGTAGAGCGCCGGCATGTTGTGGGGATCGAGGTCGAGCACCTCCAGAAACCTGGCCACGCCCTCGTTCACGCGGCCGATCGACACGAGGTTGTTGCCGAGGTTGTGGATGGCGGGGAGGTAGCGCGGGTTGAGCGCGAGCGCGGCCTCGAGGTGCGGCGTGGCCTCGCCTTCGCGGCCCAGCTCCTTGAGCGCGAGGGCGAGATTGTTGCGGGCCTCGGGCGACCGTGGGGCCAGCTGCACGGCCCGCTCGAGCAGCGGCACGGCCTCCGCGGCGCGGCCGCTCGTCACGAGCAGGTCGCCAAGGTTGACGAGCAGGCCGGGGTCGTTGGGAACCGTGACGAGGCCGCGGCGAAGGAGCGGTTCGCCTTCGAGCTGGCGGCCGAGTCGCTTGAGGAGCACCGACGCATTGTTGAGGAGATCGGCGTGGTCGGGGGCGAGTGCGAGGCCCGCGCGGAACACCGACTCGGCCTCGGCGAGCCGGCCAAGCTCCATGAGCACGAGGCCGAGGCTGTTGGCAACGTCGGACGAGCCGGGGGCGGCAGCGAGAGCCTGGCGGAGCACCTGCTCGGCCTCGGCGCGGCGGCCGAGTTCCTTGAGCACGAGCCCGAGGTTGTTGAGCGTGGCGGAGTGGGTGGGGTCGAGGCGAGCGGCGGTCTCGAGTGGCGCGACGGCCTCAGCGAACCGGCCAGCCTGCGCGAGCTGCACGCCCTCGCGCCGCAGGGCCTGCAGGCGGGCGGCGTCGGCGCGCGGGGCGGGCTTGCTCATGGCAACAAGCCTACCGCACGAATCAAACGCTCTCCCTCATCGAAGCCCTGAGCGCGAGCGAGGGGATCCCGCGGCGGAAGCCGCGAACGCGCCGCCTGCGCTGTTCCGTCACGGCGCGACCGGGCTCCGGAGCACCGCCTCCGGCGACCACCCCGCGGCGCGTAACTCGCGGATCGCCAGGCCGGCCGTCCGCTTGGCGAGCCGCCGCCCTGCAGCGTCGCATACGAGCGGCGCGTGGCAAAATGCCGGCGGCTGCCAGCCGAGCGCCTCATAGAGAAGGATCTGCCGCGCTGTGCTCGTGAGCAGGTCGGCACCGCGGACCACCTCCGCGATCTCCATCGCATGGTCGTCGGCGACCACGGCCAGCTCGTAGGCGGCGAGATCGTCCCGCCTCCAGACCACGAAGTCGCCGAAATCGACGCCCGCCGTACGGCGGACGACCCCCTGCAACGCGTCCTGAAACTCGATCACGCGGCCATCGGGCACGCGAAACCGCCAGGCCACGCCGCCAGGTGCGGTCGCCCGCTCCCACCGCGCCGGCCGCAGGCTCGCGGGAAAGATCGGCTCCGCATCGTCGGCCGCATGCGGCGCCGTGGCCGCGGCCTCGACATCGCGGCGTGAGTGCGGGCTCGGGTAGATCGCGCCAGCCGCTTCGAGCCGCCGCCAGACGTCGAGATACCAGGCGGTGCGTTCGCTCTGCACGTAGGGCGGATGCGGCCCGCCGACATCGGGGCCTTCGGTCCAGGTGAGGCCGAGCCAGCGGAGGTCGTCGAGGGCCGCGGCCGTGTATTCGGGGCGGCAGCGTGGGGCATCGAGGTCTTCGATCCGCATCACGAGGCCGGCCGCGCCGGCCCGCGCGGCGGCCAAAGCGAACGTGCGGGCGTGGCCAATGTGGAGGTAGCCCGTGGGCGTCGGTGCAAGTCGGCCGCGCAGGTGAGGCACGGATTCACTCCACGAGGGCGTTTTACGGCGTGACGGGGCTACCTTTCCGGCGTGGCCAAGTCACGCCGTGACTTGTTCCGGTCACGGCGTGACCGGGCTACGGCCTCACCACAACCACCAATTACCCGTCGCGACCACATACGCCCCAAGCGCGAGGTTCGTGCCCGCATGGGCGAGCACGCAATCGATCGGCTTGCGGGTCGCCGCGGCGATTCCGCTCACCACGGCAAACCAACCCACCGCGGCCACGGCCTCGGCCGGATGGCTGACCGCCGCGTAAAGGGCGCACGCCCCGGCGGCCGCGGCGGTGAGTGTGCCGAACGGCACCTTCCAGAATTCCTCGCGGACGACGAACCGCATGAGGAACCCGCGCAGACACAGTTCTTCGGCCAGCGGCACGATCACCACGAGCCCGAGGAACCGCAGTCCCAGAAATGCCCAGGCCAGCGGCGTCGTGCCACCGAAGGCCGTGAACGGGTCGAACGACGCCCGCGCACCGATGCTGCCGCTCCAGCCGGCGTCTCGCTGCAGCGCTGCCAGCACGATCCACGGCACGACGAGCGCCACGCCCAGGAGCGGCGGCCACCAGCTCGGCCGGCCCAGCCATGCCCGCAGGCTCGGCCAGGCGGCGGCGATCACGGCGGCCGTGAGGGCGATTCGCAGGGCATAGATGGCGGGATAGGCCGCGGCCGTGATGCCGAGCGAACTCAGGAATCCACCCCCGTCGGCGGCCGGCTCGAGCATCCCGAGCCAGAGGTAGGCGGCCAGGGGTGCCACGCACGCAAACCAGGGCCACGCTGGCCCGAAATCGGGTTCTCCGGCCGACACAGGCTCGTCTGTCGCGTTCATCGGGAGGCGAGTATATTCCAGATGGTCGCCCAGAATCCTGTCGCGCCCACGCGGCGTGGCCCCGCTCCGGCGGCCGTCCCCCCGTTCCGCATTCCCAGCACAGTCCCTTTCCACAGCCTCCCCTTCAGTTCAGGTGTTTCCCTCCATGGATCTGACCAAGCTTCGCAACATGGGCATCAGCGCCCACATCGACTCCGGCAAGACCACGCTCTCCGAGCGCATCCTCTATTACGCCGGGCGAATCCACCGCATCCAGGAAGTGAAGGGCGGCGGCGACGGGGCGACCATGGACTACATGGACCTCGAGCGTGAGCGCGGTATCACGATCACGTCGGCCGCCACGAGCGTGCAGTGGGGCGACTGCGCGATCAACCTGATCGACACCCCGGGCCACGTCGACTTCACCGTCGAGGTGGAGCGCAGCCTCCGCGTGCTCGACGGCGCGATCCTCGTGCTCTGCTCCGTGGGCGGCGTGCAGAGCCAGTCGATGACGGTGGACCGGCAGATGAAGCGGTACAAGGTGCCGCGTCTGGCGTTCGTCAACAAGATGGACCGCACCGGCGCGAACTTCGAGCGGGTGGTGGGCCAGCTCAAGGACAAGCTCGGCTGCCATGCGATCCCCTACCAGATTCCGATCGGCAAGGAAGACAAGCTCCAGGGCGTGATCGACCTGGTGGCGATGAAGGCCGCCTATTTCGACGGCGACAACGGCGAGCACGTCCGCCTCGAGGAGATTCCGGCCGACTACAAGGAAAAGGCCGCCGAGGCCCGGCACAAGTTGCTCGAAGACCTTGCGATGTACTCCGACTCGCTGATGGAAAAGCTCCTCTCGGAGGAAGTGCCCACCGAGGACGAGATCCACGCCGTCACGAAGGCCGCCGTACATGCCCAGAGCATCACGCCCGTCTTCTGCGGAAGTGCCTACAAGAACAAGGGCGTGCAGCTTCTTCTCGACGCGGTCGTCCGCTACCTGCCCAATCCGCTCGAGCGGAAGGTGATCGCCAAGAACTGGTCGAATCCCGACGAGAAGTTCGACCTCGATGCCGACCCGAAGAAGCCGCTCGTGGCGATGGCCTTCAAGATCGTGGACGATCCCTTCGGCCAGCTCACGTTCATGCGGATCTACCAGGGCACGCTGAAGAAGGGCGAGGCCTACATCAATCAGCGTACGAGCCAGAAGCAGCGGTTCAGCCGCATCGTGCGGATGCATGCCGACAAGCGTGAGGAGATCGAGTCGGCCGAGGCGGGCGACATCGTGGCCGTGATGGGCGTGGATGCCGCCTCCGGCGACACCTACTCCGGCGACGCGAAGTACTGCACGCTCGAGAGCATGTTCGTGCCGGAGCCGGTGATCAAGATGGCGATCACACCGACGAACCGCGACGGCCTCGACAAGCTCAGCAAGGCGCTGCAGCGGTTCACCCGCGAAGACCCCACGTTCCGCGTGGCCACCGACGAGGAGACGGGCGAGACGCTGATCGCCGGCATGGGCGAGCTGCATCTCGACATCTACGTCGAGCGTATCAAGCGTGAATACAAGGTGGACGTGACCGTGGGTGCTCCGAAGGTGAGCTACCGCGAAGCCCCCACGAAGGGCACGGCCTACGACTACAAGCACAAGAAGCAGACGGGTGGCTCGGGCCAGTATGCCCACATCATCGGCCACCTCGAGCCACTGCCCGAGGATGCCACCGAGAACTTCGTGTTCGAGGATGCCGTCGTGGGCGGTCGCGTGCCGCGGGAATACATCCCGTCGGTGGAGAAGGGTTTCCTAGCGGTGCTCAACAAGGGACCGATTGCCGGCTTCCCGATCGTGGGCGTGAAGGCCACGCTCGAGGACGGCAGCTACCACGACGTCGACTCGAGCGACATGGCCTTCCAGGTCTGCGCCCGGGCCGGCTTCCGCGAGGCCTTCCTCAACACGAAGCCCGTGCTGCTCGAGCCGATTATGAAGATGGAAGTGGAAGTGCCCGCCGACTTCCAGGGTGCCGTCACGGGCGAGCTCAACAAGCGGCGTGGCCTGATCATCTCCACGGAGACGGTGGGCAACACCTCGACGATCATCGCCGAGGTGCCGCTGGCGGAGACGTTCGGCTACTCGACCGACCTGCGGAGCATGACGCAGGGTCAGGGCGTGTTCACGATGGAGTTCTCGAAGTACCGGCCGACGCCGGGCAACATCCAGAAGGAAATCGTGGAAGAGCGGAAGAAGGCCGAACTCGCCGCCGCGAAGTAACGGGTGGGCCGGTCACGGCGTGACCGGGCTACGGTGACCGGGCTACCCCGCCGCCAGCGCATCCCAAAACGCGATCCGCGCCTCGATGCACTGGCGGGCGGTGGCCGATGCCTCGGCCCACTTCACCGGATCCGTGCCGCACAGCCGGGCCACGATCCGCCGGCACACCGGCGCGTGCTTCTCGTCGTCGTGCTCGATGTGTCGCTCGAGATAAAACCGAAACCGGCCCCACGTGGCCGGCTCCTGCTCGGCCAGCTGCACGACGAGATGACGAAACATGTCGGGAATCACGTCCTCTCGGCCGTAGGTGAAGGCGGCCACGATCGTGTGCGTCTTCCCCGACTCGATCACGGCGAACGATCTCCGCACGAACTCGATTGCCGCCGGATGCCCGCCACAGGCGGCGAGTGCCTGCGGGAGCGGCGCCGCCTGCCGCAGCATGGCGATCAGCCGGTCGATCGGCCCCGTGTCGGCCCCGGCCTGCCGCATGCCATCGAGATAGAGCTCGAAGTGCGAGGCCGAGCCCCCCTCGGGCAGCTCGTCCGACTCCTCGTCGAGCACGATCTCGTTGACGAGCCGCCGCGCCTCAGGGTCGGGCGTGGGCAGCCAGGGGAGCGTCGTGCAGGTCAGCCGTTGCTGCATCGCCTTGAGCAGGCTCTGGAAATCCCACACGGCGAACACGTGGGCCTCCATGAATCGGCGGAGTCGATCGGGAGAATCGACGCGGCCGTAGATCGGGTGCGACACGAGCCGTTCGCGGGCATCGCCGAGATCGATCGCAAGCGGTGCGGGCTGAGCGACGGCGGGAGCCGAGCGGGGGGCGGGAGCAGTTGCGGTGGGCGTCATGGGGGCTACCAGCGTGGGTCGGAAACCACCGTATTTCTAGCGGCCCCGCCCACCCCGGCCACTCCGGGGACGATGCGTCCCGACTGCCCGCTCTCATAGGCCCGGTACGCCGTGACGAGCTTTCCGTTTTCCGGTTACGGCGTGACCGGGCTACCGGCTGCCCGTTGCGAAGCAACGGGCCCGCGCCCGAGGTTTTTCCGAAGCAAACCACCTGCCGCTAGCACTCCCCTCCTTCGCTGGTACGCTACCCCTCTCTCGGACGATTAGCCCGCGCGAACGGATTCGCCATTTCGCCGCCCACACACGGGCCTCGCGCATGGCCGCCACACTCTGTTTTCGCCGTCTCATCCGCCCCGTCATCGCCCCCGCGGCCTGCTCGTCGCGCCACGGCTTTTCGCTGATCGAGCTACTCGTCGTGGTGGCGATCGTCAGCCTCCTCGTGGGCCTCTTGCTCCCGGCCGTGCAGTCCGCTCGCGAATCGGCTCGGCGCACGCAGTGCCTCAACAACGCACGGCAAATCGGGATCGCCATGCTCGGATTCGAGACGGCGAACGGGTTTTACGCCCCCTCGAACTCTACCGGGGCAAACGCCATGTGGCCGCCGAACAATCCCAAGGAACACGGGATGTTTGCCCTCCTCCTGCCCTATCTCGACAATGGCTCGCTGCTCACGACGCTTGGCTACGACTACGAGCAGGACTGGGACGCCTCCGCCAACCGGGCCGCCGCCCAGACGGTCATTTCCACATTTGCCTGCAGCAGCACGCCGGACGGCCCGCGGAGGATCTCGGCCGCCCGGTATCCCACGAACGAGTACAAGTCGTGGGGGCCAGCCTGCAATGATTACAGCACGGTCGTCGAAGTGGAAACGGTCTTGTATACGGCCGTCGGCCAGGCGTCTCCGGCATCGCGGCAACGGCAGGGCATGCTGCCGACGAACAGCCGCACCGTGGCAGCACACGTGCGTGACGGCCTTAGCAATACGCTCGCCGTCGTCGAATGCGGCAACCGTCCACTGCGGTTCTTCAACGGCCGCCCGATGGGCGTGCGGAGCAATGCCGCTACGACGCCCTGCAACGCCAAGAACGACACCACCGCGGCCGCCTGGGCTGACAATGCCGCCACCTTCAGTTTGGACGGCGCCGACCCATCGACCGGCGTCCCCAACAGTTCCTGCTATCACACCGACGCCATGGGCCGAGTGCCGCCATCGGGCGTAACCAGCGGCGGCCAGTGCGTGATGAACTGCAGCAACTGGGACGAGCCGTATTCGTTTCACCCGGGCGGCGTAAACGCCGTCTTCGGCGACGGGAGCGTGAGATTTCTCGCGGACGACGTGTCGCCACTCACGATGATCGCGATCCTTACCCGCAGCGGTGGCGAAATCACCAGCCCGCCATAACGGTTCGGGCCTCACATCGCTGGTCGAGCGCTTGTGGAGGTGGCGTCGGCCGTCCTATCCCTAGTTCAGAACTTATTGCTCAAAAAAGGGAATAAACTATGAACTGGCGTGATCACATCGACCGCGCTCCTGACATTATTGCCGGCAAGCCCAAGATCAGAGGCACCCGAATCGGGGTCGAACTGATTCTCGAGCGACTCGGGGATGGATGGTCTGCTGACCAACTCATCGAAGCCTACCCAAACATTACCGCTGAGCAGATTCATGCGTGCCAGTCGTACGCCGCAGAAATGCTCGCGACCGAGGAGGTCCTGGACATCCCCACCTCTGCGGCATGACGATGCGAATCCTCGCCGATGAAAACGTCGATCGTCCAATCACCCGGGGCGGGGCCGAGGCTCTGGGAAGCGTTCAAGCGAACGTGGCCACTGATTGAGTCGGGTATTGCCGGTCATTTGGTGACCGTCAAGAACCAGCAGGTGCGGCGCAGGCCGTTGCCGATCGACCCGCGCTGACCCGGCCTCATGCGGCGCGCTGCGAGCACGCCCATGAAACCGCTGTCCGTGAAGCCCGAGGCGTGAGCCGAGAGGAATGCGGGCCGGTTCACGAGTGGCGATGCATATTCCTGTCGGCTCACGCTACGAGGCGATGCTCTTCGAGCAGGCCGAGGCAGAGTTGACCCCCTCCCCAAATCTTGACCCAGGTCTTGTGAGAGAATCCTCGTGCCCGGGCTGGGGCTGGAAAGGGTTCTCGGATGAAGAAGCGACGCAGTGCAGAGCAGATCGTGGGCTTGCTTCGGCAGGCTGACGTGGACCTTGGGAATGGCATGAACGTGCCCGATGTCTGCCGACGGCTGGGTATCAGCCAGCAGACGTACTACCGCTGGCGGACGAAGTTCGGCGGTATGGATCCAAAGATGGCCAAGCAGCTTCAGGAGCTCCAGAAGGAGAACTCGAGGCTGAAGAAGCTGGTGGCAGACCAGGCCCTGGACATGCTGATCCTCAAGGAAGCAGCCCGCCCAAACTGACTTGCCCCGAGCGTCGCCGCCGGACGGTGGAATCCGTCCGGCGGTCCTTGGGGCAGGAGAAGGTCTCGGAAAGAAGGGTCTGTCGGGTGCTCGGTCAGAACCGAGGCACGCAGCGGCACCGTCCCAGGAAGGTAGACGGTGACCGTGAGTTGCTCGGGGTAATGCGGAAGATCGTGGAGACGTTCCCAAGGCATGGGAGCGATCGCACGCATCGTGTGCTGACCGGCCCGGAAGCATTCGGAGGCTGGAAGGTGAACTTCAAGCGGGTGCATCGGATCTGGAAGGAGGAGCACATGCAGGTACCGCAGAAGCAGCGAAAACGCTGGAGATTACCGGGGTCGAGCGCCAATGGGTGCGTTCGCCATTGGGCTCTGCATCGGAACCATGTGTGGAGCTACGACTTCCTCACAGAGCGGACGGAGGACGGCAGGCAGCTGCGGATCCTCGTGGTGATCGATGAGTTCACGAGGGAGTGTCTGGCGATCGAGGTGGCCCGGTCCTGCACCGCTCGGGACGTGATCATGACGCGCAAGGAGCTGTTCGCCGTGCGGGGTGCGCCCGAGCATCTGCGGAGCGATAATGGTCCGGAGTTCGTGGCCAAGGAGGTTCAGGAGTGGCTGGCGAGGGCGTGTGTTCGCACGCTCTACATCCAGAAGGCGAGCCCGTGGGAGAACGGCTACGTGGAGAGCTTCAACGGCAGGCTTCGGGACGAACTGCTCGACCGAGAGTTGTTCCTGAGCCT